>NZ_JAXAVX010000009.1:0-140114 GCF_033949425.1 Patulibacter brassicae | reverse complement strand
CCTTGTCGGTGTGCTGCCGCAGCGGGAACGCGACGTTGTCGAAGATGTTCATCGACCCGAACAACGCGCCGTCCTGAAACAGCACCCCGAACTTCTTGCGCATCTCCAACAACGGCTCCAGCGGCATCGACGGCACCGAATCGCCGTGCACCAGCACATCACCCTCATCGGGATAGAGCAGGCCGACCATGTGCTTGATGCACACGCTCTTCCCCGTACCGGACGGGCCGAGGATCATCGAGATCATGCCCTCCGGCAGGCCCATGTTCAGACCACGAAGGATCCGGTTGCGCCCGAACGCCTTGTGCGTCTCCACGAACTCCACCGCATCCGGCTGACCCGTCGGATGCCGCACCCCCGTATGCCACGCGTACTCGTCGTCCGGGTCCACGGGGACCTCCTCGCGGACCACGGAGACGCCACCGGCCGGCGGCGCGCCCGTCGGCGCGTTCGTGGCGGCGGCCACGACGGGCTGCTCCTCGCGCTCGGCGGCCACCTCGACGCGCTCCTCCTCGGCCTCGTCGAAGCCCCAGGACACGGGATCCTTCGCCGGCTCGTCGGGCAGGTCGAGCTCGGTCTCCGACGTGTCCTGCGACACGGCCGGAGCGGCCTCGGCCGGCGCGGCGGCCGCCGGCTGCTCGACGGTCTCGTCCTGCGCGGCGGCCGAGGGCTGCTCGACGGTGTCGCCGGCGACGGCCTCGGGCCGGTCCTCCGGCTCCTCCTGGCGGCGACGGCGGGGGATGAACGGCATGGGCCTAGCCTCCGATTGGGGCTCGTGGGTTGGCGCCCCAGAAGAGCTGCGTACCGAGCATGCCCACCAGGTGCACCAGGATGAGGTTGACGACCATCGACTTCGCGGTCGCGGTCCCGACTCCGACGGGACCGCCACCCGCGTTATATCCGTAGTAGCAGCCGACGAGCACGATCAAGGTCGCCATGGTCATCGCCTTGGCGAGGCTGTACAGCAGGTCCGGCGGGTTCTGGAACATCCAGAAGATGAGCAGGTAGCCGCCCGAGGACACGTCGCCGATCTGCTCGACGACGGTGAGGTAGCTGGCGAAGAACCCGGCGCCGATCGACGCCACGTACATGAACGGCAGCACGAGCCAGGCGGCGAGCAGCCGCGTGGCGCAGAGGAAGAGGACGGAGTCGAAGCCCATGACCTCGAGGGCGTCGATCTCGTCCGAGATCCGCATCGACCCGAGCTCGGCGACGATGCCGGTCCCGACCTTCGCGGCCATCATGTAGCCGAAGGCGTAGGGCACGAGCTCGCGCAGGTCGCACCATGCGGCGAAGACGCCGGCGTAGGCGGGCGAGCCGATCGAGCGCGTGAAGTACGCGCCCTCGAGCCCGCACTGCAGGCCGATCACGAAGACGAGGCCCCAGATGACGGCCGTGGACCCGGTGATGAGGACGCCGGACTGCCGCAGGCCCTCGCCGAGGAACCGCAGCACGCGCAGCGAGACGACCTGCCCCACGACGCGGGCGGAGAACTTGCCCATCTCGCCGGTGACGGCGAGCAGCTCCTTGGGCTGGTTGAGCCAGGTGCTCATCGGCGGGCCTCGTGGGCGCGGCGCGCGGTCGACGACGTGCTCACTTGATCACCAGCATCTCGGGGTTGGTGGCCAGGAGCGTCTGGGTGAAGACGTAGTTGAAGGCGAAGACGCCGAGCATCGCGATGACGACCGCCTGGTTGACCGCGCGTCCGACGCCCTCGGCGCCGCCCTTCGCGGTCATCCCCTTGTAGCAGCAGATGACGGCGATGATCGCGCCGAACAAGGTGCATTTGACGAACGACCCCCAGAGGTCCGTCACCGACGCGTTCGAGAAGAACGTCGCCCAGAACGGCCCGAGCGGGGCGCCGTTGACGAGCGTCGCGACGATGCCGCCGAAGATGCCGAAGAGCAGGGCGTAGACGTCGAAGAGGCCCGTGACGATCATGAGCGCCAGGAAGCGCGGCACGACGAGGCTCTTCACCGGATCGACGCCGAGGACCTGGAGCGCGTCGAGCTCCTCGCGGATCTTCCGGGCGCCGAGGTCCGCGGTGATCGCGGTGCCCGCCACGCCGGCCATGACGATCGCCGTCACGAACGGCGCGAACTCGCGGATCGACGCGAGCACGAAGAAGCCGCCGAGGCGATCGAGCGCGCCGAACAGCACGAGGAAGTTCGCGGCCTGCAGGCCCGGTGCGCCGAAGCCGAAGGCGACGGTCGAGACGAGCAGCGGGAACCAGCAGAGCCGGAGCGCGAACAGGAACTGATGGACGAACTCGTCGCCGTAGGAATACGGTGGGCGGACGGCCGAGACCAGCACCTTGCCGGTCAGGATCATCACGTCGCCGATCTCCTCCAAGGCGCTCTTGGCGGGATCGAAGACGCGATTGGCGACGGTGCTGACCATGGACTCCTCGGGGCCTCCCAGTGCCCGGCCGCGGTCAGCCGGGCAGGTGCGCAGCCTACGCCATGCGGCGGGTGTGTGCCAGCGGCCACACTCCCGCTGCGGCGCGGGCGACGCGCAAACCCTACCGACGGTCGCGGAACCCTCGGACCCCGAGCGCCCGCCCGACCCCGGCCTCACCCGGGTGAGCCCCCGGGATGCCCCGGCGCGCCCCCGCTCGACCGCGCGTCGCGCGCCCCCGCGCACGCACGCGCGAGGACCGTTCCCCGCCACCCGGCGTTGACCGGACGACGGGTCCAGCGGGCTGGACGCCCTGTGTTAGCCTGCCGCGCGTGATGGAGGGGATCCGGGGCACCACGCGATATCGAGCGTCGACGCTGGCCCTGGCCGCCGGCCTGGCCCTGGGCGTCTCCGCCTGCGGCGGCGACGACCCGGAGATCGAGGACGCCGCGAAGGGCGAGCCGTTCCGCGTCGCCGTCAGCGCCTCCTTCCCGGAGCGCCAGCGCCTCGCCGACCAGCGGACGCTCGAGATCACGGTCCGCAACCAGGACAGCCGGCCCCTGCCGGACGTCGCCGTCGTGCTGAACGGCCTCGAGCGGCGCGTCGCCGGCGAGGACAACGGCGCCGGCCGGATCGCCGATCCGCGGCGCCCGATCTGGATCGTCGATCAGCCGCCGGCCGGCGGCCAGACCGCCTACGTCGACACGTGGGCGCTCGGGTCGCTGCCCGCCGGGGCCGAGCGGACGTTCCGCTGGAAGCTCACGCCGACGGTCGCCGGACGCCACACGGTGCGCTGGCGCGTCGCCGCCGCCGTCGAGCAGAACGGCGCGGTCCGGGCGAGCGGGGGACGCGCGTCGGGCACCTTCGACGTGCGGATCGACGGCAAGCCGGAGGAGACGACGATCGACCCGGACACCGGGAAGGTCGTCCCCGCCACCTGAGCCGCGCGCGCCGCGCGGCGCGCCACCGAGTCTCCGACGGCCGCCCACGAGGCGGCCGTCCGCGTTCCGGGGGCCGTGGCCGCCCCGAGGGCATGACCGGACCGGAGCGAGGCGAGGCGAGGCCGGAACGACGAAGCGCCGCCGGCTCGAGAGCCGACGGCGCGCGTCACGGAGTCCGGTCGGCCGCCCCGGAGGGCGACCGTGGGGCGTCAGCCCCGGTCGGCCGCCCTCAGGACGGCAGGTCCTCCGGGGAGTGCGTCTGGAGCGTCTCGGACCCCGACTCGCCGGTCCGGATCCGGTACGACTCCTCGATCGGCGCGACGAACACCTTGCCGTCGCCGACCGCACCGGTGCGGGCGTGCTTGAGGATCGTGTCGACGACCGTCTGCACGTCCGTGTCGTCGACGACCGTCTCGAGCTTCACCTTCGGCCGCAGGTAGTTCGTGATCTCGGCGCCGCGGTAGCGCTCCGTCACGCCCTTCTGCCGGCCCGAGCCCTTGACCTCGGAGATCGAGAGGCTCGGGAACCCGAGGCTCAGGAGCTCCCCACGGATGGGCTCGAAGGCCTCGTGGCGGATGAACGCGATGACCATCTTCATGACTCAGGCTCCCGTCTTGATCGGCGCCGGGGAGTAGCCGACGAGCTCGGCCTCCGGGATGAACTGCTCCGGGTAGCCGTACATGCCGTGCTCCGAGATGTCCAGTCCGGCGATCTCCTCCTCCTCGGAGACGCGCAGGCCGACCGTCTTCTTGATGAGCCAGAAGACCGCGAAGGAGGTGGCGAAGACCCAGAGGAAGGTCACGATCACCACGACCGCCTGGACGGCGAGCTGGTCGACGCCGCCGCCGGTGAACAGGCCACCGCTCGGGTCGCCGCCCAGGGCGTTGTACGCCTGGAGCTTCGGATCGAGGAAGAGGCCGACCGCGAGGGTGCCCCAGATGCCCGCCAGGCCGTGGGCCGACGTGGCGCCGACGGGATCGTCGATGCCGATGCGGTCGATGAAGAGGACGCCGAAGACGACGATCAGGCCGCCGATGAAGCCGATGATCGGGGCCGCCCACATCGCGACGTAGCCGGCGGGGGCGGTGATCGCCACGAGACCGGCGATCGCGCCGTTGCCGAGCATGCCGACGTCGAAGGTCTTCGTCTTGAGCCACATCGCGAGGCCGGCGCCGATGACGCCCGCCGCGGCCGAGAGGTTCGTCACGGCGATGACGTGGCCGAAGACGCCGCCGTCGGTGTTCAGCGTCGAGACGCCGTTGAAGCCGAACCAGCCGAGCCACAGGACGAGGACGCCGATGCCGAAGATCGGCATGGAGTGCCCCGGGATCGCCCGCGGCTTGCCGTCGGGACCGTACTTGCCCCGGCGCGGCCCGAGCACGAGGGTCGCGGCGAGGGCGGCGGTCGCACCGCAGAGGTGGACGACGCCGGAGCCGGCGAAGTCCAGCGCGCCGGCCGCGTCGCCGATCGTCAGGCCGTTGTCGCCGCCGAAGATGCCGACGCCCGACCACGTCGCGTGGGCGACCGGCGGGTAGATGATCGCGATGAAGACGAACGCGAAGATCGGGTAGGCGATGAACTTGATCCGCTCGAGCGTCGAGCCCCAGACGATCGCGAGCGAGACGGCCGCGAACGTGAACTGGAAGAAGAAGAACGGCCAGCCGCTCGCGTCGGGGACGCCCTCGCCGTCGAAGGTCAGCGAGTAGAAGAAGTCGCCCGAGCCGAGGATCTTGCCGCCGTCCGCGCCGAACGCGAAGGAGTAGCCGACGGCCCACCACACGACGGCGGCCACCGCGATGTTCACGATGATCTTCGCGACGCCGGAGCCGACGTTCTTGCCGCGGGAGAACCCGAGCTCGAGGCCGAGGAAGCCGACCTGCATGAAGAACACGAGCGCGGCGCCGAGGATGAGCCAGACGTAGTTCAGCTCGTTGACGAGGCCGAGGAGGTCCGTCGGGACCTTCCCCGCGTCGGCGCCGGTGTAGCCATTGTCGGGCGGGTAGAGCGCCCACGACGCGGCTGGCATCGCGATGAGCGACGTGATGATCGTGGTCAGCGCCGCGAAGCCGAGGCGCTTGCGCGACGGCATCTTCCAGCCGGCGGGCGGTCGGACGCGCGATGCGCGCTCCTGGGGCGGGGCGCCCGGCGCGTCGGTCGCGCCGTGCCCCCGAAGGGTCCGTGACATCCGTGATTCCTCCTTGATCGGACGAGACGGAAGGTTCGTGAGCAGGAGCGGCGGCGCGCCTGTCCGGTTGGCGAAAGACCGGATGTGCAGATGCTCCACATGGTGGGGCCCCCTCCGTTCCGGCGACCGCGGGCCCGGGACGTTTGGACATCGGGATAAGGTCCGGGTCGTCCGGGCCGACCTACGCTCGCCGCCGGTTCGCTTCCCGCGGGCGCGTCTTCCTGCGTCTCGACGACGGACCGGCCACTGAACCCGAGGAGCATCAGCACCCCATGACCCAGTCTCGCCAGAGGAACGTCTCCGCCGCGCGGTGGACCGCTGACGACGTCGCGTTCGGCGCCGACGACCTGACGCGTCCGCAGAACGTGGTGTTCGGCACGAACGTGTTCAGTCCGGCCGTCCAGCGCCAGCGCCTGCCGAAGGACGTCTACAAGCGCCTGCAGCGCACGCTCGAGCGCGGCGAGGCGCTCGACGTGAGCCTCGCCGACGCCGTCGCCTCCGCGATGAAGGACTGGGCCCTGGAGAAGGGCGCCACCCACTACACCCACTGGTTCCAGCCGCTGACCGGCCGGACGGCGGAGAAGCACGACAGCTTCTTCCGGCCGACCGGCGACGGCAACGCGCTGGCCGAGTTCTCGGGCAAGGAGCTCATCCAGGGCGAGCCCGACGCCTCCTCGTTCCCCAGCGGCGGCATCCGGGCGACGAACGAGGCCCGCGGCTACACCGCCTGGGATCCGACGTCGCCGGCGTTCATCCTCGAGAACCCGAACGGCGCGCTGCTCTGCATCCCGACGGCGTTCACGTCGTGGACGGGCGAGGCGCTGGACTCGAAGATCCCGCTCCTGCGCTCGATGGACGCGCTGAGCAAGTCCGCGATCGCGGCCCTCCGCGTCCTGGGCGACGACGCCCCGCAGCGGGTCTTCACCTCGATCGGCCCGGAGCAGGAGTACTTCCTCGTCGACGAGCAGTACTACTACGAGCGCCCGGACCTGCGGACCACTGGCCGGACGCTCTTCGGCGCGAAGCCGCCGAAGGGCCACGAGCTGGACGACCACTACTTCGGCGCGATCCCCGAGCGGGTCCTCGCCTACATGCTCGACGTCGAGCGCGAGCTCGCGAAGCTCGGCGTGCCGATCGTGACGCGCCACAACGAGGTCGCGCCGGGCCAGTACGAGATCGCCCCGCTGTACGAGGGCTCGAACATGGCCGCCGACCACCAGCACCTCGTGATGCAGGTGCTGGAGTCCACGGCGCCGCACTACGGGCTCGTCTGCCTCCTGCACGAGAAGCCGTTCGCGAACGTCAACGGCTCGGGCAAGCACAACAACTGGTCGATGACGACCGACCTCGGCGGGAACCTCATCGATCCGGGCGACACGCCGTACTCGAACCTCATCTTCCTGTTCTTCACGACGGCGGTCGTGCGGGCGGTCGACAAGTACGCGGGCCTGCTGCGCGCGACGGTCGCCAACATCGGCCAGGACCACCGGCTCGGCGCGAACGAGGCGCCGCCGGCGATCATCTCGATCTTCCTGGGCAGCGAGCTCGAGGGCGTCTTCGACGCGATCGTCCAGGGCGACGGCGACCCGTCGGCCCCCGGCTCGTTCCTCGGCCTCGGCACGCCGGTCCTGCCGCCGCTGCCGCGCCACGGCGGCGACCGCAACCGGACCTCGCCGTTCGCGTTCACCGGCAACAAGTTCGAGTTCCGCGCCCTGGGCTCCTCGCAGTCCCTGGGCCTGACGAACACCGTCCTGAACACGATCGCCGCCGAGTCGATCGACTACCTCGCCGGTCTCCTGAGCGAGAAGCTCGAGTCCGGCACGGAGCTCGCCGCGGCGGTGACCGAGCTCGTGCGCGAGGAGTACGCGAAGCACAGCCGCGTCGTGTTCGGCGGCGACGGCTACTCCGAGGAGTGGCAGGAGGAGGCGGCAAAGCGCGGCCTGCTGAACCTCCGCACGACGCCGGACGCCCTCCCGCAGATCGTGACGCCCGAGGCGATCGCGCTGTTCGAGAAGTACAACGTGCTCAACGAGCGCGAGACCGAGGCCCGCTACGAGATCCTCCTCGAGCAGTACGGCGTGAAGGTCAACATCGAGGCCGAGACGGCCGCGACGATGGCCCGGACGCTGATCTTCCCCGCCGCCACGCAGCACCTCACCGAGCTGCAGGTCGCCGGCCTCGACGGCCCCGCCGCCGAGACGAAGGCCCTCACCGAGGAGCTCTACGCGAAGATCCTGAAGCTCGAGGAGCTCAACGCGAAGGAGGGCGAGTTCACCGACCCCGAGTTCGTGACGTACCTCCGCGACGAGGTCCTCGTGGCGATGGACGAGCTCCGCGTCGTCGCCGACAAGCTCGAGAAGATCGTCAGCGACAAGATCTGGCCGCTCCCGCAGTACCAGGAGATGCTCTTCATCAAGTAGCGCTCGCCGCCGCCCTCCGAGGGCATCGGCAGGACCCGGAACCCCCGTCTGCGACGGGGGTTCCGCCGTCTCGGCCAGGGCGGCTCACCGATCGCGTCCCGGACGTGCGGCTCGCGCCTCAGAGGTCGACGACCTCGAGGTCCGGGATGCGGGCGGCGAGGGCCTCGGTGACGACCCGCCGGTGGCAGACGGCGGGGTCGTGCTCGAGGCAGAGCAGCGCGGTGCGCGGGCCCGGCGGGTCGGCCTGGAGCTCGTCGGCGAGGGCGTCGATCGCCTCGCCGGCGGTCTCCTCGAGGTGCTGGGCCATCCGCGCGCGACCCTGGGCGATCCGGCCCTGCTGGAAGTCGATCCGGATGTCCGGCGGCGTGCCGAGCGAGCGACGGTGCTCGTACGCGATCCGGCGGTCCGCCAGAGCCTCCCCCAGGCGGGTCTTCGACAGGCCGGCGCGGCGGGACTGCGGACGGAAGCGCACGTCGATCAGCCGCTCGATGCCGGCGTCCTCGAGCTCCTGCACGAGCTCGGGCGCCAGGAGCTTCTCGTAGCCGATGGTCCAGATCGTCGGCATCGACCGATCGTGACAGGCGCGGCACCCCTCGGTCGTTCGGCCAGTGCGGACGTCGGCCGGAGCCCTCGCGGTAGAACCCGGGACGCATGCGCCTGCGTCCCGTCCTCCTGCTCACCCTCCTGCTGGTGTCCGGGGCCACGCAGCAGGCCGCGGCCGCGCCGGTCCCCGACGACGCCGCCGAGCGCCGGGCCCTCGGACGGGAGCTCCGCGAGCGCGACCTGCCCGCGCGCGCCTCCGGGCGGCTCGTCGCCGCCGCCGAGTGGGGTGCGTTCGCGGTCCGTCGCACGGGCCCGGGCACGAGCCGGATCGGCGGCCGCGGCGTGCTCCCCGCCGGCGAGACGTGGCCCGTGCGCCGCGGCCGTCCCCTCGACTTCGTCGCGATCGTCGACCTGGCCGAGGTCCCCCGGTTCCCGCAGCGGGAGCTCCTGCCCGCCGACGGGACGCTCCTCTTCTTCGCCGCGCTCGAATCCCTCTGGGAGCCGACCGATTCGGGCAACCACGCGGGGAGCGCGCTCCGCGTCTGGTACGTCCCACCCGGCACGACGCTGCGACAGGCGACCCGGCCGCGGGCGACGCGCCGTGCCCCGAGCGACTCCGCCCCCGCCTCGGTGCCGCGCTTCCCGCTCGCCTGGCGTCCGCGCTTGACCCTGACGGACTCCTGGACGGCGCGGTACGACCGCCGCTACCGGCTCACGCGATCGCAGAGCCGCCGCTACGAGCGGGTCACGACGCGCTGGGCCGATCGCTGGGACGTCCCCCGGTACGGCCGGGACGACGGCCGCTCTGCCAACGCCATCCTCGGCATCCCGCAGACGGCCCAGGACGACCCTCGGGGCGTCGGCCAGGTCGCGGTGCTCACGGTCGTCCCGTGGACGTTCGGCGGCGAGTTCCTCGACGGTGGGGACGTCGCGTTCGTCATCGGGCGCGACGATCTCGCCGCGCGACGCTGGGACCGGGTCGACGCGGTGCCGTCCAGCAGCTGACCGTCCCGCCGCGCGCCGTCCCGGGCGGTCACGCCCGCGCCGCGAGCCAGGCGTCGAAGTCCCGGCCGGCGATCACGGCGTCGGGCCCCGGCAGCAGGACGCCGTGGCGGATGGCGTCGTTCGTCGGGCCGGGCTCGACGACGACCGTGCCCGCGGCGAGTCGCCGGCTCATCTCCGGCAGGCGCTCGCGACGCGGCCCGCCGAGCTCGACGAGCTCCGGCGTCTCCTCCGTCGCCAGGCGCAGCACCTGCCGGGCGACCTCCTCCAGGTCCACGGGCTGGACCGGCATGTCGGGCACGACGGCCCGCTCGCCGTCGCCCATCCAGTCGAGCATCTGCTGCGCGATCTCGTGGAACTGCGTCGCGCGCAGGATCCGCAGCCCCGGCGCGTGCTGCCGGTGGGCGACCTCGTGCTGGAGCTTCGCCGCGTAGTACGGGTTGTCCTCGGTCGCGAGGTCGACGCCGACGATCGAGACGAGCACCGTCCGGCGCACCCCGGCGTCCCGGGCCGCGGTCCCGAGCGTCCGCGCCACGTCGCGGAAGAACGCGGTGGCCTCCGCCTCGTCGAGCGTCGGCGGGTTCGCCGCGTCGACGACGACCTCGACCCCGGACAGGTCGAGCCCCTCGCCCGTCGTCAGGTCGACGCCCCGGCTGCGGGCGAGCTCGCGCACCTCGTGCCCCGCCTCGCGGAGGGTGGCGGTGATCCGGCGGCCGGCGTTGCCGGTGGCTCCTGCGACGGCGATCTGCATGAGGGACTCCTGAACTCGGATGATTGTTGTCCGAGTTCTACCACAACTCGGACAACGTCTATCCTCGTTGGGGCGATGAAGCTCTCCGGAGGCGTCGAATGGGGGCTGCACTGCTGCCTCTCGCTGAGCCAGGCCCGCGCGCCCGTGCCCGCCGCCCGGCTCGCCGAGCTGCACGGCGTGTCGCCGACGTACCTCGCCAAGCACCTCCAGGCGCTGGCCCGCGCCGGCCTCGTGCGCTCGACGCAGGGGAAGGACGGCGGCTACGCGCTGACGCGCGACGCGGCGGAGATCTCGCTGCTCGACGTCGTCCGCGCGATCGACGGCGAGGCCCCGGCGTTCCGCTGTACGGAGATCCGCCAGCGCGGGCCGCTCGCGGCGCCGCCGTCGGCCTGCGTCCGGCCGTGCGCGATCGCCCGCGCGATGCTCGCCGCCGAGGACGCCTGGCGCACGGCGCTCGCCGACGTCTCGATCGCGGATCTCGCCCAGGACGTGCAGGGCGACACGGCCGGCGCCGCGATGCCGCGCCTGCGCGCGTGGCTCGGCGGCGCGACGGCCTGAGCCGAGGAGGCGCTCAGGCGGTCGGCGTCCAGCCCTCGGGGTAGGCGCCGGCCGGGATCGCGACGGGCGCCGGCCGGAAGAACCGCTCGACGATCGACCAGCCCGGGCTGGCCTCCACGAGCGGCCGGACGTCCCCGACGACCGCGATGACCCGCAGCGTCGCCCCGACGTGGAGGTCGGCGGCGTTCGGCGCCTCGCCCCCGAGCACGCCCTCGTCGACGAGCTCGCCGATCTGCGCGAGCACGGCCGGCAGCCCGGCGAGGTCCTCCGCCAGCCGGGCGGCGCTCAGCCCGTGGTACTTCCACGCGGCCCGCACGAAGCGCATCGCGTAGTCGGTCCCGGCGGGGTCGAGCGGTCCCCCGCCGGCCAGGGCGGCGAGCCGCTCGGGGCGGAAGTGCAGCGCGCCCCACGGCAGCCGCCGGCCGAGGTCCTGCAGGTGCCCGTCGGCCCAGTCCTCGGCCTCGCGCACGCGGTCGGCGATCGGGTCCGGGTAGAGCGGCGCGACGTCGGGGCGCAGCTCCTCGAGCCGGCGCAGGATCGCCACCGTGCCGTGGACCGGGCGATCGTCGACGAGCAGGCCGGGGACCGTGCGGCGTCCCTCGCCGTAGACCTCCTCCACCGCGGCGTTGTGCCCGGCCATGTCGAGGTCGACGACCTCGGCCTCCAGCCCCTTGAGCCGCAGCGCGGCCCGGACCGTGGCGCACGGATGCGACGGCGGGAGTTGGTGCAGGACGAGCTTCGGCTGGTCGGTGGCGGTCGGCATGGCGCGAGCCTCGCACACCGCCCCGCCCCGCGCGGGCGTCGCCGGACGGCGCGCCCGCGCGGACCGCGCCGGTCAGGCCAGGTCGAACCGGTCGAGGTCCATGACCTTCGCCCACGCGGCGACGAAGTCGCGCACGAGGCGCTCCTGGCCCCCGGCGTCGGCGTAGACCTCGCTGATGGCGCGCAGCTGGGCGTGGGCACCGAACACGAGGTCGACCGAGGTCGCCGTGCCGACGACCTCGTCCGTCGCGCGCGAGCGCCCCTCGTAGCGGTGCTCGCCGACCGGCGACCAGCGCACGCCCGGATCGAGCAGGCGGACGAAGAAGTCGTTGGTCAGCGTCTCCGGTCGGTCGGTGAACGCCCCCTCCGGCGCGCCGCCGTGGTTGGCCCCGAGCACCCGCAGCCCGCCGAGCAGGACGGTCATCTCGGGCGCGCTGAGGCGCAGCATGTACGCGCGGTCGACGAGCAGCGTCTCCGGCGACAGCGGCTGGCCCTCGCGGATCCAGTTGCGGAAGCCGTCGGCGCGCGGCTCGAGCACCGCGAACGACGCGACGTCGGTCTGCTCCTGCGTCGCGTCCGTGCGTCCGGGCGAGAACGGCACCTCGACCTCGACGCCGGCCCGCCGCGCGGCCTCCTCGACCGCCGCCGCGCCGCCGAGGACGACGAGGTCGGCGAGCGACACCCGCGTGCCCCCGGACTGCGCCGCCTCGAAATCGCGCTGCACGCCCTCGAGCGCCTCGAGCACCCGCGCGAGGCGCTGCGGCTCGTTCACCTCCCAGTCCCGCTGGGGCGCGAGCCGGATCCGCGCGCCGTTGGCGCCGCCGCGCATGTCGGTCCCGCGGAAGCTCGACGCGGCCGCCCACGCCGTCGTCACGAGGTCCGCGACGCTCGGTCCCGCGTCGAGGATCGCCCGCTTCAGCGCCGCGACGTCGTCGGCGTCGACGAGCTCGTGGTCGACCGCCGGCACGGGGTCCTGCCAGAGCTGCGGCTCGGGCACCCACGGCCCGAGGTAGCGCGAGAGCGGCCCCATGTCGCGGTGCAGGAGCTTGAACCAGGCCTTCGCGAACGCCTGCTCGAACTCCTCGGGATGCTCGAGGAAGCGGCGCGAGATCCGCTCGTACTCCGGATCGTGGCGCAGCGCCAGGTCGGTCGTGAGCATCGTCGGGCGACGACGACGCTCGGGGTCGAACGGATCGGGCACCGTCGCCTCGGCGTCCTTGGCCACCCACTGGTGCGCGCCCGCGGGGCTCTGCTCGAGCTCCCACTCGTAGCCGAAGAGGTGCTCGAAGAAGTCGTTGGACCACCGGGTCGGGGTCGTCGTCCAGGTGACCTCGAGGCCGCTGGTGATCGTGTCGGGACCCGCGCCGGTGCCGTGGTCGCTGCGCCAGCCGAGCCCCTGCTGCTCCAGCGGCGCCGCCTCGGGCTCCGGCCCGACGTGCTGCGCGGCGTCGGCGGCGCCGTGCGTCTTGCCGAACGTGTGCCCGCCCGCGATGAGGGCGACCGTCTCCTCGTCGTCCATCGCCATCCGCGCGAACGTCTCGCGGATGAACGGGGCCGCGGCGGCCGGGTCGGGGACGCCGCGCGGACCCTCCGGATTGACGTAGATGAGGCCCATCTCCGTCGCGCCGACGTCCGCGGTCATCTCCGAGTCGCTCACGTAGCGCTCGTCCCCGAGCCACGCGTCCTCCGGGCCCCAGAAGATCTCCTCCGGCTCCCAGACGTCCTCGCGCCCGAAGCCGAAGCCGAAGGTCCGGAACCCCATCGACTCCAGCGCGACGTTGCCGGCGAGGACGAGGAGGTCCGCCCAGGAGATCGCCTGGCCGTGCTTCTGCTTGATCGGCCACAGCAGGCGGCGGGCCTTGTCGAGGTTCGCGTTGTCGGGCCAGCTGTTCAGCGGGGCGAAGCGCTGGGCGCCCTCGCCCCCGCCCCCGCGGCCGTCGGTCGTCCGGTAGGTCCCGGCCGCGTGCCAGCTCATGCGGATGAACAGGCCGCCGTAGTGGCCGAAGTCCGCCGGCCACCAGTCCTGCGAGTCCGTCATGAGCGCCAGGAGGTCGCGGCGGAGCTCCTCGACGTCGAGCCCGGCGAACGCCGCGCGGTAGTCGAACCCCGCGCCGAGGGGGCTCGCGCGCGGGTGGTGGACGTGCAGGACCGACAGGTCCAGGGCGTCGGGCCACCAGTCGCGGTTCGTGCGGGGGCGACTCGTCACCGGGGTCGGCGACGGCATGCCCGGGTTCTCGCTCTCGCTGCCGCGCTGCGTGACGCCGTCGTGCGCCACCGGGCAGCCGGCGCGCTCGGGCGGTCGGCCCTGCGGATCGGTCGGGGTGTCCGGGCGGTCGGTCATGTCGCTCCTCCGTGGGGGTCCACCAGGGTGGGTGCTACCCAGGTTCGAGGTCCGGCCACCGGTCGCGCGAACCTTGACACGCTTGTGTCAAGGTTTGGACGATCGTTGCTAGCCTTGACGCCATGGCCGAGCGCGATTACCTGGCAGCGGTGCGGGAGGGCGTCGTCGTCTTCGACGGCTCCATGGGCGCGCTGCTGGAGGACAAGAACCTCTCGCTGGAGAAGGACTACCGGCTCCCCGGCCGCGCGCACGAGGTCCTCGTCCTCAACCGGCCCGACGTCATCGAGGAGCTCCACACGACGATGCTCGACGCGGGCGCCGTCGTGCTGGAGACCGACTCGTTCCAGGCCTCCCGCCTGAAGCTCGACGAGTGGGGCCTCGCCGACCACACGCTGGAGATCAACCGTCGCGCCGCGGAGATCGCCCGCAAGGCCGCCGGGCCGGACCGCTTCGTCGCCGGCTCGATCGGCCCGACGGGCTTCCTGCCGGCCTCCGACGACCCGACGCTCGGCAACATCCGCTTCGGCGAGCTCGTCGAGGTCTTCGAGGAGCAGTCCCGCGGCCTCGTCGAGGGCGGCTCGGACCTCCTCATCATCGAGACCGCGCAGGACATCCTCGAGGTGAAGGCCGCGATCTTCGGCGCCCGCGAGGCGTTCAAGACGCTGGGCCGCTCGGTGCCGCTGCAGATCTCCGTGTCGCTGCTGCCCAACGGCGGCAAGATGCTGCTGGGCACCGACATCGCCGCGGTCCTCACGACGCTCGAGGCGCTGAAGGTCGACGTCATCGGCCTGAACTGCTCGACGGGCCCGGAGGACATGCGCGACGCGATCCGCTACCTCGGCGAGCACAGCTCCGTCCCGGTGCACTGCATCCCGAACGCCGGCATCCCGCAGCAGGGCGTCAACGGCGAGACGGTCTTCCCCGAGCAGCCCGAGCCCCTGGCCAAGGCGCTGGGCGAGTTCGTCGACCAGTACGGCGTGGCCGTCGTCGGCGGCTGCTGCGGCACGACGCCGGAGCACATCTCCGCGATCGCCGAGCGGGTCGCCTCCAAGCCGGCCGGCGCGACCTCGCACGACGCCGGGAAGGCGCAGCGCCCGACCGGCGGGATCAAGGTCTCCTCGATGATCGGGGCGGCCGACCTCGTGCAGGAGCCGCGGCCCACGATCGTCGGCGAGCGCGTGAACTCGCAGGGCTCGCGCAAGGCGAAGGAGCTCCTGCTCGCCGAGGACTACGACGCCCTGGTCGGCATCGCCGAGGGCCAGGTCGAGGGCGGCGCGCACGTCCTCGACGTCTGCGTCGCGCTCACGGAGCGCACGGACGAGGCCGAGCAGATGCGCCAGGTGGTCAAGCGCATCAGCCTCACGCAGCCCGCCCCGATCCAGATCGACTCGACCGAGCCCGACGTCATCAAGACGGCCCTGGAGCAGATCCCCGGCCGCGCGATCGTCAACTCGGTGAACCTCGAGGCCGGTCGCGACAAGATGGACGAGGTCATCCCGCTGGCGCTGCAGCACGGCGCCGCGGTGATCGCCCTGACCATCGACGAGGTCGGGATGGGCAAGACGGTCGAGCGCAAGCTCGAGATCGCCGAGCGGATCAAGCAGATCGCCTGCGACGAGCACGGGCTGGAGCCCGAGGCGCTGATCTTCGACCTGCTGACCTTCACCCTCACCACCGGCGACGAGGAGTGGAAGGACTCGGCGATCCAGACGATCGAGGCGATCCGCCAGATCCGCGACCGCCTGCCGGGCGTGAAGACGTCGCTCGGCGTGTCGAACGTCTCCTTCGGCGTCGGCCTGAAGGCCCGCTCGGTCCTGAACTCGGTCTTCCTCTACCACTGCGTCGAGGCCGGCCTGGACCTCGCGATGGTCAACCCGGCGCACATCATCCCGATGGGCGAGATCGACCCGACGGAGCGCCAGCTCGCCGAGGACCTCGTCTGGAACCGCAGCGACGACGCGCTGCCGAGGTTCATCAACCACTTCGAGTCCCAGGGCGCGGAGGAGGACGCCGGCCCGGCCGTCGACCCGACCGCCGAGATGGAGCCGGAGGAGGCGCTGCACTTCCGCATCCTCAAGCGCAAGCGCGACGGCGTCGAGGCCGACATCGATCGCGCCGTGGAGAAGCTCGGCGCCGTGCCGGTGCTCAACGACGTGCTGCTGCCGGCGATGAAGGAGGTCGGCGACAAGTTCGGTGCCGGCGAGCTCATCCTGCCGTTCGTCCTGCAGTCCGCCGAGGTGATGAAGCGCGCCGTCGCGCAGCTGGAGAACTACCTCGAGCGCACCGCGGACTACACGAAGGGCACCGTCGTCCTGGCGACGGTCTTCGGCGACGTCCACGACATCGGCAAGTCGCTCGTCAACACGATCCTGTCGAACAACGGCTACACCGTCGTCGACCTCGGCAAGCAGGTCCCGGTCGGCACGATCCTCGATGCGGCCAAGGAGCACGACGCCACGGCGATCGGCCTGTCGGCGCTGCTGGTGTCGACGTCCAAGCAGATGCCGCTGGCCGTCCAGGAGCTCCACGCCCAGGGCCTGAAGTACCCGGTCCTCATCGGCGGCGCGGCGATCAACCGCAACTTCTCCTACCGCGCGCTGCACCCCAACGGCCTGGACGACGACACGACCTACGAGGGCGGCGTCTTCTACTGCAAGGACGCCTTCGAGGGCCTCGGCGTGATGGACCGGATGGTCGACCGCGACGAGCACCCGCAGATGCTCGAGGAGATCCGCGCGGGCGCGATCAAGCTGCGCGACCAGGCGAAGGTCGAGAAGGACCTGCCGCCGACCGACGACGACACCGTCCGGTCCCCGGTCGCCACCGACGTGCCGATCCCGGAGCCGCCGTTCTGGGGCGTGCGCGAGATCCCCGTCGACATGGACGAGCTCTACCGCCACCTCGACACCCACGTGCTCTTCAAGCTCCACTGGGGCGGCAAGGGCATCAAGGGCGACGCCTGGAAGAAGCTCATCGAGGGCGACCCGTCGGACCCGGACGCCGGCGAGGGCTTCCGCCACAAGCTCGAGCGGATGTGGCGCGAGCAGACGTACCTGCACCCGCGGGCGCTGCTGGGGATCTTCCCCTGCTACGCCGCCGGCAACGAGATCGTCGTCCTCGACCCCGAGGACCGCGCGACCGAGCTGACGCGGTTCGTGACCCCGCGCCAGCAGGTCGGCGACCGGATGGCGAGCGCCGACTTCTTCCGTCCCGGGGTCCGGCAGGACGACGGGACCTGGAGCGCGCCGGAGGAGCTCGACGTCCTGGCCGTGCAGGCCCTGACCGTCGGCGACGAGGTCACCGAACTCATGGCGCAGCTCGAGAAGGACGGCGAGTACGCCGAGCAGCTGTTCGTCCACGGCCTCGGCGTGCAGACCGCCGAGGGCCTGTCGGAGTGGCTGCACTGGAAGCTCCGCGGCTGGTTCGGCATCCCCGAGACGCAGGGCCGCCGCCTCTCCTGGGGCTACCCGGCGATCCCCGACCAGTCCGAGCACGAGAAGGTGCGCGACCTGCTCGACATCTCGCAGATCGGGATGGCGCTCACCGACGGCTACTCCCCCACCCCGGAGCAGTCGACGCTGGCGATGGTCCTCCACCACCCGCAGGCCGTCTACTACGGCATGCGCAACGGCCGCTTCCTCGAGAACGGCTCGCCCGACGAGGTCATCCGCGGCACCTCCCGCGACGCGACGCGGATCGAGGCGGACTTCCTCGAGGCCGAGGTCGAGGACGGCGAGGCCGTCGAGGCCGAGGGCGCCGCCACCTGATCGGGCGCGTGATGACGAAGGGGGCGCGCCGGCGCGCGCGCCGCGGCCCCCTCGGTGCGGTCCGCTGCGCGTAGGCTGCCCGCGTGCAGCGGCTCGCGACCGAGGGCGGCGGGACCCTCTTGGAGCGCGGCGCCGTCCTCGAGGCGCTGCGCCGCGGCGCCGCGGTCCGACCCGGCGAGCCGGCGCGCGCGCTGCTGCTCACCGGTGCGGTGGGAATGGGCAAGACGAGCGTCGTGCGCGCGCTGGCGGCCACGTTCGACGACGGGGTCCGCGTCCTCCCGGCCCGGGGACGGCCGGGCGTCGCCGCGTGGCCCTTCGGCGTGGCGGCCGAGGCGCTCGGCCCGGCGGTTGCGGCCGATCCGGCGCTCCTGTCCGGACCCGCCCCCGTCGCCGCCCCGGCCGCCCAACGCCAGGGCGCAGGCCAGCGCCCCCGCCAGGAGTGATCGACGGCGACGGAGAGCTCTGGTGTTGCGCACGGGCGCACCTTAGGTGCGGGAGGCCGCGTTCTCCCCCGGGGGACCCCCCAGAGTTAGGGCCCATCCTCGTAGGGCCGCGGTTCGGGCGTGAGCGGGGCTCGCCCCGCGGTGCCCCGGCGGACGTGCAGCGACCGTCGGGTCCAAGCCCCCTCGAATAGGTTGGCGCGATGGCTGCTGCACCGAACCGGCGCGAGCGCAAGCGGGAGCAGACGCGCCGGGCCCTGACGCTCGCCGCGCTGCGGCTCTTCCGCGAGCAGGGGTTCGAGGCGACCACGGTCGAGGAGATCGCGGCCGCGTCGGACTTCCACCGCGCGACGTTCTTCCGGGTGTTCGAGTCCAAGGAGGACGTCCTCCTCGGCGACATCGTCGAACGCCTCGAGGACATGCGGGCGACGTTCCGCGCGGCGTCGCCGGCGGAGGACCCGTGGGCGATAGCGCGGCGCGTCCTCACCGCCGAGGCGACGAGCTTCGAGGACAGCGACGACGAGCTGGACCCCCTGCGCGTCCGCCTCCTGACGACCGATCCGGTCCTCCAGCCGCGCTTCACGGCGATGACCCTCGCCTGGGAGCGCGCCGTCGCCGAGCTCTTCGCCGCGTCGGCCGGCGTTGACCCCGACACCGACGTCACGAGCCAGGTCCTCGCCACGGCGATGATCGGCGTCGTGCGGACGGCGATGCTCACCGCCTCCCCGAGCGGCAAGAGCGCCCGTCAGATCCTCGAGGAGGGCTTCGATCTCCTCGAGGCGGGCGAGCTGGCGCGCGGCGGCTTGACGCGTCGGTCTCCACCTCTCTAATCTGCGACTCGAGTCGCACATGCGACTTGAGTCGCAATCTTGGAGGAGAGATGGACCGGAAGATCCAGCTGACGTGTGCGCTGACAGGGCTGCTCCTGACGGCGCTCTACGGACTCGGCGTCGCGGGGTTCGCGCGCATGATCCCGGTCAACGACCCCCAGGCGAGCGTCGCCACCGTCGTCGCGTCCTACGCCGAGCACAAGACCGGCGTGCTGGTCGGCATGTCGCTGCTGATGTTCGGGGCCTCGCTCATGATCGTGTGGGGCGCGGCCGTGGCCGTCCAGACCCGGCGCGCGGCGCCGCAGCACCCGATCCTGTTCCACATCCAGATCGCCGCCGCGGGGACGGCGTGCATGAACGGCATCCTGCTCTGCCTCGTCGGCGGCCTCGCGGCGTTCCGCGTCGGCAGCGTGCCGGGTGAGGTCACGCAGATGCTCAACGACCTGTTCTGGCTCCTCTGGGTCCTGCCGGGCGCGACCTTCGAGATCTGGTGCGTGGCCGCCGGTCTGGCGATCCTCGCCGACCGGCGCGCGCAGCCGGTGTTCCCGCGCTGGTCGGGGTACTTCAGCTTCCTCGTCGCGTTCAGCTTCCTCCCCGGGTTCACCGGCCTGCTGTTCCAGAGCGGGCCGTTCGCCTACAACGGCCTGAACCCCTGGTGGATCCCCACGATCATGTTCTTCCTCTGGGTGATGGCCATGACGCCGCTGACCGTGCGGGCCATCCACCGGGATGCGTCGCCCGATCCGCGCGCCGCCCTCCCGATCGCCGATCCGGCGGTCGCGACCGAGCTCGCGCGCCTCCGCGCCGAGATCGAGACCGAGCGACGCGCCCGCCACGAGCTCACGGCCGGGATCGCGCTCGACCCGGTCCGCCCGACCGTCGCGGCGGCCCGCGCATGAGCAACGTCGACGCCACCCGGCCCCCCCGCCCCGCCCCGCCCCGCGCCGCCGACGCCGTCGCGTCCTCGACGGCCTTCGGCTGGCTGCGGACCGCCGGCGGCATGGGCTGGCTCTTCCTCGTCGCCGCGCGCGAAGCCCTGACCCCACCCCGGGGCTACTGGCGCGCCGCCGTGGTGGAGATGTCGCTGACCGTCCAGCGGTGCGTCCTGCCGCTCGCGGTCGTCGCGACCGTCTTCGTGATCGGCTTCGGGTTCTTCGTCCTCGGCGGCATCACCGAGGTGCTCGGCGCGTCGGACCGCGAGGGCGGCGCCGTGATCGTCGGCCTCATGCGCGAGATGGCGATCTGGACGACGGGCATGGTCTTCGCCGGCGTGGCCGGCAGCGCCATGGCGGCGGACATCGGTTCGCGCAAGGCACGGGAGGAGCTCGACGCGCTGGACGTCCTCGGCGTCGACAAGATCCGGATGCTCGTCGTGCCGAAGGTCGTCGCCGGCGCCCTGATCTGCCCGGTGCTCGGGATGCTCTGCGTGCTGTTCCTCGAGCTCGCGAACGCCGTGCTGGCCCCGGGCCAGTTCGGGTACTCGCGCGAGGTCCTCTTCGCCTCCACGCGCGGGTCGCTGACCGCGCTGGACATCTACGGGGCGCTGATCCGCTTCGTGATCATCGGCGCGATGGTCGCCGTCGTCGCCTCGTACAAGGGGCTGACGGCCTCCGGCGGCACCGAGGGGGTCGGTCGCGCGGTGAACCAGACGATCGTCGTGTCATTCGCGTTGATCTGGGGGTTCGACGCCTTCTTCAACCTCGCGTACCTGTCGCTGTTCCCGGACGCCCAGGTCTCCTTCAAGGGGTAGTTGCCATGAGCACGACGACGACGACCACCGCCCCGGCGGAGGACCCGCCCGAGGCCGCCCCGCCCACGGAGCTCCGCGGCAGCGGGTTCCTCGTCGAGACGGGCCAGCTGGCGGCGTTCGCCGGCCAGGCGTTCCGGGCTCTTCCGGGAACCGTCCGCTACACGGCGGAGATCCTCCGCCAGGCGTCGGCCATCCTGCTGACGACGACGCCGTTGCTGCTGCTCATGTCGTTCTTCTTCGGCGTCATCACGCAGACCACCGGCTACTTCCTGCTCGCGCCGCTCGGCGCCGCCGACTACATGGGTGCGATCGTCGGCTTCGGGACCCACGTCTCGCCGGTGATGATGTTCGCCTGCACCTTCACCGCGAAGGTCGGCGGCGGCTACGCCGCCGAGCTCGGGGCGATGCGGATCAACCAGGAGATCGACGCGTACGAGACCACCGGCGTGGATCCCCTCCGCTACGTCGTCGGCACGCGCCTGCTGGCCACCGTCCTCTACATCCCGATCGGCGCCGTCGCCGTGCTGCTCGGCTACTACGCCGGCAGCTACCTCAACGGCCTCGTGATCCTCGAGGCGACCGACCTCGCGAACTTCTCCCGGTTCAGCTGGGCCAGCCAGAGCCCGCGCGACCTCGCATTCGTCTTCACGACGGTGGCGCTCACCGGCCTCACCACCGCGATCGTGGCCTGCCATTACGGGCTGCGGGCCTCCGGAGGACCGACGGCTGTCGGGACGGCCGTGGCGCAGGCGACGAAGCTCAACCTCGTCCTCTGCAACGTGATCATGGCGCTTACTGTGGTGCTCTGGTACTCGGTCGACGCCGGCGTCCCGATCGGCGGCTGACGGCGATGGCGACCGATCGGACCACGACCAGGCGGATCCCCGGCGAGGCGGGCACCTGGGTCTTCATCCTCGGCGATCTCGTGCTGTTCGCCGCGATGTTCGCGACCTTCCTCGTCTACCGTGCCGAGGACCTTCCGACCTACATCGCCGGGCACGAGGCGATGTCGCAGGCCAGCGGCGCGCTGATGACGCTGGCGCTCCTGGCGAGCTCCCTGGCGGCGGCGCTGGCGACGACCCGGCTGCGCGCCGGCGCCGTGCGCCCGGCGCGGCGGCTGCTCCTCGCCGCCGCGGGCCTCGGCGCCCTGTTCTGCGTGCTGAAGGGGTTCGAGTACCAGGCCAAGGTCGCCGCGGGCCACGGCCCCTCGGCGAGCGACTTCTGGACCTTCTACTTCGGCCTCACCGGCCTGCACCTCGCCCACGTGATCCTCGGGATCGCGGCCCTCTGCGCGGTCGCCCATGAGCTGCGCGACCGCGAGCGGCCCTCCCCCCGGCAGCTGGCGGGGGTCGAGAGCGTGACGACGTTCTGGCACATGGTGGACGCCGTCTGGATCGTGCTCCTCGCCCTCCTCTACCTCGCCCGCTGATGCGCCTGCTCCCCATCGAACGCCCCACGCTGCTCGTCTGGTCGATCCTCATCGTCGCCACGCTCCTCTCGTGGACGCTCGGCGACGGGCTCCTGCTGACCGGCGACGCCCGCCTCGCGACGGCCGCGATCCTCGTCGTCGCCTTCGTCAAGGTCCATCTCATCGCCGCGTACTTCATGGAGGTCCGGCACGCCCCGCGGGGCCTGCGGTTCCTCGTGGACGGGTACGTCGCGGGGGTCTGCGCCCTGCTCGTCACGCTCTACCTCGCGACCTGACCGGCGTCGCGGGCGCGCCCGCGACGGGACGGGGCGGGCGCGGTCAGTCGGCGCGGGCGGCGGTCTCCAGGGCGACCCGGACGGCGTCGTCCGGGCGCTCCCAGAAGAACAGGTGCCCGACGTCCTGGAGCGTCACGAGCTGCGCCCCGGGGATCGCCTCCGCGAGCACCGGGGCGTTCGGGTAGGGCAGCATCTGGTCGGCGGTGCCGTGGAGGACCGTCGTCGGCACGGCGATGTCGCCGAGCCGGCCGGAGGTGTCGTGGGTCCCGATCGCGTGCATCTGGGCGGAGATCACGCGCAGCGTCACCCGGTTGGCCTGGGTGACGGCGACGAACTCGTCGTAGACGTCGGTGCGCTCCGCGAACCCCGGCGAGACGTTGATCTCCCAGCTCGCGCGCATCGCCCGGGCGGCGTCGCCGCTCTGCAACGCGGCCACGAGGCCGCCCATGACCGCCTGCTCGGTCCAGGTGCCCAGCACGTGGCCGGGCGAGGTGCAGCCGAGCACGAGCGAGCGGACGCGGTCGGGATGGCGCAGCGCGAGCTCCTGGGCGGTCATGCCGCCCATCGAGATCCCGAAGACGTCGATCGGGCCGTCGACGCCGAGCGCGTCCAGGGCCGCCGCCTGCGCGTCGGCGAGGTCGGCGATCGCGTACGGGTCGCGCGAGCGCGACGACCCGGCGACGCCGACGTGGTTGATCGAGATCACCTCCCGCCCGGCGGCGAGCAGCCCCTCGAGGAACCAGCGGCCCCAGTGGCCGTGCCCGGCCGCCATGCCCTGGACGAGGAGCAGCGGCGCCCCCGAGCCGCGGCGCAGGACGGTGCGCTCGCTGCCGTCCGGCAGGACCACCGGCACGACCGCCTCGGGCCCGAGCAGCTCGGGGGACGGCAGGGCGGAGGCCCCGGCCTCGCTCGCCTGCCCGCGTGCGGCCCGTCGGTCCCCGCGCGCGCGGGGGCCGGGGGCGGGCAGGAGCGCGTCGGCGGGCATCGCGCCGGAAGGTAGAGCACCGCGCCCGGTGGCTCAGGGCGCCGTGGTGATGCTCCCCGCGGCCGGGGGGCCGGGGGCGGGCGTCGTCCCCCCGACGGGCGGGACCCCGTCGCCGGGGGTGGTGCCCGTCGGCGCGCCGGTGACCGGGTCGGTCGCGAATCGCCGCGGCGGATCGGGCGCGTCCTGCTCGGCCACCGGCGTCTGGCCGGGGAGGCCGGCGACGACGTCGAAGGCGCCGCGCCGATCGATGATCCGCACCTCGACCGGCGCGACGGAGCCGTCGCCGAACCGCACGGCGCAGCGCAGGCGCAGGCCGACGCGGACGCCGTCGCCGCCGTTGCAGCGCGCGGCGGCCGCGCGACCGGTCTGCTCGGCCACGACCACCGCGACCTGGTGGCCGGCGGCATCGCCGTCGACGACCTTCGTCGCGCAACCGGTCGCTCCGAGGACGGAGACCGCGGCGACCAGCAGGGCGGCCGTCCGGGCCGGCCGGGCGACGGGGCTCAGGACTCGACCTCCGCGCCGGCCCGGTGCTGGGCGGGCAGCGGCGGCAGGTCGACCGGGCTGGCGTGCAGGGCGCGCATCCGAACGTCGCGCCAGGTGACGCCCTCGGCGAGCATCGCCGGCATGCCGACGAGGAACGCCGTGACGAGCTCGACGGCCTGCAGCACGATGCCGTAGCCGAGCGCGTCGGCCTGGCCGACGCCGTAGCCGGCGCTGAGCACCGCGACGCAGGCCGCCTGGAAGACGCCGAGGTTCGACGGCGTCGCCGGCAGGACGGCGGTGACGTTCACCGCGAAGAGCACGGCCGCTGCGGCGCCGAGGCCCTCGTGGATGCCGAAGGCCCGCAGCAGCAGGTAGCAGCCGAGCCACTGCAGGGCCCACGCGAAGAGCTGGGCGCTGACGGCGATCGAGCCGTTGCGCGGCTGGATGAAGACGCGCAGGCCGTCGCGCAGCGCGTGGCTCCACCCGCGGACGCGCTGCTGGACGCTGCGCAGGCGGGGGTGGTGGAAGCGGCGTTGGCGCAGCAGGTACGGCACCGCGAGCACGAGCAGCAGCAGCGCGAGCGGCGCGATCGTGAGGGTCAGCAGCGCGCCGTCGCCGTCCTTGAACAACCGGATCGAGCTGATCATCACCGTGCCGAGCAGGATCAGCGCGAGGACGTTGATGAGCGTCTGCGACACGAGCGTGCCGAGCACGACGGGCAGCCGCTCGCGTGGTCGCCCGGCGCGGCGGGAGATGATGAGCGCGCGGGACGGCTCGCCGAGGCGGGCCGGCAGCGTCGCGGACATGAGCACGCCGATCGCCGTCGCGCGGAACGTGTCGACCTGACGCAGCGGCGCGTCGGGGATCGCGGCGCGCAGGATCGCGTGCCAGGAGATCGCCCGGAAGAGCATCGAGAGCGTGAAGACCGCGAGCGCCAGCAGCACCCACGGCGGCGACGAGCGGACGAAGCTCTCGGCGATCGAGTCCAGCCCGATCCGCTGGAGGCCGAGCGCCGCGAGGCCGACGGTCCCGACGCCGGCGGCGGCGACGAGGCCGCGCCGGGCGTAGCGGCGCCGGCGGGCGCGGCGTCCGGCGACGTCGTCGGCCGGCGGCGCGTCGGGCCGCGGCATCCGCTGCGGCGTGACGAGCTCGCGCCCGTCGGCGGGCCGCAGCCCGTGCTCGACGGCGAAGCGCGCGACCGCGCGGCTCGGCGCCGGCGCGGCCATCGCGTCCTCGTACGCGCCGACGACGCGCGAGGCGATCCGGGGCCAGGCGTAGCGGTGGGCGGAGCGGCGCGCCGCCTCGCTCATCGTCTGGCGGCGGGCCGGACGCAGCGCGAGATCGCGCAGCGCGTGCGCGAGGGCCTGGGCGTCGCCGGGCGGCACGAGCAGCCCGTCGCGTCCGGCCGAGACGACGTCGCGGTAGCCGACGATGTCGGACGCGACGACCGGCACGCCCTGGGCGAAGGCCTCCGTGAGGACCATCCCGAAGCTCTCGCCGCCGAGCGACGGCGCGCACAGCACGTCGGCATCGGCGAGCTCGCGGGCCTTCGTCTCGTCGTCGACGCGACCCAGGACGGTGACGCCGCGCAGGGACTCGTCGAAGGCGACCCGGCGGACCTCCTCCTCGGACGGGCCGATGACGACGAGCTCGACCGGCAGCTGCTCGCGCAGCGCGTCGAAGGCCCGCAGGAGCACCGGCAGGCCCTTGCGCTCGACGGCCTGGCCGACGAAGGCGATCCGCAGCCGGCCCGCGTCGCGCCGGGGGCGCTCCGGCGCGACCTCCGGGACGTGGACCCCGTTGGGGATCACGCGGTAGCGGCCGCCGTAGAAGCGCTGACCGGTCCACGCCGCGGCGTCGGACACCGCGATCCGCTCGTGCAGCCGGTGCATCTGCCGGGCCGCGCCGAACGCGACGCCGGCGCCGTTCGTCAGCGCGTTGGCCGAGAAGCAGTGGAAGGTGCCGACCATCGGCAGCCGGCAGGACGCCATGACGTCCCAGGACAGCAGCGGCGCGTTCGGCTCGTGGACGTGGACGACGTCGAAGCCGCCGGTCGCCAGCGCGTTGCGCAGCCGAGCGACCGCGGTCGGCGTCACGGCGAGGTTCGAGACCGCGCCGTTGGCGGGGACGCCGAACGTGCGGCCGAGCGGGATCAGCCAGTCCGGCGCCTCGCGCGCCTGTGGCTCCGCGCCGCGGTGCAGGCGCGTGGAGAGGCGGTCGACCGGGTCGAACGGCGCGAGCACGCGCGCGTCGTGGCCCTGGGCGTGCAGCTCGTGGGCCAGCGCCTCGATGTGGCGCGAGACGCCACCGGGGTAGGTCCAGGAGTACGGGGAGACGAGAGCGACGCGCATCGGATCACGCCGGGGGACGACGGGGGGTGACGGTTCGGTGCAGGGCCATCGCGGTCAGCACGCGGGACGACGCACGGGGCGGCGCAACCCGACCCACGCGCAATCGGTCCATCATCCTCGCAGACGCGCCGGATTCTCGGTAGGTCCGCGACGGCCCGAGCGGATGCGTCGCCCGTGCCCCGAGCGGGCGGTCGCCGGCACCTGGCACGCTGCCGCTCGTCGCGGATCGCCCGCCGCCGCCACGACCGCCTGTCCGCGCGGTCGGACCGCGGCTCAGCCGGGCGGCGCGGCCTCGCCGCGCGGCGCGCCGTCGCGACACGCGCGAGGCAGCTCCGGCGGCGGCGCCGTCGGATCCCGGGCACCCCACGCGCGCCAGACGTCGGCGACCGGGAACGTCCGCCGCAGCCGCTCGTCGAGCAGCCCGACGGGGAACGCCCGGTCCTCCCGCACGGAGTACTGGAACGCCGCCGCGACCCGCGGGGCGTGGTACCAGCGGACGAGCTGCTGGTGCATGAGCCGGCACTCCGCGCGGAGGATCGTCCCCGACGCGTCGCGCGCCCCGCCGGCGCGCGGCGCCCCGACGCCGGTCTCCGTGATCCACGCCGGCACGCCGTCGAGGCACCGACGGCGGTCGAGCGCCGCGAGCCCGGCGGCGATCGGCTCGCCCCGGCCCGAGCGCGGGCGCGCCTCGAGGTACCCGTGCAGCGACACGACGTCCGCGCGGCAGAGCACGTCGTCGGGCAGGGCGCGCAGGAACTCGTCGGCCGGCACGGCCCGGCGGCTCGGCGCCGCCCAGGCGGCGAGCTCGCCGACGACGAGCGGTCCGCGCGCGGGGCCGCCGGCGCGCAGCTCGGCGTCCATCGCGCGGACGAGCCGCCCGTAGGGCCCCACGGCGACCGGCTCCCCCGTGCCGTCGGCGTCGCAGGTGCTGCGCTGCGGATCCAGGAAGTACGGCGCGTTCGGCTCGTTCCACGGCGACCAGCCGTCGATCCGGGCCCCGGCCTGCGCGGCGGCCTCCGCCGCGGCGCGGATCGCGGCGCGGTAGGCGTCCTCGCGGCCCGGGGCCAGCGGACGCGCGCCCGCCCGCGCCGCGGCGGCCTCGCAGCCCGATCCCGGCGCGCCCGCCCACGTCGGCATCCCCCAGAAGCTCACGAGGACGCCGAAGCGCCCGGGACGCTCGCGCTGCCGCGCCGCGAGGGCGACGAGCGCGGCGCGCAGCGTCTGGGCGCCGCCGCAGGGCGGCACGCCGCCGCGACCGCAGCCGTCGCCGAGCGGCCGGTCGGGGTCCAGCGGCTGCTCGGCGGCGGGCTGCAGCAGGTCCCAGCGCACGTCGAGGCGCACCGTCCGGGGCGCGATCTCGCCGACGAGGCGCCGCGCGCCGTCGAAGGCGGGTGCGTCGGCGGCGGGCGGCGCCAGGAGCGTCGCCTCGGACGTGTCCAGGCCGACGGCGAGCTGCGGAGCCGTCGCGCGGACGTCGCGCCCGCCCGGCGCGGGACGGGCGCTGGGCGCGCCGTCCTCGGGCGCGGTGCCGCGACCGAGGAGGAAGCCGGCCCCGGCCGCCACGAGGACGACCGCGAGCGCGAGGAGGACGCGGGGGGCGCGCATCGCGCCCAGGATCCCGGACCGCTCCCGGCGACGCGTCGGTCACCGGGGCGGGCGGCGCGCCTGGAGGGCGCGGCCCGGCGCGATCAGACGGCGGAGACCTGCTCCTCGTCCTCCACGCGGAAGGACGAGCCGCAGCCGCACGCGGCGGTGACGTTCGGGTTCTCGACCTTGAAGCCGGCGCCCGTGAGCGCGTCGACGTAGTCGATCGTCGAGCCCGTGACGTACGGGAAGGACTGGCCGTCGCAGAGCACGGTGATCCCGTGCGAGCTGAAGCTCATGTCCCCCTCGCGCTTCGTGTCGAAGGCGAGGACGTACTGGAACCCCGAGCAGCCGCCGCCGCGGACGCCGACGCGCAGTCCGGCGTCGCCCTCCTGCGGGTTGCTGTCGAGGAACTCGCGGACCTTCTCCGCACCCCGGTCGGTGATGGTGATCATGACGTGGCTCCGAACCTCGATCCGGACGGCCGGGGACCCGTGAGGCCCGTCACCGTCCAATGCTTCACCGAGTGTAGCGACCCGTCGGCGGGTCCTCGACCGTCCGCCGAGCGCCCCCTGCCGCCGGGCCGCGGCGCGGCGGCGGAACCGCGACCGCGTCGCCGTAGGGGGTCGGCGACGGGGTCGGGCGAGGCCGCGGTCGCGAAGGGCTACGCTGTCCGGTGATGCCGACGGCCGACGAGCTCAAGCACCGCATCGAGGCGGCCCTGCCCGGGTCCGTCGCGGAGGTCGAGGGCGCCGACGGCGTCCACTTCGAGGCCGTCGTCACATCGCCGGACTTCGCAGGGCGCAGCCGGCTCCAGCAGCACAAGATGGTCATGGAGGTCTTCCGAGGCGAGCTCGGCGGCTCCATCCACGCGCTGGCCCTGAAGACCAAGACCCCCTAGAGGTGCACGCATGAGCGAGAACCCGCTCCGCGACGCGATCGCCGAGGCGATCAAGGACAACCGCATCATCCTCTTCATGAAGGGGACGCCCGAGGCCCCGTCGTGCGGCTTCTCCGCCCGCGCGGCCGGCGTCCTGCAGGCCCTCGACGTCCCGTTCGCGAGCGTCGACATCCTGCCCGACCCGCGGATCCGCCAGGAGCTCTCCGCGCTGTCGGACTGGCCCACGATCCCGCAGCTCTTCGTCGACGGCGAGCTCGTCGGCGGCAGCGACATCATCGTCGAGCTCTACGAGAGCGGCGAGCTGGCCGGCATCGTCGGCGCCGCCGGCGACGAGGCCCCCGCGCCCGTCGAGGCCCCCACGGGGGCCGACGCCGGGCTGCTGCAGCCCGAGAACCGGCTCGGCTGAGCCGCGCCGCCGGCGAGGACCGGGTGCCCGGACGGCGGACGACGACGGCGGCGCGCGCGCTGGCCGTCGCGCTGGCCGCCGGGGCCGGGCTCCCGGCGCTCGCCGCGCCGGCGCGCGCCGCGACGACGGCCGGCACCTGCCCGGCGGTCGCCGGCGCCGCGCGGGTGCCCACGCCCGAGGCGGTCCTCGGCCGCGCGCTCCGCGCGGGTCCCACGACGCCGGAGGAGACCGATCGGTACCTCCTGGCGCTCGACGCCGCCTCGCCGCGGATCCGGACCGACGTCGCCGGGACGACGCCCGGCGGGCGGCCGCTGCGCTACGCCCTCGTCGGGGATCCGGCGCAGCTGACGGACGCCGCGCTGCGCCGGACGACCGCCGCGGTCGCGCGGATCCGCGCCGGCGCGGTCGGCCCGAAGGCGATCGCCGCCGCGGTCCGCCGGCCCGCGCTGACGTGGATCGGCGGCGGCGTCCACGCCAACGAGCTGTCGGGACCCCCGGCCCTGCTCGAGTCGCTCGCCGCGCTCGCCACCGCCGACGACTGCCCCACCCGACGCGCGCTGCGCGGCGTGCTGGCGGTGGTCCAGCCGGACCAGAACCCGGACGGCCACGCCGCCGGCACGCGGACGAACGCCGCCGGCCTCGACCTCAACCGCGACTGGTTCGCGCGCACCCAGCCCGAGGCCCAGGCCCGGGCCGCCCTCCTGCGCCGGTTCCCGCCGACCGTCGCCCTCGACGTGCACGAGCAGGCGGGCAGCGCGTACTTCGTGCCGCCGTACGCCTCCCCCGTGCTGCGCGGGCTGCCCGAGGCCACGCGCCGGCTCGCCGACGGACCGGTCGGCGACGCGGTCGCGCGCGCGGTCGAGGGCGCCGGCGGCGTCGTCGCACGGCGGACCTACGACCTGCTCTACCCCGGCTACGCGGACACCGGCACGAGCCTCGCGCTGGGCAGCGGCGGCATGACGCTCGAGCAGGGCTCCGACCCGCCGCTGGGCGTGCGGATCGCCCGGCACCGGGCCGGCGTGCTCGGGGCGCTGCGGGCGCTCGGCGCCGACCCGCGCGGGGCCGTGCGGGCGTGGGCCGACGGCCAGCGGGCGGCCGTGGCCGACGGCCGGGCCGGCCGGGCCGACGCCGGCCGGGCGCCGCTCCACGGATGGGCGATCCGGACGGACGTCGCCGGCGCGGACGCGCTGGGCCTCGTCGCCTCGCTGCGCGATCTCGGCGTGCGCGCTCGCGCGCTGCGTCGCGCGACGACCCTGCGCCGCGTCGACCCCGTCGGCCCGGACGGGCGCGCCTCGCGCCGGCTGCCGGCCGGGACGGTCGTCGTGCGCGCCGACCAGCCCCTGCGGGCGTGGCTCGAGGCCCTGCTGGACCGCGACGCCGGCGAGGCCGGCGTCGCCGGGGAGGACACGTGGTCGCTGCCGCGACTCGGCGGCGCGTGGGTCGCCGCCCTCCGGGCGCCGCTGCCCAAGCGGCTCGCCCTGACGGGGGTGCCGAAGGCCGGCAGCGCGCGAGCCGGCGCGCGCGTGCGCCTCTCGGCGGACTCCGCGGCCGCGCTCGGCGTCGCGCTGCGCGCCCTGCGGCGCGGCACCCCGGTCGAGCGCACCGCGGACGGGCTGACGACGACCGCCACGCCGGAGCTCGTCGCCGATGCGCGCGCCGCCCGGGTCGCGCTGCGCCCGTCGGCGGCCACCGGCGCGCCCCTCCGGTCGCCGCAGGTGCTGCTCGCCGACGACGGCGCGCGCCCGCTCACGGGGACCCCCGCCCAGCTGCCGAGGGGCGAGCAGCCCGCCGGCTGGGTCCGGCAGGGCCTCGAGCGCCTCGGCCTCGCCCCCCGCCCGACGAGCGCCGCGGCCCTCGCCGGCGGCGTCCCGGCCGGCACCACGCACCTCGTCGTGGGTCCCGGCGGCGAGGCGGACCTCGGCCCCGCCCGGAGCGCGATGCAGGCCTTCGTCCGCGAGGGCGGCACGGTCGTGGCCGTCGGCACCGGCGGGATCGGCGCCGCGCGCGGGCTCGGCCTGAGCCGGGTCGGCGAGACCGCCGCGCCGGCCCGCGACGCCGTGAGCGTCGCGACCGCGACCGAGGCGCCGCTGGACGCCGTGGCTCCCGGCCTGCGCGTCGTCGTCGCCGGCGAGCCGCGGCTGCAGGCGCCGGCGGGCAGCCGCGTGCCGCTGCGCGCGGCGGACGGCCGGGCCCTCGACCCATCGGGCGCCGCCGGGGCGACGGCGGGCCTCGCGGGTCGGCCGCTCGTCGTCGACGAGGAGCTCGGCGCCGGGCACGTGCTGAGCGTCGGGTTCTCGCCGTTCTTCCGCTCGCAGTCCGCGGGCGGCGCGCGCGTGCTCGCGGCGCTCCTCCTCGGCTGAGCGCGACGCGCCGACCGCCCCCGCCGACCGCGCTGCTCGTCGCGTCCGGCCCGGCGTCTGTGGGCGAACGCCCTTGCCACGGGCGCCGGGGACGCGAGAGGCTGCGGCCCCCGGACCCGCCGGGGCGGGCCCGACGCCGCGTCGTGGTCCGGCACGCGCCCAGAGGAGCCCCCGTGTCCTTCGATCCCGCCCGACTCGACGCGATCCTGCAGCAGGCCGTCGATCGCTCCGCCGTCCCCGGCCTCAGCGCCGTGGTCGTCGACCGCGACGGCGTCCGCTACGCCGGGCACGCCGGAGCCCTGCGCGCGGACGGGCCCGCCGTCGACGACCGCACGCTCTTCCGCTGGGCGTCGACGACGAAGGCGCTCGCGAGCGTCGCCGCGCTCCAGCTCGTCGAGCAGGGCCGGCTCGGCCTCGACGACGACGCGGCCACCCACGTGCCGGAGATCGGCGCGCTGCAGGTCCTCGAGGGCTTCGACGGCGACGAGCCGCGCCTGCGCCCGCCGTCCCGCACCCCGACGGTCCGCGAGCTGCTCACCCACACCGCGGGCTTCGGCTACCACTTCCTGAACGCCGACCTGCTGCGCTACCTCGAGCTCACGGGCAAGCCGAGCGTCTTCACCGGCCAGAAGGCCGCCCTCACCGACGTCCCGATGGTCCGCGATCCGGGCCAGGCCTGGGAGTACGGGACGAACACCGACTGGCTCGGGCTCGTCGTCGAGGCGGTCAGCGGCCAGACGCTCGGCGCGTACCTGGCCGAGCACGTCCTGGGCCCGCTCGGCGCGGAGGACGTGACGTTCCGCCCGACGGGCGAGCAGCGGTCGCGGACGATGCCGATCCACGCCCGGACGCCGGACGGCGGGCTGCTGGAGATCCCGCTCGACCTCGCGCCCGACCCGGACTGGGAGGCCGGCGGCCACGGCCTCGTCGGCCCGGCGTCGGCGTACGCCAGGTTCCTGCAGTCGATGCTGCGCGACGGCGAGCTCGACGGGGCGCGGCTCCTGCGGCCGGAGACCGTCGCGCTGGCCTTCAGCGACCAGCTCGCCGGGGCCCCGATGCCCACCGACGGCATCCGCTCGGCGGACCCGCAGTTCTCCAACGACGTGCCGCCCTCGCCGGTGCCCGAGAGCTGGGGCCTGGGCTTCCACCTCGTGCACGCCGACGTGCCGGGCATGCGCAGCAGCGGCACGGGGGACTGGGCCGGGCTCTTCAACCTCTACTACTGGATCGACCGGGAGGCCGGCCTCGCCGGCATGGTGCTCACGCAGCTGCTGCCGTTCTTCGACGCGGCCGTCGTCGAGACGTTCCAGGCGCTCGAGGTCGAGAGCTACGCCCAGGCACGCGCCGCGGTGGCGTGAGCCGGGACGCGGGACCGCGGGCGGCGCGGTCCCGGCGGACCGGAGCGGCCCGGAGATAGGGTGATCGGGCCATGTCCGTCGCGGTCGTCACCGACTCCACGCACTACCTGCCCGCTGCCCTGCTGCAGCAGCACGACATCGGGCAGGTGAGCCTCTACGTCAACCGGGGCGGGGCGTCGACGCGCGAGAGCGAGATCGGCGACCTCGACGCGTTCTACGGCGAGCTGCGGGACGTCGCCCAGCTGCCCACGACCTCGCAGCCGTCGGTCGGCGACTTCCTCGCGGTCTACGAGCCGCTGCTCGCCGCCGGCCACGACGTCGTCTCGATCCACCTCGCCGGCGGCATCTCGGGGACCGTCGAGTCCGCCCGCCAGGCCGCTGCCACCGCGACGGCCGACGGCGGCCGGATCGAGGTCCTCGACTCCCGGATGGCGTGCGGCGCGCAGGGCCTCGCCGTCCTCGCCGCCGTCGCGGGCGGCACGCAGGGCACGGACGCCGCGGTGGCCGGGGCGCAGGCGGCGATCGACGCCCTGCGGCGGCGGTTCATCTTCGCGGTCGACACGCTGGAGTACCTGCGGCGCGGCGGCCGGATCGGCACCGCCCAGGCGTGGCTCGGCGGCGCGCTGCGGATCAAGCCGATCCTCACCCTCGACGGGGAGATCACGCCGATCGAGCGCGTGCGGACGTCGAAGCGGTCGTTCGAGCGGATGGTCCAGGTCGCCCGCGACCTCGCCGAGGCGGGCAGCGACGGCTGGTGCGTCCAGCACATCCAGGCGCCCGACGAGGCCGCGCGCCTCGCGGAGGCCGCGCAGGAGGTCATCGGCACGGCTCCGCGCTTCGTCAGCGAGGTCGGCCCCGTGATCGGCTCGCACGTCGGCCCCGGGCTCCTGGGCATCGGCGGCGTGCCGTCGTCGCTCCTGCCGCCGGCGTAGCGCCGGCGGCGGAGTCGGTCAGCGTCGGCGGCGACGACCGGTGAGCACGCCGATCCCGCCGGCGAGCACGAACCCGCCGACGCTCGCGGCGACGAGGACGGCGGTGCGGTGGCGCTGCACCTGCCGGCGCCAGTCCGAGAGCTCGGTGACGTCGGAGCGCAGGAGCTCGATCGAGTTCGAGAGCTCGCGCCGGTGCTCCTCGAGCGAGGCGCGGATCTCCGCGGGGGTCCGGGTGCTCATGGGCGGGGCTCCTGGGTCGACGACGGTGCGGCACCGGCCTCCGGCGACGCGGAGCCGGCGGCCTGGACGCTCTCGCGGATGAGCCGGGCCTCCTCGATCGCCTGGTCGGGGACCGGCGGAGCCCCCTTGCGCACCCACTTGTACGCGAGCAGCCCGCCGACGGCGGCCAGCAGGAACAGGAGGGCGGCCGTCACGAAGTAGCCCCAGTAGATGCTCCCGTTGAAGAGCTCCTGCCCGAGCAGGAACGCGAACCCGTGCAGCAGGAAGAGGCCGCCGAGCGCCACGAAGACGCCGGCGGCGGCGCCGACGGCGACGCCGCGGCCGATGCTGGCGACCTTCTCGGCGACCTCGGCCTTCGCGAGCTCGATCTCGTCGCGGACGATGTGCTGCGTCCGCTCCGTGACGGAGGCGAGGTTCTCGACGACCGACTTGAGGGACGCCTCGCGCGTGGGTGGGGTCATGTCGTCACCGGCGGACAAGGAACCGGAGGGCGATCGCGACCAGGGCGCCGCCGGCGAACGCGGCGGCGACCAGCAGCTCGGGGCGATCGTCGGCGATCGCGTCGGACTGCTGCCCGGTCTGGTGGGCGGGGGTCCCGGCGTCGGCCGGCGCGCCGGCGGACGCGGAGGACCAGGACGGGGCGGCCGGCGGGGCCTGGGGCTCCGCGGCGGCCGCCTCGGCGACCGGCGGGACCTGCGTGCCGGCGACCGACGGGATGGGGGCCTCGGCGGCGGCCGACTCGTCGACCGGCGCGCTCGTGACGCTCGGCGACGGCGCGGCGGCGGCCTCCTCGGCGGCCGCGGCCTCCTCGGCGACCTCGGTGGCGGCGTCCTCGGCGGCGGGGGCCTCGCCGGTCGCGGGCGTCTCGGCGGCGGCCTCCTGGACGGCGGTCGCCTCCTCGGCCGTCGCGGCGGACGGCGGCTCCTCGCTCACGGGCTCGGCGGTCGCCTCGACGTCCTCCTCGGCCGGCGCGTCGTCAGGGACCGCGGAGCCGGCGTCGACGAGCGCGTCGAACTCCGTCGTCGTGGTCGGCGGCGCCGGCTGGTCGGGCGACGGCACCCAGCCGCCGCCCTCGCGGGGCTGCTCGGGCTTCTCGCTCACTCCGGGGGCTCCTCTCCGAACACGCGGCGCCAGATGACGGCGGCGGTCCGCTGGGCGGCGATGCTGGCGACCACGCCGAGGCCGGCGACGAGGCCGGACCAGGCGAGCCGCTTGACGAGCTCGTTCTCCATCGGGGCGATCCTATCCACGATTCGGGTCATGTCCTGTGCGCACGGAGCGACCGCTACCCGCTGTCGGCCCGCGCCGCACGTCGGCGGCGGGCGCGCGCGAGCGCTCAGCGGGCGTCGAGGCCCCCGCAGAGCGTCTCCACGAGGTGCTCGACCGCCCGCCGGCGGTCGTCGGGCTCGGCCGGCATGAGGCCGAAGATCCACGACGTCAGGATCTGCTCGATCCCGCCGTAGAACACGATGCCCGCGAAGCTCGGCGGGATGTCGGGGCGCAGCTCGCCACGCGCCTGGGCGTCCGCGACGATCTGCGCGATCCCGTCGTGGCCGCGCTGGATCGTCGCCCAGTGGCGGCGCCCGAACGTGTTGGCCTGCCGGGTGACCTCGACGATCACCACCTGCATGACGTCGGGGCGGTGGCCGTAGCTCTCGACGATGAACGTCGCGACCTTCGCGAGCTTCTCGCGCGCGGTGAGCTCGGGGTCGGCCTGCGCCTGCTCGATGACCTCGAGCATGAGGCCCCAGCGCTCGAGGAAGACCTCGTCGAGCACCGCGTCCTTGTTCTTGAAGTAGTGGTAGACGAGCCCGTAGGCGACGCCCGCCTCGTCGGCGATGTCCGAGACGCGGCAGTGGTTGAAGCCGCGCTCCGCGAAGACGCGGATCGCGGCGTCGAGGATCGCCCGGCGCTTCTCGAGGTTCGCGGCGGATCGCGTGGCCATCAGGTCCGGGGCTCCTCGGGATCGGGGGGCGCGACGCGTCGCCAGCCGGCGGCCAGGTCGCCGTCGGGACGGCCGGCGAGGGCCGCGGCGACGTCGCCGCGTCGCTGGCGCAGGACGGGCAGCTGCGCACGCACCTCGTCCTGGGCGGCGAGGTCGAGGTCGGCGACCGCCACGCCCTCGTCCTCGTCCTCGAGGCGGGCCAGCACCGTGCCCCACGGGTCGACGATCATCGATCGCCCGCCGGTGCGCACCCGCTCGGCGTGCTGCCCGTGCTGGTTGGCGGCCAGGACGAACGCCCCGTTCTCGATCGCGCGGGCGCGCAGGAGGACCTCCCAGTGCGCCTCGGTCGTGCGCTCGGTGAAGGCGGCGGGCACGCCCAGGACCCGCGCGCCGGCGACGGCGAGCGCGCGATGCAGCTCCGGGAAGCGCAGGTCGTAGCAGACGGTCAGGCCGACGTCGGTCGCGCCGTCGGCGAGCCGGCTGACGACGAGCCGGTCGCCCGCGTCCTCGTCGTCGGACTCGCGGTAGCGGGTCCCGGCGACGTCGGCGTCGAACAGGTGGAGCTTCCCGTAGGTCGCCGCGATCCGGCCGTCGGGCGCGACGTGCACGGCGGTGTTCGCGCTGCGTCCGTCGGGTCGGCGCAGGGCGAGCGACCCGGCCAGCAGGTCGATGCCGAGCTCGCCGGCGGTCGCCCGAGCCCACGCGATCGCCGGGCCGTCGAGCGCCTCGGCGCCCGCGCGCACGTCGCGCGCCGGCCCGAGGAGGGGCCACTTCTCCGGGAGCAGCACGACGTCGGCGCCGTCGGCGGCGGCGCGGCGGACGAGGCGGTCGGCCGCGGCGAGGTTCGCCTCGCGGTCGAGGGTGCTGCGGAGCTGGACGACGGCGGCGCGCATGCGGACCCGGGGACGTCGACCGACTGACTGATCGGTCAATCGACGGGATCCATCCTAGCCGGTGCCGGCGGGGCGGTCGCCGTCGATCGCCCGCGCGATCTCGCGGCGGACGAGCTCGCCGTGGATCGCGCCGACGAGCTCGCGCAGCGGATCGACCGCGCCGAGCATGAGGTCGACGGCGTGGTCGACGTCGAGGTCCTCGTCGACGAGCCGCCGCAGGAAGGTCGTCGTCTCCTCGCGGACGAGCGGACCCAGCGCCTCGTAGTAGCGCAGGACGTCGTAGGCGGTGAAGCCGATCTCCTCGCCGAAGCCGGTGGCGCGGAAGCGCAGGATCGCCTCGACGATCCGCACCTCCTCCGCCGCATAGCCCTCCGTGCCGGGGCCGAGCACGCCGAGCTCGGCGAACTTGTCCAGCAGCGGCGCCGGGACGCCGGTGCGGGCGATCAGCGCGTCGCGCGGCTCGACGTCGAGGTGCCGGCGGACCTCGGGGCGCGCCCGGACGCGGTCGAGGATCTCGCCCTCGCGGGCCAGGAGCCGTCGCGCGTGGGCCTCCCCCTCGCCGCCGAGCAGCTCGCGGATCGCGCGCAGGGGCATGTACCGCTCCTCCTGCAGGCGCTTGACGAGACGGATCCGGTCGACGAACGCCGGCGGGTACCACGCCATGTTCCGCGAGGTCCGCACGACGCCCGGCTCGCCCGGGGCGGGGTCGAGCAGCCCCTCGCGCAGGTAGTGCTTCACCGTCGCCGGGCTGACCCCCGCGCGCTCGGCGAGGTCGGCCATCTTCAGCAGGCCGTCGGTGTCGGTCGGGGTCGCCATCGCCTCGTCGGCGAGGGTACAACCCGAGCGCGAGCGAGAGGTGCCACCTCCTACTTCCCGTCACGCGCCGACGGGCCGCCCGCGACCCCCTGGGTTGTCGATAAGCGGCAGAACACGACCACCTGGATCTCGCCCCGAGCCCCAGGTGTCGCGCCTTATCGCCCGCGGGCACGGCGATCCGGCGGCTCGGCCCCCGCGTGGGCCCACCGGACGGGATTCTGACGCGTCGCCACGACCCGCGGCGCTCCCGCCGGCGTCCCGAGCGGTCCCGGAACGGACACGGGACGCCTGGCGGCGACGCGCGGCGCGAGGACGGCCGCGGCGGGATCCGACCGTCGCGAGGGACGCGAAAAGGGCATCCGCGTCCGCAGCCGGGCGACGCCGAGAGCGCCCTCGCGCCGCGCGTCCCACCCTCGCAGCGCCCAGACGGCCGTCCCCCGGGGGAGGGCGCGCCGCCACGGCGGGATGCGGGGCGCGGACGCCCTGCGGCGTCCCGTGAACGGGGCCGGGGAGGCCTCCGCCGGCGGGAGCGGCGACCCCCGGCCACCGATCCGCGACGGGCGGCGCTCCCGCCGCGGGGCGCGGCACGGACGGCCGCGAGGAGCGCAGCTAGGGTCCGCGCGAGGGCGACCGCGAGGGTCCGGGTCCGGCGCGCGGCACGCGCGGACGAGCGACGGCGCGCCGCGCCGCGCGCGGCGGCGCCAGCGCCGGCGCCCGCGACCACCGACGGGTGGCCGGGCGGCCGGGCGCGCCGCCGGCCGCCCGGCCGCGGCCCCGTGCGTGGCAGGGCGCGCGCTGGTGGCCGCGCCCGTGCTCGCGTGCGTGCGGGGACGTCGGCGAGACCGCACGCGGGTCCGGGCGGCGATCCGACCGTCCGCGCGGGGACGCGAGCGGGACGACGACCGCGACTCCGGGGGCGCGACCGGCCGCCCGGCGGCCGGACCGGGCGGTCGACGGGGCGCACGCGCCACGGGGCGCGCGACCGTGCGGCCGGCGGCGTCGCCGCGCGACCGGCGCACCGGGCGGCCGCCCGGACCCCGGGCCGGTCGCGTGGAGCGCCGAGGGGTGGACCGCGACGCCGGCCGGCCGGCCGCACGGGCGGCCGCCCGGTCCGACGACCGCCCGGCCGACCGGAGGGCGGACCGGCCCGACGACCGGCGCGGCGCGCGAACGGACGTCCGCGGGAACGACCGCCCGACGGACCGGCCGGCGGCGCGCAGCGACGGCCGCCCGAGGCGACGCCCGACCGCGGGGCCGCGGGCGCGACCGGCGGGACCGACGGCCGGGGAGGCGATCGCGCGATCGCCGGGAAGGAGGTGCGACGCCGAGGACGAACTCCCCCACGACCAGGGTCCGGGCGCGCGGAGGTCCGTCGCCCCCGCCCTTCGCCCCGACCATGAGGACGCACACCCGATGACCCGCGTGATCGCCGTCGCCAACCAGAAGGGCGGCGCCGGCAAGAGCACCGTGACCGTGAACCTCGCGGTCGCCCTCGGCCAGGCCGGCCGCTCGACCCTCGTGGTCGACGTCGACCCGCAGTTCGACTCGACCGCGATGCTCGGCCACGCCCCCGAGGAGGCACCGGCGACGATCGCCGACGTGTTCCTCGGCGAGGCCGAGGCCGCCGACGCCCTGCTGCGCGACGCCGCGCCGGGGGTCGACCTCCTCGCCGGCGACGGCCGGATGGCCGACGTCGAGCTGACCCTCGTCTCGCAGGTCCGGCGGGAGGAGTTCCTCGCCGAGGCCCTGCACGAGGTCGTGGGCACCTACGACGTCGTGCTGCTCGACTGCCCGCCGAACCTCGGCCTCCTGACGGTCAACGCCTTCCTCGCCGCCGACGAGGTGCTCGTACCGATCTCGATGATCGACCGCAACGCCTACAAGGGCGCCGCGACCCTGCTGCGGACGCTCGCGACGCTGCGCCGCCGGCGCGTCGACGTCGCGACGCTCGGCCTGCTGCGCAACAACGTCGATCCGCGCCGCAACACGTACCAGACGCTGAACGACGCGCTCCCCGCGCTCGACGCGCCGCTCCTGGACGCCGAGATCCCGATGCGCTCGGGCTTCCACGACGCGACGACCGAGGGCATCCCGCTCGTCCTGCGCAAGCCCGACGGCCGTGCCGCCCAGGCCTTCCGCGAGCTCGCCCGGGAGATCGAGGCGCGCAGCGTCGCGCCGACCGCGACCCTGGCGGAGGTGGCGTGATGGCGCGCCTGAAGCTCTCCCCCAGCGGCCTGCGCGGCCCGCTGGACCTCGTGGCCGAGCCCGACGTCCCGGCCGTCGAGCCCGAGGCGCCGCGGATCGCCGTCGTGCCGTCCGCGAAGCCGAAGGCCACGCGGCGGCCGACGATCGTGGCGCCGATCGCCGACGAGGCGCCGGCCGCCCCCGCGCCGGCGGAGCCGGCCCCCGAGCCGACGACGCCCGAAGCCGCGACCCCGGCGACGACCGCCCCCGAGGCCGCGGTGCCGGAGCCGGCCGCACCCGAGCCGGTCGCCCCGGCGACGCCCGCCTCCCCCGGCGACCTGCCGGCGTGGGCGGCGGGCCTCGGCCGGGAGGCGCTGCAGCCCGGGCGCCTCCTCGGCCGGCCGAAGCAGACCGCGCTGATCCTCGATCGCGAGCTGTCGGCCCGCGCCGACGCGCTCGTCGCCGCCACCGGGCCGCGGGTGACGTTCGCCGCCCTCGTCACGGCGGTGCTGCACTTCCACCTCCCGGCCGACGGCGGTGACGCGGCCCGGACGATCGGCGCCTACCGGCGCCGGCGGCTCGAGTCGCTCGAGCAGCCGTGGGAGGAGCGCAACGCGCGGATCCCGGAGGCGCTGCGCGACGGCCTCGACGACGTCGTCGCCGGCGCGACGGGCAAGGTCGCGGCGGTCCGCCGATCGACCCTCGTGAACGCGCTGCTCGACGCGCACCTCCCGTCCGACGCCGACGACGCCGCGCGCCTCGTCACCCGGATGGAGATGGTCCGCGGCGGCGCCTTCCTCGAACTCTGAGGGAGAAGGGGGAGGGCCCCAGCCCGCGCGTCGGCCGTCACGACGCGTGGGCACGGTTCGGCCGGGCGCGGACGTCCCGCCGTGACCGCCGGGGCTTCTGGGGGCGGGCCCCCAGCCCGCGCATCGGCCGTCACGACGCGTGGGCACGGTTCGGCCGGGCGCGGACGTCCCGCCGGGGCCCCAGGGGACCCGTCCACCGCGGGAGCACGTCGCAAGCGCCGCCCTCCGGGCGGCGCTTCGCGGCTCAGCGGCCGCGCCACTCCGGGTCGCGCTTCTCGAAGAACGCCCGCACGCCCTCCTGGATGTCCTCGGTCGAGAACGCGAGCGCGAGCTGGCCGCGCAGGAAGTCCAGCGCGTCGTCGAGCCCCTGGTCCATCGAGCGGCTGATCGCGTCCTTGCCCAGGCCCATGAGCAGCGGCGAGCTCGCCGCGAGCTTCGTCGCCCAGGCGTCGACCGCCGCGTCGAGCTCGCTCGCCGGGACCACGCGGTTCACGATCCCGATCCGCTCCGCCTCGGCCGCCGAGACGCGCTCGCCCAGCAGCAGCAGCTCGGTGGCCTTCTTGCGCCCGACGTTGCGGAAGATCAGCGCCATGATCATGAACGGGAAGACCCCGACGTTGATCTCCGGGGTGCCGAACTGGACGTCCTCGTGGGCGACGATGAGGTCGCACGCCAGCGCCAGCCCGAGCGCCCCGGCGAGCACGTGCCCGTTCGCCCGGCAGATCGTCGGCTTGCGCAGGTCGAGGATCAGCCGGAACAGCCGCGGGAAGCGGTCGATCGACCGGTACTTGTGCACGAGCGGCAGCTGCTCGGCGAACCCCGCGAGGTTGCCGCCGGCCGAGAAGACCTTCTCGTGCGTCGAGGTCAGGACGACGACCCGCACCTCCTCGTCGTCGCGCGCCCGCTCGAACGCCGCGATCAGCGCGTCGAGCAGCTCGTCGGACAGCGCGTTGCGCGTCTCGGGCTGATCGAGCGCGATCGTCGCGACCCCGTCGGCGACGACGTAGCGCACCGGCTCCTGCGTGGTCTGGCTCTCGGACACGGCTCCCCCTCTGGGCCTGGAACGACGGACGTCGCGGCGATCCTCGCGCATTCGCGTCCCGGCGAACGGTGCGTACGCCACCGACCGTCCCGCCGGAGGAGGGGAATCCACCACGCGAGGCAGGCGACGCTACCTCCTACTTCGAGATGCGCCGCGAGCGGGCGCCTCGCGCATGCGGGGGATCGTCCGCGCGTGGCGCATCTCGAAGTAGGAGGTAGCACCTGCTACTTTCCCGTTCGGGGACGGGCCGACCGGCACCGCGCCCCGACACCGGCGCCGCGGGGAGACGCGCGCCGGTGCGCCGTTCCGAGGAGAGAGAGCACCGCGTGGCCACCGAGCAGGTCCCGAAGCCCGACCATGCCGCCCCCGGGCGGCATCCGATCTTCACCGACGAGCACGAGGCCATGCGGCTGGAGATCCGCCGGTTCGTGGAGACCGAGCTCGCCCCGCACGCCGACGAGTGGGAGGAGACGACCTTCCCCGACTCGGTCTTCCGGCGCCTGGGCGAGCTCGGGTTCCTCGGCCTCTCCTACCCCGAGGAGTACGGCGGCCAGGGCGGCGACTACGCCTACAACCTCGTCTTCGCGGAGGAGCTCGCGCGCTCCCATTCCGGCGGCCTCGTGATGGGCGTCGCCGTCCACACCGACATGGCGAACCCGCCGATCCGGATGCTCGGCACGCACGAGCAGAAGCTCCGGTACCTCGTGCCCGCGATGCGGGGCGAGAAGATCGCCTGCCTCGGCATCACGGAGCCCGACGCCGGCTCCGACGTCGCGGGCATCAAGACGACCGCGGTGCGCGACGGCGACGCGTTCGTCGTCAACGGCTCGAAGGTCTTCATCACCAACGGCCACCGCGCCGACTACATCGTCCTCGTGACGAAGACCGATCCCGACGCCGGCTACGGCGGGTTCAGCCTCTTCATCGTCGACATGGACTCCCCCGGGATCGTCCGCGAGAGGCGGCTCGAGAAGGCCGGGATGCACGCCTCCGACACGGCGCTGCTGTCGTTCACCGACGTCCGCGTGCCCGCCGAGAACCTGCTCGGCGAGGAGGGCAAGGGCTTCTACCACATCATGTGGGAGCTCCAGGGCGAGCGCCTGATCGGTGCCGTCGGGGCCGTCGCGTCGGCCGACCTGCTCATCGAGCGGACGCTGCGCTACGCCCAGGAGCGCCAGGCGTTCGGCCGCCCGATCGGCAAGTTCCAGGGCATCCGCTGGAAGTTCGCCGAGATGGCCACCCGCGTGGAGGCCGCCCGGCAGCTGAACTACGAGACCGCACGGCGGGTCATGGCCGGCGAGTACCCGGTCCGCGAGATCTCGATGGCGAAGCTCTACGCCAGCCGGATCGCCTGCGAGGTCGCCGACGAGTGCCTGCAGATCCACGGCGGCAACGGCTACATGCGGGAGTACGGCATCGAGCGGGCCTGGCGCGACCTGCGCCTGAACCGGATCGGCGCCGGCACGGACGAGACGCTGCTCGAGTACATCGGGCGCTCCTACGGGATCTGAGGGACGACGATGAGCACGACCGACAGCCGCTCCCCGGGAGCGAGCGGGGACGCGAATCCGGCGTCGACGGGGCTCGTGGGGCAGGGCCGCGGCCCGGCGGGCTGGGACCACCTCTTCGGCGAGGAGCACCATGCGCTGCGCCGATCGATCCGCGACTGGGTCACGCGCGAGCTGCGCCCGCACGTTCAGGCGTGGGAGGACGCCGAGTGGGTGCCCTCCTCCGTCTTCCGCCGCCTCGGCGAGACGGGCTTCGCCGCCACCCCGTACCCCGTCGAGCTGGGCGGGCAGGGCGGCGACCACCTGACGGACGCGATCTGGACCGAGGAGATCGCCCGCTCGGGCTCCGGCGGCCTCGCCGCGGCGCTCAGCGCGCCGACGACGATCGCCACGCCGCCGATCCTGAAGTTCGGCACGCCCGAGCAGCAGGAGCGGTGGGTGCCGCCGGTCCTGCGCGGCGAGCGCGTCGCGGCGCTCGCCATCACCGAGCCGGGGACCGGGAGCGACGTCGCCGGCATCCTGACCCGCGCCGAGCGGGTCGAGGGCGGCTTCCGGGTCAACGGCGAGAAGTGCTTCATCACCGGCGGCGTGCGCGCGCAGCACTACGTCACCGCGGTGAGGACGACGCAGGACGGCGGCCACGACGGGATCTCGTTCCTCGTCGTCGAACGCGGGCCGGAGCCCGAGGGGGCCGAGGACGATCCGGCGCTGCTCGGGGCCGACCGCGGCGACGGGATCAGCGCGAGCCCGATCGAGAAACTCGGCTGGCACGCCTCCGACACCGCCCTCGTGAGCTTCCAGGACGTCTTCGTGCCCGAGGACCACCTGCTCGGCGAGCTCCACGGCGGCTTCAAGCTCATCATGGCCAACTTCGGCTGGGAGCGGCTCTCGATGGCGCTCGGCGCGGTGGCCGGCATGGACCTCGCGTTCGAGCAGACCTGCGCCTACGTCGCGCAGCGGCGCGCGTTCGGCCGCCGGATCGCCGACTTCCAGGGCACCCGCTGGGCGCTGGCCGAGATCGGGATGGAGATCGAGGCGGCGCGCAGCCTGACCTACGAGACGCTGCGCCGGCACGTCGCGGGCGAGCAGGTGATCCGCGAGGTCTCGATGGCGAAGCTCCAGACCCAGCGGACCGCCGTCGACGTCATCGACCGCTGCCTGCAGCTGCACGGCGGCGCCGGCTACACGAAGGAGCAGGGCCTCGAGCGCGCCTGGCGCGACGCGCGCCTGGGCCCGATCGGCGGCGGCACCGACGAGATCATGAAGGACGTCATCGGTCGGCTCATGGGCTGCTGAGCGTCCGCCGCCGCCGCGGCACCCTCTCACGCGATGCTCATGCTCGCCGCGGCGCCACGGCCCTACGATCCAGGCCGTGTCCCCCGCTCGATCGCTCCTCCCCCTGCTGCTCGGCGCGCTGCTCGCGGCCCCGGCCGCCGCCGACGCCCGGCCGCCCGGGTCGTGGACCGCGGTGCGCAGCGACGCCTTCACCCACTACGCCTGCGTCGAGCGCCACCGCACCGACGGCCCGTGGTGGGTGCGCACGACGTCCGAGGCCACGCGGTCGTCCGGGCGTCGGGCCGTCGCGAACGGCATCGGGGTCTGGACCGTGATCACCCGGGGCAGCGACCGCAACCAGGTCTCGACGCAGTCGCGCGACGGCTGGTCCGACGGCCGCCTGCGGACGACGCTGCGCAAGGCGCGCAGCACCGACCGTCTCTGGATGCAGGGCGCCTACTACGGGCCGACCGAGCCCTGGCGGGACGGCATCCGGGTCGGGCGCCTCGCCGCCTGCGACTGACCGGCGCCGCGGTCGGGCGGAGCATAGGATCGCGCCACCGCGGGTCCGCCGCGGGCGACGACGGAAGGAACGGCATGGGCGTCCTCGACGGCAAGGTGGCGATCGTCACGGGCTCCGCCCGCGGCATCGGACGGGCGACGGCGGAGCTCCTCGTGGGCCACGGCGCCCGGGTGGTCGTCAACGACCTCGACCGCGACGCGGCGCAGGAGGCGGCCGACGACATCGGCGGCGAGACGACGATCTTCGCCGGCGACCTCACGAAGGACGGCGCGCCGGACGCGCTCGTCGCCCACGCGATCGACACGTGGGGGCAGCTCGACGTCGTCGTGAACAACGCCGGCTACACGCTCGACGCCGCCGCCCACCGGATCAGCGACGACTGGTGGCAGCGGATGCTCGACATCCACGTCACCGTCCCGTTCCGGGTGCTCCGCGCCGCTGCCCCGCACCTGCGCGAGCCGGCCAAGCGCGAGCGCGCCGAGGGCCTCGAGGTCTTCCGCAAGGTCGTGAACGTCAGCTCGATGTCCGGCACGATGGGCAATGCCGGGCAGGCGAACTACGCTGCCGGCAAGGCCGCCGTCGTCGGCCTGACGAAGACGCTGGCCAAGGAGTGGGGCCAGTTCAAGGTCAACGTCAACGCGGTCGCCTTCGGCTGGATCGAGACGCGCCTCACCGCCGCGAAGGACGCCGCCAACGTCACCGAGATCGACGGCCAGCAGGTCCAGCTCGGCATCCCGGAGGAGCTGCGCGAGGCCGCGCCGCTGCTCGTGCCGCTCGGCCGCCCCGGCACGCCCGAGGAGGCCGCCGGCGCGATCTTCTTCCTCTGCTCGCCGTGGTCGAACTACGTCCACGGCCAGACGCTGCACGTCACGGGCGGCCAGCTCGGCGGCATGACCGGCTGAGTCCGGCGCGCTCAGCGCGGCGTCGCGCCGCCCGAGACCGGCGCGGCCTCGACCGCGCCCGGCGCGGCGCCGCCGGAGGTCGCCGCCGGGCCTCCGGGCGCGTCGGCGACCGGCTTCGTCGACGCCGCCGCGGCCGCGAGCGTCGTGCGCCGCCCGGGCCGGTCCACCCGCAGCGCGTAGGGGATCGCGCCGCCGCCGTCGCACGCGCGACCGGCCGCGCAGCGCAGCGCGATCACGAGCCGCCCCGTCGGGACGCGAACCCGGACGCCGACCTCGCGCCCGTCGTCGACGGTGCGCCACCGCACCGGCGCCGCCGGCCCGGCGGCCGTCGCGACGCCGAGGCCGAGCGCCCGGTGGTCGACCTCGCCGCGGTGGCGCAGGCGGACCGTGACGGTCGCGCCGCGGCGCACGCGCACGACGAGGACGTCCACGTCGCGGTGCGCCGGCGGGCCGAGCACGATCTGCCCGGCGACGGTGCGGTCGACGGCGAGCCGCTCGGCGGTCGCCGGCGTCTCGTTGCCGCGGTCGGGCTCCAGCAGGTCGATGCCGGCCGTCGAGGCGCTCGCGCCGACGGGCACGGCGAGGCCCAGCAGCACGGAGACGATGGCGGCGCGGCGCAGCATGCCGGCAGCCTCGCCGGTCCCCGGGGCCGCAGCCGTGACCGCCGCCGGGCCACGGGTGAGGCATCGGTCACGCCCGCCCCGGGGCACGCCGCGACCCTGGGCGCCGAGGTCGTCCGGCGGACGACGGGAGAGATCGGCCATGCGCGGTGGTTCGCCGCCACGCCGTCGTGCTCCTCGCCCGGCGGGACCGGCGAACGGGCCCTTGCAGCACGGGCGACGCGTTGCAGCCCGGGCGTCCCGCCCCCACCCGTGCCTCGGCGGCTCGGGAGCGGCCCGGGCGGGGCCCGGTCCACCCGTGCCTCGGTGCCCGAGGCATCGCCGGCTCGCCGGGCGACGACGGGCCCGGCCGCGCCCGCCCCGCGTCGATCCTCCGTCGACGTCCCGCGCGGGTCGGGGCCGTACGGGCGTCCAGGCGGGTGCCCTCGCGCTGTTCGACCGGCCGGCCCGGGCCGATCGCTGCCCCATCACCCCGCGACCGGAAGGAGCCACCCGCGATGCACCACCGACTGGCCTGGGCCGCCGCCACGGCCGCCTACGTCGCGCTCTGGCGGGCCGCGTACCGCAACGTCGTCGCCGCCCCGGCCGCGCCGCTGCGCCTGCCCCGCTGATCCTGCGCCCGTCGCGCGTCCCCGTCCGGCCGTCGGTCGGGGGCCCGCGCCGCGGTCAGTCGCGCGCCTGACCGAGCGACCGCCCGACCGCGTCCCGCCAGCCGGCGTGGAGCTCCTCCGCGCGATCGCGCGACATCGTCGGCTCGTAGGTCGTCGCGGCGCGCCAGGTGCGGGTGACCTCGCGCTGGTTCCAGCGCCCCACCCCCACGCCGGCCATGAACGCCGCACCGAGCGCGGTCGTCTCGTGGATCGCCGGCACGACCACCGGCACGCCGAGCAGGTCGGCCTGGAACCGCATGAGCCAGCGGTTCGCGGTCGCACCGCCGTCGGCCTTCAGGACCCGCAGCGGCTGCGCCGCGACGGACTCCATCGCCCGCACCGCGTCGAGGGTCTGGAAGCCGATCGCCTCGAGCGTCGCGCGCGCGAGGTGCGCCCGCGTCGTGCCGCGCGTCAGCCCGGTGATCGTCCCGCGGGCGTAGGGATCCCAGTGCGGCGCGCCGAGCCCCGCGAACGCCGGCACGAGGTAGACGCCGTCGTTGCCCTCGAGCGAGTCGGCGAGCGGCTCGGTCTCCGCGGCGCTCGAGATGATCCCGAGCCCGTCGCGCAGCCACTGGACGGCGGCGCCGGTCGCGAAGACCGACGCCTCGTAGGCGAACATCCGCCGCTGCCCGATCTGCCAGCCGACCGTCCGCAGCAGGCCCTCGTGCTCGGCCGGCGGGGCGTCGCCCGCGTTGAGCAGCACGAACGAGCCGGTGCCGTAGGTGTTCTTGCCCTCCCCCGGGTCCAGGCACGCCTGGCCGTACAGCGCGGCCTGCTGGTCCCCCGCCACGCCGCCGACCGGGCAGGTCGCGTCGCCCAGGACGCCCGGGCGCACGGTCCCGAAGCCCCCGATCGAGGGTCGGACCTCCGGGAGCGCCCGGAGCGGCACGCCGAGCAGCGCGCAGAGCTCGTCGTCCCAGTCGCCGGCCTCCAGCCCGTAGAGCATCGTCCGCGACGCGTTGGACGGGTCGGTGACGTGCTCGCCGGTCAGCCGGAAGAGCAGCCACGAGTCGATCGTCCCGAAGACCGCGGTGCCCCGCTCGGCGCGCTCGCGCAGCTCCGGCGCGTGCTCGAGCAGCCAGGCGATCTTCGTGCCGGAGAAGTACGGGTCCAGCACGAGGCCGGTCCGCTCGCGGATGAGCTGCTCGTGCCCGGCCTCGCGCAGCCGCGCGCACATGGCGGCGGTCCGGCGGTCCTGCCAGACGATCGCCCGGTGCAGCGGCTCGCCGGTTGCGGGGTCCCACGCGCAGACGGTCTCGCGCTGGTTCGTGATCCCGATCGCCTGGAGGTCGGCGGGGGCGATCCCCGCGTCGTCGCAGGCTTCGAGCGCGACGCGGCGGGTGACCTCCCAGATCTCGGCCGCGTCGTGCTCGACCCACCCCGGTCGCGGGAAGTGCTGGGAGAACTCGCGGTAGCCCCGGCCGACGAGGTCGCCCTCGCCGTCGACCACGAGGCAGGTCGTGCCCGTCGTCCCCTGGTCGATCGCGAGGATCACGTCGTCGCTCCGGCGCTCTCGGGCTCGAGCCCGTCGGCGGTCGTCGTCTCGTCGCTCGTGGCCGCGGCGGCGTCGCGGCGGTCCGGTCGGTGCGCGGCGCCCTCGGGGAGCACGTCGGCCAGGAACGCGCCGACGCGCCGGGTCGCGTCGCGGCCCTCGGGCAGGTTGCCCCACATCGGCGGGACGTGCGGGACGTGCGCGAAGAGCTGCAGCTCGACCGGGACGCCGTTGCGGGCCAGCGCGTCGGCGACGCGGCGGGCGTCGTCGCGCAGGACCTCGGTCGAGCCCGCCTGGACGAGGGTCGGCGGCAGCCGGGCCTGGAGCGCGTCGGGGCCGAACAGCGGCGAGCAGCGCCAGTCGGCCGCGTCGAGGCCGGCGCACGCCACCCGGGCGCAGCGCCAGAGCGCGATCTCCGGGATGAACGGGTCGATCCCGTCGTTCGCGCGGACCGAGGGTCCGCTCATCGTCAGGTCGCTCCACGGCGAGAGCAGCACGAGGCCCGCGGGCATCGGCAGGCCCGCCTCGGCGGCGTGCAGCAGCAGGCCGTGCGCGAGGTTGCCGCCCGCGGAGTCGCCGGCGACGACGATCCGCTCCGGGGCGACCCGCTCCAGCAGCGCCCGGTAGACGACGAGGGCGTCCTCGATCGGCGCCGGCAGCGTCGCCACCGGCGGCAGCCGGTAGTCGGGGACGAGCACCGGGATGCCCAGGGCGTCGGAGAGCTGCGACGTCAGGACGCGGTGCGTGCGCGGTGAGCCGAAGACGTAGCCGCCGCCGTGCAGGTAGAGCAGCACCGGCTCGTCGTCGGTGCGCCGGGCGATCGCCCGCGGGCCGCGGACCCACTCGACCGGGACGCCGCCGATCGCCGTCACGTCGACCTGGCTGCCCTCCTTCGTGCGGATCCGGCGCCCGCGCGGCTCGCTGATCCGCTGGAGCCAGAGGACGCCGCGCGGCGTCATCCGCCAGCTCGCCGCCAGCGGGCGCATGACCCGCCGCAGTCGCCGCTCGAAGGCGAGCGTCTCGGGCCCGGGCGGGCCCAGCTCGCGGACGACCGGCGACCGGGGCGACGCAGCGACCATGGCGGGAGCCTATGGGGTGGCCGCGACCCACCCGCCACGCCGCGTCCGGGCCGGCGATCCGCGAGGATCGCCCCGTGCGCCTGATCTCGTGGAACGTCGCCTCGCTCCGCGCCCGGCTGCCGCGGGTGCTCGAGCTGCTGGAGGATCTGCGGCCCGACGTGCTCGCGCTGCAGGAGACGAAGTGCGGCCGCGACCAGCTGCCGCTGCTGGAGCTCGCCGCGGCCGGCTACGACGTCGTGGACCACTCGCAGGGCGCCTGGAACGGCGTGGCGATCCTCACCCGCCACGACGGCGCGGGCGAGCCGACCGACCCGCTGGGGGGCCTGCCCGGCGAGGACGACCCGACGGAGGCCCGCTGGATCGAGGCGACCGTCGGCGGGATCCGCGTCGCGAGCGTCTACGTCATCAACGGCAAGGCGCTGGACCACCCGGACTACCGGCGCAAGCTCTCCTTCCTGCGGGCGATGGCGGCGCGCGCCGAGACGCTCGCCGCGGCCGGCCCGACGGTGATCCTCGGCGACATGAACGTCTGCCCGACCGACGCCGACTGCTACGCGCCGGAGCGCTTCACCGGCACGACCCACACCTCGCCGGAGGAGCGCGCCGCGCTCGCCGGCGTCCTGGAGGCCGGCGGCCTCGTCGACGCGTTCATCCACCACCACGGCGAGGGGTTCCCGGCCGACGACCCGAAGGGCGTCGACGGTCCGCGGTACACGTGGTGGGACTACCGGGCCGGCAGCTTCCACAAGAACCTCGGCCTGCGGATCGACCTCGCGCTCGTGGACCGCGCCACCGCGGAGCGGATCGAGCGCGTCTGGGTCTCGCGCGAGCACCGCAAGGGCACGAAGCCCTCCGACCACGCGCCCCTCGTCGTCGACCTGCGCGACTGACGCCCGGGCCGGCGCGGGCGTCGCGGGGACGCCTCACTCCTCGGCGCGCGGCCGCCACGCGCGGACCGCGGCGCGGCTCAGGGTGCCCAGACCCAGCTGACGAAGAGGATCGCCCAGCCCGCCTGCAGCGCGAGCAGCAGCGGCGCGAGCCACCGCATCCGGCCGGGTCGCGCGTGCGCCCAGAGGCCGAGCGCGACGACGATCGGGAAGCACGCCATCGCGAAGCGCGGCAGCGACATCAGCGGCTGCTGGCTCGAGGGGACCGACAGCGGGTACGCCAGCGAGATGGCGCCCCACGCCAGCCAGCTCACGGGCATGCGGCGGCGGGCCCACCAGAGCGCGGCGATCGCGACGACGACGACGGCGAGCAGGACGGCGTCGCGCGCGAGCAGGAGCCCGGCCTGCTGCCCGTCGACGAGCGGCGGCATCGACCAGGCGCCGGCGAGCTCGCCGGTCCGGCCGACGACGGCCCAGACGCCGGCGCCCAGCCCGCCGATCGGGGTCAGGAACTGCCGCGCCCAGTCGCCCTGGGCCCGGACCGCCCCGAGCGGGTCGGCGGTCGCCAGGCCGAGGTACGTCGCGTAGGCGAGCAGCCCGAGCGGGACGAGCGCGATCCAGGCGACGTCGGCGCGCAGCGCGCGGTGGCGGATCGTCCAGCGGCCGACGGTCCGGGCGACGGTGCGGGCGTCGCTCCGGCGACCCCAGAGGACCTCCACGAGCAGGGGCAGCACGAGCAGCACCCCGATGCTGCGGCAGGACGACGCGAGCGCGCCGAGCGCGCCGGCGAGCAGCCAGCGGTCGCGGCGGGCGGCGGCGAGGCAGCCGAGCGAGAGCAGCAGGAAGAGCGACTCGGTGTAGATCGCCGAGAGGAAGACGGCCGGCGGGACGTACGCCGCGACCCGCACGACGGTGCGGGCGGTCGCCCGGTCCCGGGCGCGGGCCACGACCTGGTGCAGCGCGGTGAGGAACGCGATCGCCGCGCTCCACGACACGAGCAGCCCCGCGGGGACCAGCGCGCCCCCGAGCGGTGCGGAGACGATGCTCGTCAGCAGCGGGTAGAGCGGGAAGAACGCCGAGCGCGCGGGCTCGGCGGGGCTGTAGCCCGATCCCGCGATCGTCAGGTACCACGTGCTGTCCCACCGGCATCCCGGGGCGATCAGCGCGTCGAGCCCGCCGACCGCGGTCGGGCGGCACTCCCAGAGCGGGTCCAGGCGCGCGCCCCGCGATCCGGCCCAGCCGAAGAGGACGATCGTCAGCAGGCCGGCGATCCAGACGACGGCCCGCGAGAGCGCGAACGCGCGCACCGCCTCGCGCAGGGCGAGGACGAGATCGGCGCCGAAGGCCTCCTCGACGGTCGCGGCGAAGCGCGGCGTCGCGGCGCGGTCGCGGGGAGCGGCCATCGGCCACAGGATGCCGCGCGCGACCGATCCGGGCGTGTTCGGCCCGTGATCGCCGCGTCCCCTCGACGACCGGTGTCGCGCGACGGGCTTGACAGGTCAAGGAAGTGAGTGCACACTCACCTCGTGGCTCCGAGCACCCGCATGTCCGCCGAGGAGCGCCGCGAGCAGGTGATCGCGGTCGCGTCGCGCCTCATGGCCGAGCGCGGCATCGGCGCCACCCCGACCGCCGAGGTCGCCGAGGAGGCCGGGATCTCGCACGCGTACCTCTTCCGGCTCTTCCCGACGAAGCAGGCGCTCGTCACGGCCGTCGTGGAGCGCTGCAACGCCGAGATCCACGAGGCGTTCAAGACCGCCGCCGACCGAGCCCGCGCGACCGGCGAGGACGTCCTCCCGGCGATCGGCATGGCCTACGGCGGCCTGCTCAGCGACCCGCGCCGGCTGCTGCTGCAGCTCCACGCCCACGCGCTCTCCCCGCGGGACCCCGACGTCCGCGCGGCGATGCAGGCCTCGTTCCGCCGGCTGTTCGCGCTCATCCAGCGCGAGACGGACGCCACGCCCGACGAGATCCGGCGGTTCTTCGCGCAGGGCATGCTCATGAACGTCCTCGCCGCGACGGGGATCGCGACGCTCGACGAGCCCTTCGCCGACGTGCTGCGGACCGGCGAGCTCGACGGCGCCAGCTGCTTCCCCGACGACTTCACCGCGAGCCCGCTGGACCCGGTCGCCGAGGAGGCGCCGACGCCCTGAGCCCGCCCGGCCGCAGGCACCGCCGGCCCCGCGGCTCGTGCGGCCCGCAAGGAAGTAAGCACTCACCCACCTTCCCGTCGTTCCGTCCCGTTCCCGTCCCGTCCCACCAGGAGTCCCACCATGCCCGCCCCACCCGCGTTCCCCTTGCGCACGGTCGTGATCGTCGCGCTCGCCGTCTTCATGACCGCGCTGGACAATCTCGTCGTCGGCGTCGCGCTGCCGTCGATCCAGCGCGACCTCGGCGGCTCCCTCGAGTCCCTCGAGTGGACCGTCAACGCCTACACCCTCGCGTTCGCCGTCTTCCTGCTCACCGGCGCAGCGCTCGGCGACCGCTTCGGCCGGCGCCGGATGTTCCTCCTCGGCCTGGGGATCTTCACCGGCGCGAGCGCCGTGGCGGCGCTCGCCCCGTCGATCGAGCTGCTCGTCGCGGCGCGAGCGATCCAGGGCATCGGCGCGGCGATCGTCACCCCGCTGACGCTCACGATCCTCGCCGACGCGGTCCCGGCGCAGCGCCGCGGGCTGGCGATCGGCCTGTGGGGCGGCATCGGCGGCCTCGGCGTGGCGGTCGGCCCCGCCGTCGGCGGCGCCGTCGTCGAGGGGCTGCACTGGTCCTGGATCTTCTGGCTGAACGTCCCGATCGGCCTCGCGCTGCTGCCGATCGCGCGTCGGGAGCTGCGCGAGTCGTTCGGTCCGGGCGGTGCGAGCACGCCGCTGGACCGCCCGGGGCTGCTGCTCGTGACCGGCGGCCTGTTCGGCCTGACCTTCGGCGTCATCCGCAGCCAGGTCCTCGGCTGGGGCTCGACGACCGTCGTGGCCTCGCTGGCCGTCGGCGTGCTGCTGCTCGGCGCGTTCCTCGCGTGGGAGCGACGGACGCCCGCGCCGATGCTGCCGCTCGGGCTCTTCCGCTCCGTGCGGTTCAGCGCGACGAACGGGCTGTCCTTCGCGATGTTCTTCGGGATGTTCGGCTCGATCTTCCTGCTGAGCCAGTTCTTCCAGATCGCCCAGGGCTACGGCCCCCTGGAGGCCGGCCTGCGGACCCTGCCGTGGACCGGCATGCCGGTGCTCATCGCGCCGATCGCCGGGATCCTCAGCGACCGGATCGGCGCCCGGCCGCTGCTCGTCACGGGGATGGCGCTGCAGGCGGTCGCGCTCTTCTGGATCTCGCAGGTCTCGTCGCTCACGGTCCCCTACGGCGAGCTCGTTCCGCCGTTCGTCCTCGCCGGCGTCGGGATGGCGCTCGTCTTCGCCCCGGTCGCGGGCGCGGTGCTCGCTAGCGCGCCGCCGGAGCTCGCCGGCAAGGCGTCGGGCGCCACGAACGCGATCCGCGAGACCGGCGGCGTGTTCGGCGTGGCGGTGCTCGCGACGATCTTCGCCTCGCACGGCTCCCACGCCACCCCGCAGGGCTTCACCGACGGGCTGCTGGCGGCGCTGCCGGTCGGCGCCGCGGTCCTCGCCGTCGGCGCGGTGATCGGGCTGCTCGCGCCCGGGCGCCCGGCGCCGGCGGCCGCCGTGGCCGAGGGTGGCGGCGCGCCGGCGGGCGCCCCACTGGCCGACCCGGCGTGATCCTCGCCCGCCCGAGCCTGCGCGCATCGGGCGGGCCGCGGCGGACGCGTGGCGCGGGCGGCGCGTGATAGACCCCGTGCCCGGCCGATCCGCCGCCCGCCCGATGCCGACCCGCCCCGTCCTCCTCGCGCTCGTCGCGCTCGCCGTCCCGCTGGCGGGGTGCGGCGGCGACGCGCCGAACGCGATCAGCCCGTCGACGGTCGCCCCGCCGGCCGACGTCCCGGCCGACGCCGGGGCGTCGGTGCCCACGGCCCCGCGGCCCGCCCCGCTGACGCTCGCGGGCGGGCGCCGCGCGGACGCTGCCACCGCCCGCGAGGTCCGGGCGGTGCTGCGGCGGTTCGTCGTGGCGGTCGGCGAGCGGGACGTCGCGACGGCCTGCGCGACCGTCGTCGGGATCGAGCGGCTCGCGTCCCGGATCGGCCGCCGCGGGGTCGACTGCGAGGCGCTCATGGCCAACAGCGGCAACTCCTCCTCGCCGCCGCCCGCGTCGCTGCTGCGCGCGCTGCGCGGCGCGCGGGTCACCGTGCGCGGCGACCGGGCGGTGGTCGCCACCGCCGCCGGCGCACCGCCCCTGCGCCGCGTCGGCGGCACGTGGAAGGTCGACTACGGCGCCCTGGTGCAGGGCGCCGTCGGCGACTGAGGTCGGGCCCTCGGCCCCCACCGTGCCGGCGAGCATCATCGGACGCCCGCACCCCGCCGCGCACCGCACGGGGTCGTGGGGCCGACGTGCGGGCCGGGGCCCGCGATCCCCTCTCCTAGAGCTTCGTGAACTCGTTCTTGCGGGCGCCGCAGACCGGGCACATCCAGGTGTCCGGGATGTCCTCGAAGGCGGTTCCGGGCGGGATGCCGCCGTCCGGGTCGCCTTCGGCCGGGTCGTACACGAAGCCACAGGCCTCGCAGATCCACTGCTCGTCGCTCATGGACCGGGACGATACGACGAGCGGGGTCGTGCGCGGTGGCCGATCCGCCGCCCGTGCGGTGCAGGACGCACTACCGTTGACGGCGTGTCGAGCTCTTCCGCGCCGTCGTCCCCGGTCACCCCGCGTCCCGCGGCGGCGGTGGTGCCGATCCGCGACGGCGCCGCGGGGCTCGAGGTGCTCGTGGCGCAGCGCACCCCGAGCGCGCGGTTCATGGGCGGCTTCTGGGTCTTCCCGGGCGGGCGCGTCGAGCCGACCGACCCCGACGACGCGCACGCCGCGGCGCGCGAGCTGCGGGAGGAGACCGGGGTCCCGGTGGTGCCGGAGCTCCTCGTGCCGCTCGACCGCTGGATCACGCCGGCCGTCCTGCCGATCCGCTTCGACACGGCGTTCTTCCTCGGCCCGGTCGAGGGCGACCCGCCGGTGCGGATCGACGGCGAGGAGATCGTCGACGCGCGCTGGGCGACGCCCGCCGACCTGCTGGCCGAGTCGGCCGAGGGCCGCGCCACGATGGCGTTCCCGACCCTGCGGCAGCTCGAGGAGCTCGAGGGCTGGGAGACGGTCGCCGCGGCGCTGGAGGCGTGCCGCCGACGGGAGCCGCCGTCCACGACGCCGGAGCTGGAGCTCGAGGGCGACGAGGCGCGGCTGCTCATCGAGCGCGGCGGCGTGCGCCGGAGCTACCCCGCCGCGGACGTCCCCGCGGGCGAGCGCGGCCCGTCCGGGTCCTGAGGATGCGATCCGTCGCGGCGGCGGACCGCCGCCGGCGGCTCAGGCCGCGGCGGTGGTGAGCAGGTCCTCGCGCCCGGCGGCCCGGAGGAGCTGCTCGTAGCGCGGGACGATGTCGTTCGTCAGGCCGAGGAGGTCGATGACCTTGCGGCCGTCGCCCTTCGCCTGGATGAGGCCCCGGGCGATGCCGATGGCGACGTTCTGCTGACCGAGCCAGAGGTGATGGGCGACGTCGGCGTCCATCGTCAGGGTGACGTCGGGCTGCGGCACGTCGTCGCCCGGCTCGCCGACGACCACGCGCGGGGCGTCCGCCGCGCGGGCCACGAGGGTCACCGTCGCGTCCGGGTGCCGGCAGCGCAGCTGGAGCACGAGGTCCAGGTGCGTGAGGCGACTGCCCAGGTCGGGATCGTTCGCCAGCTCCTGGAGCAGGCGACCGAGATGGTCGTGGACGTCGTCGGCGGTGGTGAACAACACGGCAGGGGGGCGCGGGTCGGTGCGCCCTTCGGACCCTAACGCGCGGAGCGTCACTTCGCACGCCTGGCACCGCGCGACCGCCGCGGCCGGCCGCCCCCCGGGTTGTACCGGGTACACGCGACCGGCTCCGGCGGGCGGGGCATCGCCCGCCGGAGTCCCCGCGATCAGACGCGCTCGATGAGGAGGGCGATGGGCCGGGGGGGGATCGTCTCCGGCGGGCGGGGCATCGCCCGCCGGAGTCCCCGCGATCAGACGCGCTCGATGAGGAGGGCGATGGGCCGGGGGGGATCGTCTCCGGCGGGCGGGGCATCGCCCGCCGGAGTCCCCGCGATCAGACGCGCTCGATGAGGAGGGCGATGCCCTGCCCGCCCCCGATGCAGAGGGAGATGAGGCCGTACTGGGCGCCGGTGCGGTGCAGCTCGCTCAGGGCCTTGATCGTGACGATCGTGCCGGAGGCGCCGATCGGATGGCCGAGGGCGATCGCGCCGCCGTTCGGGTTCACGCGCGGGTCGTCGTCGGCGAGGCCGAGCTCGCGCGTGACGGCGAGCGACTGGGCGGCGAACGCCTCGTTCAGCTCGATGACGGCGATGTCGTCGAGGGCGACGCCGGTCCGGTCCAGGACCTTGCGGATCGCCGTGACGGGGCCGATGCCCATGATGTTCGGGTCCACGCCGGTGACGGCGTAGCCGAGGATCTTCGCCTTCGGCGTGATGCCGAGCTCGGCGGCCTTCGCCTCGCTGAGGAGCGTGACGGCGGCGCCGGCGTCGTTCAGGCCCGACGCGTTGCCGGCGGTGACCGTGCCGTCCTCGCGCTTGAACGCGGGCTTGAGCTTCGCGAGCGCCTCGAGCGAGATGTCCTCGCGGATGTGCTCGTCGGTGTCGAAGGAGACGTCGCCCTTCCGGCCCTTGATGACGACCGGCGTGATCTCCTCGGCGAACTTCCCGGCGGCGCGGGCCGCGGCGGCCTTCTGGTGGCTCGCGAACGCGAACGCGTCCTGGTCCCCGCGGGAGATGGTGTCGCGGACGGAGAGGTTCTCGGCCGTGACGCCCATGTGGATCTTGCGGAACGGGTCCGTGAGGCCGCCGACGACCGGGTCGACCATCGGCGACGGGCCCATCTTCGCGCCCCAGCGCGCGTTCGAGACCCAGTACGGCGCCTGCGACATCGACTCGGCACCGCCGGCGAGCGCGACGTCCACGTCCCCGGTCTGGATGTGCATCGTCGCGGTGACGATCGACTGCACGCCGGAGCCGCAGAGGCGGTTCACCGTCAGGGACGGGCTCTCCTGCGGGACGCCGGCGCCGATGCTGACCACGCGGGCCATGTACATGTCGTCGGTGTCCGTGTGGATGACGTTCCCGTAGACCGTGTGCTCGATCTGCTCGGGCTGGAGGCCGGCGCGCTCGATGGCGGCCTTCGCCGCGGTGATGCCGAGCTGCGTCGCGGGGACGTCCTTCAGCGACTTGCTGTAGCTGCCGATCGCGGTGCGGGCGGCCGAGGCGATGACGACACCGGTCATGGGGTCTCCTGCGGGTGGGTGGCGCGAGGGCGCCGGGGTGGTGACGCGCCGTGCGCGTCCGGGCACCAGCACCCTCGTGGGGTACTGACGAGTAGGTCCGGGAGCGTAGCGCCAGACGGCCGGCGCGCGGACCCCCCCCCACCCCCGACCGTCAACCCGACGGCGGTGGCGGCGAGCGCCGCGTGACCTGCGGGACGCGGGTGCCGCACCGACGCGTCGCGACCACGACGAGCCGGGCGTCGGACGGGAGGACCGCGAGCGCGGGGCCCCGCGGGACCTAGAGGCCGTCGAACCCGCCGAAGTCCTGCAGCTCGACGCCGTCGGGCAGCCGGTCCTCGTCGGCGAGCTTGTCGAGGTGGGTCCGCAGCGTCACCGCGGCGGCGAGGCGCAGGATGCCGGGAGCGTCGTCCCACACGCGGTCCAGCAGCTCGTCCGCGCCGCGCAGTCCCGCGTCGAGCGCGGCGACGAGCCGGCGCTCGCGGTCGCGGCGGTGCGCGAGGTACTCGTCGAGCTTCGCCGCCGGGTCGTCGACGACGGGCCCGTGGCCGGGCAGGAGCACCGCGAGGTCGAGCGCGCGCAGCCGCTCGAGCGCGGCGAGGTACCCCGCGAGCGCCCCCGCGTGCGGGACGAGCAGGACGCTGCCGGTCCCCAGGACGGTGTCCCCGGCGAAGAGCGCGTCACCGGCGCGGAAGACGACGTGATCGGCGGCGTGCCCCGGGGTCTCGTACACGGAGAACGGCCCGGCGACATCGCCCTCCGCGACCGCGAGCGCCGTCGTCCCGGCGGGCGCGCCCTCCGGGACCCAGCCGGTGCGCGAGGCCAGCGGCGCGGGTCCGGTGCGGCGCAGGAGCCCGGCCACGCCGGCTGCGTGGTCCTCGTGGCGGTGGGTCAGCGCGACGCCGAGCAGGCCGCCCGCGTCGGAGACCGCGGCGGCGACGGCGTCGAGGTGCTCCTCGAGATCGGGCCCCGGGTCGACGACCCAGGCGCCCTGCGCGCCCGCGACGATCCAGGTGTTCGTCCCGGTCAGGGTCTTCGGTCCCGGGTTGTCGGCCCGCACGAGCCGGATCCCGCGGTCCTCGAGCAGCGCCTCGCCGGCCATCACGGCAGCGTAGCTCGCCGCCGCCCGAACGCCCGGCCGGCGGCGCAGCCGGCTGAGGGCTGGCGGACGAGCGCGGTCCCCGACGTCGCCACGACGCACGCGCCGGCCGGCCGGACCGTGGTGCGGTCGTGAGACCCGTCTCCGGTCGCTCAGAGCATCGGGATCCGGTGGCGGACCGCGCCGGCGCCGATCGCGGCGACCTCGACGAGGTCGCACGCCAGGCGGTAGGGCGCCAGCAGCGGTCCCGTGCGGTAGTCGACGAGCCGCAGGACGTAGGGCATCGCGAGCCACCACCGCGCGAACGCCCAGCCGGCGCCGCGGCGGGGGCCCCGCAGGCCGCGAGTCCGCGCCGCGCGGGCCGGCGAGCGCGGCCGCAGGGCCAGCGCCGCCAGCGCCCGGAAGAGCCACCAGTGCAGCGGCCCCCAGAAGATCCCGGCGATGAGCGTCCGTCGCAGCCCGGGGTGGCGCCGGTAGACCGCCGGCACGTAGCGCCAGCGCCGGCCCTTGATCAGCCGTCCCCAGGGGCCCTGCTGGATCACGCCGTGGTGCACGAGCGCCTCGCCCGCCCACACGACGACCGCCCCGGCCTCGATCGCCCGCCAGCCGAGGTCGGTGTCCTCCCCGGCGATCACGAGGGACTCGTCGAACCCGCCGAGCCGCTCGAGCAGCGCCCGCGGGTAGGCGATGTTCGCCGTCTCGAACCGCGGCCCCGCCTCCGTGACCCAGAGCGTCGTCGAGAACGGTCCGAACTCGTGCGGATACTCCGACGGATCCGGGTCCACGCGGCCCTGCACGACGGCATCCCCCCGGTCGGCGCCGCGCGCCCAGGCGTCGAGCAGCGCCTCGAGCCACCGGGCCTCCGGGACGCAGTCGTCGTCGACGAACGCGACGAGCGTCCCCCGGGCCTGGCGCCAGGCGGTGTTGCGCGCGACCGCCGGCCCCCGCGGGACGTCGTGCCGAAGCACGCGCAGGTCGAGGTGCTCGCCCGCGCGGGTGAGGACGTCCGCGATCGAGGCGGCGGACGAGGCGTCGTCGCAGACGAGGACCTCGAAGCGCTCGACGCCGAGCGTCTGCGCCCGCAGGCCGTCGAGCAGGCGCGCGAGCCGCTCGGGGCGGTCGCGCGTGGGGACGACGACGGAGACGACGGGCGCGGCCACGGCGCCGCAAGTCTCCCAAGCGCGGCCACGATGTCGCCGCGTGCGCCCGGGACCCGCGGCGCGCCCGGGCCGGTCCGCCGCTGCGGACGGCCCGGTGGCGCGCGCGGTGACTCAGCTGATGGAGCTCGCGGCGGGCGTCGAGCCCGTCGCCGGCGGCGGCGGGCCGTCACCGTCGCCGGGGCCGTGGCCCTCGTCCTTCGGCCACCGCCGCGACGCCCAGGCGGCCACGATCAGCGTGCCGATGATGACGGTCAGCGAGATGCCGATCGGCATGTGGTAGACGTCGCTGATCAGCATCTTGATGCCGACGAAGCCGAGGATGAACGCCAGGCCGTAGCTCAGGAAGTGGAACCGCTCGAGCAGGCCGGCGATGAGGAAGAAGAGCGACGTCAGGCCCAGGAGCGCGAACGCGTTGGCGGCGAAGACGATGAACGTCTCGCGCGTCACCGCGAAGATCGCCGGGATCGAGTCGATCGCGAAGATCACGTCGAACGTCGCCACCATCGCGAGGGCCGCGACCATCGGCGTGCCGATCCGCTTGCCGTTCTCGCGGATGAAGATCTTCGAGCCCTCGTAGCGGTCCGTCATCGGGATGACCCGCCGGATGAGCTTCAGGACCGGGTTGTTCTCGGGGTGGACCTCCTCGTCGGAGTGCGTCGCCATGCGGATCGCGGTGATCACGAGGAACGCCCCGAAGACGTAGATCATCCAGTGGAACGCGTTGAGCAGCGCGCCGCCGACGAGGATGAAGATCGCGCGCAGGACGATCGCGCCGACGATGCCGTAGAAGAGGACCTTCCGCTGGGCGTAGATCGGGACGCTGAAGAAGCTGAAGAGGATCGTGAAGACGAAGAGGTTGTCCAGCGACAGGCTGCGCTCGATCACGTAGCCGGTGAGGTACTCGCCGGACTCCTTGCCGCCGAATCCGTCGTGGACGAGCGGGATGAGCGCGGTGAACGCGACCGCCAGGAGCGTCCAGCCGATCGACCAGATGACGCTCTGGCGGAACGGTGGGACGTGGGCGTCCTCCGCGCTGTCGCCCTCGCTGTGCCGGTGGACGACGAGGTCCAGCACGAGCATCGCGATGATGAACGCGGTGAACGCGATCCAGACGACCGGCGAGACGTCCGATCCGGTGCTCTCGTTCGAGGACGCGGCGAGCAGGGACAGGTTCATGGGTGAGACTCCGACCTCGTTGCAGGGTGTGGGCCGAAGGTCTCTCCCACCCCTGCCGGGGCCGACGCACCGGGTCCCCGCGGGGACCGGACTGACGGCGACGTCGCTTGCGGGATACTGCCCTTCTTCGCCCGAAGGCTACCGGACGAGCGGCACGGCGCCGTATGCTCGTCCTCGCGCCTGCGACGGCGCGCCTCGGCGATGAGCGTCCTGCGGACCGACCTCTACACGCTGACGATGGCCGACGGCTTCGTCCGCCACGGTCGGGACGACCTCGTGTCGTTCGAGGTCGTGGTGCGGCGCCGGTCGGAGGACCGCCCGTGGGTGATGCTCGCCGGCGTCCAGGAGGCCGTCACCGCGCTGCGGGAGCTGCGCGCGGATCCCGACGAGCTCGCGTGGCTGCGCCAGGACGGGCGCTTCTCGGCGGCGCTGCTCGCGCGGCTCGCCGCCCTGCGCTTCACCGGCACCGCGTGGGCGCTGCCGGAGGGGACGTGCCTGCCGGCCGAGGTCCCGCTCCTGCGGATCACCGCGCCGCGCGTCGAGGCGACCCTCGTCGAGCCCGTCGTCCTCGCCGCCCTGAACTACGGCACGCGGATCGCGACGAACGCCGCCGGCATCGTCGCGGCTGCCGGCGGGCGCCCGGTCCAGGACTTCTCGCTCCGACGCCTCGACGGCCCCGAGGCCGGGCTGGCGACCGCCCGTGCAGCGTGGCTCGCCGGGTTCGCCGGGACCGCGCTGCCCGAGGCCGGGGCCCGGTACGGGATCCCGACGCTCGGGACGATGGCGCACCACCAGGTCCTCGCCCGCGGCGAGGACCACGAGCAGGACGCGTTCGCCGAGGCGCTGCGCGATCACCCCGGCACCACGCTGCTCGTGGACAGCTTCGACGTCGACCGGGGCGTGGCGCGCGCGATCGCCGCCGCGCAGGAGGTCGGGGTGCCGCTGGCGGCCATCCGGATCGACTCCGGCGACCTCGCCGAGGAGGCGCGACGGGCGCGGGCGGCGCTCGACGCCGCCGGACAGGGCGCCACCCGGATCGTCCTGTCGGGCGACCTCGACGCCGCCGCGATCTCGTCGATCGTCGGCGCCGGCGCGCCGGTCGACGCGTTCGGCGTCGGCACGCGGCTGCGCTCCGGGGAGCCGCTGGGCGGCGTCTACAAGCTCTGCGCGCAGCACGACGAGCCCGATCCGCTGCGGCGCTGGGTCATGAAGCGCAGTCCCGGCAAGGAGACCGACCCGGGGGTCCATGGCGTGGCGCGCGTCGTCGCCGGCGACGTCGTCGGCCACCGGATCCACCTCGCCCACGAGGCGCAGCCCGGGACCGCGCTCATGCGACCCGTCCTGCGCCGCGGCGCGCCGGTCCCGGGCGCCCTCGACCTCGATGCGGCCCGCGAGCGGGCCGCCCGGGAGCGCGAGCTCGCCGGCCGGGCGACGTTCGCCCCGGTCGTCCGCTCCGCGCAGCTGCTGGCGCTCCGCGAGCGGCTCGCCCGGCCCGCGACCCTGCGCCCCGACGACGCGCTCGTCGTCGTCGACGTCCAGCACGACTTCCTGCCGGGCGGCGCGCTCGGCGTGCCGACCGGCGATCGGGTCCTCGCGCCGATCGCGCGACTGCTGCGCGCTGCCCGCGAGGGCGGTGCGACGATCGTCGCCTCGCGCGACTGGCACCCCGCCGATCACGTCTCCTTCGCCGAGCGGGGCGGGCCGTGGCCGCCGCACTGCGTGGCCGGCACGCCGGGCGCGGAGCTCCATCCGTCCCTCGATCTCGCCGGCGCGACGGTCGTCAGCAAGGCCGAGGACCGGGACCGCGACGCGTACTCGGCGTTCGACGGGACCGGGCTGCTGGAGCTCCTGCGGGAGCGGCGGGTGCGGCGCGTCGTCGTCTGCGGGCTGGCGACGGACTACTGCGTGCGCGCGACGGCGCTCGACGCGCTCGACGGCGGACTCGCCGTGGCCGTGGCGACCGACGCGATCGCCGCCGTCGAGGTGAGCCCGGGCGACGGCGACCGGACCCTCGCCGAGCTCCGCGAGGCCGGCGCATCGCTCGTCACCGCGCCGCCGGCCTGAGCGGCCGTTCCTCGGGGCCGCGCCGACCACGGCCGTGCCGGGCGCCGCACCGGCCGGGGACCGGCGGCTCCGGCGACCGGCGCGCCGGTCAGCGTGCGACCGGGACGCGGGCACCGGCGTGCTCGGCCTCGTGCGCGAGCAGCCAGCGCTTCACCGCCAGGCCCCAGCGGTAGCCCCCGAGCGCCCCGTCGCTGCGCAGAACGCGATGGCACGGCACGAACGGGGCCACGGCGTTGCGCGCGCAGGCCTGTCCCGCGGCGCGCGAGCCCCGATCGAGGCCGGCCGCGCGGGCGAGCCCGAGGTAGCTCGCCGGTGCGCCGGGCGGAACCTCGCGCAGGTGCCGGCGCAGGATCGCGGTCGCCGGGCGCTCGCGCTGCGCGACGGCGACGTCGTCCAGCGCGCCGAGCTCCCCGTCGAGGTAGGCGCGGACCGCCGCGACGGCGGGCGCCGTGGGCGCGTCGGCGTCGTCGGCGTCGACCGACCGCAGGGTGGCGGGCCGCTCGTCGGCCGGCAGCAGCGCCGCGACCTCGCCGACGTCGTCGGTGAAGCCGCTCGCACGCACGACGCCGGCGTCGTCGACGAGCAGCAGGAGCGGCCCGGCGGGCGTGTCGATCGTGGTCCGATGGAGGGTCTGGGGGGTCATCGCTGGTGCTCCGGGGTCGGGACGGGACGGGGCTCGAGGCTCGCCCAGAGGTGCTGGGCGGCGTAGGCGCGCCACGGCGCCCAGCGCGCGGCGCGGATCGCGAGCCCCGCTCCGTCCTCGGGCAGGCCGAGGTCGCGCGCGGCGGCGCGCAGGCCGAGGTCGGTGACGGGGATCGCGTCGGGGTCGCCGAGCCCGCGTGCGGCGAGGTACTCGACGGTCCAGGGGCCGATGCCCGGCAGCGCGAGGAGCCGCTCGCGCACGCGGCCGCGCTCGTCGCCGCCGTCGAGGTCGAGCGTGCCGTCGGCGACGGCGCGCGCGAGCCCGCGCAGCGCCGCGACCCGCCGGCGGGGCATCGGCAGCGCCTCGTCGGGCAGCGCGGCGACGACCTCCGGAGCCGGGAAGCCGCGCAGCGCCGGGACGCCGGGCGCGTCGTCGCCGACGGGCGCGCCGTGGGCGGCCACGAGCCGCCCGAGGATGGTGCGGGCCCCGGCGACCGAGACCTGCTGGCCGACCACCGTCCGCACCGCGAGCTCGTAGCCGTCGACGGTGCCCGGTAGCCGGCGACCGGGGGTGGCGTCCACGAGCCGCGCGAGCACCGGGTCCTCGCCGAGCCGGTCGTCGACGGCGAGCGGGTCGGCGTCGAGGTCCAGGAGCCGACGGCACCGCGCGACGGCCGCGGCGAGGTCCCGCAGGTCCTCGAGCCAGAGCCGGCAGCGGACCGCGTCGCCGTCGTCGGACAGCTCGCAGCGACCGGCGCCGCGCGGCAGGCGCAGCGCGCGCCGGTAGCTGGCGCCGACGACCTCCTCGAGCCCTGGGACCGCGCGACGCTCGAGGAACGCCACCAGGGCCGGCCAGGCGAACGGCTCGCGGCGACGCAGGCGCAGCTCGACGGCGCCCGCGGCGGCCGGCAGCGGCCGCCGGCCCGCCTCCCCGCGCAGCTCGGTCGGCGTGCGGCCGAAGACCCGGCGGATCGTGTCGTTGAACTGGCGCAGGCTGCCGAACCCCGCGGCGAACGCGACGTCGGTCAGGCGCAGGTCCCCGCTCTCGATGAGCAGCGCCGCGGTCCGGGCGCGGTGGGCGCGCGCGAGCGCGAGCGGGCCCGCGCCGAGCTCGTCGACGAGCAGGCGGTGCAGGTGACGGGGCGAGTACCCGAGGCGCCCCGCGAGTCCTGCGACGCCGTCCCGGTCCACGACGCCCTCCTCGATCAGGCGCACGGCGCGCCCGACCGCGTCGGCCCGCGCGTCCCAGTCCGGGGAGCCGGGCGCGGCCTCCGGCCGGCACCGCCGGCAGGCGCGGTAGCCCGCCTCCTGCGCGGCCGCCGCGGTGGCGTAGAACATGACGTTGCGGGGCAGCGGCGTCCGAGCCGGGCAGCTCGGCCGGCAGTAGATGCCGGTCGACCGCACTGCCGTCACGAAGCGCCCGTCGAAGCGCCGGTCCCGGCTGCGCACGGCGGCGTAGCGACGGTCGAACGCGCGCTCGCCGGGCCGCGTCGGGACCGGTTCGTGGGTGGGGGCGCTCGTCGGCATCGCCCGTCGATCGTCGCACCCGGGACCGCCGGGGACTAGCGGAGATCGGACACGGCCGTGGCAGCTCGGCAGCCGATCGCCGCCTGCAGCGCGGCGTCCGCCTCGGCGGTCAGCACGGCGACGAGCTCGGCCGCCGGCCGCGACGCGGCGAGCGGATGCGCCTGGCCGGCCCAGAGGCTCACCCGCTCCGCGTCGCCGGCCGCGCGCGCGGCCGCGCGGACCGGGGCCGTCAGGTGGTGGATCTGGGGATAGGCGACCGCCGCGGTGTCCTCGTGCTCGCGCGCGAATCGCGTCTCGAGGCCGCGGGCGCGCCGGCCGCTGAAGGCCCGCGTGAACGCCGTCGGGCGGTCCCCGCCCAGCAAGGCGCGGTGGCCGGCCCAGGTCCCCGCCTCCGGGCAGCCGAGGAACGCCGTGCCGAGCTGCGCGGCGGCCGCGCCGGCCGCGAGGACCGCCGCGAGGCCGGCCCCGGTGGCGATCCCCCCGGCCGCGATCAACGGCACCTCGACCGCGGCCCGGACGAGCTGCAACAGCGCGAGGACCCCCAGCGGCTCTCGCCCCGGCTCGTCGACGAACCCGCCCTGGTGGCCGCCCGCCTCGGCGCCCTGGACGATCAGCGCGTCGGCGCCGGCGGCGGCCGCCGCCCGCGCCTCCTCCGCGCTCGTCACCGTCACCCAGACCGCGCTACCCGCGGCGCGCAGCCGGGCGAGGACCTCGGCGGCGGGCAGCCCGAAGGTCACCGACACGACCGCGACCGGATCGCGCTCGAGCAGCGCGATCTTCTCGTTCCAGCCGTCGTCGTCGTGGCGCGGCGCGCCGGCAGCAACGCCGAGGGCCGACGCCTCGCGGGCGACGGCAGCCGCATGGGCGGCGATCCGCGTCGCCGGCACGGCCGGCGGCGGCGGGGCGAAGAGGTTCACGCCGATCGGCCGGCTCGTGCGCTCGCGCGTCCGGGCGAGGTCATCGGCCAGCGCGTCGGGCGCGCGGTAGCCCGCCGCGAGCGTCCCCAGGCCGCCGGCGTCGCTGACGGCCGCGGCGAGCGCCGGCGTCGACGGCCCCCCGGCCATCGGCGCCAGGACGATCGGCGCGGCGAGGGCGGCGGGATCCAGGGGCGAGGGCATGCCCATCGGGATACCAGAGCGCCGGGCGACCCCCGCCGGCACGGCGGAGAACGCACGAGGCCCGCCGTCGACGACGGCGGGCCTCGTGCTTGCAGTCGGGGCGCCCGGATTCGAACCGGGGACCTCACCGACCCGAACGGTGCGCGCTACCAGGCTGCGCCACGCCCCGAGTGCGCCGGTGAGTATGGCACGGTCGTGGCGCCGAGGCTCGCCGGGTGCCCGTCGCGACGACCGACCGCGGCCACGGCGTGCCGGGGACCGTCGGGAGCGGCGCTCGCGCGGCGCCGTCAGCCGACCGGTCGATCCACCGGCTCGGTCCGCCGGTCGGCGGTCACGGCCTCGTCGGCCAGCGCCGTGTAGAAGCGGATCGCGAGGCCCGTGACGAGGGTCTCGAACGCGTCCTGGACGGCGACGTCCTCGGCCGCGGCCCACGTGCGCAGGCCCGTGCGCTCGATCGCGTCCGCGTCCGCGAGCACGTCGTCGACGAGCTCGGGATGGCGGTCGCAGAAGTACGCGCCGATGGCGTAGAGGGTGGAGTGCGACGCGACGTCGAGGCCGGCGTCAGCCACCGACCGCACCCGTGCCGCCGTCGCCGACCGGCCCCTCGGACGAATCCTCCGGCGTGGCCGGCGAAGCGGCGATCGCGGGATCATTCGAGGTCGGCTCGTCGGTCGCGGCCGGCTCCTCGGTCGGGGCCGAGGCCGTCGGCTCGGGCGTCTCGACCTGGGGTGCGGGGTCCGCGACCTGCGGGATCGGGTCCGCCGTGATGGTGTCCTCAGGCGCAGTGAGCGCGGGCGCGGTCGGGTCGGATCCAGGCTCCTCCTCAGGAGCAGCCGGCGCGACCACGGGGTCTTCGCCAGTAGCGGGGTCCGCCCCGCCGGTCGTCCCCTCCCCGGTCACCGCGACCGGGTCGGGATCGCGCGTCGGGCCACCGACGGAGCCCGGCTCGACCGGCGAGGCCGGCAGGAGCGTCGGCGGACCGGGGGTGCCGGGCATCTCGACGGTCGGGCTCAGTTCCGGCGAGCCGCTCGGTCCGTCCGTCGAAACGACCGCTTCCGGATCGACCGTCGTCGGGGCCCGCTGCGCCGTGACCGGCGGCGTCGGCACGCCGGCCGTCGTCGTCGGACGCGACGTCTCGACGGCCACGCTCGATGAACTGCCCACGGACGGGGTCGAGACGGAGGCCGCGGTGGGGGGCAGCGGCACCACGGGGACCGGCGTGGCCGGCAGCGGCGGCAGCGGCGGAGCGGTGATCGCCGGCAGGTCGAGGGGCGGATGCGCCGCGATCTCGGTCGCGACCGCGCGACGGACGGCCGCCGCGACGGCGGCCGACGTCCCGAAGGGCGGGAGCCCCCTGCCGGTCCCACGCAGCTGGCTCCCAGGCAGGGCGACGCCTGTCCGCCCGCCCGGGGAGGTGGCGGGCGACTCGATGCGCGCAGTCCCGGCGACTCGCGGCGAGACGTCGCGCCCGGCGGGCGGGACGTCGGTGACGACGAGCCCGGTCCCGCCCGCCATGAGCGCCGCGCCGACCGCGAGCTTCGCGCTCAGCACGCCGCCGGCGGCGTCCCCGACCGGCGACGACGACCCCCCGCACGGCAGGCGCCGCAACAGCGGCAGCGGCAGCAGGAGCGCCGCACGCGCCATCGCGCCGACGCCCAGCAGGGAGAGGTCCACGCCGGCGCCGGCGGCGTAGCGGCGGCAGGACGCGCAGCTGCGCGCGTGGGCGCCGAGCCGGCGCCGATCGCGTCCTCCCAGCGGTCCCTCGGCGTCGCAGAGCCGCCGGGTCTCGGCGCAGCGCTCGCCGCTCTCCAGGGCGCGGTAGGCGACGGTCAGCGCGCGACGTCCGCGCGCCAGCTGACCCTCGACGACGGTGCGGCTCACGCCGAGCCGGTCGGCGATCTCGCTCGGGCTCCGCCCCTCGAGCTCGCGCTGGACGAGCACGTCGTGCTGCAGCGCGGGGAGCTCGCCGAACGCGGAGCGCAGGAGGCTCAGCGACTCCCGGTCGCCCGCGGGACGCAGCGCGGTCTCCTCGCTGATCGACAGCCGGTGCCGGTCGCGCGAGCTCAGCCCCTCCGGGTCGAGGCTGACCTCCGCCTGGCGCTGCTGCCCGCGCCACGCGTCGATGCAGGAACGGCGGGCGATCTCGTGCAGCCACGCCCGCAGGTGGACCGGGCGCTGTCCGACGCGCAGGGCGCGCAGGGCGGAGACGAACGTCTCCTGGACCGCGTCCTCGGCCCGCGCGTGATCGCCGAGCATCCGCGTGGCGTAGGCGAGCAGGCCGCGGCGGTGGCGCTCGACGAGCAGCTCGAACGCGCGGTGGTCGCCCGCGGCGGCCCGCTCCACGAGCTGGCGATCCGCGCTGCCGCCCGAGACGGGCGAGCGACCGCCGGCCGGCGGGGTGACCACGAGGGCCGAACCGAAGGAGGGGGTGGCGTGCATGCTGCGGGGGACGGCGCCGGCGGAGGGGCGCCGGGTGGGGAACGGCGACGTTCGCCGGACCCGGCCATCATAGACGCGCCCACGCGCGACCGCCACGGGTCTCGGCGACTTGAGGGAAATCCGCCGTCCGGCCTCGACGGGAGGGGTCTGCGACGATCCCGGCATGGCCCTGTTGCGGGACCTCCTGGCCGACCTCGACGACCTCCTGGAGCCCGGGAGGTACCGGGACTTCTGCCCGAACGGGTTGCAGGTGCCCCCGCCCGCGGGCCTCGATGCGGAGATCCGCACGGTCGTCACGGCCGTGAGCGCCGACCGCCAGGCGCTCGGCGAGGCCGTCGCGCTGGGGGGCGACCTCGTGATCGTCCATCACGGGCTGTTCTGGGACGGCGATCCCCGCGCGCTCGAGCCGCCGCTGGCGGAGCGGCTCCGGCTCGTCCTCGGCGCCGGGCTCGCCCTCGCCTCCTATCACCTGCCGCTGGACGGGCACCCGACCGTCGGCAACAACGCGCTGCTCGCCGAGGCGCTCGGCGCGTCCTCCGCGCCGTGGGCGGGCTCGGGCGATCCGGCGATCGGGGTCGAGGCGCGGTTCGAGGAGCCGCTGCCCCTCGCGGCCCTCGCGTCGCGCGTCGCGGTCGTCACCGGCCGCGAGCCGCTCGTGCTGCCCGGCGAGGCCGAGCGGCCCGTCGCGCGCCTCGGGATCGTGTCCGGCGCCGCCGCCGGGCTGCTCCCCCGAGCCGCCGAGGACGGCCTCGACGCGCTGCTCACCGGCGAGCCTCGGGAGCCCACGCGCGGCCTCGCCCTCGAGCTCGGCGTCCACGCGATCTGCGCCGGGCATCACGCGACGGAGACGCGCGGCGTCCAGGCGCTCGGCGCCCGTCTCGCGCGGCACCACGGCGTCTCGCACCGCTTCGTCGACACCGGCAACCCGGTCTGAGGACCGGCGGCGAGCGGCGCCGCGCCAGGACGACCGCGTCGAGATCGAACCCCCGCCGAACGCCGGGGCGCCTACGATCGCCCAGAGCGACCCTGGGGAGGGGTCGCCGCGACCGAGGAGGACGGATGTCGACGACGGCTGTGGGGACGACGATCGCGGACCTGGTGTTCCGCCTGCAGGACGAGCACGCCGAGCGTCGCGCCGTCCGCTACCAGGCGACGCCGGGCGAGTGGAGCGACCTCTCCTACGCGGAGCTCACCGACCACGCGATCGAGTTCGGCCTCGGCCTGCTCGACCTCGGGATCGAGCACGGCGACCGGATCGCCGTGCTCGGCAGCACCCGGCCGCTCTGGTCGATCGCCCACCTCGGCATCAGCGCGACGGGCGCCGTCCACGTGTCGGTCTACCCGACGAACTCCCCCGACGAGTGCGCCTGGGTCGTCGGCAACAGCGAGTCGCGCGCGATCGTCTGCGAGAACGCCGAGCAGGTCGCGAAGATCGACGCGGTCCGCGACCAGCTCCCGGACCTCGAGTGGATCGTCGTGCTCGACGGGACCGCGGAGGGCGCCATCGCGCTCGACGAGCTGCGCGAGCGCGGCCGGGGCCGCGACGCCGCCGAGCTGCGCGCCCGCGCGGAGGCGGTGACCCCCGACGACGCGTACGTCTTCATGTACACGTCGGGCACCACCGGGCCGCCGAAGGGCTGCGTGCTGAGCCACGGCAACTACCGCTGGATCCTCGGCGCGTCGTCGACGCTGGCGCCGCTGGACCGCGAGTCGGTGCTCTACCTCTTCCTGCCGCTGGCGCACGCCTTCGCGCTGCTCTTCCAGCTCATGGCGCTGGACCGCGGCGGGACGATCGCCTACTGGGGCGGCGACCCGACGAAGATCATCCCCGAGCTCATGCAGGTCCAGCCGACGCACCTGCCCTCGGTGCCGCGGATCTTCGAGAAGCTCTACACGCTCGCCGTCGGCTCGAAGCCGGCGGAGGAGCGCGAGCGGATCACCGCGGCGGCGCAGCTCGGGGTGCGGGTCCGCGAGCTGCAGCAGCGCGGCGAGCCGGTGCCCGCGGAGCTCCAGGAGCCCTTCGATCGCGCCGAGGCCGAGCTCTTCCAGAACGTCCGCAACCTCTTCGGCGGTCGCCTCGAGCGGGCGATCACCGGCGCCGCGCCGATCGCGAAGGAGATCCTCGAGTTCTTCTACGGCTGCGGGATCCCCGTCATGGAGGGCTACGGGATGACCGAGACGTCGACGGGCGCGTCGATCAACACGCCGGAGGCCCACCGGTTCGGCACGGTCGGCCGGCCGCTCCCCGGCGTCGAGGCGCGGATCGCCGACGACGGCGAGCTGCTGCTCAAGGGCGGCAACATCTTCCAGGGCTACTACAAGATGGAGGACGCGAGCTTCGGCGCCGTCCGCGACGGGTGGCTGCACACGGGCGACCTCGCCGAGATCGACGAGGACGGCTACGTCTCGATCATCGGCCGCAAGAAGGACATCATCATCACCGCGGGCGGGAAGAACCTCACCCCGGCGAACTTCGAGAACGACCTGAAGAGCTCGCCGCTCGTGAGCCAGGCCGTGATGCACGGCGACCGTCGCCCGTACCCGGTGGCGCTCATCACGCTCGACCCCGAGACCGTCGTGCCGTGGGCGGAGGCCCAGGGCCTGCCGACGGAGATCTCCGAGCTCGCCCGCCACCCGCAGGTGATCGCGGCGATCCAGGCCGAGGTCGACCGCGCGAACGCGAAGCTCGCGCGCGTGGAGCAGGTGAAGCGGTTCGTCATCGCCGATCGCGACCTCTCCCAGGAGACCGGCGAGCTCACGCCGACGCTGAAGGTGAAGCGCAACGTCGTCAACGAGCGGTTCGCCGAGAGCTTCGACGCGCTGTACGCGGAGGCCTGAGCCGGACGCGGGGAGCCGGTCCAGCCGGCACGCGACCCTCGGTACGATCCGGTCGTGCGCACCGATCCGACCGAGAACGGCGGCCTGTTCATCGGCCGCCGGCCCGGCACGGCGCCGGTCCGCTACGGCCGGCTGCCGGACACCGGCTCCCCCGCGCGGCAGGCCGTCGACCGGCTGCTCGCCGCCGTGACGCTCGCCGTCATGGTCCTCCTGACCGCCGCGGTCTGGGGTCCGGCGCCGCTGGCGGCGATGTGGGTCGCCTCGCAGCTCGTGCCGGACAACGCGGGGCTCTGGATCGTCGTCGCGTTCGCGCTCGTGCTCGCGTTCGTCTTCGGGGCCCTCTCCCTGCTGCGACGCGTCGACCAGCTCTGGATCCTCGTGCGCCGCGCGGGCGGGGTGGACCAGCGCGGCGGCGTGCTGGGGCGGGTCTTCGCCGCCACGACGTTCGTCGTCGTGCCGATCTTCGCGGTCTGGTTCCTGCTGCTCGGCGGCCTGCGGCCGACGCTCGGCGGGTTCTGACGTGGGCCTGCTGGACCGCTACCGCCAGTTCGAGGGCCTCAGCGAGGAGGAGGTCAACGCCGGCCTCCGGCGGGAGGCCAACGACCGCCGCACGCGCGAGCTCGCCCGCGCCGCCCCGCTGGACCTCTCCCGCACCACGTGGCCCGAGCTGCCGCCGCCCGAGGTCGTCTCCGCGATCACGTTCGCCGCCCGGCGGGCGCTCAACCGCTACGCGGAGGGCCGCGACGGCGAGCTGCGCGACGGCCTCGCCGCCCGGCACGGGGTCGCCGCCGAGCGGATCGTCGTGGGCGAGGGCGCGTCCGGCCTGCTGCAGCGCGCGTGCGCCGCCCTGCTCGGGCCCGGCGACGAGGTCCTGCTGCCGTGGCCGTGCTACCCGCTCTACCCGCTCGCGGTCCGCGACGCCGGCGCCCAGCCGGTCGCCGTCGACGGCCTGGATCCGGAGCGCCTGCTGGAGCGGGTCGGCCCCCGCACGCGGCTCGTGCTGCTCGGCGGTCCGAACGACCCCACGGGCGACCTGCTCGGCGTCGTCGCGGTGCGCGAGCTGCTGCGCCGGCTGCCCGCCGCGGTGACCGTCGTCGTCGACGAGGCGCTGCGCGAGTTCGTCGACCGGGAGGACCGCGACGCGCTCCTGCGGCTGACCGACGAGGATCCCCGGCTGATCGTGCTGCGCTCCTTCAGCAAGGCCTGGGGCCTGGCGAGCCTCCGCTGCGGCTTCGCCGTCGGCGCCGACGCGACCCGTCTCGCGGCGCTCGTGCCGCGGCTGGGCCTCCCCGGGCTGACGCTCGCCGGTGCCACCGCCGCGCTCGGCCACGCCGACGCGCTCGTCGATCGGCGGGTCCGCGCCGTGGCCGCCAACCGGGAGCGGGTCACCGGGGAGCTGACGGCCGCCGGCGCCCTCGTCCGGCCCTCCCAGAGCTGCGCCCTCTGGCTGCGCGCGCCCGGGCTCGACGCCGCGGCGCTGCGCTCCGGCCTGGAGCGCCACGGGGTGCTCGCGCAGTCCGGCGACGTCTTCGGCGATCGGGACCACGTGCGCCTGACGGTGCCGGCGGCGACCGACGTGCCACGGGTGCTGCGCGCCTACGCCGCGGTGGTGGCGGCGTGAGCGACGACGCCCTGCTCGGCGGCCTCGAGGGCGAGGCCGCGGAGGTCCGTCGCCGGCTCATCGCCGAGCTGCGCGCCGCCGGCCACGACGAGGCGGCGCTCGTCGACGCCGCGGCCCGTGGACGGCTGGCGCTGCTGCCGGCCGAGCGGGCCATCCGCGGCAACGCGACCCTCAGCACCGCCGACATGGTGCGCGAAACCGGCGTCGACCCCGACCTGCTCGAGCGCGTGATGCAGGCGGCCGGGGTCGCGATCCCGCGCCGGGACGAGGCCGCGTGGACCACTCGGGACGTCGGCCTGGCGCGGCTCGTCTGCGGACTGCTGGACGCGGGGATCGATCCGGCCGCGATCGTGAACCTCGGACGGACGCTCGGCGACCTCGGCGCCCGGCTCGGCGCCGCGGCGATCGTCGACCTCGGCTCGGGGCTCGCTCGCGAGGGCGACGACGAGCTCGAGCTGGCGCACCGCCTCGCGCGCGCGTCGGAGCAGACCGGGCAGCACCTCGTCGACGCGCTCGGGAGCGTCCTGCGCGACCGCGGGATCGAGCAGCTGCTCGCGATCGAGCTCGACGCCGGCGCGATCGCCGAGGGACGACTGGCCGGCGCGACGGTCGTCACGGTGGCCTTCGCCGACGTCGTCGGCTTCACCCGGCTCGGCGAGGAGCTCGGCGCCGAGCGGCTCGAGGGCGTCGCGTCCCAGCTCGCGACGCTCGGCAGCGCCGTCGTGGCCGGGACGACCGTCCGGATCGTGAAGACGATCGGCGATGCGCTGCTGCTGCTCGGTCAGCACCCGCGCGAGGTCGTCGACGTCGTGCTCGCGCTGCAGGACGCCGCCGAGGCCGACCCGGAGTTCCCGCGGCTGCGGTGCGGCGTGGCGACCGGCGACGCGGTGCCCCGCTCGGGCGACTGGTTCGGCCCCGCGATCAACCGCGCCTCGCGCGTCTGCTCGACCGCCCGGCCCGACAGCGTCGTCGTGGACGACGTGACGCGCGACCTGCTCGAGGACGAGGACGGCCTGGACTGGCGCCCGCTGGGCCGGCTGCGCCTGAAGGGCATCGGCCGCGTGGCGCTGCACCGGGTGCGGCACGCCGCCGCCGACGACGCCTGACGGCGGCGCCACCGGCTCGGGGTGCCGGGCGAGCCGCTACCGTCCGCCCGCGATGCTCGGGGCCCGTCGACCGACCACCGTCCTGCCGCGCGCGATCGTCGCGGTGCTCGCCGCGCTCGCGCTCGGGCTCGCGATCGCCGCCGCGCCCGCACCCGCGGCCATGCCGTCGACGTCGGGCCTCGGCGGGCGCTCCGGCGTCCTCGTCGTCGACCTCCGGACCGGCAAGACGCTGCTCCAGCGCCAGGCGAGCACGCGCCGGATCCCGGCGTCGGTGACGAAGCTCTTCACGGTCACCACCGCGCTGCGCACCCTCGGCCCCGGCTGGGCGCCCCGCACGCGGGTCCTCGCGACGGGCGCGGCCGAGGGCGACGCGTGGCGCGGCAACCTCTATCTCGTCGGCGGCGGCGATCCGACGCTCTCCCGGACGGGGCTGCGGGCGCTCGCGCAGCAGACCGCGCGGGCGCTCGGCGTCCGCACGCTGCACGGCAAGGTCCTCGCCGACGCGTCGGCGTTCGACGACTGGCAGGGGGGCGACCGGACCGGGCGGCACGTCGACGGCGACATGGGCGGACGGATCGGCGCGCTCGTGCTCGACCGGGGCAGCGGGCAGCCCGACCCGGCGCGGCGCGCCGCGTCGGTCTTCCGGTCGGCGCTCGGCTCCGCCGGCGTCGCGGTCACCGGGGCCCTCGGCGCCCGCGGCGCGCCGTCGACGGCGACGCAGGTCGCGGTCCTCCGCGGTCCGACGCTCGCGCAGCTCGCCGGCAGCATCCTCGTGCCGTCCGACAACTTCCAGGCCGAGATGCTCCTGAAGGCCGTCTTCGCCCGGGACGGCGTCGAGGGCGCCTGCCGCGTCGCCGCCGGCCTCGAGCCGGTGCCCGACGAGCCGCAGACCGACGTCGACCGCCCGTGCGTCGAGCAGGCCACGGCCGCGGCGCCGTCGACGCTCGCCTCCGCGATCGTCCGCGAGCGGGCGACGCTGCGCGCCTACATCGGCTCGACGCCGTCGCTGCGCGACGGCTCCGGCCTCACGCGACGCAACCGGGTCAGCCCGCTCCAGGTCGTGCGGCTGCTGCAGCGCGCCAACGGCGACCTCGGCCTCGGCCCGACGCTGCGCGCGGCGCTGCCGCAGGCGGGGCGGACCGGGACCCTCGCCCGCCGAATGCGCGGCACCGCCGCGGTCGGGCGCTGCCAGGCGAAGACGGGCACCATCAACGGCGTCTCCGCGCTGGCGGGCTTCTGCCGCACGATCCCGGGGCGCGACGTCGCGTTCGCGATCTTGCAGAACGGCGTGTCGCCGGCCTCGGCGCGCAGCGCGCAGGACCGCTTCGTCGCCGCGCTCGCGGCGCGCGGCTGATCGCGGGCGCCCCGGCGGCCCTCGGTGCCGGCGTCCGAGGGGCGCCGCTCCCCGGCGCTCGAGCGCGCGGGGCGCCGCCGGCCGGCCCCGGAACGCGGACGGGCGGACCCGAAGGTCCGCCCGCCTCGCCCGATCAGCGCCACCGCTAGAAACAAACGTCCCAGGACCTCGTGTCGAGCCTGGGCAGGCGGACACTCCCGATCCCCGAGGCAGTCCGCCGCACGGATGCGGCGCGGGACCCGGGCGAGGCTCGGAGCCTCAGATCGAGTGGGCGGCGTATCGGATGACCGACCGTACCACGCCCGCGCGAGCGGCTCGCCCAGACCTCGACGGGTGCCCGAGGCGCGCCGACCGGCCAGCGCCGCCCGACGGGGTCGGGCTCCCGCCGGCGGACGCGGCGGGGCCCCTCAGCTCCCGTCCGCTGCTGGACCGCCGTCGTCCGGTTCCGTGTCCTCGCCCCCGTCGTCGTCGTCGGCGTCCGGCGCCAGGATCCCGGGCCCCTCGACGAGCAACCGCCCGAGCCCCTCCTCGTCGAGGACGGGGACCCCCAGGCGCTCCGCCTTCTCGAGCTTCGAGCCGGCCGACTCGCCGGCCACGAGCGCCGACGTCTTCCGCGACACGGACGTCGTGACCCGCGCGCCAGCCGCCGTGAGGCGCTCCGTGGCCTGCTCGCGCGTGAGCGTCGGCAGGGTCCCGGTCAGCACGACGGTCAACCCGTCGAGCGCGCCCTCGCCCGGCGCCGGACCCTCCTGCTCGAGCTGGACGCCCGCGGCGCGGAGGCGGTCGACGAGCTCGCCGACCGCCGGGTCCGCGAGGCGCTCGGCGATGATCTCGGCCATCTTGCCCCCGACGCCCGGCGTCTCGGCGAGCTGCTCGGGCGTCGCCGCCCGGAGCGCGTCGATCGTCCGGAACCGGGCCGCGAGGTTGCGGCCGGTCACCTGGCCGACCTCCTCGAGGCCGATCGCGAAGAGGACGCGCGCGAACGGCTGCTCCTTGGAGCGGGCGATCGCGTCGACGACGCGGGTGGCCGAGATCTCGCCGTAGCCCTCGAGCTCGACGAGCTGCTCGGCGGTCAGGGCGTAGAGGTCCGCGGCGGTCCGCACGAGCCCCTGCTGCAGCAGCTGGAGGACCTGCTTCTCCCCCAGGCCCTCGATGTCCATCGCGCCGCGGCTGACGTAGTGCTTCAGCAGCTGGTACTGCTGGCCGGGGCAGCCGCCGCGGTTCGGGCAGCGGGTGAAGACCGAGTCCTCGGGCTTCTCCGTGGGGGTGTCGCAGGCCGGGCAGCGGGCCGGCGGCCGAGGCGGGTCGGCCCGGTCCTCGCGATCGACCTCGTGCGGGGCGGGCGAGACGACCTGCGGGATGACGTCGCCGGCGCGCAGGACGATCACCCGGTCGCCCGGGCGGACGTCCTTGCGGGCGAGGTCCTCCTCGTTGTGGAGCGTCGCCTGGCTCACCGTCACGCCGGAGACGACGACCGGGTCGAGCACCGCGTAGGGGTGGAGATCGCCGAACTTGCCGACGCTCCAGACGACGTCGAGGAGCGTCGTCACGGCGGTCCGCGGCGGGAACTTCCAGGCGATCGCCCACCGCGGGTCGCGCCCGACGCTGCCCAGACGACGCTGCAGCTCGTGGTCGTCGACCTTCACGACGACGCCGTCGATCTCGAAGTCCAGGCGGTCGCGGCGCTCCTGCCACTCGGCGCAGCGCGCGACGACGGCGGCCGGGTCGTCGTGCACGCGGACGTCCTCGTTGACCGGGAAGCCGCGCTCCCGGAGCCACAGCAGGACGGCGTGGTGTCCCTCGACCCCGAGGACCTCGCCGACGCTCGACGAGGTGCCGGCCGCGGCCGAGGCGGCGCCGTCGCCGGCGTCCGGCGCGTCGGCGCGGCTCGCCGCCACGACGCCGACGCCGTAGGCCCAGAACGAGAGCGGCCGGGTCTTCGCGAGCTTCGGATCGAGCTGGCGGATCGTGCCCGCCGCCGAGTTGCGCGGGTTCATGAACGTCGACTCGCCCGCCTGCGCGCGCCGCTCGTTCAGGCGCTCGAAGTCCTTCAGCGCCATGTAGATCTCGCCCCGGACCTCGAGCACCGCCGGCGCGTCGGGCACGTGCAGGGGAACGCTCGGGATCGTGCGGACGTTGTGCGTGACGTCCTCGCCGACCTCGCCGTCCCCGCGCGTGGCCGCGCGGACGAGGACGCCGTCCTCGTAGCGCAGGCTCATCGCGAGGCCGTCGACCTTCGGCTCGGTGACGAACCGGAACGCCGGGTCCTCGATCCCCTCCCGGGACAGGTGGTTGCGCATCCGGTCGACCCAGGCCTCGAGCTCCTCGGGCCGGTGGGCGTTGGCGAGCGAGAGCATCGGCTGCTCGTGCCGGACCTTCGTGAGCTTGTCCAGCGGCGCGCCGCCGACCCGCTTCGTCGGCGAGTCGGCCGCGTCGAGCTCCGGGTGCTCCTGCTCCAGCCGCTCGAGCTCGCCGAAGAGCGCGTCGTACTCCTCGTCGCCGATCTCCGGATCGTCCTGCTCGTAGTAGCGCCGCCGGTGGTGCTCGACGACGGTGCGCAGCCAGGCGACGCGCTCGGCCGGATCGTCGCCGGCGGGCGGGGCGGGCAGAGGGGACGTGTCCGCGCTCACGCCCCGGAGCTTAGGACCTCGCGCGGTGGGACCGGTCCCGCGCCGGCGGGCGCTCAGCCGCCCGCGGCCAGCTCGTCGAGCAGGCGCTCGAAGCCGTGGCCGGTGAGCGGCTCGATCGAGCTGTCGTGCGTGAGGTCCAGGTGCAGCGGCGTGATCGACGCGCGGCCCTCGCTCATCGCGTGCAGATCGGTGCCCGGGCGCGGCTCGAAGCCGTGGCGGGTGCCGTAGAGCCAGTACGTGCGGGTGCCGTCGGGGGCCGTGTCGACCGGCTCGAGCTCGTCGCGGTAGCGCCGCCGGCCCAGGCGCGTGACCTCGACGGCCGACACCTCGCCCTGCGGGACGTTGAGGTTGAGGATCGTGCGCTCGTCGAGCGGGACGATCGGCGCGCCGTCGTTCGCGGCCCCCGGCAGCAAACCGCGGTGCAGCTCGGCCACGACCCGCGCGGCGAGCTCGGCGGCGACGGTGAAGTCCCAGGTGAACTCGTCGCGGAGGTTCCAGTCGCCGTGCGGCGAGGCCATCGACACGGCGACGCCCGGGACGTCGTGGATCGCGGCCTCCAGCGCGGCCGCCACCGTCCCGGAGTACGTCACGTCCTCGCCGAGGTTCGCGCCGTGGTTGATGCCGCTGACGACGAGGTCCGGACGCCAGTCGCCGAAGACGCCGTGCATCGCCAGCCGCACGCAGTCCGTCGGCATGCCGTCGGTCGCCAGCCCGGTGCCGCCGTCCTCGAACGCCTCGTCCCGCACCGCGAGCGGACGCCGGACCGTGATCGAGCGCGCGGTCGCGGAGCGGTTGCCGTCGGGCGCCACGACGCGCAGGTCGATCCCGTCGAGGCGCAGCAGCGCCGCGCGCAGCGCCACGAGCCCGGTCGCGCGGATCCCGTCGTCGTTCGTCAGCAGGACGCGCGTGGCCATCCCCACCAGCGTAGAGCGCGGGAGCCGGCGGCCGATCGCCGGGCCCCGCCGCGGCGCGCTACGAGCAGCCCTTGGGCCGCCCCTTGGACTCCGGGAAGCGCGGCTGCCGCTCGCCCTCCCCGAACGGGTAGGCGAACGCGTGCACCCGGTCGTTGCCGCGGTCGACGACGAACACGTCGCCCGCGGTGTCGACGTCGATGTCGACCGGGTCCTCGAACTGCCCGTCGCCGCGCCCGCGGGTCCCGATCGTGCCGAGGAGCGTGAGGTCGTTGGAGTACTTGCGCACGACATCGGCGGCGGTGTCGGCGACGTAGACGTAGCCGTCCTGGTCGACGGCCACCCCCGCGGCCCCGGTCAGCGGCAGGCGGTACAGCTCGCACCCCGTCGCCCCGTCGTAGCGGCGCACGCGCGCGTCGTCGGACGCGTTGGACGTCACGAAGACGTCGCCGTAGGGCCCGACGGCGATCCCCTGGGGGTTCCGCGCGCCGGCGTACGTCTTCACCTTCTTGCCCTTGGGATCGTGCATCGTCACCGACGCCTCGTCGCGGTTCTGCTTCGCGGCGTCGCGCCCGGTCGCGTTGCGGGCCCGCGCGACGTAGTAGTTGCCGCTCTCGTCGACGTCGAGCGCCGCGCTGCGCGCGCCCACGCCGTCGACGCCGGCCCCGAGGTCCTCCGCCCCCAGGTCGCCCCCGATCCCGGCCCGCGAGGTCCCGTTGTGCGCCTGCACGGCGAACTGCACGAACGCCAGCGGGTTCGCGGTGAAGGCCCCGGCGAACGTCACCTGGCCCTCGACGCGGTCGCGATCGGTCGAGGTGGCCGGCGAGGTCGCCACGCCGCGGAAGCCGCCCTCGCGGTGGATGTCGCCGAGGTGCTTCGCGGTGAGCTGCCCTCCGGCGTACGCGAGCGAGAACTGCTGCAGCAGGCTGTTGCCCGGATCCACCACGAACGCGCGCGTCCCGTCCTTGCGGTACCGGTCGACCGTGAGCGCGCTCGGGCCCTTGAACCGCCCGCCACCGGACCCCGAGCCGCCGAACTGCCCGACCCAGGCCGGAATCCGCGCGCCCGGCGGCACGGCGGAGTAGACCGCCGGCGCGGGCTCGACGCCGTCCTGGACGCCGTTGCGGTTGGAGTCGGCGAGCTTCGGGTCCGTGCCCCGCGCGCCGCCGTCGGGATCCGACGCGCGGCTCTTGTCCTGCGGCGCGCGTCCGTGCTCGGCGGGGCCCTTCGGACACGGGTCATCGCGGGTCCCGGGTCCGGGACCGTCGGGGGAGCCGTCGTCGTCGGTGTCGCAGCCGCGGGGGTTCGAGAACACGCGGTAGTCGGGCTTGGGCTTCGCGGCGTCGGGCGGCCCCGGCAGCGGCACGCGCCAGCCGACGCGGGTCTCGATCCGATCGCTCAGCCCGTCGCCGTCGGTGTCCTTCGCCCGCTCGCTCGTGCCCTCGATCGTCTCAATCGTGCTCGGGACGCCGTCGTCGTCGCGGTCGGCGAGATACGTGAGCACGATGGTGTCGCCGGGGACGAGCTTCGCGTCGCGCAGCGGGACGTCGTCGACGGCGATCCCCTCGGCGGTGCCGCTCACCACCCAGGTGCCCTGGTTGGCGTCCTGGGCGTCGGCGACCCCGAGCAGCGAGACGAGCTTCGCCGCCGCCCCGCCGGGCTGGCCCTCCCGCCGGTGGGGACCGTACTTCGGCGACAGCTTCAGCCGCTCGAGCGCCGCGCCGACCGGGAGGCCCGCCGGCACCAGTCGACCGGCGTCGTCGCGGGCCTTGCGCACGCCGGCGGCGATCTGCATCTGGCGGACGCGCTGATCGTCGTCGCACGTGGCGTCCTGCTCCGGGCACGGCCCGAGGTCCACGATCACCGTCGCGGTCTTCGCGTCGACGGCCTGCAGGATCTTCTCGAACGGCTTCTGCTGGTCGTCGACGATCGAGAAGTTCCCCATGTGGATCGTCATCGGCGTCGGGTCGGCGAGGTACTCCTTCAGGACCTCCGAGCTCTGCTGCGCCCCGACGGACACGTTCTGGGTCGCGCCCGGAGCCAGCTGGATGGCCTGATCGGTGGCCTTCGGGCACGGCGCGCCGAAGTCGGCGGTGCCGGCCGTCGGGGAGAACGTCGCGAACGTCCGGGACTCCTCGGGCTTCTCCGGATCGGAGATCTCGCCGAGGAACTGCGGGGTCTCGGCGATCCGGAAGCCCACGCGCCCGGTGTTCGTGACCTTCACCGTGGCCTGGAGGCAGCCCTCGGGCTCGATCGTCGTCTCCCGCGAGGTCTCGAGCTCCTGGATCCGGCCGTACTCCTTCTCGACGCTGCTCGTGTCCTCCCACTTGTTCGTCGTGCTCGTGCTGATGCTCTGCTCCGAGCCGACCTTCGCGGTGACCTTCTCCTCGTCCTCCGGGACGCCGACCTCCGTCTCGGACTCGAACTCCTCGCTGAACTTCAGGCCGAGCTTCACGCCGAGGGAGTGGCTCTCGGTGTGCTCGCTGGACTTCAGGGTCGAGGTCGACCGCTCGTCGGACCTCGTCTCGCCGAGCTCGACGGTGATCGGGATGTCGATGTTCACCTGCGGCGCCTCGATCTTGAACCGCGGCAGATCGGCGACGAGGGGATCGAACGTCCCTTCGCCCTCGCGGATCTCCTCGGCGTCGCCCATGTCGTCGCCGTCGGTGTCGGACTCCACCGGGGACGTCCCCCAGCTGCCGACCTCGGCGCCGTCGAGCAGACGCTCGTCGACCGGTGCGCCTGCGATCCGGGCGTCGCCGTCGCTGTCGGCGTGGACCGGCGAGGCGCCGTAGGCCCCCTCGTCCGGGTCCCGGAGTCCGTCCCCGTCGGTGTCGGCCGACCGCGGATCGGTGCGCAGGGCCTGCTCGTCGCCGTCGCTCAGGCCGTCGCCGTCGGTGTCGGCCTTGGCGTGGCTGCTCGTGATGCCCGTGCGCTCGTGCTGCTCGCGGCCGGCGCGCAGGTCGTCGACGTTCGTGATCGTCAGCGACCGCTCCGTCTCCTCGAAGCAGTCGCTGAGGCCGTCGCCGTCCTCGTCGCGCGTGTTCGAGTAGAGGATGCAGAAGCCGGGTGCGGGAACGGGGGCGCGCAGTGCCGCCCGGGTCGTCCGGCGCGGCGCCCGGGCCTCGGCGGCGGACCCCGACGGGGCGTGGCGCGCCGCGGCGGCGCGGTCCCGAGCGCTCGTGCGGGCCGTCGACGCGACCGCCGCCGCCACGGCCGGCACCGTGCCGAGTCGGCGCGGGCCGACGCGCCGCGAGCGGGTCGGCGCGCGATCGCCGCAGTCGCGCATCGAGCGCGCGGAGCGGCCGGGCAGCAACGTCCGGCAGAGGTGCGCGCCGGCGAGGCGCGCGCCGCTCCGTCGGCCGAACTGCACCGTCGCGTCCGCGAGGTTGGCGCCCTCCAGCCGCGCGCCGCGCAGGTCCGCGGCGGTGAGGTCCGCGCCCCGCAGGTCGGCGCCTCGCAGGTCGGCCCCGGCGAGACTGGCCCGGTGCAGCGAGGCGCGGTGCAGATCGGCGCGCCGCAGGTCGGCGCCGCGGAGGTCGGCACCGAGGAGCGCGGCGAACGGCAGGCTCGCGTGCGGGCAGCGCGCCAGCGGCAGCGGCACGCACCGTCCCTGCGCGGTGACTCGCCGGCGCACGGTGATCCGGAGGGTTCGCGTGCTCCAGCGTCCCGCGCGCGCCCGTCGCACGGCGCGCAGCGACACCCGGTCCCCGTGGACGCGCGCCACCCGGGCGGTCACCGTGCGCCCGCCGGCCCGTAGCCGCAGCGACGCCGATCCGGCGAGGCCGTCGAGCGTCCGGGCGAGGGCGCGACCGTCGAGCCGGACCGTCTGGGGAGCGGTGCCGCGCTGGCGCAGGACGGCGCGCCGGGCGTTCGAGGCGGGCCGGACGTCGACCCGCCGACCGTCGCGCGCCACGGTCACCGAGCGGACCGGCAACGACAGGTCGAGGGTCGCCGACGCCGCGCGTGGGCGAACCGGCTCGAGCGGACCGGCTGCGCCCGACGGCGCCGGCGCGACCGCGAGCAGGGCGATGGCGGGGAGGGCCGCGCGGAGGAGCCCGCGACGCGCACCGGGGGGAGCGAGCATGCCGCGAGGCTCGCCGACGGCCGAGTCCGCGGCATCCCCCGTTCTGGTGATCGCGAAGGCGGGTGGCCGCGTCCCGGCGTCAGGCCCAGGGCGGGCGGCCCCATCCGTCCGGCGGCGACGCGGGCCCCCCGAACGCCTCGGGGTAGGCGATCCCGGCGAGGTGCAGGCCCTGCGGCGGCAGCGTGACGCCGGCCGCGGACCGCGGCGCGCCCTCGAGCAGCGCGGCGAAGGCCTCGGTCGTGCGCCGGCCGGCGGCGACCTCGAGCATCGTCCCGACGAGGATCCGGTTCATGTGGCGCATGAACGCGTCGGCCTCGATCCAGAACTCGAGCCACTCGCCGTCGCGTCGCCACGCGGCGTGCAGCACCCGCCGCCGGAAGCGGACGTGCTCGGTCCGGCTCGGGGTGAACGCGGTGAAGTCGGGCTCCCCGGCCGCCTCGAGGGCGTCCGCGCAGTCCCGCAGTCGCCCCTCGTCGACCCGGTGGGGCCACCAGAGGGCCTGCCGACGGCCGAACGGCGACGGCGTGCGCCGCGTGTGGAGGCGAAAGCAGTAGGTCCGGCTCGTCGCGACGCGGCGCGCGTCGAACCCGGAGTCCTGGACGGTCGCGGTGCGGACGGCGACGTCCCGCGGCAGCACGGCGTTCACGCCGCGCAGGTCGGGCGGGCCGCCCTCGTAGGAGGCCACCTGCGCGACCGCGTGGACCCCGCGGTCCGTGCGGCCGCCGACGGTCAGGCGCGTCTCGCGGCGCAGGACGATGCCGAGCGCGCGCTCGAGCTCTCCCTGCACCGTCCGCAAGCCGGGCTGCGCGGCCCAGCCGGCCAGCTCGGTGCCGTCGTACTCGATCTCCAGGCGGGTCGCGGTCACGCGCGGCGCATCCTCGCGCACCCGGCCGGTCGCGCGCGGCCCGGGAACGGCCCTTGCGCGTCGCAGGCACGGGCGCGGCCGCCGTCAGCGGGGGAGCGAGCCGGGACGGCCGTCGAGGCGCCGACGCACCGCACGCCGGACGCGAACGTGCCCGCCGAGCAGCAGCGTCGTCGGGACGAGGACGAGCGCCGGCCAGAAGGCGCCGGCGCCGCCGACCGCCCAGACGGCGAGGGCCCCGCCGTTCACGCCGCCGAAGGTCCAGGCGTGCCCGCGGATCGCCGCGCGGTCGGCCCGCCGCGCCAGCGCGCCGGCCCGACGGCGGACCGGCTCCCCGGCCACGCGGCGCAGCGCGCCCGGCAGGTCCAGCAGCAGCGGCACGACGTCCCCGCGCGTCCGCGCCGCGACGACGCGCGCCGAGCGCTCCTCGAGCTCGGCCGCGTCGAGCCGACCGGCCGCGTACTGGGCGCGCAGCTCGGCGAGCACGAGCTCGCGCTCGTCGTCGCCGATCCGGACGGAGGAGGCCGCCATGGCGCGCCAGCCGCTCACCCCTCCAGGGTACCGCCGGCCGGGAACGCGAACGGCCGCCCGGAGGCGGCCGTTCGGCGAGGCGGGTGCTCGGAGGCTCAGACGAGCTCGATGAGGACCATCTCGGTCGCGTCGCTCTTGCGCGGCCCGAGCTTCAGGATCCGGGTGTAGCCGCCCGGACGCTCCGCGTACCGCGGGGCGATGTCCTCGAAGAGCTTGTACGTGGCGAACTTGTCCTGGCCGAGGGCCGAGAGCGCCTGGCGCCGCGCGTGCAGGTCACCGCGCTTGGCGAGCGTGATGAGCTTCTCGATCTCCGGCTTCAGCGCCTTGGCCTTCGCCTCGGTCGTCGTGATCCGCTCGTGCTCGATGACCTCCTTGGAGAGGTTGCGGAGCAGCGCCTTGCGATGGGCGCTCGAGCGAGAGAGCTTGTGGCGGGTCTTCTGGTGACGCATCGTCAGTCCTTCTGGGCGGCAGGTTCCGGTGCCGGTCCTACTCGTCGCGGAGGCTGTAGCCCCGCGCGGCGAGGGTCTCGACGACCTCGTCGATCGACTTCTTGCCGAAGTTCGGGATGGCGGCGAGCTCGGCCTCGGTCTTCGAGGTGAGGTCGCCGACGGTCTGGATGCCGGCGCGCTTCAGGCAGTTGTACGAGCGGACGCCGAGCTCGAGCTCCTCGATCATCATCTCGTCGGTCGGGTCGCCGAAGGCGCCCTCGACCCCGAGGCCGTCCTCGAGCTCGCCACCGACGGAGGCGCGGAGCTCCTCGACCCGGTCCGGGTCGGTGAAGACGGCGAGCTGCTGGATGAGGATCTCGGCGGCCTCGCGGAGCGCCTCGCCCGGCTCGATCGAGCCGTCGGTCTCGATGTCGAGCTGCAGCTGGTCGAAGTCCGTGCGCTGACCGACGCGGGCCGGCTCGACCCGGTAGGCGACGCGACGGATCGGCGAGAAGATCGAGTCGATCGGGATGACGCCGATCGGCTGGTCCGCCGTCTTGTTGTCGTCGGCGGTGCGGTAGCCGCGACCCTGGCCGATCGTGAGGTAGACCTCGAGCTTCGTCCCGGCCTCGAGGGTCGCGATGTGCGCCTCGGGGTTGAGGATCTCCACGCCGGCGGGCAGGTCGATGTCCTTCGCGGTGACCTCGCCCGGGCCCTCGGCGACGAGCGGCGCCTCGACCTCGCTGGCGTCGGAGTGCATGCGGCAGACGAGCGCCTTGAGGTTCAGGACGATGTCCGTCACGTCCTCGGTGACGCCGTCGAGCGTCGTGAACTCGTGGGCGACGCCCTCGATCCGGACGTTCGTGACGGCGGCGCCGGAGAGGAAGCTCAGCAGGACGCGGCGCAGCGAGTTCCCGAACGTGTAGCCGAAGCCGCGCTCGAGGGGCTCGATCGTGAACGTGCCGCGGTTGTCCTCCACGGACTCGCTGGTGATCCGGGGGGTCTGGTAGTCGAGCATCAGGGTCCTTGCGTCGTCGAAAGACGGGTGGCCGCGGGTGGGCGCTGCGGCCAGGCGTGCGGACGAAGGGGAGCGCTGGTCCCCCCGCCGCCCGCGACGGGGGTCCTGGAAGCGCGGTGGCTCAGACGCGGCGCCGCTTCTTGGGGCGGCAGCCGTTGTGCGCCTGCGGCGTCACGTCGCGGACGGTCGTGACCTCGAGGCCGGCGGCCTGGAGGGAGCGGATCGCGGTGTCGCGCCCGGAGCCGGGGCCCTTGACGAAGACCTCGACCTTCTCGAGGCCCTGCTCGATGCCCTTGCGGGCGGCGGAGTCGGCCGTGACCTGCGCCGCGAACGGCGTCGACTTGCGGGAGCCCTTGAACCCGGCACCGCCGGCGGACTCCCAGGCGATCACGTTGCCCTCCTTGTCGGTGAGCGACACGATCGTGTTGTTGAAGCTCGTCTTGATGTGGGCCTGGCCGACGGGGATGTTCTTCTTCGGCTTGCGGCGGCCGCGAGCGGGGCGCTTCGGAGCGGGCATGTGGGTCCCTTACTTCTTGCCGGGCTTCTTCTTGCCCGCGGTGGGCATGCGCTTCGGGCCCTTGCGGGTGCGCGCGTTCGTCTTCGTCTTCTGACCGCGCACCGGGAGGTTCCGGCGATGACGGATCCCGCGGTAGCAGCCGATCTCCATCAGGCGCTTGACCGCCTGGTTGCGCTCGCGGCGCAGATCGCCCTCGACCACGACGTGGCGGTCGATGTGCTCGCGGAGGGCGGCGACCTGGTCCTCGGTCAGGTCACGGACCTTCGTGTCCTGATCGATGCCCGTCGCCTTCAGGATCTCGTTCGAGCCCGAGCGGCCGATCCCGTAGATGTAGGTGAGACCGATCTCGATCCGCTTGTTCAGCGGGATGTTGATGCCGGCGATACGTGCCATGAGGTCAGCCCTGCCGCTGCTTGTGCCGCGGGTTCTGACAGATCACCAGGACCGCACCGTTGCGGCGGATGACCTTGCACTTCTCGCACATCGGCTTGACCGACGGTCGTACCTTCATGGTTCCCTTCTCGGCTCGATGACCAGCAGCGTGGCTCTGACGGCGCGGAGGCCCGTCGCTACCAGCCGCTGAAGCGTGCGCGTCCAGGGGAGGACGTGACACGCGCAGATTCGGAACGGTACCAGACGGATCGGCGGTGACGCGTTGCGGCCCGCAGCGACCCTCGCGGGCCGCGTCGCGCGCCGTGCTGCGTCCCCGCCCCGCGGGGGACGGAGGACCCTAGCAACCGGCGTGCGCGGCGGAGCGCCGCCGGGCAAGTCCCTGCAAAGCGGCCGGTCGACCGCCCGCCGTCGCGCCGTCTCCGCCGGGTTCGGGGTCAGACGGCCCAGCGACCGTCGCCGCCCCACGGGGTCAGGACCCGCGCGCCGTCGTCGGTGATCGCCACGGTCACCTCGGCGTGGGTGGCGCGCGCGCCGTCGACGGTGAAGACCGACCAGCCGTCGTCCGCCATGCGGATGGCCGCGCGGCCGAGGGTCACCATCGGCTCGATCGCGATCACGAGCCCCGGCTCGAGCGGGCGGCCGGTGCCGGGCTTGCCGATGTTGGGCACCTGCGGGTCCTCGTGCAGGGCGAACCCCACCCCGTGCCCGATGAGCGTCGGGAAGACCTGCAGGCCGGCCGTGGCGCAGCGGCTCGCGACCGCGTGGCCGATGTCGCCGATCCGGTTCCCCGGCCGGCAGACGGACACGGCGTCGGCGAGCGCGGCCTCGGCGGTCTCCACGAGGTGGCCGTCGGCCGCCCCGAGCGCGCCGACCGGAACCGTGCGCGCGGCGTCGGCCACGAGCCCGTCGAGCGTCACGCCGACGTCGAGGGACAGCAGGTCCCCGTCGCGCAGGGGCGTCGCGTTCGGGATCCCGTGGACGACGAGGTCGTTCGGCGAGGCGCAGATCGCGCCCTTGAACCCGCGGTAGCCGAGGAACGACGGGCGGCCGCCCGCGGCCGCGATCCGCTCGCGGGCCACCGCGTCGAGGTCGGCGGTCGACGTCCCGGGGACGGCGAGCGTCGCCAGCTCGTCGAGGACGTCGGCGAGGATCCGCCCGGCGGCGGCGATGCCGTCGACCTGGGCGGGGCGCTTCAGGCGGATCCCCATGCCGCGTCCGGGTCGCTCAGACGGCGTCCTCGAGACGCAGCGTCGAGACGGTCTTGCGCAGGTGCGCTGCGACCTCGTCGACGCCCTGCGTCCCGTCGAAGCGGTGCAGCAGGCCCCGCTCCTCGTAGTACGAGACGAGCGGCTCGGTCTGCGCGTGGTACACGGACAGGCGCTTGCGGATCGTCTCCGGCTTGTCGTCGTCTCGCTGGATGAGGTCCGAGCCGTCGACGTCGTCCTTGCCCTCGACCTTCGGCGGGTCGAACTCGACGTGGTACACGCGGCCGGACTGCGACACGCGACGGCCCGAGAGCCGGCGGACGATCTCCTCGTCCGGCACGTCGATGAGCAGCGCGCCGTTGAGGTCGCGCCCGAGCTCCTTCAGCGCGGCGTCGAGCTCCTCGGCCTGGGCGATGTTCCGCGGGAACCCGTCCAGCACGAAGCCGTCGGAGGCCGCCTCCGAGCGCACGCGCTCGAGGATCAGGCCGATGACGAGCTCGTCGGGCACGAGCTCGCCGGCGTCCATGAAGCCCTTCGCCTTCAGCCCGAGCTCGGTGCCCTCGCGGACGGCCTCGCGCAGGATCTGGCCGGTGACGACGTACTCCAGCGGCTCGCTGGAGGTCAGCCGCTCGCCCTGGGTGCCCTTCCCGGCACCGGGCGGGCCCAGCAGGATCAGGTTCAACTCGCTCATCGATCGGTGCTCCGTCCGCGTCGGCTGCAGCGTGCGGGGCTCATCGCAGGAACCCCTCGTAGTTGCGCATCATCAGCTGGGCCTCGACCTGCTTGACGGTGTCGAGCGCGACGCCGACGACGATCAGCAGCGAGGTGCCGCCGAACGCGAAGCCCTGCGTGGTCTGGTTGAAGAGGAGGGTCGGCAGCGCGGCGACCGCGGCGAGGTACAGCGCGCCGGGGAAGGTCAGTCGCGCGAGGATGCGGTCGAGGAACTCGGCCGTGGGTCGTCCCGGTCGCACCCCGGGGATGAACCCGCCGTACTTCTTCAGGTTGTCCGCCTGCTCCACCGGGTTGAACGTCACCGCGGTGTAGAAGTAGGTGAACAGGATGATGAAGATCGTCTCGCCGGCGACGTAGGCCCAGCTGCCGTAGCGGAGGAACTCCTGGACGCCGTTGGCCGGATCGTGCGTGATGAACTGCGCGATCGTCGGCGGGATCGACATGATCGACGCGGCGAAGATCACCGGGATGACGTTCGCCATGTTGACCTTCAGCGGCAGGTAGGTCTGCCCGCCCCCGCTCATCCGCCGTCCGATGACGCGCTTGGCGTACTGGATGGGGATCCGGCGCTGGCCCTCCTGGATGAAGACCACCGCGGCGATGACCGCGAGGACGAGGAACGGCAGCAGGACCTTGAAGACCTGATCGCCGCTCTGCCACCAGTTGCTGACGCCGCCCGGGAGGCCCGAGACGATCGACGCGAAGATCATCAGCGACATGCCGTTGCCGACGCCGCGCTGCGTGATGAGCTCGCCCATCCACATGACGATCATCGCGCCCGCGGTGAGCGAGACGGCGATCATGAAGACCGTCCCGAAGTTGAACGGGTCGATCAGCGGCTCGCCGGCCTGGTCGGAGAAGGTCCGGAAGAGGAAGACGTAGGCGATCGACTGGCCGGCCGCCAGCGCCACCGTGAGGTAGCGGGTGTACTGCGTGATCCGCTGCTGGCCCTGCTCGCCCTCCTGCTTGAGCTTCTCGAGCGAGGGCACCACGACCTGCAGGAGCTGCAGGACGATCGACGCGGTGATGTACGGCATGATGCCGAGCGCGAAGATCGCGATCTGGCTCAGCGCGCCGCCCGAGAAGACGTTCAGCAGCTGGAGCGCCGAGCCGGAGCCGAAGCTCTCCTGGATGGCGCGGACGCCCTCCTCGGAGACCCCCGGGACGGGGATCTGCGCCCCGATGCGGTAGAGCGCGAGCAAGGCGAGCGTGAACCCGATCTTCTTGCGGATCTCGGGAACCGTGAGCGCGCCGGTGAGGATGCGGATCATCGTGCTGGCTCTGATGCGGGAACGGGACGGCCGGACGAGCCGGCGGAGGACCGGTGCGCGCCACGGGGCGAGCGACCGGGATCAGGCATGGTACGCGGACGCGGCCCCGGGCGCAGTCGCCCGGGGCCGCGGAGCCGCGAAGGGTGAGGCGGTGATCAGGCCTCGACGACGACGGCCGTGCCGCCGGCGGACTCGATCGCCTCGCGCGCCGAGCTGCTGAAGCGGTGCGCGTGCACCGTCAGCGGGCCCTGCAGCTCGCCGCGGCCCAGCACCTTGACCGGGACGCCGTTGTCGCGGACGAGGCCCTTGGCCTGCAGCGCCTCGAGCGTCACGTCGGCGCCGGACTCGAAGCGGTCCGCGAGCGTGTCGAGGTTCACGGCCTGGGTGGCCGTGCGGAAGCGCTCGAAGGGCATCGAGGTCTTCTTGTTCGGACCGCGCAGCTTGCGCATCCGGCTCTGGAGCGGGTTCTGGCCGCCCTCGAAACCGGTCCGGTCCTTGGCGCCCGAGCGCGAGCCCGCGCCCTTGTGCCCGCGACCGGAGGTCTTGCCGTGCCCGGAGCCGTGACCGCGGCCGACGCGCTTGCGCGACTTGCGGCTGCCCTCGGCCGGGCTCAGGCTGTGGAGCCCGATCTGGTCGAGCTGCTGCTCGTTGCTCATCACGCCTCCTCGACGCGGACCAGGTGCCGCACGGCGTGCAGCTGGCCCCGCTGCTGCGGGGTGTCCTGGACTTCGACGGTGTGGCCGATCCGACGCAGGCCCAGGGAGCGCAGCGTCTCGCGCTGCGCCTGGTTGCTGCCGATGGCCGACTTGAACTGGGTGGCCTTCAGCGTGCTCATGCCGTGACCTCCTCGGTCTCCTCGACGGCCTCGTCCTCGCGCTGCGAGAGGCCGAGCACGTCGGCGACGCTGATCCCGCGGAGGTCGGCGACCTCCTTCGGGGTGCGCAACGTCTGCAGACCGTCGACCGTCGCCTTCACGAGGTTGATCGGGTTCTGCGAGCCGAGGCTCTTGCTCAGGATGTCCTGGATGCCGGCGAGCTCGAGCACGGCGCGGACGCCGCCGCCGGCGATGACGCCGGTACCCGGCGAGGCCGGCTTGAGGAGGACCTGGCCGGACCCGAAGCGCCCGATCACCGGATGGGTGATCGTCGAGCCGTGACGCGGGACCTTGAACAGGTCCTTCTTCGCGCGCTCGACGGCCTTCTGGATGGCGGTCGGGACCTCGTTGGCCTTGCCGTAGCCGACGCCGACGACGGTGGACTCGTCGCCCACGACCACGAGGGCGGTGAACGAGAAGCGACGGCCGCCCTTGACGACCTTCGCGACGCGGTTGATCTCGACGACCCGCTCCTGCAGGTCGTACCCGACGGGACTGACGGTGCGATCGATAGCCATGGTTCAGCGGCCTCCTAGACCTGCAGCCCGCCCTCGCGGACGGCCTCGGCGAACGCCTGCACGCGCCCGTGGTACTGGTACCCGCCGCGGTCGAAGACCGCGACCTCGACCCCGGCGGCCTTCGCGCGCTCGGCCAGCAGCTGACCGGCCTTCGAGGCCTGCTCCTTCTTGGACAGCTCCCGCAGCTCGGGCTCGGTCCACTGCACCGAGGTGATCGTGTGACCGGCCTCGTCGTCGATGAGCTGGGCGAAGATGCCCCGGTTGCTGCGGAAGACCGCGATGCGCGGCCGCTCGGCGGTGCCGGTGACCTTCGCCCGCACGCGGCGGCGCCGCTTGAGACGGCGCGCTTCCTTGGTGACGATGCTCATGCGCGCTTGCCCACCTTCCGGGCGACGTACTCGCCCTCGTAGCGGACGCCCTTGCCCTTGTAGGGCTCCGGCGGACGCTTCTTGCGGATGTTCGCCGCGATCTCGCCGACGAGCTGCTTGTTGGAGCCCTTGACGATGACGCGGGTCGGCTGCGGCACCTCGAACTCGATGCCCTCGGGGGCCTCGACGACGACGGGGTGCGAGTAGCCGAGCGCGAGCTCGAGGTCCTTGCCCTTGAGCGCGGCGCGGTAGCCGACGCCCTGGATCTCGAGCGTCTTGGCGAAGCCGGCGGTGACGCCCTCGACCATGTTCGCGATGAGGCTGCGGCTCAGGCCGTGCAGCGCTCGGTGCGGACCGCGGTCGGTGGGACGCGTGACGACGATCTCCGCACCCTCCTGGGTGACGGTGATGTCGCGGTGGATCGCCTCCGACAGGGCGCCCTTGGGGCCCTTGACCGAGACGACGCCCGGCTCGATGGTGACGTCGACCCCGGTCGGGACCGGGATCGGCTTGCGACCGATGCGGCTCATGGGGTCACCAGACCTCGGCCCAGACCTCGCCGCCGACGCCCGCTGCGCGCGCGTCGTGGCCGGTCATGATGCCGCTCGAGGTGGACATGATCACGGTGCCCAGGCCGCCGAGCGACTTGGGGACCTCGCCGGCGCCGACGTAGAGGCGCTGGCCCGGACGCGACACGCGGCGCAGGCCGGTGATCGCGGAGCTCCGGTTCTTCGTGTACTTCAGCGTGATGTGGAGCAGCTCGCCGGGCGTGTCCGTGGACGGACGGACCTCGACGTCGGAGATGTAGCCCTGCTCCTTGAGGATGCGGGCGATCTCGACCTTCGCCTTGGAGGCGGGGACGTCGACGGTGCGGTGCGCGGCGGTGATCGCGTTGCGGATGCGGGTGAGCAGGTCCGCGATCGGGTCGGTCGTGGACATGCTTACCAGCTGCTCTTCGTCATGCCGGGGATGTAGCCCCGATGGGCGAGCTCGCGCAGGCAGATCCGGCAGACGCCGAACTTGCGGTAGACCGAGCGCGACCGGCCGCAGGAGCGGCAGCGCGTGTACTCGCGGGACTGGTACTTCGAGGGGCGCGCCTGGCGGACGCGCTGAGAGGTCTTCGCCATGGGTCAGCTCCCCTTGGTGGTCGTCGTCGGCTCCGGCGCACCGGCAGGACGCTTGCCCTCGCGCGAGAAGGGGAAGCCGAGCTCCTGCAGCAGCGAGAAGGCCTCGCCGTCGGTCTGGGCCGAGGTCGTGAAGATGATGTCGAGGCCACGCACCTGGTCGATGGCGTCGTAGTCGATCTCCGGGAAGATGATCTGCTCGCGCACGCCGATGGCGTAGTTGCCACGGCCGTCGAAGCTCGTCGTCTTCAGGCCGCGGAAGTCGCGCACCCGCGGGAGCGCGATCGACAGCAGCCGGTCCAGGAACTCGTACATCCGCTCGCCGCGCAGCGTCACCGCCGCGCCGACCGGCATGCCCTCGCGCAGCTTGAAGCCGGCGATCGACTTGCGGGCCCGGCGGACGTTCGGCTGCTGGCCGGCGATCGCGGCGAGCTGCTCGACGGCCTGGGCGAACGTCTTGTTGTCCTGCTTGGCCTCGCCGAGGCCCATGTTCAGCGTGATCTTCTCCAGGCGCGGGACCTGCATGATCGAGCTGTACCCGTGGCGCTCGAACAGGACCGGCCGGATCTCGTCGAGGTAGCGCGTCTTCAGTCGCGCGGTCGTGGTCGCACTCATCGCGGCTACCTCAGTCGATCTGCTGACCCGAGCGACGCGCGACGCGCACGCGGCGGCCGTCGTCGGTCCGGGTCACGCCCACGCGGGTGGGCTTGTTGGTCTTGGGATCTACGAGCATGACGTTCGAGACGTGGATCGCCCCCTCGCGCTCGATCACGCCGCCCTGGGCAGCCGGGCTGCCGGGCGCCGCCATCGGGTTCGGGCGCTGGTGACGCTTGACGAGGTTGACGCCCTGGACGGTGACGCGCTCCCCGGCGGGATCGACGTGGATGACCGTTCCGGTCTTGCCACGGTCCTTGCCGCTGATCACGACGACCTCGTCGTCGCGACGGATGCGAAGGCCCATTTTAGAGCACCTCCGGCGCCAGCGACACGATCTTCATGAACGACCGCTCGCGCAGCTCGCGAGCGACCGGCCCGAAGATGCGGGTGCCGCGCGGGTTGTTGTTCGCGTCGATGATGACGGCCGCGTTCTCGTCGAAGGCGATGTACGTGCCGTCCTCGCGCCCGAACTCCTTGCGGGTCCGGACGACGACGGCCTTCACGACCTCGCCCTTCTTGACCGAGCCGTTCGGCGTCGCCGACTTCACCGTCGCGGTGATGGTGTCCCCCACGCGGGCGTAGCGCCGGCGGGAACCGCCGTGCACCCGGATGGTCAGGATCTCGCGGGCGCCGGTGTTGTCGGCGACCTTCAGACGGGACTCGTTCTGGATCACTTCGCGCGCTCCACGATCTCGGCGAGCCGCCAGCGCTTCGTCTTCGAGAGCGGACGCGACGAGTTCACGCGGACGACGTCGCCGACGCCGGCCTCGTTGCTCTCGTCGTGCGCCTGCAGCTTCGAGGACGAGCGGACGATCTTCTTGTACTTGCGGTGGCGCTTCTGGGCGTCGATCCGCACGATGATCGTCTTGTCGCCGGTGGCGGACGTGACGATGCCCTGGCGGACCTGGACGCGGCCGGGCTCGCGCTCGGCGGGCGGGGTGCCCTGCTTGGGACCCTCCGCCTCGCGCTTGGCGACCTTGCGCTCGCGCTCCTGCAGCCGACGGCGGCGACGCGCCACGGCCTTCTTCTTGCGCTCCTCGGCGCGCTCGCGGGCGCGCTCCTCGGGCGTGCGCTGCGGCTTGGCGGTGGTGCCCTGCCGCTGGCGGTGCCAGGCGCGCTTCTGCACGGGCGACAGCGAGGGGTCGGGACCCTCCGGAGCCTGGGGCTCGGGGGTCGCCTCCTCCTCGGTGGTCGCAGCGGCGTCGACGGCCTCGGGGTTCTCGGTGTTCTCGGTGTTCTCGTCAGCCATCGGTTCAGCCGATCCGGTCGACATCGATGCCGCGCTGACGAGCGATCGTCAGCACGCGGGCCAGCTCGCGGCGGGCGGTGCGCAGCGCCGTGGTGTTCTCCAGCTCGCCGGTGGCCTGCTGGAAGCGGAGACCGAAGATCTCCTTGCGGGCGGTGGCGACCTGCTCGGCGAGCTTGGCGTCGTCGAGGTCGCGCAGCTCCTGGGGACGCGTCATGCCTCGTCCTCCGCGGTCACGAACTTGGTCTTCACGGGCAGCTTGTGGCCGGCGAGGCGGATCGCCTCGCGGGCCAGGGGCTCCGGCACGCCGGCGAGCTCGAACATCACGCGGCCCGGCTTCACGACGGCGACCCAGCCCTCGGGCGAGCCCTTGCCGGAGCCCATGCGGGTCTCGGCCGGCTTCTTCGTGTAGCTCTTGTCCGGGAAGACGTTGATCCAGACCTTGCCGCCGCGCTTGATCTTGCGGGTCATGGCGATACGCGCCGCCTCGATCTGGCGGTTCGTGATCCAGCCGGCCTCGAGCGACTTCAGGCCGTACTCACCGAACTGCACCGAGTTCTGGCCACGCGAGAGACCGCGCTTGCGGCCGCGGTGGACCTTGCGGTGCTTGACGCGCTTCGGGGACAGCATCAGCGCCCACCTCCCTGGGGTCCACGACCACCGCGGGGGCCACCCGGCCCACCGGGACCGCGGCCACCGGGCCCACCCGGGCCCCGGCCACCACGGTCGCCGCCGCGGCCGCCGCGATCGCCGCCGCGGAAGCCTCCGCGGTCGTCGCGCCGGCCACCGCCGCGACGACGGTCGCGATCGTTCGTGCTCGGGCCGTCGACGTCGGTCAGGTCGGAGGCGCCGTAGCCCTCCGGCATGATCTCGCCCTTGTTGACCCAGACCTTCACGCCGATCCGGCCGAAGGTCGTCTTGGCCTCGTAGAAGCCGTAGTCGATGTCTGCGCGCATCGTGTGCAGCGGCACGCGACCGTCCTGGTAGGACTCGGTGCGGGACATCTCGGCGCCGCCGAGGCGACCGCCGACCTGGATCCGGCAGCCCTTCGCCCCCGAGCGCATGGCGCTCGTCAGGGCGCGCTTCATCGCGCGGCGGAACGCCACGCGGTTCTGCAGCTGCTCGGCGACCGACTGCGCGACGAGCTTCGCGTCGAGCTCCGGACGGCGGACCTCGAGGATGTTCACCTTGACCTGCTTGCCGGTGATCCGGTGCAGGTCCTTGCGCAGCGCGTCGACCTCGACGCCGGACTTCCCGATCACGACGCCCGGGCGGGCGGTGCGGATCGAGACCTCGACCTCGTTCTTGTTCTTGCGGATCGCGATGTCCGACAGGCCGGCGTGCGCCAGCTTGTTCTGGATGTGCTCGCGGATCTGCCGATCCTCGTCGAGGAAGTCAGCGGTGTTCTGCGCGCTGAACCAATGGCTCTTCCAGTCGTGGATGTAGCCCACGCGCATCGACTCGGGATGGACCTTCTGTCCCATGTCAGACCTCGTCCTTCGGCGTCAGCTGGATGGCCAGGTGGCTCGTGCGCTTGTTGATGCGATACGCACGACCCTGGGCGCGGGGCTGGAAGCGCTTGAGCGTCGGGCCGTCGTCGGCCGTCACGCTCTTGACCTTCAGCTCGTCGCCGATCAGCTCGTGGTTGTTCTCGGCGTTCGCGACCGCGGACTCGAGCACCTTGCTCCAGTCCTGGGCGGCCGAGCGCGTGCTGTGGGCGAGGATGGCGCGGGCCTCCTCGACGTCCTTGCCGCGGATGAGGTCCGCGATCAGGCGCGCCTTGCGGGGCGTCGTGCGGACGTACTTCGCGGTCGCGCGGACGACCGGGACCTCACCGGCCGCCTGGCGGCGCCGGGCCCGGCGGGCGTCGGCGCGCGCGCCACCACGGACCTGCTGCACCGGAGCCGGCGCGTGGTCGTGATCGTGATCGTGGTCGTGCGCGTGATCGTGCGCATCGGCCTCGTCGGAGTCCGCAGCCTCCGCGACCGTCTCGGTCGCAGCAGCCTCCTCGACCTTCGGCTCCTCGGCGGGGCTCTCGGCCTCCGTCGGGGTCACCTCGGCCTGCGGCTCCTCCTGGACGTCGTCCTTGGGGGTCTCGTCAGCCATGGATCAGCGCCTCTTCGCGGTGTCGCCGTGGCCGCGGTAGGTCCGCGTGGGCGCGAACTCGCCCAGCTTGTGGCCGACCATCGACTCGGACACGAACACGGGGACGTGCTTGCGGCCGTCGTGGACGGCGATCGTGTGCCCGACCATCTCCGGGAAGATCGTCGAAGCGCGCGACCAGGTCTTGATCAGCTTCTTCTCGTTGGCGGAGTTCATGGACTCGATGCGCGACATCAGTCGCTCCTCGATCCACGGCCCCTTCTTGCTCGAACGGCTCATTGGGGCCTACTTCCTCTTGCCCTTGCCGCGGCGGCGACCGCGCACGATGTAGCGGTCGGACGGCTTGTTCTTCTTGCGGGTGCGGTACCCCAGCGTGGGCTTGCCCCACGGGGTGACCGGATGGCGGCCCGGCGTGGTGGAGCCCTCGCCGCCGCCGTGCGGGTGGTCGACCGGGTTCATCGCCGTGCCGCGCGTCTGCGGGCGGACGCCCATGTGACGCTTGCGGCCGGCGTTGCCGATCTTCACGTTCTGGTGGTCGGCGTTGCCGACGCTGCCGATGGTGGCGCGGCACGACTCGCGAACGAGGCGCATCTCGCCGGACGGCAGGCGCAGCGTCGCCATGCCCTGGTCCTTGGCCATCAGCTGGATCGACGACCCGGCGGACCGGCCGAGCTGGCCCCCCTTGCCGGGCTGCAGCTCGACGTTGTGCACGACCGTGCCGGCCGGGATGTCCTTCAGCTGCAGCGCGTTGCCGACCTTGATGTCGGCGTCGCTGCCGCTCTGCACGGTCGTGCCGACCTGCAGGTTGCGGGGAGCGATGATGTAGCGCTTCTCGCCGTCGGCGTAGTGCAGCAGCGCGATGTACGACGTCCGGTTGGGGTCGTACTCGATGGCGGCGACCTTCGCGGGCACGCCGTCCTTGTCGCGCTTGAAGTCGATCCGGCGGTACAGGCGCTTCGCGCCGCCGCCGCGATGGCGGGACGTCTTGCGCCCGTAGCTGTTGCGGCCACCGGACTTCGTGAGGCCCTCGACGAGCGAGCGCTCCGGCTCGGTCTTCGTGATCTCGGCGAAGTCCGCGTAGGTCGCGAACCGCTGGGCGGGGGTGGTGGGCTTCGGCTTGCGGATACCCATGGTTACTCCTGCGGGCTCGCGTCGAGCGACTGGAAGATCGGGATCTCCTCGCCCTCGCGCACCTGCACGATGGCCTTCTTCCAGGCGCGGGTGCGGCCACTGGTGGTGCCGCGCCGCTTCGGCTTGCTCTTCACGCTCGACGTGCGGACCTCCTCGACGTGGACGTCGAAGAGCGACTCCACCGCCTGGCGGATCTGCGTCTTGTGCGCGTCCGGGTGCACCCGGAACGTGTACTTGCCGACCGTCGAGAGGACGTAGCTCTTCTCGGAGACGACCGGGCGGATGATGACCTGCGTCGGATCCATGATCAGGCCTCCGCGGACGTGGTGGAGGTGGTCCCGTTGACGCGGGCCACGAGCTCGTCGACGGCCGCGGCCGAGACGAGCAGGCGACCGGCGCCGATGAGGTCGGCCACGCCGACCGCCTCGGCCGGCAGCACGGTGACCTTCTCGAGGTTCCGGAAGGACAGCGCGACCTGCGCCTCGCTCTCGGCGAGGACGAGCAGCGTCGTCCCGGACGCGGTCGTCCAGGTCTGCAGCAGGGCCGCGGCGGACTTCGTCGACGGCTCCGAGAAGCCGGTGGCGTCGACGCCCGCGACGGAGCCGCGCAGGCCGTGCAGCGACAGCGCGCTGCGCAGCGCGGCGCGCTTCTCCTTGCGGTTCACCTTGAAGGTGTAGCTGCGCGGGGACGGGCCGAAGATCGTGCCGCCGCCGGTCCAGATCGGGGACCGGGACGAGCCGGCGCGGGCGCGGCCGGTGCCCTTCTGGCGCCACGGCTTCGCGCCGCCGCCGGAGACCTCGCCGCGCGTCTTCGCCTTGGCGGTGCCCTGCCGGCGAGCGTTCAGCTCGTGACGGACGTTCTGGTGGACGAGCGGGCCGTTGAACGACGCGCCGAAGACGGCGTCGTCCAGCGAGATGGTCCCGCCGCCGAGGATCGGTGCCTCAGGCATCGGTGCGGACCTCCACGAGGCCGTTGCGCGGTCCCGGGACCGAGCCGCGCAGGATCAGCAGGTTCTCGTCGGCGTCGATGCGCACGATCTCCAGCCCGGGCTGGGTCACGCGCTCGCCGCCCATGCGGCCGGGGCCGCGCAGGCCCTTGAAGACGCGCGCCGGGTAGGCGGCGGCGCCGATCGAGCCCGGGGCGCGGGTGTTGTGCGAGCCGTGGGTCACCGGACCGCGGCCGAAGCCGTGGCGCTTGACGGTGCCCTGGAAGCCCTTGCCCTTCGAGGTGCCGGCGACCTTGACCTTCTGGCCGGCCTCGAACGCCTCGACGGTGACCGACTGGCCGACCTCGGCCTCGACGGCCACGTCGCGGAACTCCACGAGGTGGCGGTGGGGCCCGACGCCGGCCTTCTTCAGGTGACCGAGCTCCGGCTTGGAGAGGTGCTTCTCCTTCGTGGCACCGAACGCGAGCTGGACGGCGTCGTAGCCGTCGCGGTCGGCGGTGCGCTTGGCCGTGACCGGGCACGGGCCGGCCTCCAGCACGGTGACGCGCTCGACGCGGCCGTCCTCCAGGAACAGCTGGGTCATGCCGAGCTTCTTGGCGAGGATCGCGGCCATGGGTCAGCCCGCCAGCCGGATCTCGATGTCGACGCCCGCCGGGAGGTGGTCGAGCCGCTGGAGCGAGTCGACGGTCTTCGGCGTCGGCTGATGGATGTCGATCAGCCGCTTGTGGGTGCGGATCTCGAAGTGCTCGCGCGAGTCCTTGTCCTTGAACGGCGAGCGGATCACGCAGTAGACGTTCTTCTCCGTCGGCAGGGGCACGGGACCGGAGACGGTGGCGCCGGTGCGCTGCGCCGTCTCGACGATCTCCTTCGCCGCCGACTCGATGGCCGACGTGTCGTAGGCCTTGAGCCGGATGCGGATCTTGTTCTGTGTGGCTGCGGCCATCGGGGGCTCTCGTACTTCCGGTTCCGTCTGCTGTCTGGCAGAAACTCTGTGCTGGTGCTCTGCGCGCCGGTTCGCCGGTTCGCACCGGCCCGAGGCGTGAGGCGCGACGGGTCCGGACCAGCGGGGGCGTCCCGACGGGCCGCACGCGGCGACCCGGACCGGGACCGAGGGCCGGGCACCCGCCCGCCCCCGCGCCGACCGGCGCGGCCGGATCCCCGAGGGGACGGCGCGGTCGGCGGGCGGGGACGGGCGGGCGGGCCCGGATTCTCAGGTGATGCTTCGGGGTGCTACTCGATGATCTCCGCGACGACGCCGGAGCCGACCGTGCGGCCACCCTCGCGGATGGCGAAGCGCAGGCCCTGGTCCATGGCGATCGGCTGGATGAGCTCGATCTCCATCTGGACGTTGTCGCCCGGCATGACCATCTCCGTGCCCTCGGGCAGGTTGGCCACGCCCGTCACGTCCGTGGTGCGGAAGTAGAACTGCGGGCGGTACCCGGAGAAGAACGGCGTGTGACGGCCACCCTCCTCCTTCTTCAGGACGTAGACCTCGGCCTTGAACTTCGTGTGCGGGGTGATCGACCCCGGCTTGCACAGGACCTGGCCGCGCTCGATGTCCTCGCGCTTCGTGCCGCGGAGGAGGGCGCCGATGTTGTCGCCGGCCTCACCGCGGTCGAGCAGCTTGCGGAACATCTCGACGCCCGTGACGACCGTCTTCGAGGGCTCGCGGATGCCGACGATCTCGACCTCGTCGCCGACGTTGATGACGCCCTGCTCGACGCGGCCCGTCGCGACGGTGCCGCGACCCGTGATCGAGAAGACGTCCTCGACCGGCATGAGGAACGGCTTGTCCAGCGCGCGGACCGGCTCCGGGATGTAGGTGTCGAGCTGCTCGGCGAGCTCGAGGATCTTCGCCTCGTACTCCGCGTCGCCCTCGAGCGCCTTCAGCGCCGACCCGACGACGAACGGGATGTCGTCGCCCGGGAAGTCGTACTCGGACAGCAGGTCGCGGACCTCGACCTCGACGAGCTCGAGGAGCTCCTCGTCGTCGACCATGTCCGCCTTGTTCAGGAAGACGACGATGTACGGGACGCCGACCTGCTTGGCGAGCAGGATGTGCTCGCGCGTCTGCGGCATCGGGCCGTCGGCGGCCGACACGACCAGGATCGCGCCGTCCATCTGCGCGGCGCCCGTGATCATGTTCTTCACGTAGTCGGCGTGCCCCGGGCAGTCGACGTGCGCGTAGTGCCGGTTCTCGGTCTCGTACTCGACGTGCGAGGTGGAGATCGTGATGCCGCGCTCCTTCTCCTCCGGAGCGTTGTCGATCTCCGCGAACGACCGGGCCTCACCGCCGCCGGCCTTGGCCAGCACGGTGGTGATCGCCGCCGTCAGCGTCGTCTTGCCATGGTCGATGTGACCGATGGTGCCCACGTTGACGTGGGGCTTGCCGCGCTCGAACTTCTCCTTGGCCACTGCTCGCTCCTGAGTCTCTGCGTCTTGTGAAAGGTCGGTGCTGGGGGGTGTTCAGCTCCGGGAGTGGGCGAACCCGCGAAAGGTAGCCCAGCCCCGGCGCTTCGTGCGTTCCGGTTAGGCGGCCGCTCCGGTTCGAGCCGCGACGATCTCCTCGGACACGTTGCCCGGGACCTCGTCGTAGCGCTCGAACTGCATCGTGTAGGTCGCGCGGCCCTGCGTGGCCGAGCGGAGGTCGGTCGAATAGCCGAACATCTCGCTGAGCGGGACGAACGCGTTGACGACCTGCGCGTTGCCGCGCGCCTCCATGCCCTCGATCCGCCCGCGGCGCCGGTTGAGGTCGCCGATGACGTCGCCCATGAACTCCTCGGGCGTGACGACCTCGACCTTGAAGATCGGCTCCAGCAGCGTCGGCTTCGCGCGCTTGGCGGCCTCGGAGAACGCCATGTTCGCGGCGATCTTGAACGCGACCTCGGAGGAGTCGACCTCGTGGTACTTGCCGTCGATGACGGTGACCTTGACGTCGACCATCGGGTAGCCGGCCTTCGGGCCGTTGATCATGCCCTCCGACAGGCCCTGCTCGACCGCGCGGTGGTAGTCCACCGGGATCGCGCCGCCCTTGATCTGGTTCTCGAAGACGAAGCCCTCGCCGGGCGCCGGCTCCATGTTGATGACGACGACGCCGAACTGGCCCGAGCCGCCGGTCTGGCGGACGAACTTGCCCTCGACCTTCTCGACCTTCGAGCGGACGGTCTCGCGGTAGGAGACCTGCGGCGTGCCGACGTTCGCCTCGACGTTGAACTCGCGCCGCATGCGGTCGACGAGGATCTCGAGGTGGAGCTCGCCCATGCCGGAGATCTCGGTCTGACCGGTCTCCTCGTTCGTCTCGACCTGGAAGGTCGGGTCCTCCTCGGCCAGGCGCTGGAGGGCGACGCCCATCTTCTCCTGGTCGGCCTTCGTCTTCGGCTCGACGGCCACCTTGATGACCGGCTCCGGGAAGTCCATCGCCTCGAGGACGATCGGCCGGCTCGGGTCGCAGAGCGTGTCGCCCGTGTAGACCTGCTTGATGCCGACGGCCGCGGCGATGTCGCCGGAGTAGACCTTCTCGATGTCCTCGCGCGAGTTGGCGTGCATCTCGAGGATGCGGCCGATGCGCTCGGTCTTGCCGGTGTTCGTGTTGAGGACCTTCGAGCCCGCGTCGAGCGTGCCCGAGTAGACCCGGAAGAACGTGAGCTTGCCGACGTAGGGGTCGGTCGCGATCTTGAACGCGAGCGCGGCGAACGGCGCGGTGTCGTCCGACGGGCGCTCCTCCGTCGTCTCCTCGCCGTCCTTCGCGGTGACGACGCCGGTGATCTGCGGGACCTCGAGCGGCGAGGGCAGGTAGGCGACGACCGCGTCGAGCAGCGGCTGGACGCCCTTGTTCTTGAACGACGAGCCGCAGAGGACCGGGTTGATCGAGAGGTCGAGCGTCGCCTGGCGGATCGCGGCCTTCAGGCGCTCGACCGGGACCTCCTCGTCCTCGAGGACGAGCTCCATGAGCTCCTCGTCGTGGTCGGCGACCGCGTCGATGAGCTTCTCGCGCGCGGCGGCCGCGGCGTCGGCGTACTCGGCGGGGATGTCGATGACGTCGATCTCCTTGCCGATGTCGTCCTTGTAGAGCGTCGCCTGCATCTCGACGAGATCGATGATCCCGGCGAACTCGGCCTCGGCCCCGATCGGCAGCTGGATCGGGATCGCGTTGGCGCCGAGGCGATCGATCATCGTCTCGACGGCGCGGTCGAAGTTCGCCCCGATGCGGTCCATCTTGTTGACGTACGCGATCCGGGGGACGCGGTAGTCGTTCGCCTGACGCCAGACGGTCTCGGACTGCGGCTCGACGCCGGCGACCGAGTCGAAGACGGCGACGGAGCCGTCGAGGACGCGCAGGGAGCGCTGGACCTCGACGGTGAAGTCGACGTGGCCCGGCGTGTCGATGATGTTGATGCGGTGCCCGAGCCACTCGGCCGTCGTGGCGGCCGACGTGATCGTGATGCCGCGCTCCTGCTCCTGCTCCATCCAGTCCATCGTGGCGGCGCCGTCGTGGACCTCACCGATCTTGTACGTCCGGCCGGTGTAGAAGAGGATGCGCTCGGTCGTCGTCGTCTTGCCGGCGTCGACGTGCGCCATGATCCCGATGTTCCGGGTCTTCTCGAGCGAGTACTTGCGAGACATGAAGAGCTTTCGAGGTACGCAGACGACTTGGGAAGGCAAGGACCGACTCCCCCGGGCGCGGACAGCACGAGGCGAGCGACCTGCTCACCTCCCGCTCGTCCCCATCGGGGGCGCGACGAAGCGCGAGGAGCTTCCCGCCGGGGGGCGCGCATGAGCGGCAGCACCGGACGGGCAGCGGCGGAGGACTATAGCAGAGGTTCCCGGGGCGCCGAGGGTCGTTCGCGCGGCCCCGGATCGGGGTCCCGGAGCGGCATCGCGCTGGCGCTCCTGGGCGTGCTCGGCGCGCTCGCGCTCCTGGCCGCCACGGCCCTCCCCGTCGTCTCCTACGCGCTCCCGCCGGGGGTCGACGGGTTCGACGACGCGGTCAGCGGCTGGCAGCGCAGCGGACCGCTCTTGCCGGCCGCCGGCCTCGCCGCGCTGGTGCTCGCGCCGCGCGCCTGGCGCGGGCGCGACGTGCGTGCGGTCGCCGCCGGCTGGCTGCTGGCCGGCGTCGTCGTGCTCGCCGTCGCCCTGAGCCGCGACGCGGGACGGCTCGACGAGGTCGTCACGATCGGGATCGGCAGCACGGCGGGCGAGTCGAGCGCGGTCGCCGGGGCCGGTGCCGGCTGGTACGCCGAGACGGGCGGGGCGGTCGCGCTGCTGCTCGCCGGCGGCCTGCTCCTCATCCTCGCGCGCGGCCGACGCGGGCGGTCCGCGGCCGCGCCGGCGCGCGGGACGAGGGCGGGCGCGTGACCGGGTCCCGGGACCCGATCGTCGTCGTCGGCGCGGGGATCGCGGGCGCGGCCGCCGCCGCGGCGCTCCGCGCCGCCGGGGCCGACGCCGTCGTGCTCGAGCGCCGCCGGGAGCCCGGATCGGGCTCGGCCATCTCGCTCTGGCCGAACGCGCTCGCGGCGCTCGACCGGATCGGTCGGGGCGACGCCGTCCGCGCGGCGGGCCGGCCCTCCCCCACCGGCGGGACGCGGCGCGAGGACGGCCGCTGGCTCATGCGCCCCGGCGCAGCACGGGTGGACCGCGCGCTCGGCGAGCAGGCCCTCGGCATCCGCCGCGCCGATCTCGTCGCCGCGATCGCCGGGCCCGACGGCGCCGTCGCGACGCGGCACGGCGCGACGGTGGAGGCCGTCGCGCGCCGCGCCGGCGGTGCCGCCGTGCGCCTCGCCGACGGCGAGGAGCTCGCCGCGCGGGCCGTCGTGATCGCCGACGGCAGCGGGTCGACCACGATCTCGGGCATCGCGCCCGTGCCCGCCGCGCGCTACGCGGGCTACGTCGGCTGGCGGGGCATCGCGCGCCTGCGCGTCGACGAGCCGGCCACCCAGTTCTGGGGGCCGTCGATGGAGGCCGGGTTCCTCGCCCTCCCGGACGCGGAGACGTACTGGTTCCTCACGGAGCGGCTGCCCGAGGACGCCCCGGCACCGGCCGACGACGGCGCGCACGTCCGGCGCGTCCTGGCCGACTGGCCGGCGCCGATGGCCGCGCTCGCCGCCGCCACGCCCGCCGCCGAGCTCCTGCGCCACCCGGTCCGCGACCGGCGATCGCTGCGGCGCTGGTCCCGCGGCCCGGTCGTGGCGATCGGCGACGCGGCGCACCCGATGCGGCCCCATCTGGCCCAGGGCGGCTGCCAGGCGATCGAGGACGGCGTCCTGCTCGGCCTGCTGCTCGCGCGCGAGCCCGACGCGGCCGCCGCCGCGGCCCGCTTCGCCGCGGCCCGGCGGCGGCACGTCGCCGGGGTCGTGCGCAACGCCCGGCTCATCGGGACCGCGCTGCACGCGCCTCGCCCGGTGAACGCGGCGTTCCATGCGGGCAACGCCCTCGCGCCGAGCGTCGCGATGGTCGCGCAGCTGCGCGCGGTCGCGAGCCGCCGGGCGTTCGAGCGCCAGGCGCGGCGGCTCGGCCTCTGAGCCGCGCGCCGGGTCTCGGCGCCGCGGCGGCCAGGACGCAGAACGGCCACCCGGAGGTGGCCGTCGAACGTCGCCGCAGGTCCGGGGCGGCCGGTCCCGGCCGCCGGCGACTACCAGCGGTAGTGGGCGTAGGCCTTGTTGGCCTGCGCCATGCGGAAGATGTCGTCCTTCTTCTTGTACGCGCCACCCTGCTGCTTCTGGGCGTCGAGGAGCTCGTTGGCCAGGCGGGAGGCCATCGAGCGCTCGCGACGGTTGCGCGACGCCTCGACGAGCCAGCGCAGCGCGAGCGTGCGGGCGCGGCCGGCCGGGACCTCGACGGGCACCTGGTAGGTGGCGCCGCCGACGCGGCGGGAGCGGACCTCGAGCTGCGGCGTGAGCGCCTTGATCGAGAGCTCGAGCTGCTCGACGGCCTCGCCGCCGGTCTTCTCGGCGAGGATCGCGAGCGCGTCGTAGACGATCCCCTCGGCCGTCGACTTCTTGCCGTCGAGGAGGATCTTGTTGATGAGCTGGTGGACCAGACGCGAGCGGTGGACGGCGTCCGGCTCGAGCGTGCGGGTCTGCGCGGAGGCGCGGCGGGCCATGAGCGTTTACTTCCCCTTCTTGACGCCGTACCGCGAGCGGGCCTGCTTGCGGTCGCTGACGCCGGCGGCGTCGTGGGAGCCGCGGACGACCTTGTAGCGCACGCCCGGGAGGTCCTTCACGCGGCCACCACGGACCAGCACGACGGAGTGCTCCTGGAGGTTGTGCCCCTCGCCCGGGATGTAGGCCGTGACCTCGATGCCGGAGCTGATCCGGACGCGTGCGACCTTGCGCAGCGCCGAGTTCGGCTTCTTCGGCGTCGTGGTGTAGACGCGGGTGCAGACGCCGCGACGCTGGGGCGCGGCGACCTTCTTCTTGCGCCCCTTCCCGGACTTGAGACCCGGGGTGGAGAGCTTCTTCGCCTTGGCCTTACGGCCCTTGCGGACGAGCTGGCTGGTCGTGGGCATGCGACGGGCGATGCTAGCAGCGATCGCCGTGGGGGCGCGCTCCGCCGTCGCGGGCGCGAAGGCCCCTCCTCGGTGGCGCTCCCGGCCGGTGAGGATTTGCAGGGGGTTCGACGCGGTACGTGCCGTCCCGCGCGGGCGACGGAGGCCAGGAGGTAGGGTCGCCACATGCTGGCACACGACCAGGTCGGCTCCGGCCCGCCGCTCGTCCTGCTGCACTTCCTCGGCGGACATCGGCAGGTCTGGCGCCCGGTCCTGCCGCGCCTGAGCGCCGAGCGCACGGTGATCGCCGTCGACCTGCCCGGGTTCGGGGACAGCCGGCCGCTGCCCGGATCCCCGACCCTGCCGCGGCTCGCCGAGGCCGTGCGGCAGACGATCGAGGAGCTCGGGATCGAGCGCCCGGCGGTCGCGGGCATCGCGGTGGGCGGGGGGATCGCGGTGGAGCTCGCGCTCTCGCAGGCGGTGTCGGCGGCGGTGGCGATCAATCCGATCGGGTTCGCGTCGCGCGCGGAGGCCGCGTTCGCCAAGGCCTCCATGCGCGCGACCCACGCCGCGTGCCGCGCGCTCGGGGGCCAGGCCGACTTCCTCGCGAGCCCCAAGCCCCTGCGGGCCGCGCTCGGGGCCCAGATGTTCGCCAAGCCGTGGGACGTCCCCGCCGAGGATCTCGCCGGCCTCGCCCGCAGCGTCGCGCAGAGCCCCGGCACGGTCCCGGTCATGCGCGCGACGTTCGGCGCGGAGATCGCCGGCGGGGCCAGCGCGGCGCCGCTCACGGTGGCGTGGGGCCAGCGCGACGCGCTCCTGCTCCCCCGCCAGGGTCGCCGGGTCATCGAGCGCCTGCCGTTCGCCCGGCTCGTGCCGCTGCCGGGCTGCGGGCACGTCCCGCTGTGGGACGACCCCAACCGCGTCGCCGACGTGATGCTGGAGGGCACGCGGATCCCCTGACGTTGCACGAGGCCTTGCGGCCGCCACGAGGCGCGCCCGACCCTCCATCGTTCGTCCAGGCGGTGCCTCGTCGAACGATCGAGAGCTGGGGTCCCCCGCTCGGGTAGCCCGCAGCCATGCCGAGGACACGAAGGTCATCCGCCCCTACGCGTCCCGGATCCCCGTGCCTCACTCCCCGCTCCGCTCCGTCCGTCCGCGCCGCTCCCTCGGCGCGCTCACCCTGCTCGCCGTCGCCGCCATCGCCGTGCCGGCGTCCGCCTCCGCCGCCGACGACGGCGAGTGGCACGTCCTCGACCGCCCCGTCGCGCCCACGCAGCAGACCGCGCTGGCCTTCGGCGACCGCTCCCACTGGCTGCAGCCATGGCGGGCCTACCAGGACACGCGCCCGGCCTCCTCGCTGGCCGACGCGGCCGCGATCAACCTGAACGTCGCGCCGGCGGAGATCGCGCGCACCGCCGAGACGCTGGCCGCGGCGGGCGTGCGACGGGTGCGGGTCGAGATCGGCTGGGACCAGATGTCCTACGACGACCCGTCGACGCTCGCGACCTCCGCGCACGTGGAGGAGGGGCTCCAGGCGCTGAAGGACGCCGGCATCCGCCCGCTGATCCTCCTCAACGCCTCGGAGAGCGGCCCGACCGCCAACCGGCGCGGCCGCCTCACCGTCACGAAGGTCGCCTGGCTCGGCGCCCGCCAGGTGACCCTCGACGCGACCAGCGCGGCGAAGGTCGTCCCGGGCCGCACCGGGTTCGACGCCGGCACGCTCGCCGGCGGGCTCATCATCACGAAGCTCGACGGGACGACCGCGACGCTCTCCCAGCCGCTGCCGCTGGCCGTCATCCTCCCCGGCTCCTACGGGGCCTCGACGCTGCGCTACCGCCCGTTCGCCGCGCCGCGGACGACGTCCGGCGCACCGAACCCGCTCTTCGAGGAGACGATGGAGGGCTGGCTGCGGTACGTCCGCGCCGTCACGCGCACCGCCGCGAGCGTCCTCGGCGGCAGCGGCTTCGACGTCGAGGTGTGGAACGAGCTCTCGACCCGCTCGGGCTTCCTCGACGCCTCGCGGTACTTCAACCCGCTCCCGGCGGAGTGGCGCGGCACCGGCGACGTCCCCGAGCAGCTGCTCGCCCGGACGGCGGCGGCGATCCGCGATCCCGCCAACGGCACGCCCGGTGTCGGGATCGGGAACGGCTTCGCGAACCAGACGCCGTTCGCCTCGCCCGCGGACCTGCCGCCCGGGGTCACGGCGCTCGACAAGCACCCATACAAGGGCCTGCTGCGCTTCCCCGGCCAGCTGCCGACCACCGACCGCAACATCCGGACGCTCGGCGCGGACGGCTCGCCGCTCGGCAAGCGCGCCACCAACGGCCAGTGGCAGACGTCGTTCAACCCGACCTACGACGCGTTCCTGCCCGAGTACTACCTCACCGGGATCCAGACCGAGCACCTCGTCCGGGACCTCTCGCCGATCACCACGTCGATCAGCGGCCGGCCCCACGGGCGAACGGTCCGGACCCAGGACGGCCGCCTGCCGCAGGTCTGGATCACGGAGACCGGCATGGACCCGGCGGGGACCGGCCTGACCGGCGACGCGGTCACGCGCATGCAGGCGAAGGCGACCCTGCGGGGCCTCGTCGCCTACGTCGGCGCCGGTGCCGACCTCGTGTCGTTCTACACCGCGAAGGCCGACCGCACCTGGGGCCTCATCTCCGACGCGTTCTTCACCTCCGCGAGCCGCACCGGGCGGGCCGCCGCCGACGACCCGTCGCTCGTCGGCCCGATGCTGCCGGCGCTCGGGCGCCTCCTGCGGACGGTCGGCCGCGGTACGACGGCCGACCGGCGCCTCGAGCTGCGATCGATCGCCGACCAGCACGACCGGATCCAGTTCGCGGGCAACGGGACCCCGCAGGCGCCGGACCTCCACGATCGCGACGTGGTGACGTTCTTCCCCTTCCAGCAGAGCGCGCACCGGTTCTCGATCGCCACGTACGTCATGACGCGGAGCCTCGCCAAGGTCCAGCAGCCCGACCTGCCCGAGGACGACGCGCGCCGCTACGACCTCGCGCCGGAGACGTTCCGCCTGCGCATCGGCGGCGTCGACGCCGCCCGGACGCGGGTCTCGCTGTACGACCCGCTCACGGACGAGTCCGCCCCGGCGTCGATCGTCGAGCGCTCCGACGACGAGGTCGTCGTCGAGCTGTCCCTGACCGACGCTCCGCGCCTGCTCCAGGTCGACGACGGGCCGACGGGCGACTGAGCGACACGTCCGCGGCCGGTCCGCGGCGCGCCCTCAGCGGTGGCGTCGCCGCAGCGCCCCGCGCATCCAGCCGAAGACCTGGGGTCGGTGCGGCGCGGCGACCGTCGGGGACGGCGCGCGGATCTCGAGCAGGCGGGGCGTGTCGGTGAGCGCGAGCTCGACGACGATCTCCCCCGCGCTGCGCGAGACGATCCGGGCACCGACGCGGGCGTCGGTCACCGGGTCGTAGAGGCTCACCGACGCCGCGCTGCCCCGCAGGCCGCCGATCCGCAGGCGGAAGATCCCCTCCGGCGCCTCGTAGCGCCGGACGTCGTCGGCGGGCCGGTCGGGCTGCCGGACCCGCGCCACGTCCCGCGACATGACGTAGACCGGCACCGAGAAGCGGTCGCGGCCGGACTGGAACGGCAGGAACGCGACGACGTCGCGGTCGTGGAGGTCGGGGTACCGCGCCGTGCCGTTCCCGGCGAACTGGATCCGGTCGTGCTGGTCGGCGACCTCGCGCAGCTCGAGCTGGCGCGGGGCCGAGCGGTAGCGCGGGATCCGCTTCATGAGCCGCGAGACGAGGTCGAGCGTCGCCCCGCCGGCGGCGCGGTCCCCGTGGGGTCGCGACGCGCCGATGCTGCGGAAGAACGCCGGGTCCACGAGCCCCCAGGGCTGGTGGTCGCCGGCGCCGTAGAGCACGACGGTATCGGCGCCCTTGTTCGCGTAGGCGACGATCGAGCGCAGGGCCGCGCGCGCCTGGACGGGCCGCCGCGCCACGTCGTCGAGCCCCATCCCCGCGGTCCCCATCCCCGTCTCGGAGATCCAGACCCCGACGGGCGCGCCGCCGGGCGGGGCGGCCGACCGGCCGTGCCGCACGCCCGAGATCGTCGTGGTGATCGGCGAGAGGTCGCGCACGAGCGTCTCGGTCTGCAGGCCGCTCAGGTACCACTCGGGGAAGAAGCCCACGAACCGCGGGACGAACGCGTCGGCCCAGCGCCGGTCCGCCGCGCGGCTCCCGGCCGGCGCGCCGTCGGCGTCGAGCGCGCGCTGCTGCAGGTCGGTCGTCGGCCGGTCGCCGGGGAAGCGGGCCACGCCGCGGTAGGGGTGCTTGCTCAGGGCGGTCAGGCCCGGCGGCGACGTCGAGCCGGCCGGGAACGGCGACTGGTTGGCGAACCCGTCGCCGAGGCCCACGTGGCCGAGGCCCAGCGCCGGGCGCCGCAGGTCGGCGACGGTCCGGCGGAGGATCTCGTCCGTGACGCTGCCCGTGCCCGTGAGGGACCGCGGCACCGGGTCGAAGTAGTGCTTCGGATCGAGGAACTCGGATCCGAAGCTCAGCTCGTTCCAGATCTCGAGGTCGAAGCGGTCGCCGCCGGTCGCCTCGCGTGCCGCGTCGGCGACCGCCCGCGCGTAGGCGAGCCAGCCCTCGAGCGTCCGCTCGAACTGCGGATTGCGCCCCCCGCCCGCGCGGGGCGGCGCGAACGGCAGGTAGCGCAGCGTCGTCGAGCGGTGGGAGCCCGCGCCGACGAGCGTCGGCAGCGGCTGGGAGAGCGTCGCGGTCGTCCCGTCGAGCTTCGTGATGAGCAGCCGCGCGGCGACCGAGCCCGCGTTGAAGCCGGTGCGCCCCACGACGACCTTGCGTGCGCTCGCGACGTCGAGCTGGACCGTGCGGGCCCCGGGCAGCGCGGCCTGCGTGAGGCTGAGCTGCCCGGCCTGCAGCGGCCCCGGGGCGGTCGAGTTCGCGTTCAGGAGGATCAGCGGCCGCAGCCCGTTGGCGTGCAGCGCGCGGATCCGCTCGACGACCGCGCGCCGATCCCGCAGGCGCGTCGGATCGTCGTAGTCCATCTGGTCCCAGCCGATCTCGATCCGCCCGCGGGCGAAGCCGTGGTCGCCGAGGAGCTTCGCGGTGGCCGGCAGCTGGGCCGCGGGGACGTTGAGCGTCATCCCCGGCGCATCGCGCAGCACCGACGAGGGCCGCGTCTCGAGGTAGCCGCGCCACGGCTGCAGCCAGTACGAGCGATCGCCCCACTCCAGGGCCGTCTGCTGCCGCGGATCGATCGGGGTCGTCAGCGCGTGCCAGGGTGATTCGTCGGCCCGAGCGGCGGGCGCGAGGAGCGCCGCGACGAGGAGCGGCAGGAGGAGCGTCGTGACGACGGCGCGGGGCTGGGACATGCGACCGGGGGACGGGAGCGGCGAGCCGCGGACGCTAGCGCGCCCGCCGCGTCGTCGCCACCGGCATCCCCGCGGGCCGCCGCCGGAGCGGGCGGCGGCGCGGACCGGCGGCTTAGGCGGCGCCGGTGGCCGGCGCCCCGACCCCCGGGCCCGACGCGGTGCGCGGGGCCGGCAGGAGCGCGGCGGCGAGGACGACCATCGCGAAGGCGACGGTCTGCAGGATGATGCCGACGGTGTTCGTCGCGATCGGATCGCCGAACACGATCAGACCGCCGAGGATGCCGACGACGTTGGCGGCGGTCGCCGTGATCGCGATGACCTCGACCGCGCCGCCCTCCTGGAGCGAGCGGGCCGAGATGAAGTACGCGAGGACGGAGGCGCAGACCGCCAGCAGGACCCAGGGCGTGAGGATCGAGCCGCCCGCGTCCAGGACGCCGGTGGTCGCCTTCACCGCGACGTTGCAGACGCCGAAGAGCAGGCCCGCCGCCGCGCCGAGCAGCGGCCCGCGCAGGTGCGCGCCGCGCTCGTGCTGGCCGCCGAGGATGCAGAGGAGGCCGAGGGCGAGGAGGCCGCCCTCGAACGCCGCCAGCGCGGTGACGCGGAACGCCGAGTGGGCGCTCGTGGCCGCGGGCATCGCGACGACGAGCAGCGCCAGGCCGACGCCGGTGAGGATGAGGCCGGCCCACTGGCGACGCCCGACGGTGATCCCGAAGACGCGGTCGGCGAGCACCGCCACGAGGACGATCCCGCCGGCGAGCACGACCTGGACCACCGACATCGGGGCGATCCACATCGCGAGCGTGTGGAAGACCCACCCGAGCGCGCCGACGAGCATGCCCGCGGCGAACCACTTCGACTTCCAGAGGGCGAGGCCCGTCTGGATCGGGTGGCGGGCGTCCACGGTCGGCGCCTCGTTGGCGCCCCGGTGCTTGTAGAGGAAGCCGAGGTTGGCCGCGAGGGCGCTGAGGAGGGCGAAGGCGATGCCGAGCTGGATCATGGGTATGCGAGGTCGCCGGGCGGTACGGAGCGCTGTGACTCGTGCCGTCCGGTGGCCGGGTGCAGTCCCAGACGGTAGCGAGAATCGAGCCGTTGATGTTCCGGTCACACGGGTCTTCGGCCGGACCGGTGCAGATCCTGTACACACGTCCTCTGCCCGTGGACGGACGTTGGCCGTCCGTCGAAGGCCCGCAACCACGCTGCGCGACAGGATCCAGCGCGGATCGACGGGGGCCGGGACGGCCACCGCAGCGCCTCCGGCGATGCGACGGTCGTCCACGCGTGCCGGCGGGCCCTCCTCGGGGACCCGCCGGCACGTGGCCCATCTCCCGGGCCACGACGCCAGCGCGCACCCGAGCGGCCACGCGCCCCGGAACGCCGAACGGCCGGCACCGCGAGCGATGCCGGCCGTCGAGGACCGTCGGGGCGGGCCGCCGCGTGCGCGGCGGCCCGGTGGCGCTACCGGCCGTCGAGGTCCGTCGGCACGTCGAGCTCGATCAGCTCGTCGGCGAGGTCGCCCCCACCGAGCTGCTCGAGGTCGCGCAGGTCCTGGCTGAGGTGGTCGCCGTAGGGCTGACCCGCCTCGAGGTCCAGGTCGCCGAGGAGCTCGTCGCCCTCCAGCAGGGCCACGTCGCCGGCGTGCGGCAGCGGCTCCGTCGGCTCGATCTCGATCCGGCGGTAGTGCTTCAGCCCGGTGGCGGCCGGGATGAGCTTGCCGATGATGACGTTCTCCTTCAGCCCGAGGAGGTCGTCCCGCTTGCCCTCGAGGGCGGCGTCGGTGAGGACCTTCGTCGTCTCCTGGAAGGAGGCGGCCGAGAGGAACGAGTCCGTGTTCAGCGACGCCTTGGTGATGCCGAGGATGACCTCCTCGAACGTCGCCTTCTCGCCGCCGGCGGCCTCGATCTCGTCGTTCGCGCGCAGGAGCTCCTGGCGGTCCACGAACTGGCCGGGCAGGAAGTCCGTGTCGCCCTTCTGCTCCACGCGGACGCGCTTGAGCATCTGGCGCACGATCAGCTCGATGTGCTTGTCGTTGATGTCGACGCCCTGCGACTTGTAGACCGCCTGGACCTCCTTGACGAGGTACTGCTCGGTCGCGGTGCGACCGCGCAGCGCCAGGAGCTCGTGCGGGTACAGGGAGCCCTCGTTGAGCTGCTCGCCGGCCTTCACGCGCTGGCCCTCCTCGACGAAGAGGCGGGTGCGGCGCGGGAACGTGTAGCGGTGCTCGTCGCCGGCGGCGTCCGTGAGGACGACCGTCAGCGCCTTGTCGGTGGACTCGATCGCGACCGTGCCGTCGTGCTCGGCGATCTTCGCCAGGCCCTTCGGCTTGCGGGCCTCGAAGAGCTCCACGACGCGCGGGAGGCCGTGCGTGATGTCCGCGCCGGCGACGCCGCCGGTGTGGAACGTCCGCATGGTCAGCTGCGTGCCGGGCTCGCCGATCGACTGCGCGGCGATGATGCCGACCGCGTCACCGATCTCGGCGACCTTGCCGGACGCCATCGAGCGGCCGTAGCACGCCTGGCAGATGCCGACGAGCGACTGGCACTTGTGGACCGACCGCACGTGGACCGTGGGGCGCTCCGACTCGTCCAGGGCGCTGAGCGAGTCCGCGCTGGCGTTGTCGATCTCGACCCCGGCCTCGACGCGGACCTCGCCGTTCACGACGATGTCCTCGGCCGCGACGCGACCCGCGAGGTTCGGGTTGACCTCACCGGTCTCGGTGAAGACCGGCAGGTGGATGCCCTCCGTCACGCCGCAGTCGGGCTCGCGGATGATGACGTCCTGCGAGACGTCGACGAGACGCCGCGTCAGGTAGCCGGAGTCCGCGGTCCGCAGCGCCGTGTCGGCGAGGCCCTTGCGGGCGCCGTGGGTGGAGATGAAGTACTCGAGGACGTCGAGCCCCTCCATGAAGTTCGCCTTGATCGGCCGCTCGATGATCTCGCCCTTCGGGTTCGACATCAGGCCGCGCATGCCGGCCAGCTGGCGGATCTGCTTCAGCGAGCCACGAGCACCCGAGTTGGCCATCATGTAGATGGGGTTCCGGGAGTCGAAGTGCTGCTCCATGGCGTCGGCGACGACCTCCGTCGCCTCGTTCCACTTGTTCACGACGAGCTCGTGCCGCTCCTGATCGGTGATCAGGCCGTCGTCGTACTGCTCCTGGATGCCGGAGACCTCGCCCTCGTACTTCTTGAGGATCTCGCCCTTGCTCGGCGGGATGACGACGTCGTTCTTCGACACCGTGACGCCGGCGCGGGTGGCGAACTCGAAGCCCAGGTCCTTGAACGCGTCGAGGACCAGGGAGATCGTCGACGGGCCGTAGATCTGCACGAGCTGGTCGATGAAGCGCTGGGTGTCCTTCTTGCGCATCGACTGGTTGATGAAGACGTACGAGGCCGGGTCGAAGTGCTCGCCCAGGGTCTCCTGGAGCGCGCGCTCGATCCGCTCGTTGTAGATCACGCGACCGAGCGTCGTGAGGACCGGCGGGCGGCCCGCGGCGCGGTACTCGACCACGTCGTGGAGCTTCGCGACGCCGTGCTGGTCCGCGAGCGTCGCCTCGGCCGCCGTGCGGAACACGCGCGGCTTCGGCTCGTCGGCCGGCCACTGCCCGGCGTAGAGGCGCTCGTGCTTCTCGGCGAGCTCCTCGGGGCTCGGGCCGAGGGTCACGTAGTACCCGCCGATGACCATGTCCTGCGACGGCGTCGCGAGCGGCTGCCCGTTGGACGGCGACAGGATGTTGTTCGACGACAGCATGAGCAGCCGCGCCTCCGCCTGGGCCTCGGCCGAGAGCGGGACGTGGACGGCCATCTGGTCGCCGTCGAAGTCGGCGTTGAACGCCGAGCAGACGAGCGGGTGGACCTGGATCGCCTTGCCCTCGACGAGCTTCGGCTCGAAGGCCTGGATGCCGAGGCGGTGCAGCGTCGGCGCGCGGTTCAGGAGCACCGGGTGCTCCTGGATGACCTGCTCCAGGACGTCCCAGACCTCCTCGCGCGACTCGTCGACGAGGCGCTTGGCGGCCTTGATGTTCTGCGCGTCCTTGCGCTCGACGAGCTGGGCCATGATGAACGGCTTGAACAGCTCGAGCGCCATGAGCTTCGGCAGGCCGCACTGGTGCAGGCGCAACGACGGGCCCGACACGATCACGGAACGGCCGGAGTAGTCGACGCGCTTGCCGAGCAGGTTCTGGCGGAACCGGCCCTGCTTGCCCTTGAGCATGTCGGAGAGCGACTTCAGCGGACGGTTGCCGGGGCCCGTGACCGGGCGGCCGCGACGGCCGTTGTCGAAGAGCGCGTCGACCGACTCCTGAAGCATGCGCTTCTCGTTGTTCACGATGATCTCGGGCGCGCCGAGATCGAGGAGCCGCTTGAGGCGGTTGTTGCGGTTGATGACGCGGCGGTACAGGTCGTTGAGGTCCGACGTCGCGAAGCGACCGCCGTCGAGCTGCACCATCGGGCGCAGGTCGGGCGGGATGACCGGGACCGCGTCCAGGATCATCATCTCGGGCTTGTTGACCTGCGAGTAGTACGGCGCGTTCTCGGGGTCGTAGAACGCCGAGAGGACCTTCAGGCGCTTCACGGCGCGCTGCTGCTTCTGGCCCTTGCCGTTCTTGACGAGGTCCTCGAGGTCCTCGCGCTCGTGCTTCAGGCAGATGCCCGGCTGATCGCGGACGTCCAGGTCGGTGCCCGCGAGGCGCTCGGCGTCGGGGTCGCGACGGGGAGCCTCGCGGTCGTACTCCGGCTTGAGCAGCATGAGCTCGCGGATGTGCTCCGCGCCCATGCCGCCCCCGAAGTACTCGCCGTAGCCGTACGGCGAGCCGAAGCGCATCTTCAGCTCGCGGAAGAACGTCTCGTCGGCGATGACGGTCTTCGGGACGAAGTCGTCCTTCTCGATCGCCTTGTCGGTGAACGCCTTCAGCGGCCAGTCCTCGCCCTCGGCGGGCGGATCGTCGGACGGCTCCTCCTTGTTGGCGAAGAGCTTCCAGACCTCGCGCAGACGGGCACGCGACTCCTCGTAGTGCGCGCGGAGGTCGTCGATCTCCGCGGTCAGCTGCTTCTTGAGGTCGTTCGTGTGCTTCTTGCGCTCGTCGTCGGTGAGCTTCGCCACGACGAGGTCCAGCGACTCGGCCCAGAGGTGGTCCTCGTCGTCGAAGTCGGCCTGCGAGCCGTCCTGCAGGTACCGCGTGCGGACCTCGAGGGCGCGCTCGAGCGTGGAGAGCTCGTCGCGCTCCATCTCGGCGGCCTGGTCGAGGTCCTCCTGGACCTGCGCCTCGAGCTCGGCGAGGTCGCGCCAGCGGGCCTCCTGGTCGACCCAGGTGATGATCGACGCCGCGAAGTAGAGGATCTTCTCCAGCTCCTTCGGGGCCATGTCCAGCAGGTAGCCGATGCGGCTCGGGACGCCCTTGAAGAACCAGATGTGCGAGACCGGCGCGGCCAGGTCGATGTGCCCCATCCGCTCGCGGCGGACCTTGGAGCGCGTCACCTCGACGCCGCACTTCTCGCAGATGATGCCCTTGTAGCGGACGCGCTTGTACTTGCCGCAGTAGCACTCCCAGTCCTTGGTCGGACCGAAGATGCGCTCGCAGAACAGGCCGTCGCGCTCCGGACGCAGGGTCCGGTAGTTGATGGTCTCCGGCTTCAGGACCTCCCCGGAGCTCCAGGAGCGGATCTGCTTGGAGGAGGCGAGGCCGATCTCGATGGCGTCGAACGTGTTGATGTCGTGCACTGGATTCCGTTTCCAGTCGTGTTCTTGGCGGGGCGTTCGGGGGCGGCACGCGGTCCGTCGGCGGAGCGGTCCGTCGCCGGGCCCGGAGCCCGCCCGCGGTCAGCGGGCGGGGCGGATCCGGCGACGGGCGCCGACGGGGTGCCGCCGTCCTACGCCTCGTCCTCCTGCGCCGGCTGCTCGCCCGCGCTCTCCTCGGTGCCGGTCTCGGTGGCCACCGCCACCGCGCCGTCACCGTCGCCCTCGGTCTCGTCCGCCGGGGGCTCGTCGCCCAGGTCGGCGCGCACGCCGCCCAGGTCGATGCCGAGCTCCTCGGCCGCACGCAGCAGCTCGTCCTCGTCGTCGGCCGCCGCGGTGGCGCCCTCGTCGTGGATCTCGCGCACGTCGAGCGAGAGGGCCTGCATCTCCTTCAGCAGGACCTTGAAGGACTCCGGGACGCTCGGCTCGGCGATGTTCTCGCCCTTGACGATCGCCTCGTAGGCCTTCACGCGCCCGACCGTGTCGTCGGACTTGATCGTGAGCATCTCCTGCAGGGTGTAGGCGGCGCCGTACGCCTCCAACGCCCACACCTCCATCTCGCCGAAGCGCTGGCCGCCGAACTGGGCCTTGCCGCCCAGGGGCTGCTGCGTCACCAGCGAGTACGGGCCCGTCGCCCGCGCGTGGATCTTGTCGTCCACGAGGTGGTGGAGCTTCAGGATGTACATGTACCCGACGGTCACCTGCTCGTCGAACGGCTCGCCGGTGCGGCCGTTGAAGAGCGTGACCTTGCCCGAGGCGCGGCGGCCCGCGGGGCGGGACTCGTCGACGTCCATGCGGATCGGGCCGCCGGCGGCCTTGTGGGCCTCCTGCCACTTCACCAGCGCGGTGTCGACGTCCTCGACCGAGGCGCCGTCGAACACGGGGGTGGAGACGTAGACGCCGCCGCCCTTGTTGCGGTCGCGCTGCTCGTAGGCCTCGGTGCCGTCCGGGTACCAGCCCTGCGCGGCCGCCCACCCGAGGTGGACCTCCAGCACCTGGCCGACGTTCATCCGGGACGGGACGCCGAGCGGGTTGAGGATGACGTCGACGGGCGTGCCGTCCTCGAGGAACGGCATGTCCTCGATGTCGACGATCTTCGAGATGACGCCCTTGTTGCCGTGCCGGCCGGCGAGCTTGTCGCCCTCGGAGATCTTGCGCTTCTTCGCGACGAAGACGCGCACGAGCTCGTTGACGCCGGGCGGCAGGTCGTCGCCGTCGTCCTTGTGGAAGGTCTTGACGTCGATGACGACGCCGCCCTCGCCGTGCGGGACCTTCAGGGAGGTGTCGCGGACCTCGCGCGCCTTCTCCTTGAAGATCGCGCGGATGAGCTTCTCCTCCGCCGTGAGCTCGGTCTCGCCCTTCGGCGTGACCTTGCCGACGAGCAGGTCGCCCGAGCCGACCTCGGCGCCGATGCGGACGATGCCGCGGTCGTCGAGGTTGCGCAGCGACTCCTCCGCGCGGTTCGGGATGTCGCGCGTGATCTCCTCGTCGCCGAGCTTCGTCTGGCGGGCGTCGATCTCGTACTCCTCGATGTGGATCGAGGTGAGCTCGTCGTCCTGGACCAGGCGGCGGCTGAGGATGATGGCGTCCTCGAAGTTGTAGCCCTCCCAGGACATGAAGGCGACCATCAGGTTCTTGCCGAGGGCCATCTCGCCCTGCGACGTCGAGGAGCCGTCGGCCAGGACCTGACCGGCGCCGACCTCCTGCCCGCGCTTCACCAGCGGGCGCTGGTGGATGAGCGTGCCCTGGTTGGAGCGCTCGAACTTCTCGAGGTGGTGCTCGTCCCGGCCCTCGGCGTGCTCGACGACGATGCGCCGCGCGTCGACGTAGGCGACCGTGCCGTCGTGGCGCGCCAGGACGACGTCGCCGGAGTCCTGCGCGGCGCGCGCCTCCATGCCGGTGCCCACGCGCGGGGCGTCGGTCTTCAGCAGCGGCACCGCCTGCCGCTGCATGTTCGAGCCCATGAGCGCGCGGTTGGCGTCGTCGTGCTCGAGGAACGGGATCATCGCGGTGGCGACGGACCAGATCTGCTGCGGCGAGACGTCCATCAGCGTGACCTCGTCACGCGGGATGACGACGTACTTGCCCGCCTGCGTCCGGCAGAGGACCTCGTCCTCCTGCAGGTTGCCGTCGGCGTCCAGCGGCGCGTCGGCCTGCGCGGCGAGGTGCTCCTCCTCCTGGGTCGCGTCGAGGTGGACGATCTCGCCCGTGACGCGACCGTTCTCGACCACGCGGTACGGGGTCGTGACGAAGCCGTGCTCGGAGACCTGCGCGAACGCCGACAGCGAGCCGATCAGGCCGATGTTCGGGCCCTCCGGCGTCTCGATCGGGCACATCCGGCCGTAGTGGGTCGGGTGGACGTCGCGGACCTCGATCGGCGCGCGCTCGCGGGTCAGGCCGCCGGCGCCGAGCGCCGACAGGCGACGACGGTGCGTCAGGCCCGCCAGCGAGTTGTTCTGGTCCATGAACTGCGACAGCTGCGAGGAGCCGAAGAACTCCTTCAGCGCCGCGGAGACCGGGCGGATGTTCACGATCGACTGCGGCGTGATCGTGTCCTCGTCCTCCGTCGTGAGGCGCTCGCGGACGACGCGCTCCATGCGGTAGAGGCCGACGCGGAACGCGTCCTGGATCAGCTCGCCGACCGTGCGCAGGCGGCGGTTGCCGAAGTGCTCGTACTCGTCGAGGAGGTCCGCGACGGGCTCGCGCGGCATCGCCGCGGCCTCGGCCGCGTAGTCCTTGATCTCGACCTCGCCGTCCTCCGGGATGCCGAGCTCGCGCGGGAGCCGGATGAGCTCGGAGATCAGCGCGTAGATGTCCTCGGGCGTGAGGTGGCGCGTCTCGAGGTCGATGTCGAGGTGCAGCCGCGAGTTGAGCTTGTAGCGCCCGACGCGGGTGAGGTCGTAGCGCTTCGGGTCGAAGAACAGCGTCTGCAGGAGCGCGTACGCGGCGTCGACCGTCGGCGGCTCGCCGGGGCGCTGCTTCTTGAAGAGCTCGACGAGCGCGCCCTTCTTCGTGCGGGTCTGCTCGGTGTCCGCGTCGAGCGTGTTCTTCAGGTACGCGGAGCCGCCGAAGCGCTCGAGGAGCGCCGCGTCGAGGGCATCGACGTCGGCGTCGGTCTCCTCGTGGTCGGCGTCGAGCTCCGGGTTGTACTCCATCGCCCGCAGGAGCACGGTGACCGGCAGCTTGCGCTTGCGGTCGATCCGGACGAAGACCTTGCCCTTCTTGTCGATCTCGAGCTCGAGCCACGAGCCGCGAGCCGGCATGAGGTTCGCGACGAAGACCTGCTTCTCGCGGTCCTTCGGCTCCATGAGGTACGCGCCCGGCGAGCGGACGAGCTGCGTCACGACGACGCGCTCGGTGCCGTTGACGATGAACGTGCCCCGCTCGGTCATCCACGGGAAGTCGCCCATGAAGACGGACTGCTCGCGGATCTCGCCCGTCTCCCGGTTGACGAACGCCACCTCGACCGACAGCGGCCGGGAGTACGTCTGCCCCTTCTCGCGGCACTCGGCCAGCGAGTGGGTCTCCTCGCCGAACTCGAGCTCCCCGAACTCGACCGCGAGGTTGCCGGTGTAGTCCTCGATCGGCGAGATGTCGTCGATCGTCTCGCGGAGGCCTCCCTTCTCCGCATCCACGAGCCAGTCGAACGACCGGCGCTGGATGTCGATGAGGTTGGGGACGTCGAGGACCTGATCGAGGCTCGCGAACGAGCGTCGAGTGCGCAGGGCGTTGACCGTGGACAAGGCTGGCGACTCCTCGGAGGGTCGAGAGTGTCTGGGCGAGGATCGCGCTCGGCGGGCACACGAGCGCGAACAGCAAAACTAGCACACGGGATCAGAACCCCATGGGCGAGGGCGGTCGACGCTCACGGACCCCGTCCGCGGACCCGCGTATGTGGCGCGGGATCCGTACGAGAGGACGGCTGCGACTATCGGTCGACGACGCCGATTGTAGGGCACCGGCCCGGCGGGCGCACGGCGGCCCGGACGGGCGTCGCGCGCCCCGCGGCACGCGGGCCCGGGGCCCCGCCGTCGCGGGGACGCGGAGGCGCGACCCGCCGGGTGCGAGCGCTCGAGGCGGCTGCCGGTCCCGTGGCCGGTCGCGCCGGTCGACCGGTGCGGCCCGGCCAGCGGCGCGCGCCGGTCAGCGAAGCGCGCCGGGTCACCGGTGCGCGATCCCCGCCCCCGGGACGCCAGGGGGTCAGTCCGCGGAGGCGTCGAGCCCGCCGTGGCGCGCGATGTACGCGCGCGCGGCGGCCTCGTCGGCGCCCGTGAGCTCGCGGTAGCGGCGCATCGCCGCCATCGGCCGTCCCGACGCCAGCAGCTCCTGCACCTCGGTGGCGGGATCGACGCCCGTGGACCGGGCGTCGGTCGCCCGGACGCCGGCGGGCTCGTCGCCGATCTCCTCCAGCCGCGCCTCGAGGGCACGGATCCGGCGCAGGAGGCTGCGCCGGGAAGGCTGGGCCGTGGTCTTCGGGATCGCCATGCTGCTCCTCGCGGCGCCCGGTGAGGGGTGAGGGATGGCGGGCACCGTCGCTCCGACCGTATCCGCGGGTCGGCCGGCGGCGCAAGCGGGGTCCGCACCGATCCGGCCTGCGGGACTCCCCGGTCCCGGAGGGCCCGAGGGACCGTCCGGCGGGCGGCGAATGCGAAGCTCGGGCCGATCGCGACCCGCCCCGGGCCGCAGGTCAGCTCGATCCGCCCCCCCCGATCGTCCGCGGCGAACGGGAACGAGAACGGGCCGCCCCGAGGGGCGGCCCGTGCGACTCGCCGGTCCCGCGCGGCGGGACCGATGGGGGCGACTGGCGTCGCGTCCCGCTACTTGAGCGTGACGGTGGCGCCGGCCTCCTCGAGCTCGGCCTTCAGCTTCTCGGCCTCGTCCTTCTCGACGCCCTCCTTGACGGGCTTCGGGGCCTCGTCGACGAGCGCCTTGGCCTCCTTCAGGCCCAGGCCGGTCGCGGCGCGCACGACCTTGATGACGCCGATCTTCTTGTCGCCGGCGGCCTCGAGGACGACGTCGAACGCGGACTGCTCCTCGGCGGCGGCGGCCTCGCCGCCACCACCACCGGCGGCCGGGGCGGCCGCGGCGACGGCGGTCGCCGACACGCCGAACTCCTCCTCGAGCGCCTTGATGCGCTCGGCCAGCTCGAGCACCGAGATGCTCTTGAGCTCGTCGATCCACTCCTGCGTGGTAGCCATGTCGTTTCTCCTGTGTGCGATTCGGGTGGGTCTAGCGGGCTGCGGGCGGCTTACGCCTCCGACGCACCCGACTCGTCTGCTGCTGCAGGTGCTTCGGCCTCCGCGGCAGGGGCCTCCTCGGCCTCCGCGGCAGGGGCGTCCTCGGTCGCGGCATCGGCCGCGGGAGTCTCGTCGGCGGCCGGAGCGGGAGCGTCGCCCGAGGGGATCTCCCCGGACTGCTTCTTCTCCTGGACCTGGCCGAGCGCGATCGCCAGGCCGCCCAGCAGGCCGCCGAGGCCGCGGGCGAGACCGGTGAGCGGGGCGGCGACGACGCCGACCAGCTGGCCGTACAGGACGTCGCGCGACGGGAGCTTGGCGATCGCCTGGATCTCGTCGACGTTCAGGCCCTTGCCGTCCATGACGCCGCCCTTGAAGGCGGGCAGGTCGCCGTTGTCCTTGGCGAACGTCGTGATCGCCTTGGCGGCGGCGGCCACGTCGCCCTTGACGTAGGTCAGGGCGGTCGGACCGGCGAGGAACTCCCGGAGCGGCTCGGCCGTCTCGCCGACCTCGTCGATCGCGCGACCGGTCAGCGTGTTCTTGGCGACGGTGAGCTGGGCGTCGGCGTCGCGGAGACGACCGCGCAGCTCGCCCGCCTGGGTGACGGTGAGGCCGCGGTAGTCGACGACGAGGACCGCCTCGGACTCCTGGATGTGCTCGGCGATCTCGGCGACCGCCGCTGTCTTCTGTTCCCGGTTCATGGGCCTCCTGTTCCGGGCTTGCGGCCGTCGGTCGACGGCCTGCCGGAGGTCTTCGGGGGCGCGAGGGGGCTGTGTCTACCGGCCTCAGGCGGCGGCGGGCACGGCCTCCTCGGCGCCTTCACGGATGCGCGACTGATCGACCTTCACGCCGGGGCCCATCGTCGAGGCGATGGTCACCGAGCGGAGGTAGCGGCCCTTGGCGGCCGAGGGCTTCGCGCGGTTGATCTCGTCGATCACGGCGGCGAGGTTCTCGACGAGCTGCTCGGGCGGGAAGGACGTCTTGCCGATCGTCAGGTGGACGATCGCCGTGCGGTCGGTGCGGTACTCGACCTTGCCGGCCTTCGACTCCTCGACGGCCTTCGCGACGTCCATCGTCACGGTGCCGACCTTCGGGTTCGGCATCTTGCCCTGCGGGCCGAGGACGCGGCCGAGGCGACCGACGAGCGGCATCTGGTCCGGCGTCGCGATGACGACGTCGAAGTCCGAGAAGCCCTCCTCGATGCGCTTCGCGAGATCGTCGGTGCCGACGATGTCCGCGCCGGCGGCCGTGGCCTCGTCGGCCTTCGGGCCGGCGGCGAAGACCGCGACCGTCACCGACTTGCCCAGGCCGTGGGGCAGGGCGATCGTGCCGCGCAGCTGCTCGTCCGCGTGGCGGACGTTCAGGCCGGTGCGGATGTGGACCTCGACGGACTCGTCGAAGCTCGCGCGAGCGAGCTGCTTGACGAGCGCGACGGCGTCCGTGCCGGAGTACTCGCGCGTCCGGTCGACCTTCGTGCGGGCCGCGAGGAACTTGCGTCCGTGACGAGACATCAGGCCTCCACCTCCACGCCCATCGAGCGGGCGGTGCCGCTGATGATCTTGATCGCGCCGTCGATGTCGTTGGCGTTCAGGTCGGGCAGCTTCTTCTCGGCGATCTGCCGGACCTGGTCGGCGGTCAGGCTGCCGACCTTCGTCTTGTGGGGCTCGCCCGAGCCGCTCTTCAGGTTCAGCGCCTGCTTGATCAGGATCGCCGCGGGCGGCGTCTTGACGACGAACGTGAAGGAGCGGTCCTCGTAGACCGTGATCACCACGGGCAGCAGGGTCCCGTTGTCCTGCTGCGTCTGGGCGTTGAACGCCTTGGTGAACTCCATGATGTTCAACCCGTGCTGACCGAGCGCAGGACCGACGGGCGGAGCCGGAGAGGCCTGGCCGCCGATGGCCTGCAGCTTGATCTGGGTCAGGACCTTCTTCGCCATCTCAGATCTTCTTCACCTGATCGAAGCCGACCTCGACGGGAGTCTCCCGCCCGAAGATCGACACGAGAACCTTGAGCTTGCCGGCATCGGGGGAGACCTCGGCGATCTCGCCCGAGAAGTCCGACAGGGGGCCGGCGACGACCTTGACGGACTCGCCGACGGAGAACTGCGCGCGCCGCTGCGCCTTGGTGGGCTGCTGGGCGCGCTTGAGGAGACGATCGATCTCCTCCTGGGTGAGCGGGATCGGCTCGTCGCCGGCCCCGACGAACCCGGTGACGCCGGGCGTGCCCTTCACGAGCTGCCACGAGTCGTCGTTGAGGTCCATCTGCACGAGCACGTACCCGGGCATCGTGCGCTTCTCGGACGTGACCTGCTGGTTGTCCTTGACCTCGGTGACCGTCTCGGTCGGCACCACGATCTGGCGCACGGCACGCCGCTGCCCGAGGGACACCAGACGGTGCTCGAGCTTCTGCTTCACCTTGGCCTCGTGGCCCGAGAAGGTGTTGACGACGTACCAGCGATACATGGAAGTGGGGAAACCGGGGTCCGGAGGACGGGACGAACGAGCGCGGCGCTCAGATGATCAGGTCGACGAGCTCGGACGCGAGCGAGTCGACGCCGCCCAGGAACAGGCCCGCGATGGCGCAGAACACGAGCACGACGCCGGTGCCCTGCGCGACCTGCGTGCGGTCGGGCCAGCGGACGCGCTGGAGCTCGGCCCACGAGGCGCGCAGGAACCCGGGGAACCGGGCGAGGCCCTTGCGGGGGACCGGCGCACCGGCCGCGGCTGCGGCGGGGGTGCCGGGCGCCAGGCCGCCACCGCCACCCGGAGGGGTGGCGCTCAGGCGGGGGCGCTCCTCGTCATGTTCCTCAGCGGCCATGCTCGCGTCGAACCGGGGCGGTGAGGCCTACCGGGTCTCCTTGTGGGAGGTGTGACTCCGGCACCAGCGGCAGTACTTGCTGATGGTCAGCCGGTCGGGCGTGTTGCGCTTGTTCTTCTTCGTCTGGTAGTTGCGGCGCTTGCACTCCTCACAGGCGAGGGTGACTGCGACGCGGACATCTCCGCGGGCCATCTGGGCTCCCGTACGTCGATGCGGTCAAGTTCTGCTGGCCGGTCCGCGGAGAGGCGACCCGACAAGAGAGACCCACCAGGCGGCAGGTCCGGCGAGGGAGCGTAGCGGATGGCCCCCGTCCGGCGCCGTGCGCCCGGGTTCGCCCTGCATCCGCGGCGGTTCCGCCGCCTAGGATCGCACGGCACGCGGACGGCTGGGGAGGGCCGGCCCCGGTCAGGCCCGCGCGCTCGTCTGCGGATCCAGGCGCGTCATGGTGACGCGCACCTCCGGGTCGGCCTTGGCCGGGCGGGGGGGCCGCCGTCTCGTGGACCGCGACCAGGCCCCGGTCAGGCCCGCGCGCTCGTCTGCGGATCCAGGCGCGTCATGGTGACGCGCACCTCCGGGTCCGCCTTGGCCGGGCGGGGGGGCCGCCGTCTCGTGGACCGCGGCCAGGCCCGGTCAGGCCCGCGCGCTCGTCTGCGGATCCAGGCGCGTCATGGTGACGCGCACCTCCGGGTCCGCCTTGGCCTGGCCGCGGTACACCCCGCGGATCGGCGGGACGTCCTGGTAGTGGCGGCCGTGGCCGATCTTCACGTGCGTCGCGCCGGCGAGCACGCCGTTCGTCGGGTCCGATCCGACCCAGACCGGCTCGTCGCGGGCGCCGAGGCCGGGGAGCAGCGCCTCGACCCACGCGTGGGTGGCGACCTCCATCGAGTCGTCGCCCCCGTCGGGGTCGCGGGCCCAGAGGTACCCGGAGACGTAGCGGGCGGCGATCCCGTGGGCCCGCAGGAGGACCACCGCGAGGTGGGCGAAGTCCTGGCAGACGCCGGCGCCGGTGTCGAGGAACTGCTCGACGGTCGATCCCACGAACGTCGCGCCCGGCTGGTAGAGGAACCGGTCGCGCAGCATCTCCGTCGTCAGGCGGACGGTGGCCAGCGGCGTCGTGGCGCGGGTGAGGTCCACGAGCTCGGCGAGGCGCTCGGGTGGCGGCTCCATGCCCGTCGGCAGCAGGAACTCCCCGGCGGCGATGTCGTAGGCCGTGGAGCGCAGCGCGTCCCACCCGGCCTCGGGCGGCTCGTCGGGCTCGGTCGTCGTCACGCGGGCGCGGACGTCGATCGTCAGGTGGTCGTGCGGCCGGTCGACGCCGAACTCGACGACCTCCGCGCCGAAGTAGTCGACGTAGCGGTGCAGGCGCGTCTCGGGGTCGGTCCGCACGTGGAACTCGTCGCAGCGCTGCAGCGACGTGGTCGCCGGGCGGGCCCGGAGCGCGTTGAGGTTGTCGACGACCTCGCCGTCGTAGCGGTACTGGGTGACGTACTCGATGCCGAAGTGCACGGTGAGGAGAGGGTGACGGAGCGGGCGGTCAGGAGACGGAGAAGGCGACCGGGCGCAGCGCGCCGGAGAAGTACCGGTCCGAGATGTCGCGGTCGACGGCGTCCAGCTCGTCCTGCAGGACGACCGCGCGCTCCAGGAGCACGCCGCGGTCGGCGGCCTCGAGCCGGCGCCGGTGGAAGTCGAGGTCCGCCGAGAGCCGCGAGAGCCGCAGGACCGGGGCGCTCGAGCGCAGGTCGGGGTCCGCGCGCTCGACGGCGCCCTGGATGCCGGCGACGTGGGCGGCCACGGAGTTCGGGTAGTCCCGCTCGAAGAGGAGGAAGCGCGCGACGTGCGGCGTGTCGGGCGGGCCGGAGGGCGAGCGCCGGAACGCCTGCTCGCCGCCGACCGCCCGCAGCAGCGCGCCGGCCTGGCCGTCGAGCTCGCCCGCCTCGACGGCCGCCGCCGTCCCGCTGACGACCGGCAGGGCCACGCGGAGCATCCGCAGGAGGACGCTGGCGCCCTCGAGGCGCTCGCCGGCCGCGAGGAACGCGCTGGCCTCGTCGCGCAGCATCGTCGAGCCCATGAGGCCGAGGAAGAGCGTCGAGCGCTCCCGCACGATCCGGAACGCCTGGGAGGGGTCCTGGAGCAGCCCGTCCGGCGTGACCGAGAGGAGCTCGAGCGAGAGGGTGTTGATCGCCTCCCACATGTCCTGCGGCACGACGTCGCGGAGCGTCCGGGCGCTCTCGCGCGCCCGGCGGACGCACGCCACGACCGAGGCGTCGCGGTCGGCGTCGAGCATGAGGCCCTGGAGCGCGACGTCGGCGTTCACCGGGCCGCCGTCCCAGCCGGCGCCCATGATCGCCATCGCCGGGCCCCACGAGAGGTTCACCCCGACGGGGTCGTCCGGGCGACCCTGCAGGTCCGCCGCGAAGACGCCCTCGAGCATCCGCGCGGTGTGGTGCGCCCGGGCGACGTAGCGCCCGAGCCAGTAGAGCTCGTGCCCGATCCGGGCGAGCATCAGGACCCCTCCCCCGTCTGCTGCTGCTGCTGGGCCTGGCCGGACCACGCGCCGCCCCAGCGGACCTCCGGCAGCGCCGGCAGCAGCCGCTCGCCCTGGCTCGCCGCGCTCTCGGTGTCGACCGGCTCCTCGGGACGATCGCCCTCGAGGACCCACGTGTCCTTCGAACCGCCGCCGCGCGAGCTGTTGACGAGCATCGAGCCCTCCTCCATCGCGACCCGCGTGAGGCCGCCCGGGATGACCCGGATCGACTCGCCGAAGACCGCGAACGGCCGCAGGTCGACGTGGCGCGGCGAGAGGCTCCCGTCGCCGAGCACCGTCGGCACGGTCGAGAGCTGGACGACCTCCTGGGCGATGTAGCCGCCGGGGTCGGCGAGGACCGCCCGGCGAGCCGCCTCGAGCTCGGCCTTCGACGCGTGCGGTCCGATCACGACGCCCTTGCCGCCGGACTCGCCGGTCGGCTTCACGACGACCTCGTCGATCCGGCCGAGGATGTCGTCGCGCTGGTCGGGGTCGCTCATCCGGTATGTCGGGACGTTCTGAAGGATCGGTTCCTCGCCGAGGTAGAACCGGATCATGTCCGGGACGTAGGGGTACACCGCCTTGTCGTCGGCGACGCCGGTCCCGAACGCGTTGGCGATCGCGACGGTGCCCGACCGGTAGGCCCGCAGGAGCCCCGGGACGCCGATGACCGAGTCCGGCCGGAAGTCCAGCGGGTCGCAGAAGTCGTCGTCGAGCCGGCGGTAGATGGCGTGGACGCGCTCTAGCCCGCGGGTCGTCCGCATGTAGCAGACGTCCCCGCGCACGACGAGATCGGACGCCTGGACGAGCTCGACGCCCATCTGGTGCGCGAGGAACGCGTGCTCGAAGTACGCCGGGTTGAGGGGACCGGGGGTCCAGACGACGACCGTCGCCTCGTCGTCGTCGGCCGGCGCGACGGCGCGCAGGGCCTCGAGCAGGATCTGCGGGTAGTGGTCGACGGGCCGGACGCGGTAGCCGTTGAAGAGCCGCGGCGCCAGGCGCGTCATCGCGTTGCGGTTCGCCAGGACGTACGAGATCCCGGAGGGCGTGCGGACGTTGTCCTCCAGCACCCGCCAGGAGCCGTCGGCGTCGCGGACGAGGTCCAGGCCCGCGACGTGGGCGTAGACGCCGCCCGGGGGCCGGACCCCGACCACCGGCCGCGCGAAGTGGCTGCGGGACACCACGAGGCGCCACGGGACGAGGCCCTCGCGGACGATCTCGCGCCCGTGGTAGACGTCGTCGATGAACTGGTTCAGCGCCCGCACGCGCTGCGCCAGCCCCCGCTTGATCGTCGCCCACTCCTCCGCCGGGATGATCCGCGGGACGAGGTCCAGCGGGAACGGGCGATCGACCGCCTGGCCGTCCGGCCCGATCGTGTCGAAGGTGATGCCCGCCTGCAGGAACGTGCGGTCGCGCCGACGCCCGAGCGCGGCGAGCTGCTCGGGCTCCAGGGCGCCGACCGCGCTCATCAGGCGGTCGGCGTGGTCGCGCGGCGTGCCGTCGGCGGTGACGGCCTCGTCGTAGATCCCCTGCGGCGACTCGTAGGGCAGCGTGGCGGGGTGGGGCATCTCGGTCGACACTATCCAGGGGCGCCGCGCGGGTCGGTTGCGCCGCGGGGACAGGGGACCAGGTTCCCGATACGCCGCGACGGCGAACCCCCGATCGCGCGATCGGCGGGCGCGCCCCGCCGGGCGGGGGGCGGTCAGGTCGCGACCGGCGCCATGACCTCGGTCTCCGCGTCCCGACCGCGGAGGGTGCGGCGGTGGTCCAGGACCCAGCGCGCGCGCTCCTGCTCGCCGGCGCGGGCGACGAGCCGCCCGGCGGCCGCCACGCCGCCGTCGACCTCCTTGGCCACCTCGGTGAGCCGCGCAGCCTCGTTGATCGGGTCGCCGATGACCGTGTACTCCAGCCGCGTCTCGGCGCCGAGGTAGCCGGCCACCGCGCGACCGCCGCTGACGCCGATGCCGGCGCGCAGCTCGCCCACCTCCTCGCGCAGCCGGCGGCCGAGCTCGCGGGCCGCGGCGAGCGCCCGGTCGGGGGCGTCGGCCTGATCGACCGGGGCCCCGAAGACGACGAGCGCCGCGTCGCCCTCGAACTTGTTCACCCAGCCGCCGTGGCGCTCGACCGTCGAGACGACGACGGCGAAGAAGCGGTTCAGCAGGACGACCACCTCGTCCGGCTCGCGCTCGGCGGCCAGCGCGGTCGAGCCGACGATGTCGACGAACAGCGCGCAGACCTCGCGGACCTCGCCGCCGAGGCGGACGTCGCTCTCGAGCGCGACGCGGGCGACGTCCTCCCCCACGTGCCGGCCGAAGAGGTCGTGCAGCCGCTCGCGCTCGCGCAGCCCGACGACCATCCGGTTGAAGCCCTCCTGGAGGCGGCCGATCTCCGACGCGTCGTAGACCGGCACGCGTCCCTCGAGGTCGCCGCGCCCGACGCGGTCCAGCGCCTTGCGCACGGTCCGGATGGGATCCGCGACGGCGCGCGCGGCGACGAGCTCGACGACGAGGCCGAAGACGAGCACCGTCGCGCCGAGCACGACCATCGTCAGGCCCAGCCGCGCCGGGGTCGTGCCCTCGACGCCCGCGAGGGCCAGGATCCCGACGGCGACGATCCCCAGGGTCGGGGCGCCGGTCGCCGTCGTCCAGCCGAGGAGCTGCCGGCGCACGACGCCGGCGGCGACGGCGCGGTCGATCGGGCCACCGCGCTCGATCGCCTCGATCGCGGCCGAGCGCAGCAGCCGCTCCGTGAAGAGGAACGCCCACGCGGCCATGACGGTGCCGGTCAGGAGCACCGTGATGCCCACCCGGATCGCCAGGGGCATCGAGTACTGCGTGTTGAACCCGAAGAAGATCAGGGTCGCGACGAGCCAGCCGGCGCCGACGACGCGCATGACCCGCCACGGCGCGCGCAGGAGCGCCAGGCGCTCGCTCTCCGTCGGCTCGCGGTCCTCGCGCAGCCAGGCGAGGGTGCGGGCCGTCGTCCGCGACGCCCAGACGAGGATGGTGGGCAGCGTCACGAGCGCGAAGCCGCCGAGCACGATCATGTTCGCGCCGACCGACGCGCGCTCCTCCCCCGAGCCCGGGATGACGAGCGCGATGAGCAGCAGCGTGATGCCCGCCGCGATCGTGTTCGCGATCAGCAGCAGGACGGTGAGCGCGACGTGCGACGCCTCGATCGCGAACCGGCGGCTCAGGCGCCGCCGGGCCCGTGAGCGCCTCATCCTTCGCCGTCCAGCAGCTCCGGGCCCTCGTTGTCGACCTTGTTCGCGCGCGTCGACGCGGGGCGCACCGCGAGCCGGGCGTCCTCCAGCGGCCGCAGCAGCTCGAGCGCGTCGCGCCCGTCGACGGCGGGGTCGAGCCAGGCGGCCTCCTCCTCGGGACCGGCCAGGACGACGGGCATCCGGTCGTGGAGGCGCGCGGCGACGGCGTTCGCGGCGCAGGTCACGATCGTGACGGTCCGCAAGCCGATCCGCCCGTCGTCCTCGCGATCCTCGCGCGGAGGCAGACGCAGCCGCCCCTCGAGCTCCTCGAACCCCTTCGGCCCCGGCTCGTCGGCGACGCGCACCGACCGTGCCAGGCCGGCGAAGGCGAACGGCGCACCGTCGTCGACGACGTGGTGGAACGGCGCCGCGACGGTCGCGCCCTGCTTGCGCTTGGCGCCGTCCTCGGCGCGCAGCCACTCGTACCAGCCGTCGGCGGGCACGAGCACGCGGTGGCGGGCGTCGGCCAGCAGCGGCGCGAAGAGCCGCTTCTCCGGCAGGTCCTCGGCGCGGGCGTTGATCGGCTTCAGGCGGTCCTTCCGGCTGCGGGCCCACGGGGGCAGCAGGCCCCACGAGGCGAGCCGCGCCGAGCGCTCCGACGGCGCGGGGCCGCCGCTGAGGATCGGCACCGGCTGCGTCGGCGCGACGTTGTAGCGACCCAGCGCCGCGGCGTCGATCGTGCCCCCGAAGCGGTCGTCGAACGCCGAGGGATCGGTCCTCCCGAGCGTGTAGCGGCCGCACATCGCGGGAACGCTACTGCGGCCCTCGGCGCCCGCGCGGGGGCCGACGGCGCGGATCAGGCGGCGCCCGGCCCGGCCCCGACCGGCGCCTGCGCGTGCACGCCGCCGTCGACGTGCAGCACCTCGGCCGTGATCCCGCGCGAGAGCGGCGAGAGGAGGAACAGGATCGCGTCGGCGGTCGGCGTCGGGTCGGTCGTGTCCCAGCCCAGGGGCGCTCCCTGGTCCCAGCCGTCGGCGAGCTGCTCGAAGCCCGGGATGCCGCGCGCGGCGATCGTCTGCAGCGGCCCGGCGGAGACGAGGTTCGAGCGCACGCCCTGCGGACCGGCGTAGCGGGCGAAGTAGCGGCTCGTCGCCTCGAGCGCCGCCTTCGCCACGCCCATCCAGTCGTAGATCGGCCAGGCGACCTGGCCGTCGAAGTCCAGCCCGACGAGCGAGCCGCCGTGCTCGGCCTTCGCGAGCGCGGGCAGCAGCGCGGCGCCGAGCGCCTTGAGGCTGAACGCGCTCGTCTCGAACGCCGTCTTCGCCGCCTCGGCGGGCGTGTCGAGGAAGCGCCCGCCGAGCGCCTCCTCCGGCGCGAACGCGATCGCGTGCACGACGCCGTCCAGCCGGCCGTCCCAGCGCGCGTCGATCTCCGCGGCGACGGCGGCGAGGTCCTCCGGCCGGTTCACGTCGAGCTCGAGCACGTCGACCGGCGTGGGCAGCTGCTTGGCCGCGCGCTCCGTGAGCCGCTTGGGCCGGCCGAACCCCGTGAGCAGCACCTCCGCCCCTGCCTCCTGGGCCCGGGCGGCCACGTGCCACGCGATCGAGTCGCGCGTGATGACGCCGGTGATGAGGAAGCGCTGGCCGGTCAGCAGGCCGGCGGGCACGGGCACGGTCATTCGAACCTCGGGGAGCGGGAGGGGCGGGACGGGGCGGCGATCAGAGCGGGACGTTGCGGGCCCGGTGCTCGCCGCGCGTGGGGCGCCGCAGCATCGAGAGCGCCCACACGAGCCGGTCGCGCGTCGTGGCCGGATCGATGACCTCGTCGACGACGCCGATCTGGGCCGCGCCGGCGGCCGACAGGTGCTCGGCCGCGTACTCCGCGGCGAGCTCGGCCTTGCGGGCGACCGGGTCCTCGGCAGCGGCGATCTCGCGCCGGCCGGTGATCCCGACGGCCTGCTCGGCGCCCATGACGCCGATCTGCGCGCTCGGCCAGGCGAGCACGAGGGTCGCCCCGAGCGCCTTGCTGTTCATCGCGATCTGCGCGCCGCCGAACGCCTTGCGCAGGACGACGGTGATCTTCGGCACCTCGGCCTCGGCGAAGGCGTGGACGAGCTTCGCGCCGTGGCGGATGACCGCCCCGGACTCCTGCTCGCTGCCGGGCATGAACCCCGGCGTGTCGACGAGCACGACGAGCGGCACGCCGAAGAGATGGCACCAGCGGACGAAGCGCGCCGACTTCTGCGCGGACTCGGCGTCCAGCGTGCCGGCCATCCACTTCGGCTGGTTGGCCACGATGCCGACGGAGCGGCCGTCGATCCGCGCGAACGCGCACACGACGCTCGGCGCCCACTTCGGCGCGATCTCCAGCAGGTGCCCGCCGTCGACGATCGCCGCGGCGACGTCGCGCACGTCGTAGGGCTTGCGCGGGACGTCCGGCACGAAGGCGGACGGATCGAACGCGGGGGGCGGCACGGGGCGCGCCCGCGGCGGCTCCTCGCCGCTGTTGGACGGCAGGATCGCGAGCAGCTGCTGCGCGAGGTCGATCGCGCCGGCGTCGTCCTCGGCGACCATGTGGCAGACGCCGTTGCGCTCCTGGACGTCGACCCCGCCGAGGTCCTGGGCGTCCACGTCCTCGCCGGTGACGTCGCGCACGACGCCGGGGCCGGTGAGGAACATCGCCGAGCCGCGGGTCATGATCGTCACGTCGGTCAGCGCGGGCGCATAGGCGCCGCCGCCGGCGGACGTGCCGCAGAGGACCGAGATGAGCGGCACCTGCCCCGAGAGGTGGGTCAGCGCCGCGAAGATCCGGCCGTAGCCGGCGAGGGCCTCGAGGCCCTCCTGGAGCCGCGCGCCGGCCGAGGCGACGAACCCGACGACCGGGATCCGCGCGTCGCCGGCCATCTCCAGCAGCCGGACGATCGAGTCGGCATGGCGCTGGCCGAGGCTGCCGCCGAGGAGCTTCTGGTCCTCGGCGAAGCACGCCACCGGACGGCCGTCGACGCTGCCCAGGCCGGCGACCACGCCGTCGCCCGGCGCCGCCTTCGGCCCGAGCGCGGGCGACAGGACCTGGCTGCGGATGACGCGCAGCGACCCGGGGTCGCAGAGCGCCTCGAGCCGCTGCAGCGGCGTGAGGTCGGTGCCGGTCGGGACCCGGCGCGGCGCCGGCGGCGCCTCCGCAGGGGCCGTCCCGTCACCGAGTCGGTGGCCGAGGAACTCGGCGACGTTGGCTCCGCGTCCGGGTCGTCCGCTCATGGTCTCAGGCTCCTCCGAGCACGATGCAGGCGTTGTGGCCGCCGAACCCGAACGACGTCGAGAGCGCGATCGGCGGGCGGCCGCTCGTGTCCCGCAGCGGGAGCGGCTCGCCCTGCACGTGCAGCAGGTCGAGCTCGGGGTCCGGCTTGTCGAGGTTCAGGGTCGGCGGGGCGACGCGCTCCTGCAGGGCGCGCACCGTGGCGACGGCCTCGATGGCGCCGGCGGCGCCGAGGGTGTGGCCGATCGCGGACTTCAGGCTGGAGATCGGGATCGTCCGCAGGTGGTCGCCGAGGGCGTGGGCCATCGCCCCCGCCTCCGAGCGGTCGTTCAGCGGGGTGCCGGTCCCGTGGGCGTTGACGTAGTCGACGTCCGTCGGCGCGACGCCCGCGTCGGCGAGCGCCTGCGTGACGGCCCGGGCGGCGCCCGAGCCGTCGGGCGTCGGGGCGGTCAGGTGATGGGCGTCCTGCGACGAGCCGACGCCCAGCAGGCGGCCGAGGACGGTCGCGCCGCGCGCGGCCGCCTTCGCCTCGTCCTCGATGACGAGGACGGCGGCGCCCTCCGCGAGGACGAAGCCGTTGCGGTCGGCGTGGAACGGCCGCGACTGGCCGGTCGGCGACAGGGCCTCCATCGCGCTGAAGCCCGCGCGAGCGAGCTCGACGAGCGCCGACTCCGTCCCGCCGACGACGACCGCGTCGACGGTGCCGGCGCGCAGCTCGCGCAGGCCCGCGGCGATCGCGTGGGCGCCGGCGGCGCAGGCCGACACCGTGCCGTAGCTCGGGCCCTTCAGCCCGTGACGGAGCGCGACCTGGCCCGTGGGGCCGTTGGCCATGAGCAGCGGGATCGCCAGCGGGGAGACCGGCTTGCCCTCGAGCAGCGCCTGGTGGTTCTCCGTCAGCGTGATGAAGCCGCCGATGCCGGACCCGATGATCGAGCCGATCCGCTCGGCCGGGTAGGGCAGCTGATCGCTCTCGCCCGGCTGACCCCAGCCCGCCTGGGCCAGCGCCTCCTGGGCGGCGCCCAGGAGCAGCTGGCTCGTGCGGTCGGCCCGGCGGGCCTCCTTGCGGGACATGAACGCCGTCGGATCGAAGTCCGAGCAGGCGCCCTCGCCGTCCGCGATGCCGCTGCGACCACCGGTCCAGCCGGTGAACAGCTCCTCGGCGCCGACCCCGAGCGGGGTGATGGCGCCGATCCCGGTGATCGCCGCGGCGGTCACTGCGCGGCGCGCTCGACGATCAGGTCGACGGCGTCGGCGACCGACTGGAGCTTCGCGACGTCCTCGCCCTGGAGCTTGACGCCGTACTTCTCCTCGACGATCTGCGAGAGCTCGGCGAGGTCGAGCGAGTCGACGTCGAGCTCCTCGAAGGTCGCCGTGGGGCTCAGCGCGTCGGCCTCGGCGCCCAGCTCCTCGAGGGAGCTGATGACGAGGGCCTCGACATCCTCACGGGTGACGGTGGACACGATGTGGTTCTCCTGCTGTCGATGGGTGGAGCGTGGACTCGGAAGCGACGCGCTACGAGAAGGGGTACACGGCCCCTCCCCGCGCGGGACGGGCCTCCGCGCGGTCGTCCGCCATCCGGGGGGTGCTGCCCCGACGGTCGGGGGACGCGCGGAGGCTATAGAAGGAACCGGGCCCCGCCCCGGGCGTCGGCCACCACGACCGCCGCAGCCACCGGCATCGCCGCGGCCCGGGGCACCCGGAGAGCGCCGGGCCCCGCCCCGGGCGTCGGCGAGGCGACCGCCCCGGCCACCGGCATCGCCCCGGCCCGGGGCACCCGGAGAGCGCCGGGTCCCGCCCCGGGCGTCGGCCACCACGACCGCCGCAGCCACCGGCATCGCCGCGGCCCGGGGCACCCGGAGAGGGCCGGGTCCCGCGCCGGGCGTCGGCGGGCGGGACCGGGGCGTCAGCCGCCGAGGCCGCCGTCGATCTTCAGCGTGCTGCCGGTGATGTACGACGCCTCGGGCGAGGCGAGGAAGGCGATCGCGGCGGCGACCTCCTCCGGCTGGCCCGAGCGGCGCATCGGGATGAACTGCTTGATCTCGTCGAGGCCCTCGGTCATCTCGCTCTCGATGTAGCCGGGGGCGACCGCGTTGACCGTGATGTTGCGGCGCGCGACCTCGGCGGCGACCGAGCGGGTCATGCCGAGCAGGCCGGCCTTCGCCGCGGCGTAGTTCGCCTGACCGGGGCTGTTGCGCAGCGCGTTGAGCGACGAGACGTTCACGATCCGGCCCCAGCGGGCGCGAACCATCGGCTTCAGCGCGGCGCGCAGCAGCCGGAAGGCGGCGCTCAGGTCGACGTCGATGACGTCCTGCCAGTCCTCGTCGCTGATCTGCAGCGCGAGGTTGTCGCGCGTGATCCCCGCGTTGTTCACGAGCACGCGGACGGGGCCCAGGGCCTCGGTCGCCTCGTCGAGCAGCGCCTGCGCCGCGGCCGGGTCGGCCAGGTCCGCGCCGACGAGCGCCCCGGTGCCGCCGGCGGCCTCGATCGCGTCGAGGACGACCTGGGCGCGCTCGCGCCGTCCGCCGTAGTGGACGGCCACCGGCCAGCCCTGCGCGGCGAGCGCCTGCGCGGTCGCGGCGCCGATCGCGCCCGACGCGCCGGTCACGAGCGCGCAGCCGTCCTCCGGCCGCGCGGGCGGCCAGGGGCGCTCCTTCGGGCTCATCGGCCCCCCTCCCAGGTCAGGGACATGCCCGCCCAGGCGAGGCCGCTGCCGAACGCGGCGAGGACGACGCGGGTCCCGTGCTGCAGGCGCCCCTGCGCGTGGAGGTCCGCCAGCGCGATGACGACGGTCGCCGCGGAGGTGTTGCCCCGCTGGCCGATGAGGTTCACGAGCCGGTCGGGCTCGAGGCCCAGCCGCTTGCGGACCGCCTCGAGGATCCGGCCGTTGGCCTGGTGCAGGACGAAGAGGTCGATGTCGTCGAGCGTCGCGCCGTCGGCGGCGACCGTGTCCAGCACGAGCTGCTCGTGGTGCCGCACGGCGGTGAGGTACGTCTCGTGGCCGTTCATGACCACGGTGTTGTCCTTGCCGCGCGTGTAGCGCTCGTCGTAGACCGACGGGCGGTCGGTCGGGACCCAGACCGTGCCGCCGAGGCCGCCGTCCGAGCCGAAGACGGACGGGCCGATCCGCCCCACGCCCTCGTCGTAGGCGCCCCGGATCACGACGGCGCCGGCGCCGTCGGCCAGCAGGCCCGCCGTGGCGCGGTCCTCGTGGTTCGTGATCCGGCTCATCGCCTCGGCCGCCACGACGAGCACGGTGCGCGCGCGGCCGGCCTCGACCATCGCGGTGGCGGTCGCCAGCGCGGTGACGAAGCCGCTGCAGCCGGAGTGGATGTCGTAGCCGCCCGCGCGGTGGGCCTCGAGCTGCGCGGCGACGATCACCGCGAGCGCCGGGGTGATCTCGTCCGGCGTGATCGTCGCCGCGATGACGAGGTCGACCTCGTCCGCCTCGACGCCCGCGTCGGCCAGCGCCTGGCGGCCGGCGTCGGTGGCGAGGTCGGCGAGCTTCGCGTCGGGCGCGAGCCACCGCCGCTCCTCGATGTGGGTGCGCGCCTGGATCCAGCCGGCGTCGAGCCCGAGCCGACGCTCGATCTCGGTCGAGCTGACGACGCCCGCCGGGACGGCCAGGCCGATCCCCAGCGGGGCGACGCGGGTCGGTCGTCCCCGCTCGCCGGCGGTCGCCGGCGCGCTGACGGGGAGGGGGGCGTCGCCGCCGTTCGTGGTGCTCATCGTGCCTCCTCGGCGACGGCCGGGAGCTGCGGGACGTCGACCTCGACGTCCGCGTGCTCCTCGGCGGGGAAGGTGCGGCGCGCGAGCCCGGCGACGACGTCGCCCGGACCCACGTCGACGAACCGCCGGAACCCGGCGGCGTGGAGGGCCAGGAGCCCCGGGCGGAAGAGCACCGGGTGCGTCAGGCCGTCGATCAGGTGCTTCGCCGGGTCGGTCGCGGGCGCGGCGGTGACCGCGGACCAGACCGTCGTGTGCGGCTCCTGGAAGGCGATGCCGTCGATCGCGGCCTGGAGCCCCGGCGTCGCGGGGACCATCAGCGGCGAGTGGAACGCCCCCGCGACATCGAGCCGGCGGACGCGGTTGCCCGCCGCCTTCGCCGTCTCGGCGGCGGCGTCGAGGTCGCTGATCCGGCCCGCGAGGATCACCTGCCCGGGCGCGTTGTCGCAGGCGACGACGAGGTCGTGGGCGGCGGCGAGCTCCTCGGCGGCCTCGATGCCGCCCTTGCGCAGCGCCGCCATCGAGCCCAGCCCGTCGGGATCGGCGTCGGCCATCGCCGCGCCGCGGGCCGCGGCGAGGCGCAGGGCCTCGAGCTCGGTGATCGCGCCGCCGAGCGCCAGCGCGACGATCTCGCCGAGCGAGTGGCCGAAGAACGCGTCGGGCCGCGGGAGGTCCAGCGCGGAGTGGCGCGCGAGCGACGAGCAGACGATCGCCGGCTGCGCGAAGCGCGTGCTCGCCTGGACGCCGGGGAAGGGGTCCTCGCCGACGGCGTCGACCACCGCGTCGAGCAGGTCGGGGCGCAGGCGGGCGACCTCGTCGCGGGCCCCCTCCATCGGGGTGCCCTGTCCGGGAAGCAGGATGGCCGTGGTCACGGCGCGAAGCCTTTCAGGTCGGGCAGCGCGCTCCGTGACGCGTGCACGGGGCGGGCCCCCGGACCGGGGGGCGGCGCCGTCCCGGTGCCCGGCCGATCAGGGGGTGCGACGGGGCGCCGCCCCCGCGGCTCGCCGCGCCGACGGCGCGCCCGCACGTCCGGGCGCCTTCCTCGGACCCCGCCTGTCCCGCCGCGCGGCGCCGGCGTCGAGGTCCCGCCGCGCGACGCCGCCCCGACGTCCCGCCGTGCCCCCCC
>NZ_JAXAVX010000008.1:0-143302 GCF_033949425.1 Patulibacter brassicae | reverse complement strand
GACGCCCGCCACGGCCCCGCCGTCCACCGCCGCGGCCGGTCCGGGCGTGGCGGCGCCGACGCCCGCCACCCCGACGACGGCCACCGTCGCCGCGCCGACGAGCGCCGCACCCGCGCCCGCGGGGGCCGGCGTGGCGACCCCGCTGCCCGGCACCGCGCTGGCGCTCGAGGTCCTCGCCCGGCGCGGCGCGACCCACGCGCGCATCGAGCTGCACCCGGTCGAGCTCGGGGCGATCGAGGTCCGCCTGCGCCGCCGCGCCGACGGCGGCCTCGACGCGCGGATCACCGCCGAGAGCGCCGACAGCGCCCGCCTGCTGCAGGCGGCCGGCAGCGACCTGCGGCGGATGCTCGAGGCCGGGGGCGTCGACCTGCAGCACCTGGAGATCGAGACGCGCGACCCGGCCGCGACCGCCGCGAGCCCCGACGGCCAGGCGGCCGCCGGCGGCGACGCCCGGGCACGCGACCGCGACGCCGGCGGCGCCGGCGACGCCGGGCGCGCCGCCGCCCGCGGCGACCGCGACGGCGACGGCGCCGTGGCCGCCACCACGACCGTCCCGCTGACCCTGACCGTCCGCGACGACCTGCGCACCGTCGCGGTCGTCGACGTCCTCGCCTGATCGGAGCCACCACCGATGACCGACGCGATCGGCGCCACGAGCAGCACGCTCGGCGGCGCGACGACCACCACGACCGGGACGAGCGCCCTCGGGAAGGACGACTTCCTGAAGCTCATGGTCGCCCAGCTGAAGCGCCAGGACCCGATGAACCCGGTCGACGACAGCCAGTTCCTGGCGCAGATGGCCCAGTTCACGTCGCTCGAGCAGCTGACGAACCTCGGCCAGACGGCCTCCACGCAGCTCGGCGCGACCGCCGCCAGCCAGGCGCTGTCGCTCGTCGGGCGGACCGTGACCTACACGGCCGCCGACAAGACGGTGCGCACCGGCGTCGTGGAGTCCGTGACCTTCGACGGCGGCGTCCCGACGCTCACCGTCTCCGGCGTGACGGGGGTCTCGCCGGCCACGGTGACGGCCGTCCGCGACGGCGCGCCACCGAGCACCACCACGCCGGACGCCGGAGCGGCGCCGGGCACCACCACCACGAACGACGACTGAGGGGGAGTTCGATGCTCCGCGGGATGTACAGCGCCATCAGCGGCCTGAAGGCGCACCAGACCATGCTCGACGTGACGGCGAACAACCTCGCCAACGCGAACACCGTCGGCTACAAGGCGTCGCGCACGACCTTCGCCGACTCGCTCTCGCAGTCGATCCGCGGCGCCGCGGGTCCGACGGCCGAGACCGCCGGCACGAACGCCGCCCAGGTCGGCCTCGGCGTGCGCGTCTCGTCGATCGACAACCTCGTCGGCACGAGCGCGACCCAGATGACCGGCAACCCGACCGACGTCGCGCTCCAGGGCGAGGGCTGGTTCTCCGTCGTGCGCGCCGACCCGTCCGCGCCGGTGCCCGCCAACGGCAGCTGGTCCTACACGCGCGCCGGCAACTTCACGACGACCGCCACCGGCCACCTGACGACGCCCGACGGCCTCTACGTCCTGGGCTACGGCGTCACGGGCACCGGCACGCCCGACGTCGCCGGCGGCCCGCGCTTCCTGCAGCTGCCGGCCGGCGCGTCGGACGTCGCGGTCGGCAGCGACGGCTCCGTGAGCTACGTCGACCACTCCGGCGGCCCGCTGGACGGCACGCGCCAGACGGCCGGCTTCATCGCCGTCAGCCGGTTCCCGAACCAGGCCGGCCTGCAGCGCCAGGGCGGCAACCTCTGGTCGGCCACCGCCAACTCCGGCGCCCCGACCACCGACACGCCCGGCGTCAACGGCAACGGCGCGCTGATCTCCGGTGCCCTGGAGATGAGCAACGTCGACCTGGCCAGCGAGTTCACGACGATGATCTCCGCGCAGCGCGGCTTCCAGGCCAACTCGCGGGTCATCACCGTCGCCGACGACATGCTGCAGGAGGTCGTGAACATGAAGCGCTGATCGCGCTTCCCGTGTTCACGCTCCGCACGATCGAGGATCCCCCGTGATCACCGTGCACCGGCTGGGTCTCGAGCCCAAGCCGTTCCTCCTCAACTGCGACCTGATCGTCATGGTCGAGTCCACCCCGGACACGATCGTGACGCTCACCACCGGCGACCGCATCGGCGTCGTCGAGACGCCCGCGGAGGTCCGCGCGGAGGTCGCTCGCTGGCGCGCGGGCGTCCAGCGGCTGGCCACCCGCGGCGGCCTCGATCCGACGCACGTCGGTCCGGCTGAAGTCCGCGCGCTCACGGCCGATCACCACCGGCGATGAAGGCAGCAACCGGCATCGGCATCGCGCTCGCCTGCGCGATGATCTTCGGCGGGGCGACGATGGAGGGCACCCAGCTCGGGGTCCTCTTCAGCATCCCGTCCTTCATGATCGTCTTCGGCGGCACGGTCGGGGCCACGATGGCCGCGGTCGGCATGGAGACGACGAAGGCCATGCCCGGCCTCATGAAGCGCGTCATGTCGGCCGAGCCGCCCGACCTCGCCGGCCGCGCCGGCGAGCTCGTCGGCTTCGCCGAGCAGGCGCGCCGCGACGGCCTGCTCTCGCTCGAGGGCAAGGTCGGCGAGATCGACGACCAGTTCTGCCGCAAGGGCCTGCAGCTCGTCGTCGACGGCACGGAGCCCGGTGCGCTGCGCGACGTCCTCGAGTCCGAGATCGACGCGATGGCGGCCCGCCACCACGTCGGCGCCGACGCGTACGAGAAGGCCGGCGGCTTCGCCCCGACCATCGGCATCATGGGCGCCGTCCTGGGCCTCATGCACGCGCTCGGGTTCCTCAACGACCCGGCGATGCTCGGCGAGGCGATCGCCGCCGCGTTCGTCGCGACGCTCCTCGGCGTCGGCATCGCGAACGTCGTCCTGCTGCCGGTCGGCGCGCGCCTGAAGGCGCTCTCCGCCGACGAGGTCGTGCTCCGCGAGCTGACGCTCGAGGGCCTGCTCGCGATCCAGGCGGGCGAGAACCCCCGGATCGTCGAGGTCCGCCTCGACGCGCTGATCCCGCCGTCGCAGCGCGACGCCGCCAAGCGCGGTGGCACGGGCGGCAAGGGCGCGCCGACGTCGATCGACGACGCCCCGAGCCGGCGGGCGGCATGAGCGGCGGCGGGCGTCGCCGCGGGCGCCGCGGCCAGCAGGGCGGTCACGAGAACCACGAGCGGTGGCTCCTGACGTACGCCGACATGCTGACGCTCCTCGTCGCGCTGTTCATCGTGATGTTCGCCGTCTCGATGGTCGACCAGCGGAAGTTCGAGGAGGTCGCCAAGTCGCTGCAGGAGGCGTTCGCCGGCAAGTCGCTGCCGGGCGGCGGGTCGATCAAGCCCGACCGCTCCGGGGCCTCCGGCGTCGCCAGCCCGTTGCAGGAGGTCGCCGCGATCCAGCCGCTCTCCGTCGTCCAGGCGCAGGACCGCAAGCAGCGCCCGAGCGAGGAGCGCGCCCGCGCCGCCCGCCGGGAGCAGCTCGAGCTCGAGGGCCTGAAGCGGCGGGTCGACGCCCGCCTGGCCGCCCACGGCCTGCAGGGCCGGGTCGAGACGAGCGTCGAGCGCCGCGGCCTCGTCATGCGGATCCTCACCGACGACGTCCTCTTCGCGTCCGGCTCGGACGACCTGCGTCCCGAGGGCGTCGAGATCCTCGACGAGATCGCCGGCGTGCTGCGGCTCGACGCGCGGCACCCGATCGCGGTCGACGGCCACACCGACGCCGTCCCGATCAGCACCTCGCGGTTCCCGTCCAACTGGGAGCTGTCCTCCGCCCGCGCCTCGCGCGTCGTGCGGCGGCTCGCCGGCTGGTCGATCGACCCGCGGCGGCTCTCGGCCACCGGCTACGGCCAGGAGCGTCCGCGCGCCCCGAACGCCACCCCCGCGGGCCGGCAGCAGAACCGGCGCGTCGAGATCTCCCTGACGCGCCTGGAGGGCGAGGCCGCCGCGCCGGTCGCGCCCGTCTCGCTCACCGCATCGTCCGCTCCCTCCACCACCACGCCCTGATCCGCGAACCCGCGACCCCCGACCGTCATGGACAAGAAGAAGCTCATCGTCGTCGCCGTCGCCCTCGTGGCGGCGCTCGGCGCGTACAAGTTCGTGCTCGCGAAGCCGGCCGCCGCCGGTCCCGAGCCGAAGATCCACGGGACCGTCACGGTCCTGCCGAAGGAGTTCCTCGTGAACCTCGCCGACGGCCGCTACGCGAAGGTCTCCGTCGGCCTGCTGACCGAGGCCGACCCGCTGGCGGAGGCCGGCGGGGGCGGCCACGGCGGCGGCAGCGAGCCGCCCGAGGGCTACGCCGGCCTCCACGAGGAGGCCGTCGTGCGCGACCTCGTCAACGACGTGCTGAGCGCGCAGGACGCCGAGACGCTCGCGGCCGCCGACGGCCGGGAGAAGCTGAAGAAGCTCATCAAGAAGCGGCTGAACGCCCGCACCGACCTGCACGTCGAGGACGTCTTCTTCCCCGACGTCACCGTCCAGTAGGGGGCCGGCATGAGCATCGAGGCCACCACCGACTGGCACGCCGACGACGACCTGAGCGGCGCGGCGCCGACGACGACCGTCGAGGACGACCTCGCGCGGCTGCACGACGTGCCCGTCGAGCTCGCCGTCGAGATCGGGCGCACGACGATGACCCTCGGCCAGGCCCTGCGCCTGGGCCCGGGCTCGATCGTCGAGCTGCGCCGGATCGCGGGCGAGCCCGTCGACCTGCTCGCGGGCGGCAAGCCGATCGCGCGCGGGGAGGTCGTCGTCGTCGACGAGGAGTTCGGCCTGCGGATCACCGAGATGGTCACCGACGGCCACGACGCCCCGGCGACGCCCGCGACGGACCCCGCGGTCGAGGCGTCCAGCGTCGACCTGGACGCCGATCAAGCGGCCGTCCCGGCCGCCGATCACCCCGAGTGACCGACCTTCGGAGACCGCAGAGATGGCCAGCCACCACGCGCAGCAGCTCGTCGCCTTCACCCTCGGCGCCGAGGAGTACGCCCTGCCGATCGAGCAGGTGCAGGAGATCATCCGCTACACCGCGCCCCGCTCCGTCGCCGCCGGCGACGATGCCGTCCGCGGCGTCATCGCGCTCCGCGGCAAGATCGTGCCGGTCCACGACCTCGGCGGCCGCCTCGGCGTCCCGCCGGGCGAGGGCGAGCCGACGAAGATCATCATGGTCGAGGCTGCCCAGGGCCAGGTCGGCATCGTCGTCGACGACGTCACCGAGGTGCTGACCGTCGACGCCGAGCAGGTCGAGCCGGCGCCGACCGCGGCGCCCGCCGTCGCGGGCATCGCCCAGGTCGGCGACCGCCTCGTGGTCGTCCTCGACGCCGCCGAGCTCTTCGGCACCGGCGTCGACGAGGCCGCTGGCGACGCCTTCGCCGCCGGCCCCGCGGCCGCGCCTGCGCCGCGCCGCGCGGACGCCGGCCCGGCCGCCGAGCCGGTCGCGGACCGGTCGCTCGTCGCCCGCTGAGCATGGCCGGCGACCGTCCACTCCGCGTCGTCCTGGCGGACGACTCGGCCTTCATGCGCGCCCTCGTGGGCCGCGCGCTGACCGACGCGGGCTTCGACGTCGTCGGCCGCGCGGTCGACGGCGCCGACGCGCTGGAGCGCTGCCGCGAGCTGCGGCCCGACGTCCTGACCCTCGACCTCGCGATGCCGGGGCTCGGCGGGCTCGACGTCCTCGCCCGGCTCGGGACGGACGCCCCGAGCCTGCCGGTGGTCGTCGTCTCGGCGTTCTCGCCGGCCGACGGCGCCCGCGCGGTCGACGCGCTCACCGCGGGGGCGTTCGACCTCGTCGCCAAGCCCGCCGGCGACACGCCACTGCGGGCGTTCGCCGACGAGCTCGCCGAGAAGGTGCGGGCCGCCGCCGAGAGCGGCGCGCGTTCGCGTCCGCGGACGCGACGGCCCGTCGGCGGCACCGCGAGCGAGCGGCCGGCGCCGCCGGCCGGGCGGCCCCGGTCCGGCGCCGGACCGGTCCTGGCGATCGCCTCGTCGACCGGCGGGCCGCGCTCGCTCGCGGCGCTGCTGCCGCGGCTGCGCACCGTGCCCGCGGGTGGGGTGATCGTCCAGCACATGCCGCCGGGCTTCACCCGCTCGCTCGCCGAGCGGCTGGACCGCGCGAGCGCCGTCGAGGTCCGCGAGGCCCGCGACGGCGACCGCCTCCGTCGCGACCTCGTCCTCGTCGCCCCGGGCGGGATGCACCTGCGCTTCGACGCCCAGGGCGTCGCCCGGCTGACGGACGAGCCCGCGATCGGCGGGCTGCGCCCGCGCGCGGACCTCACGATCAGCGACCTCGCCCGCCTGCACGGCGACCGGCTGCTGCTGCTCGTCCTCACGGGGATGGGCCGCGACGGCGAGCTCGGGGCCCAGGACGTGCGTCGCGCCCGCGGGGCGATCTGGGCCGAGCACGAGTCGACCTGCGCCGTCTACGGGATGCCGCGCGCGGTCGTCGAGGGGGACCTCGCCACGCGGGCGCTCCCGATCGAGGAGCTCGCCGCCGTCGCCGCCGACGCGCTCGCCGGAGCGCGACAGGAGGTCGCCGCATGAGCCCGCTGGACACGCGCCGCGCCACGGCCGGCGCCGGACCGGTCGCCGGTCGGGCCGCCGCCCGCCAGGGGGCCGCGCCCGACGACTACGAGGTCTTCTGCGCCGGCGTCGCCCGGCTCTGCCCGATCGACCTGCGCCGCTACAAGCGCGCGCAGATGGAGCGCCGGATCCGGACCCACGCGGCCCGCTCCGGGGTCCACGGCCTCGACCGCTACCTCGAGGTGCTGCGCAGCGACCGCGCCGAGCTCGACGCGTTCCTCGACCGGATCACGATCAACGTCTCGTCGCTCTGGCGCAGCCCCGACCAGTGGCGCCGGATCGCCGACGACCTCGTCCCGCGGCTGCTGGCCAGCAGCCCGCGCGGGGCGCGCTCGATCAAGGTCTGGAGCGCCGGCTGCTCGATCGGCGCCGAGGCCTACACGGCCGCCGCGGTGATCCGCGACGCCGCCGGCCCCGGCGTGCGCGTCGAGGTCCTCGGCACCGACATCGATCGCCGGATCCTGGAGGCGGCGCGCCGCGGGGAGTTCCAGCGGGCGATGGTCGGGCCGGCACCGCAGGACGCGCTGCGGCGCCACTTCGAGCCGACGACCGACGGCTGGCGGGCGAGCGACGCGCTGAAGCGCGGCGTCCGGTTCGCCGAGGGCGACCTGCTCGCCGGGCGCGTCGCGACCGCCGCGCACGATCTCGTCCTCTGCCGCAACACGGTCATCTACTTCACGCCGCCGGACCGCGACGCGGTCCACGCCCGGCTCGCCGAGAGCCTGCGTCCCGGCGGCTTCCTCGTCGTCGGGCCGACCGAGCGCGTCGCGAGCCCCGCGGCGATCGGCCTGGTCGGCGACGGCCCCTTCGTCTACCGCCGCGAGGCCTGAGATGGACGCCACCGAGTACCTCCCGATGTTCCTCGCCGAGGCGCGGGAGCACCTCCAGGAGCTGAACCTCGCGATCGTCGCGCTCGAGCGCGGCGAGGGCGACGCGGGCGCGACGCTCGACGAGATCTTCCGCGTCGCGCACTCGATGAAGGGCATGAGCGCGACGATGGGCTTCGCCCGCACCGCGGCGCTCACCCACGCGATGGAGGACGTCATGGAGCCCCTCAAGGGCGCCGGCGGCGGACCCGTGGGGCGACGGCTCGTCGACGCGCTGCTCGCGTGCCTCGACGCGATCGAGCGGACCGTCGACGAGATCGAGCGCGACGGCGAGGAGGGGCTGGACCCCGACCCGCTGATCGCGATGCTGCGCGCCGCCGCGGTCCCGGGCGGCGACGCCGCGGCGGGCCGGGACGCGACCGCGGCCGCCGACCCGGTCGCCGAGGACGCGCCGGCGACCGCCTCGGCGCCGTCCGACCCCGCCGGCGAGCCGCTCGCGAGGGGCCGCGTGCTGCTGCGGGTCGTGGCGACGCTCGACGAGCAGGTCACGATGGCCAGCGTCCGGGCCTTCATGGTCCTCAGCGCCTGCGAGGACCTCGGCACGCTCGTGCGCTCCGACCCGGCGGCCGACGCGCTGGACGCCTTCGACGGCGACGCGGTCGCCGCCTGGATCGACGTCGATGCGACGCTCGACCACGACGTCGCGCGCACGTCGGTCGCCGCGGTCCCCGAGGTCGCCGACGTCGCCGTCTGGGCCGACGAGCCGACGGTCGCCGCCATCGCGGCCGTCCCGGGCCGGGACGCCGCGGAGCCGGAGCCCGGCCCCGGGGGCGCGATCGGTGCGGGAAGCGCCGGCCAGGCTCCGGCGGCGAGCGCGTCGACCGGGCCCGCGCCGACCGGCGACGAGCCGGACGTCGCCGAGGCGGCCGCCCCGCGCCCCGCCGAGGGCGGGGGAGAGCCGAAGACGCGGCGCGCCACGAGCGTCCGCGTCGACGCCGACCGCCTCGACCAGCTCATGCACGGCATGGGCGAGCTCGTCGTGCACCGCACCCGCCTGGAGGCGCTGCTCGACGACGCCGGGACGCCCGACCTCCGCGACGCGCTGCAGGACCTGCAGCGCTCCTCGCACGCCCTGCACCACCTCGTGATGCAGGTCCGGATGATCCCGGTCGACGCGGTCTTCCTGCGCTTCCCGCGGCTCGTCCGGGACCTCGCCAGCCGCCTGGACAAGCAGGTCGACCTCGAGCTCGTCGGTCGCGACACCGAGCTGGACCGGACCGTCGTCGACGCGCTCGGCGACCCGCTCGTGCACCTCGTGCGCAACGCCCTGGACCACGGGCTGGAGACGGCCGCCGAGCGCGAGGCCGCGGGCAAGCCGCCCGTCGGGAGCCTCACGATTTCCGCGCGGCAGAGCTCGGGCCAGGTCGTCATCTCCGTCAGCGACGACGGTCGCGGCATCGACCCCGAGCGGGTCGCCGCCCGCGCGGTTCAGCGCGGCCTCATCACCGCGGCGCAGGTCGCCGAGGTCGACGAGCGCCGCGCCGCCGAGCTCCTCTTCGCGCCGGGCTTCTCCACCGTCGAGCAGGCGACCGACATCTCGGGTCGCGGCGTCGGCATGGACGCCGTGCGCACGACGATCCGCGGCGTCGGCGGCGAGGTCGTCGTCCACTCCGCGAAGGGCCGGGGGACGACGACCGAGATCCGGCTGCCGCTGACCCTCGCGATCACCTCGGCGCTCGTCGTCGACGTCGCCGGGCAGCCCTACGCCGTGCCGCTGGACCGCGTCGAGCGGATCGTCCGCGTCGACGAGCAGGTCGTGCGCTCGGTCGTCGGGCGGCCGGTGATGCTCCACGACGGCGAGGCGATCGCCCTGATCGACGGCCCGTCCGCGCTGGGCGAGGACCCGGCCGGCGCGCTGCCCTTCGCCCTGATCCTCCACGGCCACGACCGCTCGGCGGCGCTGACCGTGACGCGGCTGGACGGCCAGCGCGAGCTGGTGACCCGGCCGATGCCCGCCGACGTCTCCCGGGACGCGCCGCTGGCCGGCGGCGCCGTGCTGGCGGGGGGCGAGATCGCCCTCGTGATCGACGTCGACACCCTGATCCTCCGCGGCGGGCCGGCCGGGCCGGCGGCCGCGGCCGACCGCCATGCCCGCCCTCGCCGCGCCGCCTAGGAGCCGCCCCATGTCCGTGCCCGCCTACACCCCCCTTCAGCGCGACGCGCTCGCCGAGCTGGCCAACATCGGCTGCGGCCAGGCGTGCACCGCCCTGGGCGCGCTGCTGGGGCGCGTCGTGGACCTGTCGGTCCCGACCGTCCAGGCCCTGGACCTCGCCGACGCCGTCGAGGCGCTCGGCCCGGCCGAGGACGTCGTCACCGCCGTCGTGCTGCCGACGGCCGGCGACATGGAGGCCGCCGTCCTGCTCGTCTTCGACCAGAGCGACGTCGCCCGGCTCGGCGCGCTGCTCGGCGTCGACCCCGCGGACCACGAGATGGCCGTGTCGGCGATGAGCGAGATCGGCAACATCCTCGGCGCGAACTACCTCGAGGCGCTCATGGCCGTCGCCGGCATCGCCGCCGAGCCCGGCCCGCCGATGGGCCTGACGGACATGCGCGCCGCGCTCGTCTCCTCCGCGCTCGCGTCGAGCACCGCCGCGCTGGAGGCCGCGATCCTCATCGACACCCGGCTGAGCGTCGAGGGCGAGGAGTGCTCGATCGCGTTCGTCCTGCTCGCGGGGACCGACGACATCGAGCGCCTGCTGCAGAGCGTCGGCCTGGGAACCGAGGCCTGAGGTGCCGAGCGGGGAGACCATGGTCCGGATGGGCGAGCTCGCCGCCACCGCCGGTGGCGGCGTGCTCTGCACGATCGGCCTCGGCTCCTGCGTCGGCGTCGCGCTCGTCGACGACGATCGCGGCGTCGCCGCGCTCGCGCACGTCGTGCTGCCCGACTCCACGCCGCACCGCCGCCGCGGCGGTGCGGTCGAGACGCCGGGCAAGTTCGCCGACACGGCCCTGCCGCTGCTCGTCGAGCGCGCGGTCGGCGAGGGCGCCGGTCGGCGCCAGCTCCGCGCGGTGCTCGTCGGCGGCGCGTCGATGTTCGCGCTGCGCCGCGGCGGCGACGCCCAGGAGGTCGGCGAGCGCAACGTCTCCGCCGTGCGCGACGCGCTGCGGCGCCTCGCCGTGCCGGTCGCCGCCGAGGACGTCGGCGGCGGGAGCGGGCGCACGGTCCGCGTCCAGGCCGACGGCACCGTCCGGGTGAAGGTCGCCGGCGGCGGGGAGACCGTCCTGCGGGCGCCCGGCGCCGGACGGGTCCGCGCCACGTCCCGACCCACCAGTCCCTCGATCCTCCGGAGCGCCGCATGAGCGAGGTCATGAGCCAGGACGCCGTCTCGGCCCTCGTCGAGGCCGCCCGCACGGGCGCCCTCGGCGGCGGGGACGCGCCGACCGCCGGACGCCGGACGAAGCGCCCGCGCCGGGTCGACTTCACGCGGCCGACGAAGTTCACGAGCGACCAGCAGCGGCGGTTGCACCGCGCCCTCGACGGCTTCTGCCGCTCGGGCGGCACCCGCCTCTCCGCCGAGCTCCGCACGGCGGTCGAGCTCGAGGTCATCGACCTCGACCAGCTCGCGTGGTCGATGGCGCACGGCTCGCTCCCGCGCGAGGCCGTCGGCGCGACGATCACGACCGACGCCGGGGGCGCCGGCTCGCGCCTGCTGCTGGCGATCGAGCAGGGCTTCCTGCTCGCCGCCCTGGACCGCCTGCTCGGCGGCGCGGATCGCGCCGGCTCGCCGACGCGCCGCTTCGGCGACATCGACTGGGCGCTCTCGAGCCTCCTGCTCGAGCAGCTGCTCTCGCAGCTCGGACCCGTCTGGCAGGACCTCTGCGGTCAGCGGCTGGAGCTCGACCGGCTCGAGCCGACCGCCGAGTCCTCGCACCTGGCGTCCGTCAGCGAGCCGACGCTCGCGGTGACCTTCGAGGTCCGGCTGCTCAAGCGCTCCACGACGATGGTGCTCCTGATCCCGTACGTCGCGGTCGCGTCGGTCGCCGACGCGCTCGGCGGCAACGACCACGGGCCGGTCGGCGACGACGCCACGACGGCGGACACCGACGCCGCCGTCCGCGCCGTCGACGTCGTCGTCCGCGCCGAGGTCGCGCGCGTGCGCCTGACGATCGGCGCCGTGTCCGCGCTGCGCCCGGGCGACGTCCTGCGACTCGACGCCCCCGTCGACGGCGGCGTGCGGATCTGCGCCGATCAGACGCCGGTCTTCGTCGGCCGTCCCGGCCGGCTCGCGGCCCGCCGAGCCGTGCAGGTCCTCGACCCCGTGGAGGAGCAGCGATGAACGCCCAGGCAGAGGCGCTGCGCGAGCTCGGCGCCTCGACCGCCGCAGCGGCCGCCGACGCGCTGGCGGTCTACGTGGGGGAGGGGATCGCCGTCGGCGCGCCCCAGGTCCTCGACGTCGACGCCCACCCGCTGACCGGGGCCGCGTTCCCCGCCGTGGCGGTCGACGTGCAGTACGTCGACGGCGTGACCGGCGGCAACGTCTTCGTCATGCCGCCCAGCGGCGCCCGCGCCCTCGCCGACGCGATGCTCGGCCAGGAGACCGACGCCGACGCCCCGGACGACGCCGAGCTCGACGAGATGCAGCAGTCGGCGATCGGCGAGGCGATGAACCAGATGATGGCCGCCGCCGCCGCGGCCACCAGCGCCGTGCTCGGCACGGACGTCGACATCGCGCCGCCCCGGCACCGCCGCCTGGCGAGCGCCGCCGACGCCGACGGCGAGCTCGAGCTCGCCCCGCACGTCGTGACGATCCCGATGGTCGTCGCCGGCGCGCCGTGCCGGCTCGTGCAGCTCGTGCCGAACGCCTTCGTCGTGCGCCTCACCCGCGCGATGGACGAGCGCGGCGCCGAGATCGAGTCCGCGTCCGCCGAGGACCCCGGCGCCACCGCCGCCGCGCGGGCCACGACCGCGGGCGAGCGCCTGCGCGAGGTCGGCGTCGACGTGTGGGTCGAGCTCGGCCGCACGCGGATGCCCGCCGGCCAGCTCGTGACCACGCCGACCGGCGGCGTCCTGGCGCTGGATCGCCTCGCCGACGATCCCGTCGACCTCTACGTCGGGGGGCTGCGCTTCGGCCGCGGCCGGCTCGTCGTCGTCGACGGGAGCGAGTGGGCGCTGCGCGTCGAGGAGCTCCACGGGCTCCCCGAGGACGCGCTCGCGCCCGCCGCGATCGGCGCCGCCCCGCACCCCGCTTCCCCGCCCGACAACCATCCCCCGGAAGGAGCCTGAGATGGCCCGTGTCCTCGTCGTCGACGACGCCGCGTTCATGCGGAAGATGCTCACCGACGTGCTCACCCGAGGCGGCCACGAGGTCGCCGGCGAGGCCGCCGACGGCGTCGCCGCGGTGACCGCCTACCAGGACGTCAAGCCCGACATGGTGACGCTCGACATCACCATGCCCGAGCAGGACGGCCTGGCCGCCCTGAAGGAGATCATGGCCCTGGACCCGGGTGCCCGGGTGGTCATGTGCTCCGCGCTGGGCCAGGAGGCCCGCGTCCTGGAGTCCGTGAAGCTCGGCGCCCGCGACTTCGTCGTGAAGCCCTTCAAGCCCGAGCAGGTCCTGCGCGCCGTCGACAAGGCGCTCGCCTGAGCGAGCGCCGGCCGCGCGCCGGGGCCGCCCACCGGGCCCCGACATCGGTCCATCCGCCTCGGGCCTCCCGGGCGCGGGCCGATCACCGCCGCTGACGCCGCGTACGGCGTACCGCCTTTCCCTTCCGTCCGACTGGAACCCTCGATGTCACGACTTCGCGACCTCCCGCTCGCCGCTCGGCTCGGCGCGCTCGCCGCCGTTCCGCTGCTCGGCCTCCTGGTCGTGCTGCTCGTCGCGCTGCACGACCTCGGGAACGCCGAGTCCCAGCTGCGCGACGTCGCCGCCGCGTCCGGCGTCCCGGCCTCCGTGGCCGCCGAGGCGCGCGCCGCGGCCGGCGACACGACCGGCAGCGAGACCCCGCTGATCCTCCTCGCCGTCCTCGTGGCGGGCGCCTCCGGCGCGCTCGTGCTCGTGATCGGCCGGTCGATCATGCGACCGCTCGACGCGCTCGGCCAGCGGCTGAAGAGCCTCGGCGACCGGTGCATCACCGGGCTCGGCGCGGGCCTGGAGGCGTTCGCCAACGGCGACCTCACGCACGTCACGAAGCCCGTCACGACCCCGATCGAGCTCGACCGCAAGGACGAGATCGGCGAGCTCTGCCGGACCTTCGACGAGATGCTCCTGCTCGCGCAGGGGGGCATCGCCTCCTACGACCGGGCGCGCGTCTCGCTGACCGACATGATCAGCCGGGTCTCGTCCGGCGCCGGCTCCGTCGCCGCCGCCTCGGCGCAGATGGCCACGACCTCCGAGGAGGCCGGCCGCACCGTCGCCGAGATCGCCGACGCCGTCGGCGAGGTCGCCCGCGGCGCCGAGCAGCAGTCCCGGATGGTCGAGGAGTTCCGCGGCGTCGTCGGCCTCGCCTCGTCGAGCGTCGACGAGATGGCCGGACGCGCCGACGGCGCCCGCAGCGCGGCCGAGCAGGCCGAGTCGGTCGCTCGCGAGGGCGTCGACGCCGCCGACCAGGCGACCGCCGCGATCGAGGCGGCCGCCGCCTCGAGCGCGCGGATCACCGACGCGATCTCCGGCCTCTCCGCGAAGTCGCACGAGATCGGCTCGATCGTCGAGGCGATCACGTCGATCGCGGCGCAGACGAACCTCCTCGCGCTGAACGCCGCGATCGAGGCCGCCCGCGCCGGCGAGCAGGGCCGCGGGTTCGCCGTGGTCGCCGACGAGGTCCGCAAGCTCGCCGAGGGCAGCCAGGCGGCCGCCGCCGACATCGCGGCGATCGTCACCGAGATCCAGGGCGAGACGCAGGCGGTCGTCGAGGTCGTCGACGCCGGCGCCGCGCAGACGACCGCGAGCGTCGCGACCGTCGAGCGGGCCCGCGAGGCGTTCGTCGCGATCGGCGCGTCGGTCTCCGAGCTCGCTCGCGGCGTCGAGGAGATCGGCCAGGCGGCCACCGGCACCGCGTCGGAGACGGCGCGCGCCGGGGAGCAGGTGCACGAGATCGGCGCGCTGGCGGAGAGCTCCTCGGCCTCGGCCGAGCAGGTCGCGGCCTCCACGCAGCAGACGTCGGCCTCCACCCAGGAGATCGCCGCCTCCGCGCAGGAGCTCGCCGCGACCGCCGACGAGCTCGCGCAGCTCGTCAACCGGTTCACGCTCGCGCCGGCCTGATCCGCCCGGCCCCGGCGGGCGGCGCTGCCGTCCGCCGGCGGACGCCTCGAGCTTCGCCCGCGCGCGCACGGCGCCGGGCGGGGGACGCCGTGCGCCTCGGGGGATGCGCACGGCCCACCAGCGCCCCCGGACCGCCTCGGCGGGACGGGGGCGCTCGTCGTCCGCGGGCGGAACGGGGCGGCCGCGGGTCCGTCGGCGCGAGCCCGCGCGTCCGCGCACTAGACGGTCGTCCGATGCCGCGTTCAGTCCTCGTGCACGCGGTCGATCACCGGTCACGAGCAGCGGTCCACCACCCGCTGATCCCCGATGAGCCGTCCAACCGTCGTACACCGCTCGCGGTGGTCGACGCTCGCCCTCGTGGCGGGTGCCGCCCTGTCCGCGCACCTCCTGCTGCCCGCCCTCGCGCTGGCCGACCGGGCCTCCGAGTCGACCCCCGTGAACCTCGGGGGCGACGCCGACGCCGCACCCGCGCACGTCGGCGGCGGCAGCTTCGCCCGCGTCATCGCCGGCCTCTTCGTCGTCGTCGCCGCGATCTACGGGGTCACCTGGCTGCTGAAGCGCCTGAAGGGCGTCGGCGGGACGGGATCCGGTCGTCCGGGGGCGATGGAGGCCGTGTCGAGCCTGGCGCTGGCCGGCGGCGGCACGCTGCACCTCGTCCGCGTGGGCGACGAGGTCCTGCTCGTCGGCTCCGGCAGCCAGGGGGCCACGACGCTCCGCGGCTGGGAGGTCGAGGAGGCCATCGCGCAAGGACTTCTGCCCGCTCCCGCTGGGGGGCAGGACGGGCACGAAGACGGTGGAGACGGACCGGCCGACGGCGACGAGGGCTCCGGGGGGAGCCCCCGACGTCCGGCCGGTCCGTCGTCCGCCGCCCCGCTCGCCGACGCCGGCCGCCGGTTCCTCGACCGCCTCCGGGCGCTGACCGTCAGGAGCTGAGCGCGGTGGAGGCGACCAACGGCAGCAACGCCGTCCAGCTGCTCCTGCTGATCGGCGGGATCTCCCTCGTCCCGGCGCTGCTCTTCTGCGTCACCGGGTTCACGCGGATCCTCATCGTCCTGGGGTTCGTGCGCGCCGGCCTCGGCACGCAGACGACGCCGCCCAACCAGGTGCTCGTCGGCATCGCCCTGTTCCTGACGCTCTTCGTCATGGGCCCGACGTTCGACACGGTCCGCAAGGACGCGATCCAGCCGGCGCTGGCCGGGAAGATCGACACCGTCCGGGCCGTCGAGCGCGCCGAGGGGCCGCTGCGCGAGTTCATGTTCAAGCAGACGCGCACGAGCGACCTGCGCCTCTTCGTGAAGCTCGGGAAGATCGAGCGCCCGCGCACGCGCGCCGACGTCCCGACCCGGGTGCTGATCCCGGCGTTCATCATCAGCGAGCTGAAGACGGCGTTCCAGATCGGCTTCCTGATCTTCCTGCCGTTCCTCGTCATCGATCTCGTCGTGTCAGCGACGCTCATGAGCCTCGGCATGATCATGCTGCCGCCGGTCTTCATCAGCCTGCCCTTCAAGATCCTGCTGTTCGTCCTCGTCGACGGCTGGGCGCTCGTCACGAGATCCCTCGTCCAGTCGTTCGCCTGACCCGTCGAAAGGAGAGCTCCGTCATGGATCAGGACTCCGCGGTCTCCATCACCAGCCAGGCGATGGAGCTCGCGTTCAAGGTCGCCGCTCCGCTGCTCGTCGCCGGCCTCGTCGTCGGCGTGCTCGTCTCGGTCTTCCAGGCCGTGACGCAGATCCAGGAGCAGAGCCTGCAGTTCATCCCGAAGCTCGCGGTGTCGGCGCTCGTGCTGATGATCGCCGGCCCGTGGATGCTCGGGCAGGTCGTCACCTGGTCGCACGACCTCTGGGGCTCGATCCCGGCGCTCGTCGGGCGCCGCTAGGGCGGCGCCGGCGCGGTCGCCCGCGCGGGCGCGGACGTCACGGCGAGCAGGACCGCAGGCCGACGCGGTCGGCGGCCGCGTCGATCGCCTGCGAGAGCGGCTCGAGCTGCCCGAGCTGCTGCATCCCGCTCGCGTCGCGGGCGGCGGCCTTCCGCGCGAGCGTCTCGAGGAGCTCCGTGCCGCGGCGCGACGCAGCGAGGAAGGCGTCGTACCGCGCCTGCAGCGACGCGGCGGGGGCGAGGGCCTCCAACGCGGTCTGCTGGCCGCGAGCCAGCGGGGCGACCGCGCCGAAGTAGCGCGCGGCGTCCGTCGCGTCGGCGACGTCGCGAGGCTCGGGCACGGCCTTCGCTCGCGCCTCGAACCGCTTGCAGATCGCGTCGGCCTGCGCGACGAGCTCCGCGTCGCCGAGCGTCGCCGCCGTGGTCGTGGCGTCGTCGTCCCCGCCGCAGGCGGCGAGCGTGGCGGTGCAGGCGAGCGCGGCGACGAGCGTCGCGAGCATCGGTCGTGGCATGGGTCCCTCTCGGTCGGTGGCACGGCGACGCGACCGGACGCGGCCGCGACCGGAGGAGGATCCGGGAGCGGCGCGGGCTCGGCGACGGGGGCGCCACCCTGAACTTCCGCGTCCCGCTCAGGCGCCGGCGCGCACGCCGTCGAGGACGAGGCGGGCGAGCCGCTCGGCGCGGGTGCGCCAGTCGGGGGCCTCGACGGCGCTCCAGAGGCCGGCGAGCGCGAGCAGCACGTCCTCGCCGTCGACGTCCTCGCGCAGCGTCCCGTCGCGGGCGCCGGCCGCCAGCAGGGCGTCGAGCGCCTCGAGCACGACGCCGCGGGCCGACGGCTTCGGCCCGGCCCCCGAGGCCACGAGCACGTCGCCGAGGGCGCGCTTCGAGGCGCCGAACGCGACGAACCGGGCCAGCCACGCCTCGAGCGCCGCGGCTCCGGTGGCGTCGGCCAGGAGCGGCTCGATCTCGCCGAGCCGCTCGATCTCGCGGGCGTAGACCGCGGAGACGAGCGCCGCCCGGTCCGGGAAGTGCCGGTAGAGGGTCCCGACCCCGACCCCCGCGTGGGCGGCGATCTCCGTCATCGGGACGGCGGTCCCGCGCGCGGCGAGGAGCTCGGCGCCGCTGCGCAGGAGGGCATCGCGGCTGCGGCGGGCGTCGGATCGGGGGGCGGGCGACAAAGCGGAATCTCCTTCCGCTTCATGCTACCGTCGTGAAGCGGAAGGATCTTCCGCTTTCGTCCCGCACCACCAGGAGCCCGAGCATGTCCACCATCCCGACCACGCCCTTCGGCGAGCGCAGCACCGCGGAGGAGGTGAGCGCCGGGCTCGACCTCGCCGGGGTGCGCGCGCTCGTCACCGGCGCGGCCTCGGGCATCGGCGCGGAGACCGCGCGGGTGCTCGCGCTGCGCGGCGCCGCGGTGACCCTCGCGGTGCGCGACGTCGCGGCGGGGCGGGCGGTCGCCGCCGCGATCGACGCGGCGACCGCGGCTCCGGCACCGCGCGTCGAGCAGCTGGACCTCGCGGACCTCGACGCCGTCCGCGGCCTCGTGGACCGCTGGGACGGGCCGCTGCACGTGCTCGTGGCCAACGCCGGCGTCATGGCGCTGCCGGAGCTCCGTCGCACCCCCGAGGGCCACGAGCTGCAGCTCGCGACGAACCACCTCGGGCACTTCGCGCTCGCCACCGGGCTGCAGCCCGCGCTCGCGGCCGAGGGCGGTCGCGTGGTCGCGCTCTCCTCGACCGCCCACCTCTTCTCGCCGGTGCTCTTCGACGATCCGTCCTTCGCCTTCGTGCCCTACGACCCGTTCCTCGCCTACGGGCAGTCGAAGACCGCCAACGCCCTGTTCGCCGTCGAGGCCGACCGCCGGTGGGCCCGCGACGGCGTCCGGGTGAACGCCGTCATGCCCGGCGGCATCGCCACCGGCCTGCAGCGCCACGTCGATCCCGAGGCGCTCGCGGCGGCGCGGCGCGCGGCGGGCGCCGGCGCGCTGAAGACCGTGGCGCAGGGCGCGGCGACGTCCGTGCTGGCCGCCGTCTCCCCGCTCCTGGAGGGGGTCGGCGGCCGCTACCTCGAGGATTGCGGCGAGGCGCCCGTCGTCGCCTCCCGCGCCGCCTCGGACGGGCGCCACGGCGTGGCGGCCTACGCGCTGGACCCGGGCAACGCCGCGCGGCTCTGGGACGTCTCGGAGCGGTGGGCGGCCGGTGGCCCGCCGCTCGCCGCGCGGTGATCGCCGCCGCGCGCGGCCGGCGCCGGGGCGGCTACGCCGGTGCGGGGGCGGGGTCCGTCGGCGGGTCGTCGTCCGGGGGCTCCGCGGCGGCGTCGTCCGGCGGCTCCAGGAGCGGCAGCACCTGCTCGGCGCGCCACGCGCGCCAGTCGCGGACGCCGATCTGCAGCGACGCGGCGACCGGGACGGCCACGAGCGCCCCGAGCACGCCGAGCAGCGCGCTGCCGAAGAGCATGGCGACCATCACGCCGAGCGCGGGCACCCCGACGGCGCGCTTCTGGATCCGCGGCTGGATGAGGGTGTTCTCGACCTGCTGGTAGACGATCGCCCAGACGACCCAGGCGATCGTGGCGGTGGGGAAGTCCTGGAACAGGGTCACGATCCCGACGATCACCGCCGCGATCGTCGCGCCGACCATCGGGATCAGGCCGAAGAGCCCGACGAGCACCGCCAGCGGACCCGCGAACGGGACCCCGAGGACCGTCATGACGACGAAGGCGAGCGTGCCGGCGATCGTCGCCTGGACGAGCGCCCCGGCGATGTACGAGCCGACGGCCTTCGCCATCCGGTCGAGGGTCGCGCCGATCCGGCCGGCGTGCTGCGGGATCGTGAGCTCCAGCGCCGTCTCGACCGGCCTGCGGCCGCCGGCGACGAGGAAGATCGACAGGATCAGGATCGTCACCCCGGCGAAGATCCCGTTCACGATCCCCATGCCGAGGTCCCCCAGCCAGGACGCAGCGTCGCCGACGCGCGCGGGCAGCTCGTCGGCCTGCTTCTGCAGCTGCGCGACGAGGTCGAACTCGTCGTCGAGCTCGCGCAGCGTCTCGTTCTCGTGGACCCAGCGCTGGACGTCGTCGGCGTAGCGCGGCGCCTGGTCGACGAGGTCGTTGGCGGCGTGCAGGAGCGGCGGCAGGACGATGAGCGCGACGAGCGCCGGGATCAGGAGGACGCCGAGGTAGACGAGCGTGATCGCCAGGCCCCGCGGCATGACCTTCGAGAGCCGGCCGACCGGGCCCGAGACCGCGACGGCCACGAAGCACGCGAGCGCGAGCCACGTCAGCGGCTGGCGCAGCAGGTAGACCAGGACGATCGCGCCGACGACCGCCAGCACGGTCAGCGTGGCCGTGAGCACGGTGCGCGCGACGCTGGGGCCGGAGGACACGCCGCCACCCTACGCGCCGTCGCGGACCGACGCCGAGCGGGCGCGCGCCACCGTCGGCGGGGTCGCCGACCCGCGGGTCTGGACGGTCGTACGACGGCCCCTGCACCCCGGCGCGCCGCCGGCCGATCACCGGCGTCGAGCAGCGGTCCACCACCCGCTGATCGACCGATGGACCGTCTACCACCGTGCTGCGCGACCCCGGCGGGTCCGCGATGAGCGACGCCGCCCTCGAGTCGGTGATCGGAGCCCCGATCGCCGGCTTCCTGCTCGTGCTCGCGCGCCTGAGCCCGCTGTTCCTGCTCGCGCCGATCTTCTCCTCGTCGCTGCTGCCGCGGCGCGTGCGCGGCACGATCGCCGTCGGCCTCGCGATCGGTCTCGCGCCCGTCGCCCTGCAGGGCGTGCGCGTGCCGACCGACCCGGGGCCCTACGCGGAGATGCTCGTGAAGGAGCTGCTCGTCGGCGCGGCGTTCGCCTACGTCCTCATGGGCCTGCTCACCGCGCTGCAGGCCGCGGGCACGCTGCTGGACCTGCAGATCGGCTTCGCGTTCGGCGCCACCGTCGACCCGGTGACCGGGAACCACGGCGCGATCGTCGCGCAGATCTACGGCCTCGTGGGCGTCGCGGTGCTCATCGCGGTGGGGGCCGACAGCATGATCATCCAGGGCCTCGCCCGGACGTACGACGCGGTACCGCTGGACGGCTTCCCGAACATGGCCGTCCTCGTCAGCGGGGTCCTCGCGGCGCTCAGCGGCATCCTCATCGCGGCGATCGAGGTCGTCGCGCCGATGCTCCTCGTCCTGCTGCTGACCGACGCCGCCTTCGGGATGGTGTCGCGCGTCGTGCCGCAGATGAACGTCTTCGCCGTCGGCTTCCCGGTGAAGGTCATCGTCGGGATGCTCTTCCTCGCGATCACCCTGCCGTTCACGGCCGGGTGGCTCGCCGACCGGATCGCCCCGACCGTCGGGGACGCCCTGCGGACGCTGCGGGTGGGGTGAGATGTCCGACGGCGACAAGACCGAGGAGGCGACCCCGAAGCGCAAGGAGGAGGCGCGCGAGAAGGGGCAGGTCGCCCGCTCGGTCGACCTCAACGGCGCGGTGGTCCTGCTCGCCGGCCTCGTCACGATGGGCGCCACGGCGCCCGGTGCCTGGTCGTCGCTGCAGGAGGAGATGCGCGCGGGGCTCACGGCCACCGCCCACGCCGACGAGCTCGTCACCCAGGACGCGATCCCGCGCCTGCTGACCGAGGCCGGGGTGGCGATCGCGGCGATCCTCGCGCCGATCGCCGTCGCGGTCGTCGTCGCCGGCGTGGTCGTGAACCTCGCCCAGGTCGGCCTGAAGCCGTCGCCCAAGGCGCTGAAGCCCGACTTCCGGAAGCTCGATCCGATCAGCGGCGCGAAGAACGTCTTCGGGCCCAACGCGCTCGTCGAGGGCGCCAAGTCGCTGGCGAAGCTCCTCGTCGTCGCCGCCGTCGTCGCGGCCGTCCTGCTGCCGCGGATCCACGAGCTGCTGCTCATGACCGGGATCGGCCCGGGCGAGCTCGCCGTCGAGCTCGGCTCGACCGCGATGACGATCGCCCGCAACGCCGCGATCGTCTACCTCGTCATCGGCGCCGTCGACGTCGCCTGGCAGCGCAAGCGCCACGCCAAGCAGCTGCGGATGAGCGTCGACGAGGTCCGTCGCGAGCAGCGCCAGCAGGAGCTGCCGGCCGAGGTCAAGCGCCAGCAGCGCCAGCGGGCGGCGGAGACGACGCGCAACCGGATGATGGCCGCGATCCCGACCGCCGACGTCGTGATCACGAACCCGACGCACTTCGCCGTCGCCCTGGCCTACGACCCGGAGCGCGCCGCGCCGACGGTCGTCGCCAAGGGCCAGGACCTCATCGCCCTGCGGATCCGCCAGACCGCGCGCGAGCACGGCGTCCAGGTCGTGGAGAACCGGCCGCTCGCGCGGGCCCTGCACCGCCAGGTCCCGCTCGGGCATCCGATCCCCGAGGAGCTGTTCCAGGCGGTGGCGGAGGTCCTCGCCTTCGTCTACCGCGTCGACCGTCGCCGGAGGGCGAAGATCGCATGAGCACCCCGACGTCCACGGCCCCCGGAGCCGGCGCGCCCGGCGCGCTGGGCCAGGTCCTGAAGCACACCGATCTGCTCGCGGCGATCGGCATCGTCGTCATCGTCGGGATGCTCATCGTCCCGCTGCCGCCGGTCCTCCTGGACCTCATGATCACGCTGAACATCGCCGCGGCGATCGCGGTGGTCGTGGCGACGCTCTACCTCGGCAAGGCGCTGGACCTCTCGGTCTTCCCGAGCCTCCTGCTCCTGTCGACGATCTTCCGCCTGGCGATCAACGTCTCGGTCACCCGCCTGATCCTCTCCGGCGAGGACGCCGGCCAGGTCGTGCACGCCTTCGGCGAGTTCGTCATCGGCGGCAACCTCGTCGTCGGCCTCGTCGTCTTCCTCATCCTCGTCGTGATCCAGTTCGTCGTCGTGACGAACGGCGCCGGCCGGGTGGCGGAGGTCGCCGCGCGGTTCACGCTCGACGCGATGCCGGGCAAGCAGATGGCGATCGACGCCGACCTGAACGCCGGGCAGATCACCGACGAGGAGGCCCGCAAGCGGCGCGAGGAGGTGGCTCAGGAGGCCGACTTCTACGGCGCGATGGACGGCGCCTCGAAGTTCGTCAAGGGCGACGCGATCGCCGCCGTCCTCATCACGCTCATCAACCTCATCGGCGGCCTGACCATCGGCGTGCTGATGAACGGCATGAGCTTCGGCGACGCCGCGCACCACTTCTCGCTCCTGACCATCGGCGACGGCCTCGCGGCGCAGGTCCCGGCCCTGCTCATCTCGGTGGCGACGGGCATCATCGTCACCCGGGCCGCCTCCGAGGGGGACCTCGGATCGGACATCGCCAGCCAGCTGCTGCGCCAGCGCAAGGCGCCGATGATCGCCGGCGGGATGATCCTCTGCTTCGGCCTCGTGCCGGGGCTGCCGAAGCTCCCGTTCCTGCTCGTCGGCGGCGCGCTGCTGGCGATCGGCTTCGCGCTGCGCAAGCAGGCGCGCGAGCAGGACGAGGCCGACGCCCGGCTCGCGCTGGAGGAGGCCGCCCGTCCGGCCCTCGCGGCCGCCGCCGAGCCCCAGTCGGCGACCCGCCCCGTCGACCGGCTCGAGCTCGCGATCGGCTACGGCCTCGTGCGGCTCGTCGACGACCGCAGCGGCGGCAGCCTCCTCGGGCGGATCTCGAGCGTCCGACGGCAGGTCGCCGGCGAGCTCGGCCTCGTCGTGCCGCCCGTCCGGGTCCACGACGAGCCGGGACTGGAGTCGCACGAGTACGTCGTGCGGGTCCGCGGCGCGCGCGTCGCCGGTGGCCGGCTGCTGCCGGGCCACCTGCTGGCGATGGACGCCGGCGACCCGCCGCTCGGGCAGCTCGCGGGCGTGCCGACCACCGAGCCGGCGTTCGGCCTCGCCGCGACCTGGATCGCCGAGGGCGACCGGGCCGAGGCCGAGGCGCTCGGCTACACCGTCGTGGACGGCGAGTCCGTCGTCGTCACGCACCTGACCGAGGAGATCCGCCGCAACGCGGGGGAGCTCCTGACCCGCCAGGACGTCCGCGAGCTCGTCGACGCGCTCAAGGAGACGAACGCCGCAGCCGTCGAGGAGGTCGTGGGCGAGGCTCTGACGCTCGGCGAGCTGCAGCGGGTCCTCCAGCGGCTGCTGGCGGAGGGCGTGGCGATCCGCGACCTCGGCACGATCGTCGAGGCGATCGGCGACCGCGCGCGCCTGACCCGCGACCCGGACCTCCTGGCGGAGTACGCCCGTCAGGCGCTCGCGCGGCAGATCACCGCGCCGCACCTGGACGCCGAGCGTCGCCTGCCGGCGATCGCGCTGGACCCCGACCTCGAGCAGGAGGTCGCCGGCGCCATCGTCCAGACGCCCGAGGGCGACGTCCTGGCGCTGGACCCGACGCGGGCCCAGGCGATCGTCGGCGGCCTGCGCTCGAACGTCGAGGACGCGGCGCGCCGCGGCCTCCATCCCGTCCTCCTCTGCTCCACCCGCGTCCGCCGCCACCTGTGGCGCCTCATCGACCAGACCCTGCCCCAGCTCGCGGTGTGCTCGTACAACGAGATCGGCCCGGGCATCACCATCCAGACCGTCGGAGTGATCGCATGACCCCCTCCACCTCCAACACCGGCGCCGGCACGGGCGGCCGGCTGGCGGGCGGCCGCCCCGGCACCGGGACCGCCCGGCGCCCCGGGGGCCCGACCGCGCACCGCGCCGCCACCACCGACGCGGGTCCCGTCCGCCGCTACCGGGGCCGCAGCCTCGAGGAGCTCCTGCCCCGGATCTGCGAGGAGCTCGGCGACGACGCCGTGATCCTGCGCCGCCGTGAAGGCCTGGCCGGGGGCGTCGGCGGCTTCTTCCAGCAGCGCTACATCGAGGTCGAGGCCGCGCCGGGCGACGTCGTCGCCGGCGCCGGGCCCGGCGGGCACGCGGTCGACTTCCACGACGGCGAGCCGGCCCTGCCCGGGCTGCTCGACGGGCGCGCGTTCGTCGACGAGCTGCGCCGCGCGTCGACCGCGCCCGACGTCGCGCCACCCCACGAGCAGACGTGGGACGACGAGGGGGAGTGGGGGCCGGTCGCTCCCGCGCGCACCGCGCGGCCGTGGACGCCCCCGTTGGCCACGCCGCCGTCGGCGACCGCGCCGTCCGTCGGCGTGCCCCGCGCGGCCGCGCCGTCCGCCGGCCCGGCGCGCGCCGTCGCGCCGTCCACCGATGCGCGGCCCGCCGCCGCTCCGCGTCCGCGCCATCCCGTCGAGGTCCGCGACCCGGTCGAGCAGCTGCTCGTGCCGCCCGCGACGGCGAGCGCCCCGACCACGGGCGCGCCGACCGTCGCCCCGCCCGCCGGAGCCGCGCCCGCGGTGCGCCCGTGGCGCCCGGCGCGGGTCCCGACGACCGAGCGCGAGCCGTTCGGCCCCGCCGACGCGTTCGCCGAGATCGGCCAGCTCGACCGCCAGCTCGAGGAGCTCCACCTCGCGGGCGTCGAGACGCCGTTCGACGTCGCGGCGGTGCCGATGGCACCGGCGCCGAGCGCCGCCGACGCGCTGCTGCCGGGCCACGCGTACGCGATGCCCGTCGCGGCGCCGCGCGAGGAGGACCCGCACGCCCAGCCACAGGGCGAGGAGGCGTCGCGGATCGCGTCCGACGTCGCCGAGTACGGGCTCGTCGCGCGCGGCCTGCCGCCGCTGCTCGCGCGCCGGATCGTCAGCGAGGCGGTGCGCCTGGCGCTGCCGCTGGAGCCCGGCCGGCGGCTCGAGCGCGCGGTGCGCAGCACGCTCGCCCGCCGGATCCCGGTCCTCGGCGATCGCACCGAGACGACGTCGCTGGCGATCGCCGGCACGCCGGGCAGCGACCGCCAGGCGCTGACCGTGGCCCTCGCCCGCGCGCACGTCGCGGCGGGACAGCGGGTCCTCGTCGTCGGCCTGCACGTCGTCGCCGAGCCGGAGTCCGGCGACGCCGGGCTCGCGTGCCGCCTGCACGGCGTCGACGCCGAGGTGCTCCGCGGTCGGCCGACGAGCATCGGTCCCGCGCTCGAGCGCGAGGAGCACGACGTCGTCCTGCTCGACCTGCCGGTCGCCGACCCGGACGACCGCGACGAGGTCGTCGCGCTCGTCGAGGCGCTCGAGGAGCTGCGCGTCGCGGAGGTGCACCTGGCGCTGCCGGCGACGGCCCCGGCGCCGGCGGTCGCCCAGCAGCTCGACGCGCTCGCGCCGCTGGCGCCCGACGCACTGGCGATCACCGCGATGGACCGCGGGGCGCGCCCCGGCACGCTGGTCGGGGCGGCCGTCGAACGCGCCCTGCCGCTCTCCTACGTCGCCACGAGCGAGGCGGCCGTCGCCGCCAGCGCGGCCCGCCTGGCGCGGATGGTCTGCCCGTGAGCGCCAGGCGGTCCGGGGGCCGCGCCCGCGGGCGCGGCCCCGGACCGACCGTCGGCGGCACGATCTGCGTCGCCGACCACCCGCGGATCGCGCGGGCGGTGCGGCTGGCGACCGGCGCCGGCGCGCTCGCGGGCTTCCTGCTCGTGCTGCTGCTGTCGCTGTCGGTCCGCACGCCCGCGCAGGACGCGCTCCTCCGGGCGCTCGTCGGCGGGACCGTCGCGTGGCTGGCGGTCTGGGCCGCCGCGGTGACGATCGGCCGGGCGGCGGTCCGCGCCGAGGTCGCCGGGCGCCGGGCGGAGCGCCTCGCAGCGCTGCGCGCCGACGAGGAGGGCGCCGTGGCCGACGGCGGCCCGCCGGCCTGACGCTCCTCCGGCGACCGCGTCCGGGCGGGCGACCTCGCGGCCGACCGCCCGGACCCTCAGCGGTCCGCGGGGCGCCCGACGAGCGGCGTGGCCCGCGGCGCCGACGCGCGACGGATCGCGATCCGCGCCGTCCGCGTGACGGCCTTGCCCTTCGCGGGCCGGAACACGACCCGCAGCGTGTACCTCCCGGCGCGGGTGGCGCCCGGGACCTTCAGGCCGAGGCCGACGGTCCGCGCGGCGCTCGCCCGGACCGCGCCGCGGGCGACGGCGCGCTTGCCGCGCAGGAGCGTCAGCTCGACGCGTCCGGCGCCGCCGAGGGTCGCCCGCAGCTGGAGCGTCCGGCGCTTCGTCGTCAGCGTGAACCGCTTCGGCACGACGAGCCGCAGCGTGCCGGCGCGGACGCTCGCCGTCCCCCCGCCGCCGTTCGCGCTGCTGACGGCCTTCTCCGTCGGGGCGGTGGTCACGGTCGCCGCGCCGGAGCCGGTCGCGCCGGCGCTCGATCCACCGGCACCGCCGGACCCGGCCGACGAGCCGCCGCCGGTGCCCGCGCCGCCGGCGCTGCCACCGGAGCCCGAGCCACCGCCCGAGCCCGAGCCGCCGCCGGAGCCCCCGGCGGAGCCGCCGCCCGTGCCGGGCGCCGCGGCGACGGTGATCGTCGTCGTCGTGCTGCTCTCGTTCCCGGCGACGTCGCGCGCCGTGAACCGCACGGTGTAGGTGCCCGGCTGCGCGTAGGCGTGCGTCGGGGTCGCACCGGTGCTCTGCCCGATCCCGTCGCCGAAGTCCCACGTGTAGGGCGCCGGCGCGCCCGACGTCGCGTCGCTCACCGAGGCGGAGAACGAGACGGTCTCCCCGGCGGTGATCGACGTCCGGTCCGCGGTCACGGCCACGGTCGGCGGTGCTCGGTCGACGACGACGTCGTCGCACGCGACACCGGAGAGGTTCGCGTTGTTCGAGGTTGCGTTGGCGAACTGGTCGGGGCCCGTGGTGTTGTCGGGAACGGCACGGTCGGCCGTCCGGGCGCACACGTACCAGCGTCCGTCGTTCGGGACCGTCGCGGTGCAGTCGAACGTCGTCGACAGGCCGTTGGGGTTGGCCGGCACGCTGCAGTCGTTGGCCGGGTTGCCGCCCGGGGTGCAGGCCGATGCACCGACGCAGACCCAGTTGGAGGCCAGGCCGCCGGGTGCCGACCACGGAGGGCTCGTCGCGTCGGCGTAGGAGATCCGCACCGGGACCGCGGCGGTGCGCAGGTACTGGGCGCCTCCGGCCAACGCGACGCCGGCCTGCGGCGCGTTGCGATCGATGGTCGTGCCGGGGCACGCGGACGAGCCGTCCCACTTCCACAGGTACGGCCAGCGATAGAAGCCGCTCGCACAGAGCTCGTAGTAGTGCCCGTCCTGGAGGGTCGTGGACGTGCCGTTGAACGGCATCGCCGCGTAGTCCGCGGCGGTGGGGGACGGGCTGGATCGCAGCGACGTCGTGCAGTTCTGCGTCCCGGGGCCGTTCGTGCCGGAGCTCGACTCCTCCTCGATGAGGGTCCCGTTCGGCGTCCGGTGGTACGTGCGGAAGCACAGGTACCAGTCGTAGCGGGTGTTGCCGTTCTCGTCGCTGCCGGTGACCGCGGTCCAGCGGTACCAGTAGGCGTTGTTGTTCAGGGTCTTCGTGTAGGCCGGCTCGTTGTAGGGCGAGATCGCGGCCGACGCGCCCGCGCTGAGCGGCCCGAGCGCAAGGAAGCCCCCCACCAGCGCGAGCAGCGCGAGCCAGCGCGGGCGGGACATGCGCCAACGGGGCCGGGTGGGTAGGGGGGAGGAGGGATGAAGGCGCCGCGATGAGCGCGCGCGCAGGCGCGCGGGCGACGGCCGCCGGTACGGGGGAGCGGACACCCGCGGGACGCTAGGTCGCGCGCCGCGGGAGCCGCATCGGTGGAACCACGGGCGCGTGCCGCGTCGGCCACGTCCTGGCGGATTCGTGCTCAAGTCGTCCCGGGACCGGCCGATGACCGGAGCGCACGGGCGACACGGACGTCGCCCGACGGACAGCCAACCCCGGTTCGATCAAGGAGATCGACGCATGTCTCTGCGCATCAACACCAACGTCGAGGCGTTCAACGCGCATCGCAACCTCGGCAACACCTCGGGCGCCACGGCGAAGTCGATGGAGCGCCTGTCGTCGGGCCTGCGGATCAACCGCGCCGCGGACGACGCGGCGGGCCTGGCGATCAGCGAGAAGCTGCGCGGTCAGGTCGGCGGTCTGGATCAGGCGCGTCGCAACGCGCAGGACGGGATCTCGCTCGTGCAGACGGCGGAGGGCTCGCTGACGGAGGTCCACTCGATCCTCCAGCGCGTGCGGACGCTCGCCGTCCAGTACCAGAACGGCACGCTGAACGCGACGAACCGCTCGGCGATCGACTCGGAGGTCACGCAGCTGACCACCGAGCTCGGCGCCATCGGCAGCCGCGCGGAGTTCAACGGCCAGAAGCTCCTGAACGCCGCCGGCTCGGTGACGTTCCAGGTCGGCGCCAACGACTCCGAGACGACCTCGGTGGCGCTCATCTCGCTGGGCAGCTCGCTCGGCTCGATCGCCGGCGCGACCACCCTGTCCGGGGTGACCGTGGCGACGATCGACACCGCGATCAACAACATCTCGCAGGCGCGGGCGAACTTCGGCGCGGTCCAGAACCGCCTCGAGCACACGCTCAACCACCTGTCGGTGTACCAGGAGAACCTCTCGGCGTCCGAGTCGCGGATCCGCGACGTGGACATGGCGCAGGAGATGGTCTCCTTCACGAAGAACCAGGTGCTGCAGCAGGCCGGCACGGCGATCCTCGCGCAGGCCAACCAGGCCTCGCAGGGCGTCCTCTCCCTCCTGCGCTAGGCGGTCGGCCGGTGGTGCGGGACGTCGTTCGGCGACGCCCCGCGCGGCCCGGCCCGACCCCGCGGCGTCCCGGCGCCCTCGGTCACCGGCGGCACCGCCCGACGCGGCGGCCACCGGCTCGCCGCGCCCGAGCTTCCACGGCCACCGGTGGTGGTGTGACGGTCCTTCCCCCGGGACTCGGTCGTGGTGCACGTCGCTTCGTGGTGGGAGCGGCGCGCGCGAGGGGTGCCCTGCGGACGGCTCGGCGCTCCTCCAGGCGGCCCCCGGTCCTCGCGAGGACCGGGGGCCGCCGTCGTTGCCACGTCGGCACCGGCCGGTCGAGCTCACGACCGGACAGGGTAGAATCCTCCTGTCCTTCTTCCTGCCGCCCTGGAGCTCTCGATGGCCATCAACATCAAGGACCCCGAGACCGACCGCCGCGCGCGCGAGCTCGCGGCACGGACGGGCGAGACGCTCACGACCGCCGTGGGCACGGCGATCGCCGAGCGCCTCGAGCGCGTCCGGGGGCGGCGCCCCGTCCGCGACCTGGCCGCCGAGCTCGACGCGATCGCGGAGCGCAGCGGGCGGTTGCCGGTCGTCGACGCGCGCCCGGCTGAGGAGATCCTCGGCTACGACGACGTCGGCCTGCCGCGCTGATGGTGCTCGACACCTCGGCGCTCGTCGCGATCCTGCTGGACGAGCCCGAACGCCCGGTCCTGACGCGGGCGATCGCCGACGCGCCGGTGCGCGCGCTGTCCGCGGCGGGCCTGCTGGAGGCGGGGATCGTCCTGGAGTCGCGGCTCGGCGAGGCGGGTGGCCGCGAGCTGGATCTCCTCCTGCACCGGGCCGAGGTCGCCGTCGTGCCGGTCGACGTGGAGCAGGCGGAGATCGCGCGGGCCGCCTGGCGTCGGTACGGGAAGGGACGCCATGCCGCGGCGCTGAGCTACGGCGACTGCTTCTCGTACGCGCTGGCGCTCGCGCGAGACGAGCCGCTGCTGTTCGTCGGCGAGGACTTCGCGCGGACCGACGTACGCTCGGCGCTCGCCCGCTGAGCCACGCCGCCGGGCGCCGTGGCAGGCTTGCGCGTCCGATGCGCCCGGTCTCGCGCGCGGCGGCCGCCGCCCTCGTCCTCCTCGCGCTCCTCGCCGGGGCGCTGCTCGCCGACCCCGGCACGGACGCTCCGGACGGCGGCGCCGTGCGGACCGACGGGCCGCTGGAGCGGGGGCGGATCATCGGGGTCGTCGACGGCGACACCGTGCGCGTGCGCGGCGGCGGCACGTCGACGACCGTCCGCCTGGCGCTCGTCGACGCGCCGGAGTCCTCGAAGCTCCGCTACGGCCACGCCGAGTGCGGCGGCGCGCAGGCGACGCGCTTCCTGCGCGACCTCGTCGCCGGTCGCGACGTCCGGCTGCGCCGGCCGGGCGGCGAGGACCGCGACCGCTACGGTCGCGCGGTGCGCGAGCTCGTCGTCGACGGGCGCAGCGTCGACCTCGCCCTGCTGGAGGCCGGCTGGGCCCGCCCGTACCGCGTCCCCTCGCGCGACGGCGGCGCCGCCGCCAACCGGGCGGCCCGGGCGGCAGCCGACGCGGCCCGTCGCGCCGACCGCGGCGCCTGGTCGCTCTGCGGCGGCTTCGGCCGCCGCGCCGACTGACCGACGCTCGCCCCGGCACGGCGGGCCGACGGCCACGGACCTGGGCCGGGAGCGCCGAGGCGGCCGATGGCCGCGCGGCGGCCGGCGGTCCTCCGGGCCGGCTCGCGTGAGATGCGGCGTGCTTCGTCGCGGTCGCGCGTCGGTCGACCTCGACGGTGCACGATCGTGGTGTCGAACGTCGGGGTCGTCGCCCGGACCCGGCGGAGATCGACGTGCGGGCTCAAGGATCCGCGGGCCCCGCCGATCACCAGCCCAACGCCACCGACGGAGCGCTTCGAGAGAGGAGCCCGCGGAGGCACGCAACGGCGACACGGACGTCGCCGCCGGACAAGCCACCACGCAGTTCGATCAAGGAGATCGACGCATGTCTCTGCGCATCAACACCAACGTCGAGGCGTTCAACGCGCATCGCAACCTCGGCAACACCTCGGGCGCCACGGCGAAGTCGATGGAGCGCCTGTCGTCGGGCCTGCGGATCAACCGCGCCGCGGACGACGCGGCGGGCCTGGCGATCAGCGAGAAGCTGCGCGGTCAGGTCGGCGGTCTGGATCAGGCGCGTCGCAACGCGCAGGACGGGATCTCGCTCGTGCAGACGGCGGAGGGCTCGCTGACGGAGGTCCACTCGATCCTCCAGCGCGTGCGGACGCTCGCCGTCCAGTACCAGAACGGCACGCTGAACGCGACGAACCGCTCGGCGATCGACTCGGAGGTCACGCAGCTGACCACCGAGCTCGGCGCCATCGGCAGCCGCGCGGAGTTCAACGGCCAGAAGCTCCTGAACGCCGCCGGCTCGGTGACGTTCCAGGTCGGCGCCAACGACTCCGAGACGACCTCGGTGGCGCTCATCTCGCTGGGCAGCTCGCTCGGCTCGATCGCCGGCGCGACCACCCTGTCCGGGGTGACCGTGGCGACGATCGACACCGCGATCAACAACATCTCGCAGGCGCGGGCGAACTTCGGCGCGGTCCAGAACCGCCTCGAGCACACGCTCAACCACCTGTCGGTGTACCAGGAGAACCTCTCGGCGTCCGAGTCGCGGATCCGCGACGTGGACATGGCGCAGGAGATGGTCTCCTTCACGAAGAACCAGGTGCTGCAGCAGGCCGGCACGGCGATCCTCGCGCAGGCCAACCAGGCCTCGCAGGGCGTCCTCTCCCTCCTGCGCTAGCACCACGGCGCTCGGCCCAGGCCGGGCGCCGGACGGGATCGGGGCGCGGCGAACGCGCCCCCGGGTCCGGGCCACGACGCGCCGCGGAGGGCACGATCCGCGCGCGTCGGCGCTCGCCGACCCGGACGCGGTGCCGCGTGGCGCCGTCGACGCAGGGGGTGGGCGCCCGACGACGCCCGGCGTCCGGGGCCGTGGCGGCCACCGGACGTCCCGCCCTCCCGCGTCGGCACGCCGCCGTCGCCCGGTCGCCGTCGTGCGCGCCTCCACGTCGAGCGCCCAACGAGCTCCAGCGGCCCCGTCCGGCGACCCCCCGGCCGGCCGTCGGGCCCGGAGACCGCGGCGCTGCCCGTCCCGCCGCGTCGTCCCCCCGAAGTCCCCCCAGAACCCACGGATCGCCGGCCCCCGACGGCGAGCGCCGACCCCCCGGCGTCGCGGGCGTCCAGATGCTCCTGGACGCCCGCGTCCACCGGGCTCAAGGGCCCTGCGCGGCCGCCGATGACCCGGCCATGGCGCTGCGTCTGCCCGCCGATCTCGCTGCGTCGTCGGCCCCGCCGGCCGGCGCGCCCCCGGTCGCCGCACCGCCCGCCGCCGAGACTGGCCCGGTCGCGCTCGGCGCGTGGCGCGCGGCGTGGGCCGCCGCCGCGCAGGAGACGCCAGCGCGACGCCACGCCCGCCGGCTGCGCCTGATCGAGGAGCTGCTCGGCGACGCGGGCGGCCACCGCCCCGCCGACCTGACCTCGCGGCTGCTCGCGCTCGCGGACGCGCTCGTCGCCGCGCTCGAGGACGAGCCGCGCGAGCCGCTGCTCCTGAACCACGCCGGGGTCGCCCTCTACGAGCTCGGCGCCCTGCGGGCGGCCGACGCGCTCTTCCGGGCCGCCGAGCGCCTCGACCCGCAGCTGCCGTTCGTCGCCGGCAACCGCGCCGAGATCCGGCGCCGTCGCGCGGCGGGCCTCGGGGGGACCGTCGCGCTGGACGCGGCCGCCGCCCGCCGGCTGAAGGTCCTCGGCGAGCGCGCCCGTCGGGTCGCCGCGCGCGCCCGTCCGGCGGAGGGGCTGACCCTGTCGCTCTGCATGATCGTCCGCGACGAGGAGGCGATGCTGCCGGCGTGCCTGTCGGCGGTCGCGCACGCCGTCGACGAGCTCGTGATCGTCGACACCGGCTCGGTCGACCGCACGGTCGAGATCGCCGAGTCGTTCGGCGCGCGCGTCCTGCACCACCCCTGGACCGGCGACTTCGCCGCGGCGCGCAACGTCTCCTTCGACGCGGCCACCGGCGACTGGCTGCTCTACCTCGACGCCGACGAGGTGCTCGTCGACGACGACGCGCAGCACCTGCGCGCGCTGACCGGCCACGTCTGGCGCGAGGCGCTGTACCTGCGCGGCGCGAGCCACACCGGCGACCTCGACGACGGCACCGCCGTCACCCACGACTCGCTGCGCCTCTTCCGCAACCGGCCCGGCCGCCGGTTCGCCGGTCGCCTGCACGAGCAGGTCCAGGGGCTCGAGGAGCTGACGCCCGACCGCTTCGCGGTGACCGACGTGCGCTTCGAGCACTACGGCTACCTCGGCGAGGTCCGGGCCGCGAAGGGCAAGCGGACCCGCAACCGCGACGCGCTCGCCGCCCAGATCGCCGACGGCGACCGCTCGCCGTTCGTGCGCTTCAACCTCGGGATGGAGCACCGCGCCGAGGGCGAGCACGAGGAGGCCCTCGTGCACTTCCGCGGCGCGTGGGAGGACCTGCGCGGCGTGCCGGACGGAGAGCGCCTCGGCTTCGTGCCGATGCTGGCCCTGCACCTCGTCGACGCGCTCCACGTCACCGGTCGCCGCGCCGAGGCCGCCGAGTGCGCCCGCGAGGTGCTGGACCGCTACCCCGGCTTCACCGACGTCGTGCACGTCGAGGGCGCGCTCGCCCTGGACGCCGGCGACCTGGCGACCGCCGAGGCGCGCTTCCGCCGCTGCCTCGAGCTCGGCGACGCGCCGAGCGCGATGTCCGGCTCGGCGGGCGCCGGCACGTTCCTCGCGGCCCGCGCGCTCGCCGGCGTGCTGCAGCGTCAGGAGCGCCGGCACGAGGCGATCGCGCTGCTCGAGGGCACGCTGCGCGACCACCCGCGCCACCTGCGGACGGTCGAGGACCTCGCCCTGGCCCTGCGCGCCGACGGCGTCGAGGCGGACGAGGTCGTCGCGCGCGTCGCCGCGACCGGCGTGGGCGAGCATCCCGTCGCCCGGTACCTGCTCGGGCGCGCCCTGCTGCGCACCGGGGCCGTGGCCGGGGCGGAGGCCCAGCTGCGGACCGCGCTGGCGGGACGACCCGGATCGGACGCCGCGCGCGTGGCGCTCGTGGAGGCGCTGCTCGCCCAGGGACGCTTCGACGATGCCGCGCGCGAGGCCGCCGCCGTCGCTCCCGAGGGCCCGCACGGCCCGGCGGCGCGGCGCCACGCGTGCTTCGCGCGCCTGGCCGGCGCGGACGACGGGTCGGTGCCCCTCGAGGGCCTCGACCGCCTGCCGCCGGCCGAAGCGGCGCTCTTCGCCGCCTGGGCCACGCCGGGGGCCGACGGTCCGCCGATCGCCGCAGGCGCCGCGCCGCTGGCACGGACGATGCTCGGCGCGCTGCTGCGGCTTCAGCGGTTCGAGGCCTTCGCGCGCCTCGTCGCCGCCCACGAGCGCGTCGACCTGCCCTGGCGCGAGCGGCGCGAGACGCTGGCCGACCTCTACCTCCGCCACGGCTTCCTGTCCTCGGCGGGGGAGGAGTGGCTGCGCGTCGTCGATCGGCAGGGGCCCGACGCCCGCGCGCTGCGGGGCCTCGCGCTCGTCGCCGCGCAGTCCGGGATGACCGAGGACGCCGTCGCGCTGGCCGCCGACGCCGAGGCGCTCGCCGGCCGACCGCTCGAGGAGATCGCGTGACCTCGCGCCACGCCGCCGGCGTGCCGCTGCTCGTCGTGCTGCCGCTGGGCGAGGACCCGGCGGTCGCCCTGCGCGCGCTCGAGGCGCTCGCCGCGCTGGAGCCCGAGCCCGCCCACCACGTCGCGATCGTCGCCCCGGACCATCCGCCGCTGCGCCGCCTGCTGACGCAGCTCGAGGGCGATGTGACGATCCTCGACGCGCCCGATCCGTCCGGTGACCCGGTGGCCGCGTGGATCGCCGCGCTCGACGCGTCCCTGCCCGGCGACGACGCGCTGCTGCTCGCCGGTCCGGTCGCCCCGCCGTCCGGGGCCGTCGGGGCGCTCGAGGCGACGCTCGACGAGAGCGTCGCCGCGCTGCTGCCCGGCACCGAGCCCGGCCGGCTCAGCGCGGTGGCGGCGGACCGCGTGCTGCTGCGCGCCGCGCTCGCGGCGATGCCGGCGCCGGACGCCTCCGCCGCGCACCCCGGCAGCACCGCCCTGCTCCACCTCGCGCTGACGCTGGCCGCCCACGGGGCGGTCCGACCCGCCCCGACCGCCCCGGCCGCGTCGCTCGACGGCGCCGCGCCGACCACGGACCGCGGGGCCGTCCACGCCGGCGGCACCGGCGCCGCCATGGTCGGCGCCGGGGGCCGGCGGGACGCGCGCGGCCGCGGCGCCCACCGCCCCGGCGGCGCGCCGGAGGTCTCGATCGTCGTCCCGACCCTCGACGCGACCGGCCCGCGCCTGCAGGCCTGCCTCCGCGCGCTGCAGGCGCACACCGACGCGCCGCACGAGCTGCTCGTGATCGACAACGGCGCGCCGGCGCAGGGGTTCACCGCCCCGGTGAACGCCGGGCTGCGCGCGGCCCGCGGCCGCTACCTCGTGGTCTGCAACGACGACGTCCGGGTGCGCCCGGGCTGGTGGGCGCCGCTGCGCGCCGCGCTGGACGACGGCGCGCCCGTCGCCTTCCCGCTCACCGTCGACGGCGCGATGCGCGAGGACTTCGCCGCCTGGTGCTTCGCGCTCACGGCCGACACGATCGACCGCTTCCGCGTCGCGCCCGGCGAGTTCCTGCACCCCGAGCTGCGCGTCTGGTTCCAGGACACCGACCTGCTCCTGCGCCTGCGCGCCGCCGGCACCCCGCCGCGGCTCGTGCGCTCCTCGACGGTCACGCACGGCCTGAGCGAGACGGTCGCCACCACCGACCCCGCGCTGCGCGCCTGGATCGACGAGCAGGTCCTCGCGGACCGCGCGCGCTTCCGCGAGCTGCACGCCGGGACGGGGGTCGTCGTGACGGAGGCCGCGTGACGATCACCGACGCGATCGGCCGGATCCAGGAGATCCAGGCGCTCCTGACGCCGCGCGCGGCGACGCCGGCCAGCGGCGGGCTCGCGACCGCGACGCTCGCCGGCACGGCGACCGCGGGCGGCGCGTCGGCGACCGCCGGCTCGCCGTTCGCCGCCGCGTTGCGGCAGGCGAGCGTGACGTCGAGCGCCGTCGGCGCCGGCCCCCGGATGGTCCAGGCGGCGCAGACGCAGCTCGGCGTCGCCGAGCAGCCGCCGGGCTCCAACGACGCGCCGGCCATCCGGACGTACCGCGGCGCGCTGCAGAGCGATCCCGGCGTCGGGCCCTGGTGCGCGATGTTTGTCTCGTGGGCCGCGCAGCAGGCGGGCACGCCGCTCGGGGACACCGGCGGCGGCTTCGCGTCCGTCGACCAGATGTGGGCCTGGGCGCAGCGCTCGGGTCACGCGCTGCCCGCCGGCGCCACGCCGCAGGTCGGCGACATCATCGTCCTGAACCAGCACACCGGTCTCGTGACCGGGGTGCGCCCGGACGGCCGGATCGAGACCATCGAGGGCAACACCTCCGATCGCGTCGCGGCTCGCGACCACGCGCCCGGCGAGGCGATCGGCTACATCCGGATGGGCCGCTGATGCGCGCGCCCGCCGGCTCCGTCCGCGCGCCCGAGCGGCGCGTCCACCACGAGCGCGGACCCGTGCGGGTGCGCGCTGCCTCCGAGCACGAGGAGCGATCGCGATGAGCCTCGACGAGTGCCATCTCGTGACCCTTCCGCGGGTCAACGACGCCCGCGGCAACCTGACCTTCATCGAGGGCGGGCGGCACGTCGGCTTCGACATCCAGCGGGTCTACTACCTCTACGACGTCCCGGGCGGCGCCGAGCGCGGGGGCCACGCCCACCGCGAGCTCGAGCAGCTCTTCATCGCGATGTCGGGGAGCTTCGACATCGTCCTGGACGACGGCAACCTGCGACAGCGCTTCTCGCTGAACCGCAGCTACGTCGGGCTCTACGTGCCGCGGATGGTCTGGCGCGAGATCGACAACTTCTCCTCCGGGTCGGTCTGCATGGTCCTCGCCTCGCAGCCCTACGACGAGGCGGACTACTTCCGCGAGTACGGCGACTTCCGCGACGCGGTGCGCCAGCGCCCCGCCGCGCCCGCGTCGGTCCCGCTCGGCCGGGCGGCATGAGGCCGGCGTCGGCACCGGTCGCGGCGGGCGAGCGACCCGCGTCGCGCGCGGCCGCGGGACCGGCGGCCGCGTCGGCGGGGCGGGTCCCGTTCCTCGACCTCGCCGCGGGCGTCGCGGAGCTGCGCCCCGAGCTCGACGCCGCATGGGCGGCGGTCCTCGAGGGCGGTCGCTGGGTCCTCGGGCCGCGGCTGGAGGCCTTCGAGGCGGCGTTCGCCGCCCACGCCGGCACCGCGCACGCGATCGGCGTCGGCACGGGCCTCGACGCGCTGGAGATCGCGCTGCGCGCCCACGGGGTCGGTCCGGGCGACGAGGTCCTCGTGCCGGCGCACACCTTCGTCGCGACCTGGCTGGCGGTGAGCCGCATCGGTGCCGCGCCGATCGGCGTCGACGTGCGGCCCGACACGCTCACGATCGACCCGGCGGCAGCGGCCGACGCGGTCGGGCCGCGGACGGCGGCGATCGTGCCCGTCCACCTCTACGGTCATCCGGCCGACCCGGGGGCCCTGGCCGCGCTCGCCGACCGCGAGGGCCTGCTGCTCGTCGAGGACGCCGCGCAGGCCCACGGTGCCCGCTGGAACGGCCGGCGCTGCGGGGCGCTCGGCCACGCCGGCGCGTTCTCGTTCTACCCGGGCAAGAACCTCGGCGCGCTCGGCGACGGCGGGGCGATCACGACCGACGACGCGGCGGTCGCGGCCCGCGCCCGGCGCCTGCGCAACTACGGCTCGAGCGTTCGCTACCACCACGACGAGGTCGGCGGGAACTCGCGACTGGACGAGCTGCAGGCCGCGATCCTGCACGTGAAGCTCGACCGGCTCGACGCGTGGAACGCCCGCCGCAGCCGGGTCGCGGCGACCTACCGCCGCGCCCTGGCCGGAGCGCCCGGCCTGACGCTGCCCGCCGTCGACCCGGGCGTCGCGCCGTCGTGGCACCTCTTCGCCGTCCGGCACCCCGAGCGGGACCGGCTGCGCGCGAGCCTCGACGCGGCCGGCATCGACACGCTCGTCCACTACCCGGTGCCGCCGCACCGCTCGGGCGCCTACGCGTCCGGGCCCCAGGGGCGCCGCCGCTTCCCGGTCGCCGAGCGCGCCGCGGAGACGCTGCTGAGCCTGCCGATCGGCCCGCACCTCGACGACGCGTCGGTCGACCGGGTCATCGCCGCGGTCCGGGCCGCCGCCGGTCACCCGATCACCGAGCGGCGTGTCGGGTCGGTCGACGCCGCCGGGCGGGGCGCCTGATGGACCTCGCGCCGCCTCTTCCGAGCCCGCCGGCCGCCGGCGGTGGGACCACGAGGACGCCCGACCTGCCGCCGGCGCTCCTCGGGCACGAGCCCGACGGCGCGTGGCGCTGCGTCTTCAACCGCGCGGCGTTCCACCGCCTGAACCTCGGTCCGGGGGACCGCCTGCTGCAGCTCGACGAGCACCACGAGGGACGCCCGGTCGGCTCGCTGTCCGGCGTCCTGGCCACGCGGGACGGCGTCGCGGTGCTCACCTCCGGGCACTCCGCGCCCTTCGGCGGCCTCGACCTCGTCCGCACGCGCGAGACGCCCGAGCGGATCGACGCCCTCGTCGCCGGCACGTTGTCCCAGGCCCGGGACGCCGGCGCGGCGGTCGTGCGCGTCCGCTGCCGGCCCGAGGCCCACGGGCCGAACGACGGAGCGGCCGTCCACGCGCTCCTGCGCCACGGGCTGCGGATCGAGGCCAGCGACCTGACGTTCGTCATCGGCCTCGACGATCGCGGCGCCGCGGGCTACCGCGACGACCTCAAGCGTCCCGCGCGCCGGGCGCTGCGCCACCTCGAGGAGGACGGCGCCTGGAGCGCGGAGTGGCTCGCCCCCGACGACGACGCCGGCTGGCGGGCCGCGCACGCGCTGCTGGCCGCCAACCGCGCGGCGAAGGGGCGCCGGCTCGCGCTCGACGCGCCCTACGTCCTGGCCGCCCGCGACGCGCTCGGTCCCGCCGTGGTGCGGATGCTCGTCCTGCGCCACGCCGGGGCACCGGTGGCCGCCGCGCTCGCGTACGCCGCGACCGCGGGCGGCTGGTACGTCGTCGCGTGGGGCGACCACGGCCACGAGCTGCCGCGCTCGCCGATGAACCTCCTCGCGCTGCGGGTCGTCGAGGCGGCCGCCGCCGCGGGTGGGCGATTCGTCGATCTCGGCGTCTCGAGCGTGCCGGGCAGCGGAAGATCGCGAGAGGACCCGTCGATGCCGACCGCCACCCGCACCGTCCCCGCCGGGGACGCCGACTCCCCGATGGTCGATCCCGGCCTGGCCCAGTTCAAGACGAGCATCGGCGCGCGCCCCTGGCTGCGCCTGACGCTCGCCGGCACGACGGAGCGGTGAGCACCGTGGACTACTCGGCGATCTACGACCCGGACACCGACTTCGACCTGCACTACACGAGGGCGACCGGCGAGCGGATCCGCTCGTGGCTGCGCCCCGGCGAGTCGGTCCTCGAGCTCGGCTGCGCCACCGGGGCGATGACCGCGCTGCTCGTCGGCGACGGCCGGCAGGTCGTCGCCGTCGACCAGGCGGAGCGCTACCTCGAGCGCGTGAGCGCGCGCCACCTCGTCGGCGTCGAGGTCCGCCGCGGCGACCTCGACCGGCCGCTGGCGGGCGTCGGGCACTTCGACCACGTCGTGCTGACGAACGTCCTGCACGAGCTCGACGACCCGGTCGGGCTGCTGCGACGGATCGCCGCCGCGCACCTCTTCCCCGGCGGCCTGCTGCACCTGTCGCTCCAGAACCCGCGCTCGATCCACCGGCTCGTCGCCTTGGAGATGGGCATCATCGAGGATCTCCACGAGGTCGCCGAGGCCGGTCGCCGCTACGCGACCCGGCGGCTCTACGACGCCGACGAGCTCGCGGGCCTCGCCGAGCAGGCGGGGCTCGAGGTGCTCCACCGCGAGGGCGTGATGCTCAAGCCGCTGGCCAACCGCCAGATGGCCACGCTCGACCCCGCGGTGCTGGAGGGCTTCGTGGCGGCCGCGCGGCACCTCCCGGACCACGGGGCGATGAACCTCCTCGTCCTGCGTCGACGCGGCGGGACGCCGCCGGCGCTCCCCGCGCTCGAGCATCCCGCGCCCCCCGCGGCGCGCCACGTCCCGGCCGACGGCGACGTCGCGCCGGGGATCCGCCCGCGGATCCCCGCCGACGTCGGCCCGCGCGCGACCCGACCCGAGGCCGGCACGATGATCCCCGGACCCCGCCCGATCGGGACCGCCGACCGCGCGACGCCGGTCGTCGCGGTGCCGCCGGTCGAGCGCCGCCCCGAGCGGCCCGAGCGCCCCGCGCCCACGACGCCGCGACCGCCGGAGGGGCGCCGCCGCGACATCGTCGGCGGGACGCTCGCCGCGCTCGTCGCCGCCGACGCGGCCGCGTCGCGCGGCGAGTCCGTGCGGCTGCTGCTGCCCCGTCAGGGCGTCGGTGGGGGCTTCGCCCCGATCCGCCGCGACGGCCATGTGCTCGAGCTCGGCGTGCGGCTGCTGGAGCTCGGCTTCGAGGGCGCTCCGGCCGAGCCGCCGCCGCTGCGGGAGTACCGCCCCGGCCTCGCCGGCCACCGGCCGTGGGCCACGACGGTCGAGCGCTGGGCGCGGGAGCTGCTCGGCGACCGGATCCGCACGATCGCGCCGCCGGTGATGGTCCTGCGCGACGCCGGGCGGATCACGCGGGAGCCCGACCTGCTCTTCACCGTCGACCTCTCCGCGCTCGCGACGTCGCTGCCCGACGCCGTGCGACGGCGGATGCTCGACGAGGTCCGCCACGCCCGGGCGACCACGGGCGAGGACGCGGGGCTCCTGGCGCCCCGCCACGCCGAGCGCCTCGCGGGCGCCACGCTGCTGGAGGCGTCCCTGGCCAACCACGGCCCGACCTTCCACGAGCGCTACGTCGCGCCGCTCTGCGACAAGGTCCTCGGCGGCGGCGCCGCGTCGATCGCCGCGACGCTGCGCCGCAAGGCGTGGGCGCCGCTCTTCCACCCGCGGACCCTGGAGCAGGCGCTCGCCGGCGACCCGATCGGCTTCCATCCGCAGCGGCCGCTGGAGACCGTCGACCCGGACGGCTGCGGCGGCGTCGTCGACGCGCTGCTCGAGCGCCTGGACCGCCGCACGACGCTCCAGGTGATGACCGTCGGCGAGCCGGTGGCGATCGCCCCGGCGGACCGGGGGAGGACCGCGATCCGGTTCGAGGACGGCCGCTCGATCCTCACGCGCCGTCCGCTCCTGGCCTGCAGCGCCGCGACGCTCTTCCGCGCGACCGGCATCGCCTACGACCCGCCGCGGGTGCGGACGGCGATCGCGTGGCTCGACGCGCCCACGCGGGACGTCGCCGACGTCCCGGAGCTCGTCCACGTGCTCGACCCCGCCAACCCCGTCCTGCGCGTCTCGCGCGGCGGGCGCAGCGCCGATCCCGAGCGCGCCCTGCTCACCGTCGAGCTGCGTCACGACACGAGCGCCGAGGGCCTCGTGCCGCGGGCGCGGGACGGCCTCGTCGCGGCCGGTCTCGTCGACCCGACGACCGCCCGCTCGCTGCGCCCGCTGCTGGCCGCGGCCCGACCGACGTTCCCCGTGCCCTCCGCGGAGGTCGCCGCGATCGACGCCGCCGCGCGCGCGGAGCTCGATCGGCTCCGGCTGGACGTCGACCTCGCCGCCGGCGCCGCCTCGGCCGTCGCCGACACGCTGAACGACCAGGTCGTGCAGGGCCTGCAGGCCGCCGCGCGCATCGCCACCTGACCCGTCCCCGGACCGCCATGACACCCTCTGCCTCCGCGCCCCTCGACGCCGCCGCCCTCGACCGCTTCGCCCGCGACTACTACCTGTCGGGCACCGTCGACGACGAGGCGATCGAGGACCTCCAGCAGGTCCGCAGCCTCGATCTGCTGGCGAGCGCCGTGGCCGGCTGCGAGCGCGTGCTCGAGCTCGGCTACGGGATGGGGCGCACGACGACCGGCCTGCGCGAGCGCGGCGTGGCGATCGACGTCCTCGAGGGCTCGCCGCTGCTCGCGGCGCGCGCCCGCGCCGCGCACCCGGGCCTGACGGTCCACGAGGGCCTGTTCGAGGACTGGACGCCGCCCGCGGCCTACGACGCGGTGCTCGCGCTGCACGTCGCCGAGCACGTCGACGACCCGCGCGCGCTCCTGCGCCGGATCGCGTCCTGGGTCCGGCCCGGTGGCCGCGTCGTGGTCGTCGTGCCCAACGCCGAGTCGCTGCACCGCCGGCTGGCGGTCCGGATGGGCCTGCAGCCCCGGCTCGACAGCCTCTCGCCGCGCGACGCGCTCGTCGGGCACCAGCGGGTCTACGCGCTGGACGAGCTGCGCGCCGACATCGAGTCCGCCGGCCTGCGCTGCGGCGCGGAGCTCGGCTGGTTCCTCAAGACGCTGCCCAACGCGATGATGCTCGACTTCCCGCCGGCGCTGCTGGAGGCGCTGTTCTCCGTCTCCGAGGAGCTCGACCCGCGGCTGCTCGCGAACATCGGCGTCGTGGCCGAGCGGCCCGTCGAGGGCTGAGGCGAACGCGCCCGAGCGCCGCGCCCAGCGGCCGGCGGGCGTCGCGGCCGCCCTCAGGCGGTGAGCGCCTCGCGGGCCAGGACGACGTCCCCGGGGCGCGCGATCCGCTCGAGGCCCTCGGCGGCCACGAGCTCGACGTCGAGCTCGTCGTCCTCGCCGACCTGCGCGGTCAGCAGCCCGACGGCGGCCTGGACGTCGGCGGGCGCCGCGACGACGACGAGGCCGGACGCCCGCCCGGCGCGCACGTGGCGGCGTGCGTCGTCGAGCATCCGGCCGATCGCGCCGGCCTGCAGCGGCGGCGCGGCGACCACGCGGGCGCCGGCGGGCGCAGGGCGGTCGAGCGCCGCGACGCGCGCCTGCAGCTCGGTGGCGTCGGCGGGCCGGCGCGCGACCGGCAGGGCGGGCACGGCCTGCAGGTAGGCGTGCTCGGGGCGGTAGTCGATCGCGCCGAGGACGAGCTGCATGACGGCCTCGCTCGGGGTCGCCTCGTCGGTGCGGGGTGCCTGGGGCACGCGCGCGGCGCCGCGGTGCGCCACGGCGGCGGTCACGAGCTCCTCGAGCGCCGCGCTCCATCCCGCGTCGCCGTGGCGCCGGGCGACGGCGTCGGCCAAGGCGCGCCGCGCCGCGCCGCGCTCCGCGGGGTCCCGGTCGCCCGTCGCGCGGACGTGCGCCACGAGCTCGGGCACCGAGCCGACGACGTGGACGGCGCCCTCGAGCATCCCGTGGGGCACGCGCACGCCCGCGTCGGCGTCCGGCGAGGGATCGCCGAGCGAGATCGCCGGCAGCCCGGCAGCGGCCGCGTCGAGCAGGGCGGTCGCCCCGCTGATCGGCCACGTGTCGAGCAGCAGGTCGGCGGCGGCCAGCAGCGGCGCGAGGTCCGCGACGATCCCCAGCGGCCGGATCCGCTCGTGGTCGGGCAGCAGCCGGTCGCCGGGCGCGGGGCCCGCGCTCAGCAGGTGGATCCGGGGATCCGCCTCCACGAGCGTCCGCGCGATCCCGGCGAAGCTCGGCTCGAGCGTCGGCGCGACCTTGTAGCCGGTGCCGACCGACAGCAGGACGAGCGCGTCGGACCCCAGCCCGAGCGCGGCGCGGGCGGCGTCCCGGTCGGGGAGGCGACGCGCGGCGGCCGGCAGCGGCAGCGGCAGGGAGCGCTCGGCGTCGACGCCGCGACGGGCGACGCAGGCCCGCTCGTCGGGCGCCCAGAGCGAGGCGACGACGTCGACGGCCCCGACGCCGGCCCACAGCTGGTGCCCGGCGTGGTTGAAGAGCAGCACCGGCGGACGCCCGACGGGGTCGGCGAAGGCGAGCGCGGGGACGACGTCGTCGGGATGGACGTGCAGCACGACGAGGTCGTGCAGGACGGCGAGCGCGCGGAGGTGCGCGGCGCGCTCGAGCGGCGGCGTCTCGGCGGGCGTGCGCACGACGGCGGTCCCGGCCCGGCGGGCGGCGGTGGCCGCCGACGCGGGCAGCGGCGCGTCGTGACCGAGCAGCAGCAGCGTCGAGCGACGGTGGTCGCGCTCGATCCAGCGCTCGATGACGCGGGTGTGGCCGCCGGTGGCGTAGACCTCGGTCGCGACGTGCAGGACGCGGCGGACGTCGTCGGCGTCCGCGGCCGGCCGGTGGTCGTCGGGGCGACCCGGCACCCGGCGCCGGCCGATGTCGTGCAGCAGCCGCTCGAGGGCGACGTCGGCGAGGCGACCCGGGTGCCGCCGGGCGCTCCAGTGGCAGGCGGCCTGGGCGAGCGCGACCGCCTCGGCGTCGTCGTCGCAGCGGACGGCGGCGCGGACGAAGCGGTCCAGCGTCGCGGCCTGCTCGGCGATCGCGACGCGCGCGGCGGCGAGCCGGCCGGCGTTGGCGCCGGCCTGCAGCGGGTCGGGCACGACGGCCCTCAGCGGACGGCGCCGACCAGCAGGTCCGCGTGGTCGCCCAGCGCGGTGCGCAGGCGACGGCGGATCGAGCCGTTGATCTGGCAGACGCGCGACTCGGACACGCCGAGCAGGTCGCCGATCTCGCGCAGGCGCAGGCCCTCGAAGTACAGCAGCAGCGCGACGCTGCGCTCGCGGGCGGGCAGCTCGCTGACGGCCTCCATGAGCAGCTCGTGCGCCTCGCGGCGCAGGGTCTCCGTCTCCGGCTGGACCGTCTCGTCGTCGGACACGACGACGTCGCTGCGCTCGCGGATCGTGCCGTCGTTGCCGGAGACCGGCGTGGAGAGCGACTCGACCTCGGCCATCGTCAGCTGCTCGCGGCGCTGGCGCAGCTCCTCGACGGAGATCTCCAGGCGCTCGGCGACCTCGCCCTCGGTCGGCTCGCGCTCGGTCTCCAGGCGCAGCTCCTGCGTGGTGCGCTCGGCGTCGCGCTCCCAGCGGCGCAGGGAGCGCGGCGCCCAGTCGCGGCGGCGCAGCTCGTCGAGGATCGCGCCGTGGATGCGCGTCCAGGCGAACTGGTCGAGCGTCGCGCCCTTCGCTGGGTCGAAGCGCTCGATCGAGACGAGCAGCGCCTCGAAGCCGGCGGCCGCTAGATCGTCGAGCTCGCAGTATGAGGGGATCTGGCGGGCCTTGCGGCCGACGATGTGCCGGACCATCGGCGTCAGGAGGAACACGAGGTCGTCGCGGTGGCGGCGCTCGCCGGTGGCGCGGTACTGCTCCCAGATCCGGCCCAGCTGCTCGCCGGTCGCGCGGCGTGGACGGTGGTGAGCGATCGGGGTGGTGCGCATGACTGCTCCTGTCGATCTCGGAGGCCGGACGGGCCTCCTCCTGCCACCAGCGTCGGCACCGCGACCCGGACCCCATGAGCGGGCGTCGACGGATGACCGAGGAGCGGATCACGCGATGACCGGGCACTCGTTGAGGCGTCCAGCCGCGCTCCGTCGCGAGGCGGCATCCGCCCACCGACGGGGGCGCCGCCGCCGCGCTCCTCGACGGGTGGGCGTGACGTCGACGTCGTCGCCGGGACCGAGGCCGGTCGGCGGCGCGCGCGCTCAGGTGGGGCGCGGCGCGGCGGCCTCGAGCACGGCGACGAGCTCGGGGACTGCGTGCCGGTCGTCCGCGTCGGCCAGGACGCGCAGCGCCTTCGCGCGGCCGCCGAGCGCCCGCAGCGCGCGCTCGCCGTGCTCGATCCGGAAGTCGTCGACGGCGGTGCGGCGCCGGGCGTCGCGGCGGTGCGCCTCGACGTCGAGCTGCTCGCGGTGCGCGTCGAGCACGCCGATGAGGTCGTCGAAGCCGGTGGCGGGCGGGACGGAGCTCACGGAGACGACCTTCGTCGTCCGGTTGCCGACCGAGCGCAGCGCGGCGCGGACGTCGCTCTTGGCCCGATCGGCGATCCGCCCGAGGTCGGCCTTCGTGACGACGAGGACGTCGGGGATCTCCATGATCCCGCTCTTCAGGAACTGCAGGACGTCGCCGGAGCCCGGCTGGACGATCACGACGACGGTGTCGGCGACGTCGGCGACGTCCGTCTCCGACTGCCCGACGCCGACCGTCTCGACGATCACGACGTCGAAGGCGACCGCGAGCGCCTGCGCGGCCGAGCGCGTGGCCCACGCCAGCCCGCCGAGCCGGTCGCCGGCCGCGGTCGAGCGGATGAACACGTCGTCGTCGTCGGGGTCGACGAGGATCCGCGCCCGGTCCCCGAGCAGCGACCCGCCGCTGCGCCGGCTCGACGGGTCGACGGCGAGCACCGCCACCGTCCGCCCGGCCCGCCGCAGCGCCGCGACGAGCTCCCCGAGCAGCGTCGACTTGCCCGCGCCCGGCGGCCCGGTGACCCCGACGACGTGCCCGTCCGGCTCCCGCCCGAGCCCGGCGGGGGAGAGCGCCTCCAGCAGCGCCGCCGTCTGCGCCCGCGCCTGCGGCGTCCGGTTCTCGACGAGGTTCAGCACCGCCGGCGCGGCCGCGCGATCACCGTCGCGGAGCCGTGCGGCGAGGGTCGCGCCCAGGTCGTCGTCCATCGCCGCCCATCGTATGGACGCGCGCCCGGACCCGCCGTTCCGCTCTGGCGCGTCGCCCGAGCCCCGGCCCCCGGGGCTGGCACGACACGCGTGGCCGGCGACACGGGCCGCGGCGCGTGCGTGTCGCGCACGGTCCACGCGCCGGACCGCCACCGACCCGCCGGACGCGCCCGCCGCCCGCCGCCGCGCGAACGGCCGGCTCGGCCCGGCCCCCGGCGAAGCGGGGCGCCCGATCCGGTTGGCTAGGGTCGGCCGGGTGACCGACGCTCCGGACTTCGCCCCGCTCCTCCGTCCCCTGCGCCTCGGCGCGATCGAGGCGCCGAACCGGCTCTTCATGGCCCCGCTGACGCGCAACCGCGCGGACGCGGACGGGACGCCGAACGCCCTGATGGCGACGTACTACGGCCAGCGCGCGAGCGCGGGCCTCATCGTCAGCGAGGCGACGTGGGTGACGCCCCAGGGCAAGCCGTACCCCCGCACGCCGGGGCTCGCGAGCGACGCCCATCGCGACGGGTGGCGTCAGGTCACCGACGCGGTCCACGCGGCCGGCGGGCGGATCGTCGCCCAGCTCTGGCACGGGGGCCGGGTCGGGCACCCGGACACGTCGGGGGAGGAGCTCGTGTCCTCGTCGGCCACCCCGCTGGAGCGGCTGACGATCTTCACGGACACCGAGGCGGCGGCGGCGATCCCGGCGCCGCGGGCGCTCGAGGCCGACGAGCTGCCCGGCATCGCCCGCGACTTCGCGGACGCCGCGCGGCGCGCGATCGACGCGGGCTTCGACGGGGTCGAGGTCCACGGCGCCAACGGCTACCTCCTCGAGCAGTTCCTCGCCGACGGCACGAACCGTCGCGACGATGCCTACGGCGGCAGCGCGGAGGCCCGCGCCCGGTTCCCCGCCGAGGTCGTCCGCGCGGTGGCCGACGCGGTCGGTGCCGACCGCACCGGCCTGCGGATCTCGCCGCTGCACGGCGCGCACGAGAGCGTCGAGTCCGACGGGGGCGACAGCCACCGAGCGCTCGCCGACGCGCTGGCGCCGCTGGCCCTCGCGTACGTCCACGCGCTCAGCGACCTGGACTCCGCGCTGATCGCGGACCTGCGCGCCCGCTACGGCGCGCCGTTCGTCCTGAACAGCGGCTTCGCCGAGCGCACCCCGCGCGAGGAGGCCGTCGCGATCGTCGCGGAGGACCAGGCGGACGCGGTCGCCGTCGGCCGCGCCTGGATCGGCAACCCGGACCTCCTGGAGCGCTGGCGCCGGGACGCGCCCACGACGCTCGCGAACGCGAAGCTCTTCTACGCGGCGGGGCCCGAGGGCTACGTCGACTACCCGACGCTCGCGGAGGAGCGGGCCGGCGAGGCGCTCGCCGGCTCGTAGGTCCGTGGAGCACCCGGCGCCTCGCGCGGCGAGGGGCGGTAGAACCGAGGACGTGCGCCGTCACCTCCCGGTCACCGACGCGACGCCGGCCCGTGAGGTGCCAGCGGCGGCGCCGGGAGCGCCGCTGGCGGCCCGCGAGATCGCCGCGCTCGGGGACCGCCTGCGCGCCGGGGTGCGCCGCGGCGTGCGGCTCCGCGAGGACGTGCTGGACACGGTCCTCGCCGCGCTGCTCGCCGGCGGGCACCTGCTGCTCGAGGACCGGCCGGGGGTCGGCAAGACGCAGCTCGCCCGGTCGCTGGCGGGCACCATCGGCGGCCGGTTCAGCCGCGTGCAGGCGACGGTCGACCTGCTCCCCGCCGACATCCTCGGCGCCACGGTCTGGCACGCCGAGACGCGGACGTTCGAGTTCCACCCGGGCCCGGTGTTCGCGAACGTCGTCCTCGTCGACGAGCTGAACCGCGCGACGCCGAAGACGCAGTCCGGGCTCCTCGAGGCGATGCAGGAGCGCCAGGTGACCGTCGACGGGGTCTCGCACGCGCTCGAGTCGCCGTTCGTCGTCATCGCCACCCAGAACCCGAGCCACGGCTACGACGGCACCTACCCGCTGCCGCCGGCCCAGCTCGATCGCTTCCTCGCCCGCCTGTCGCTCGGCTACCCGTCCGCCGCCGACGAGGAGGCGCTGCTGCGCGACGCGCCGGCGGCGGCGCTCGATCCGGTGACCGACCGCGACGAGCTCCTCGCCGCGCGTGCCGGCGTGCAGGCGGTCGCCGCGACCGACCCGCTGCGCCGGTACGTCGTGGCGCTGCTGCGGGCGACGCGCGAGCACCCGCTCGCCGACGCCGGCGCGAGCCCGCGGTCCGGCCTGCAGCTGCTCGCCGCCGCCCAGGCGCGCGCCGCGCTGGACGGCCGCGACCACGTGCTGCCGGACGACGTGCGCGACCTCGCGCACGCGACGCTCGCGCACCGCATCCATCCGGTGGCCGCCGCGCCGCCCGACGCCGGCGCCGAGGTCGTCGCCGACGCGCTCGCGACGGTGCCGGCGCGGTGAGGCGCGCGATCCTGCTCCTCGGGGTGCCGCCGGGGCTCGTGCTCGGCGGCGCCGCCCAGGGGTCGGTGGCGCTCTTCTCCCTCGGCCTCGGGCTGCTCGGCCTCGTGGTCGGCGCCCGGCTGCTCGTGCTCCTCGCCGCGCGCCGCGTGCGGCCGGTCCGGACGCTGCGGGTGCGCGAGGTCGTGGAGGGGCAGCCCCTGCCGCTGCGGCTGGCGTGGCGGCTGCCGCGCGGCCTGCCCGTCCACGTCGAGGTCGCCACGCCGGAGGGCTGGCGCCGGATGCCGGACGCGGGCGGGGAGGCGACGTGCGTCATCGCTCGTCCCGGGCCGCACGTCGTCGGGGCGACCGCGCTGCGCGTGCGCGACGACCTGGGGCTCTGGGCGCGCGTCGTGCCGGTCGGCGCGCCCGAGCCGGTGCTCGTCCTGCCCGCGCCCGCGGCGACCCCGCCGCTGGCGGAGCACGCGGCGCCGCACCGCGCCGGCGAGCCGGAGCCCGACGGGCTGCGGCCGTACGTGCCCGGCTCGCCGATGAGCCGGATCGCGTGGCGGGCCTCGGCCCGGATCGGCGAGCTGCACGAGCGCGCCGCCGAGCCGGGACGCGATCGCCTGCCGCTGGTCGTCGTCGACGCGGCCGGCAGCGACGACCTCGCCGCGGTCGCCTGGGCCGCGCGGACGGCGACCGGCGAGGTCCAGCGGCTGCTGCGGACCGGCGGCTGCCGGGTGCTGCTGCCGGGCGACGACCGGCCCGTCACCGTGGTCGATCCCGTCGCGGACTGGCCGGCGGTGCACCGGGGGCTGGCGCAGCTGGATCCCGGTGCCGCGGTCGCGGAGCGCCTGGCGGTCGGGGGCCGGCGGATCCGGGCCGTCGCGGCACCGCCCGACGCCGGCGCGCTGCTCGCCGCGCTGCCGCCGGGCGTGCGCCGCCTCGAGGGAGCCCGCTCGTGACCGCGCACGCCGTGCCGGCGTCCGCCCCGACGTCGTGGACCGCGACGCGGATCGCGGGCCTGCTGGTGCTCTGGGTCGCCACGGTCCTCGCGTGGCGCCCGCTCCTGGGCGCGGGCTGGTGGTGGTCGGCGATCCCCGCGCTCGGCGCGGCGGCCGTGCTGTCGGGCCACCTCGCCCCGCGGATCGCGGCCCGGGCCGTCGTGGCCTGGCTCCCGCTGTCGCTCCTCCTGGCCGGGGTCCCGCTCTCGGCGCTGGCCCCGCGGGCGCTGGGCGCCAGCGCGGACGACCTCGCGTCGGGCGCGGGGGAGCTCGCGGTCGCCGCGCGCGGCCCGGTCGTCGACGATCCCTGGCCGCTCGCCGCGGCGCTGCTCGTCGCCGGCCCGGTGCTCGTGCTCGTCGGCTGGCTGCTGCGACGCGGCCGGCCGTGGGCGCTCGCGGGCGTCGCGCTCGCGGGGCTGCCGCTGGGGGCGGCGGTCGCGCTGACGCAGGTCGACGACGGCGCCTGGCCGGGCGCGGCGCTCGTGGCCGGCGCCGTGCTGTGCCTCGCGCGCGGTCGGGTCCTGGCGCTCGTGCCCGCGACGGCGGTGCTCGTCGGCGGCACCGTCGCGATCGCCCAGGCCGTCGCGCCGGAGGAGCCGTGGCTGCCGTTCGCCCTCGTCGATCGTCCGGCGCCCTTCACGCGGCTGGACACGGGCCAGTCCTACGGCCCGCTGAACGACCGGCGGACGGGCCGGACGATGCTCGAGATCGACGCCGACGAGCCGGCGCTCTGGCGGATGCAGGCGCTGGACCGCTTCGACGGCCACGGCTGGGCGGTCGGCCGGCGCTGGCGCTTCGGCCGCTACGTCGACGACGCGCTGCCGCAGCCCCGGGCGACGGAGGAGACGATGACCGTCACCGTGCGCGGCCTGCGCAACCAGCTCGTCGTGGCGCCGGGACGCGTGACGGCGGTCGACGGCAACCGATCGCTGCGCGAGGTCGGCGGCGAGGCGCGCGAGGTGGCGCGCCGGCCGCGGTCGGGCGGCACGTACGAGGTCACCGCCGAGGTCGTCCGGGCCGACGTCGCCGACCTCGAGGGCGTCCAGATCCCGACCGACCAGCGCTACGACCGGTGGACGCGCCTGCGTCCGTACGGGGGCGGGCCCCCGCGGGGCGACGGCCTGCAACTGCTGGACTGGTTCGGCGATGACGAGGACCCGTGGCGCGAGGTCCGCCGCATCGCCGACGAGCTGGGCGACGACGCCGGCTCGCAGCTGGAGGTCGTGCGCCGCGTGCGCGACCACCTGCGCAGCTCGGGCCGCTACCGGTACACGACCGACGTCCCGCGGGCCGGCGCCGATCCGCTGCTGGACTTCCTCACGACGACCCGCGCGGGCTACTGCCAGCAGTTCGCGGGCGCCGCGGCGCTGCTCCTGCGGCTGAACGGCGTGCCGACCCGCGTGGTCAGCGGCTTCGCGACCGGCACGCGCGAGCACGGCCGCTGGGTCGTGCGCGACCAGGACGCGCACGCGTGGATCGAGGTGTACTTCCCGGGCACCGGCTGGGTCCCGTTCGACGTCACGCCCGCCGGGGACGCGGCGACCGTCGACGACGTCGACCCGCTGGCGGCGGCCGCGACCGGCCGCGGCACCGGCGGCGGCTCCGGGGGCGGGTGGCTGGCGGGCGGCGCGCTCGCGCTGCTCGGAGCCGGCGGCGCGGCGTACGCGGTCCGGCGGCGGCGGGGGCGCGAGCGGGGCGACGACGGCGAGCTCGGGGAGCTGCTCGCGCGGCTCGCCGGCGCCGCGCCGGCGACGAGCCTGCGCGAGCTTCAGGAGCCGCTCGGCGCGATCGGCCCGTCGGTCGGCGCGCTGGCGCTGCGCGTCGAGCGGGAGCGGTTCGCGCCGGGGGACGCCGGGGACGAGGTCGAGGTGGCCCCGCGCCGGCGTGCGTGGCGCGCGCTGCGCCAGGACGTCGGCGCGGCGCGGGCGTCCTGGCTGCTGGCGCGCGACGCGGTCCGGCGCGCGACCCGCTGACCGGGTGCGGCCGGTGGCCGGCCGCGGCGCCGCAGACCGCCTCGTCGGAGCGCCGCGACGCCTGGTCCGCGGACCGCGGCGATCCACGGGTGACCGGCGGAGCGGCGACCCGTGGAGCGGGGCTCAGGCGGTCGTCTCGGTCTCGAGCGCGCCGCCGGTCGGCGCGTCGACGTCGGCCTCGTCCAGCACGCCGTTGGCCTCGGCGACCAGGCGCGTGATGTCGCGCATGATCACCGAGATGTCGAAGTCCTTCGGGGTGTAGACGCCGGCGACCCCGGCGGCCTGCAGCCCGGCGACGTCGGCCTCGGGGATGATCCCGCCGACGACGACCGGGACGTCCACGCCGCGCTCCTTCAGCGTCTCGATGACCGCCGGGATGAGCTCCTTGTGGCTGCCCGAGAGGATCGAGAGGCCGATGACGTGGACGCCCTCCTGCAGCGCGCTCTGGGCGATCTGCGACGGCGTCAGGCGGATGCCCTCGTAGACGACGTCCATGCCGACGTCGCGGGCGCGGACGGCGATCTGCTCGGCGCCGTTGGAGTGGCCGTCGAGGCCGGGCTTGCCGACGAGGATCTTGATCCGGCGACCGAGCGCCTCCGACACGCGCTCGACCTCGTCGCGGACCTCCTGCAGCGCGCCGCTCGGGTCGGCCGAGGCGGCCTCGCCGACGCCGGTCGGCGCCCGAAACTCGCCGAACGCGCCGCGCAGCGTGCGCGCCCACTCGCCGGTCGTGACGCCGACGCGGGCGGCCTCGATCGACGCGGGCATGATGTTCTCGTCGCTCTGGGCGACCTCGGCGAGGCGCTGCAGCGCCGCCTCGACGGCGGCCTGGTCGCGGCCCGCGCGCCACTCGGCGATCGCGTCCTTCGCCTGCTGCTCGACGGCGTGGTCGACGGTCATGATGCCGCCGTCGCCGGCCGCCGTGAGCGGGGAGGGCTCGGTCTCGGTGTACTTGTTGATGCCGACGACGATCTGCTCGCCGGCCTCGATCCGCTGGATCCGCTCGCGGTGGCTCTCCACGAGCGAGCCCTTCATGTAGTCGACCGCCTCGACCGCGCCGCCGTGCTCGGCGACGACCTGCATCTCGGCGCGGGCGCCCTCGAGCAGCTCGCCGACGAGGCCGTCCATGACCTTCGAGCCCTCGAAGATGTCGGGGTACTCGAGCAGGTCGGTCTCGAAGGCGAGGATCTGCTGGATCCGCAGGGCCCACTGCTGGTCCCACGCGCGCGGCAGGCCGAGGGCCTCGTTCCACGCCGGCAGCTGGAGCGCGCGGGCGCGGGCGTTGCGCCCGAGCGTCACGGCGAGCGCCTCGAGGACGATCCGCTGGACGTTGTTCTCCGGCTGCGCCTCGGTCAGGCCGAGCGAGTTGACCTGGACGCCGTAGCGGAAGCGCAGCGCCTTCTCGTCGGTGACGCCGTAGCGCTCGCGGCCGAGCTCCTCCCAGAGGACGCTCATCGCGCGGAGCTTCGCGTGCTCCTCGATGAACCGGACGCCGGCGTTGACGAAGAACGAGATCCGCGAGAAGACCTTCGGCATGAGCGCCGGGTCGACCTTCTCCCTCGCGGCGTCGAGCACGGCGATCGCGTTGGACATCGCGTAGGCGATCTCCTGGACCGGCGTGGCGCCCGCCTCCTGCAGGTGGTAGCTGCAGATGTTGATCGGGTTCCACTTCGGGACGTGCTCGACCGTGTAGGCGATCATGTCCGCGATCAGCCGCATCGAGGGGCCGGGCGGGAACGCGTACGTGCCGCGCGCCAGGAACTCCTTGATGATGTCGTTCTGGGTGGTGCCCTGGAGCGCCCGCTGGATCGCCTCCGGATCCTCGTCGGGGTTCTGCTCCTCCGCCGCGACGATGTACATCGACAGCATCCACGCGGCCACCGCGTTGATCGTCATCGACGTGTTCATCGTCTTCAGCGGGATGCCGTCCATGAGGACGCGCATGTCGCCGATGTGGCTGACCGGGACGCCGACCTTGCCGACCTCGCCGCGGGCGAGCTCGTCGTCGGGGTCGTAGCCCGTCTGCGTCGGCAGGTCGAACGCGACCGACAGGCCGGTCTGGCCCTTGGCGAGGTTCGAGCGGTAGAGCTCGTTGGACGCCTTCGCCGTCGAGTGACCGGCGTACGTCCGCATGAGCCACGGGCGGTCTGGCTGCGGCAGGCGATGCTCGCTCATCCCCGGGAGTGTACGGCCGGTCGCCCGATCGGGGGGCGATGCGCGGACGTCCACGTACCTCGACGCGGTGTCAGCCCTACCGCAGGTAGCGAATCGGTCGCAGCGGCCCACCGACGGGGGGCGCGCGCCCCCCGGCGCCGGGCGCGCCGGGGACGGCCGGGCCCGTCGGGCGCGGGGCCGAGTTGTCTAGGGTCGTCGGGGTGAGCTCCGACCTGCCCCGCACCATCGACCTCATGCACCTGGGCAAGCCCAAGGCGATGGGCGCCCACTGGTTCGACGGCCACATCATCGATCCGGGCGCGGAGAGCTCGGTCGAGCGGCTGCTCGAGGGCCTGGAGGGCGAGGAGCCCCGGCGCGTCCTGCTGACGCACATCCACTTCGACCACGCCGGCGCGGCCGGCGCGCTCGTGCAGCGGTTCCCGAACCTCGAGGTGTGGGTCCACGAGCGCGGGGCGAAGCACATGATCGATCCGACGCGGCTCGTCGCCAGCGCGCGGAAGGTCTTCGGCGACTACTTCGACATGCTCTGGGGCGAGGTCGTGCCGGTGCCGGAGCAGAACATCCGGGTGCTGCGCGGGGGCGAGGCGATCGACGGCTGGCGGGTGGCCTACACGCCCGGGCACGCCCAGCACCACGTCTGCTACTTCCACGAGGACTCCGGCGTGGCCTACACCGGCGACGTCACCGGCATCCGGATCGACGGCGGACCGGCGCTGCCGCCGACGCCCCCGCCGGACATCGACCCGCCGCTCTGGCACGCGTCGCTGGACACCGTCGCGTCGTGGAACCCCCGCGCGCTGGCGTTCATGCACTTCGGCGTGACCGTCGGCGACGCCGACGAGCAGATCGCGGGCATGCACGACGCCCTCGACGAGTTCGCCCGCGCGGCCCGCACGACCGACGCAATGGGGATGGCCGACTGGATCCGCGCGTGGGTGCTCGAGCGCGCCGGCGAGGAGGGCCTGCCGACGTACTACGCCGCGGGGCCGTTCGAGGGCCTCTGGGCCGGCCTGGATCGGTACTGGAAGCAGGTCGCCAAGCGCCGCGACGGCGAGGCGTAGCCGCTCAGGCCTCGCCGACGTAGACGATCTCGGGCTCGACGAGCACCTCGCTGCGCAGGCTGTTGGCGATGTAGCACTCGCGGTGGGCGAGGTCGACGAGCTTGCGCAGCCGTTCCTCGGCGGGGCGCCCGCGGACGGTGATCGTCGGGCGCAGGACGATCCGCTCGATGAAGGTCCCGCGCGGGCGCTCGGGCATCTCGCCGACGGTGTGGTCGACGTAGGCGACGACGTCGATCCGGGCGCGCGCGGCGACCGCGAGGAACGCGAGCAGCTGGCAGGACGCCGCGGCGGCGACGAGCAGCCGCTCGGGGTCCAGCTCGCCCGGATCGCCGTGGAAGGCGGGATCGCTGGAGAGCGTCAGCAGCTCGTCGACCGGCGGGCAGCGGACGCGGTGCGAGCGGTCGTAGGCGTCGTAGCCCTCGCCGGTCGAGCCGGTCCAGTGCAGCTCGGCGTCGTAGCGGTGGACGTGGGGGAGGTCCTCGGCCATCGGCCAGAGGATCGAGGACCCGGCCGCGTGGGTCAACGGCCCCCGCGCGCGACCGGCGTGCTCAGCGGCGCGCGACGAGCCGGAACGTCGCCTCCCAGGTCCAGGTCGCCTTCGTGTCCCCCGACGAGGAGAGGCGCGTCGTCCGCGAGGAGCTGCTGCGCGAGGGCCAGCCCCCGGTGAACGTGCGGCTGCCGCGGATCGTGAACTGCTTCGTCCCGCGGAACCTCGACGGCGACGCCGACGCGAGGACGTCCATGAGCGACGGCGACGCGTCGTCGTTCCAGGTCGGGGCCGCCGACGGGCCGTCGGGACACGCGCCGTCGAGCGACCCGAGCACGATCGACGGCGCCACGCGCTTCGTGCCGCGCCAGGCGAAGGAGACCTCCTCGCGCAGGGCCTGCCGTCCGCAGCCCTCGTCGTCGGCGGCGCGGTCGGGGTTGCCGGCCTTCCACGGACCGCCGTACGTCGTCTTCAGCGAGCCGGCGCGGACGGTCTCGCCGACGAGCGGCACCGGGTCGGCATCGGCCCCGATGACCGGGGGACGCCTCCCGGCGCCGCGCAGGACCGTCAGGCGGTGCGGGCGCCGCGTGCGCAGCGTCGTCCGCGTCGCGCCCTGGCCGACCTCCTCGCGGGTGCACAGGGCGCCCGTCAGCTGGCAGTCGTCGGCGAAGGACTCCCGGTACTGCCAGGACTCCTGCAGCTCGGCCTTGAACGTCACGGCGTAGATCCGGCTCCCGGACGCCGCCGCCGACGCGGAGGTCGGCACGACGACCGCGGGGGCGGCGAGGACGAGCAGGAGCGGCAGGAGCCGGCGGCGGCGCGCGAGGGCAGAGATCGGGAGGAGCGCGCGGCGCGGCGCGGCGGCGGTGATCGGCATGTCCCCAGCGTGCTGGGACCACCGCCCCGGCGCCACGGGGAGGCCCCCCGGCAAGCACCCCGGACTTCGGCCGGGCACCCCCGGCGAATCACCCCGGCGGCGCGCGATCGGGGATGCGCTCCGTCCGGCGGGCGGCTAAGGTCGAGGTCGGTCGTCGTCGCGACGGCCGCGCGCCGGGTCCAGGACTCGCCCCGGCACACGACCCGGGCATCGGCCCGGCGTCGCGACCCGCGAGCCACTACCCTGCACCGCCGTGAGCCAGACCATCGAGCAGACCCACGCCGCCGGGCCCGGCACCGGCCTCGGTGGCGCCTGGAACGTGATCGTCTGCAACGACGACCACAACACGTTCGACCACGTGGCCACGACGCTGGCCCGCGTCATCCCGGGGGTCGACGTCAACGCCGGCTTCCGGATCGCCGACCGGATCCACCAGGCGGGCGTCGCGATCGTCTGGACCGGCCATCTGGAGCTCGCCGAGCTCTACTGGGAGCAGCTGCGCGACGCGGGCCTCACGATGGCCCCGCTCGAGCAGGCCTGACGCACCCGGTCCCTCGGGACCGTCTCGGAACGACGAAGGCGCCTCACGGGCGCCTTCTTCATGGCCGGAGGCCGGGCGGGCGTCGCGCGACGACGCGCGCGACGCGGCCGGAGGTCAGGCCGAGAGGCCCGGCGAGCTGCCGACGACGGGCGCCGAGGCGGTGCCCTCGTTCTGGACGGGCGCGTCCTGCGTCTCGGGGTCCGGCGCGAGGCCGGAGGAGATGACCTCGTACATCTCGTAGGCCAGCGGCTTCTGGTAGAGCGCGATCTTCGTCGTGCGGAAGTCGATGAAGAACTCGCTGTTCCAGATCCGCGTCCAGTCGGCCTTGGACGCGACGACGATCACCTGGCGGAAGCGGTACGCGTCCTCCTTCGAGCGGTACAGGCGCACGTCGTGCGCGCCGTGGCGGAGGAGGTCGGCCGTCAGGCCCTCGAGCGCCTCGCCGAGCTGGTCGGCCCGGAGTCCGGTCGCGTAGTAGGGCAGGTGGATCGCAAGCGCCATGTCGCTCAGGCTTTCACGTGGGAGGGAAGGACGCGAGCCGGCCGCCACGGAGGCCGACCGGCTCGGGAATCCTAGATGAGTGACCCCGAGGACCGGGGTCAGCGCGGGTGGCTCAGGCGCCGACCTCGGCGCGGATCGCGCCGGGGCCGTCGGCCGTGCGGCCCTCGTCGTCGCTCGTGGCGCCGACGAGCACCGCGATCTTGCCGAGGTGCTGGTTGTCGCGCAGCAGCTGGTGGGCGTCGGCGACCTCGTCGAAGCCGACGGTCTTCCACAGCACGGGCTTGACCTTGCCCTCGTCGATCAGGGCGTTCGCGCGCGTCGCCTCCCAGGCGTTCGCGAAGTGCGAGCCGATGATCTCCTTCTGCTTCATCCACAGGTAGCGGACGTCGAAGTCGAGGTTGTAGCCGGACGTCGCGCCGCAGATGACGACCTTGCCGAACGGCTTCACGGCGAGGACCGAGGTCGGGAACGTCGCCTGGCCGACGTGCTCGAACACGACGTCGGGGGCGCCGCCGAGGATCTCGGTGACCTTCTTCGTGAACGCGCGCGAGGTGAGGAAGCGCTCCTTCTCCTCCTCGGGGGTCTCGCCGCCCTTGCGCATCATGCCGCTGAACTCGTTGCGGTTGATGTAGCCCTTGGCGCCGAGCTGCTTGACGAGCTCGCCCTTCTCGTCGCTGGAGACGACGCCGACGGACTCGGCACCGGCCGCCTTGCAGAGCTGCGTGGCGAAGACGCCCAGGCCGCCGGCGGCGCCCCAGACGAGGACCTTGTCGCCGGCCTGGATCTTCGCCTGATCCATGAGCATGCGGTAGGCGGTGAAGTACGTCAGGCCGTAGGAGGCGGCCTCGGTCCAGGAGAGGTGCTTCGGCTTGGGCAGCAGCTGCTGCGCCTGGACCTTGCAGAACTGCGCGAAGGAGCCCCAGGTCGTCTCGTAGGCCCAGATGCGCTGCGACGGCGCGGCGAGCGGATCGAGGCCGTGGACCTCGACGTCCTCGTAGGAGGCCTGGTTGCAGTGCACGACGACCTCGTCGCCCGGCTTCCAGCGGGTGACGCCCTCGCCGACCTTCCAGACGATGCCCGACGCGTCCGAGCCGCCGATGTGGTGGCCGAACTCCGGGTGGTCGCCGTACTTGAAGATCGAGACCGGCTTGCCGAGGGCGGCCCAGACGTTGTTGAAGTTCACGCCGGCGGCCATGACGCGCACGATGACCTCGAACGCGCCGGGCTGCGGGACGTCGACCTCCTCGAGCTGGATGGCGTCCCTGGGCTCGCCGAAGCGGTCCTCGCGGATCACCCACGCGGCCATCTTCGCGGGCAGCTCGCCCGGGGCCACGTCCACGGTCTGGATCTGGGTCAGGTCGACGGTCATCTGGCCTACTCGCTCCGGTCGTTCGTCGGGGACGGCGGCGAAGCCTACCGGCGGTCGCGTTCTGCGGCGGCTCCCCCGCCGAGCGGCGATTCGCCCCGTCTCATCGGACAATCCGTCCGGTCATCATGTCCCGGATCGGGCGCGGGTGTACGGCGCCCGCTGCGCCGTCCGGCGAGGGCCGCCGGACGGGTCCCGCACGGCGTCAGGGCAGCAGGAGCTCGTCGTCGGAGCTCTTGCGCTCCTTGCCGACGCGCAGCGTGGCGGCCGAGACGGGGGAGTCCCCCGTGGTCGTGATCCGGTACGTCCGGTTCGGCCGGACGACGGCCTGGATCGCCGCGACCCCGCCAGGGCCGATCGGCTTCGTCGCGCGGGCACCGGCCTCGGCGCGGTCGCGATCACGCAGCGTCGTGCGCAGCTCGCCCGACGTCTGGTTGCTGATGAGGATCCGCACCGGGCCGGCGCCGACCCGCGAGGGCGAGAGCGTCACGCCGTCGTCGGTGATCGCGGCCGAGACCATGATCTGCGCCGGTGGGCGCGACCCGGACGGCTTGTCGTCGGGATCCACCCGGCCGCACGCCGACAACCCGCCGACGGCCACCACCGCGACGGCGGCGGTCATCGCGCTCGAGCTGCGCCTCATCTGCATCGTCGTCCTCGATCTCCCCAGTCGCGGAACGCCGGCGGCGGCGCCGCGGCTGCTCGCAACCCTAGCCGAGCGGACGGCGTCGGAGGAGACGGTGTGCCCGGACGGGGTGTCCAGCACGGCGCCGCTCCGGCGGCCGTCGGCCGGCGCGGGGTCCGCGCGAGGCGCCGCCGGCGTGGGCTGCGCGCCGGGGCCGGTCAACCGACGACGGGCCCGCGCGGCTCGTCCGCGAACGGCAGCGCGACGACGCGCGCGCGCACGGGGGAGGCGCTCGTCGGACGGGCGGTGACGACGTCGCCGGGCTCGATCTCGCGCCGCAGCAGCCCGAGCGCGATCGGGCCGCGCCGCGGCGAGTGCACGACCGTCGTGACCCGCCCGACCTCGCGCCCGTCGTCGACGAGCACCGTCGCCTCGGGCACCGCGTCCTCGAGCAGCAGGCCGCGCAGGTGGCGGTTCGGCCGGCCGCGCCAGTGCAGGCGCGCGACGGTCTCCTGGCCGATGTAGCAGCCCTTCGTGAAGCTCACGGCGCGCTCGACGATGCCCGCTTCGGCCGGCATCACCGAGTCGTCGAGCTCGTGGCCCAGCAGGGGGCGCCCCGACTCGACGCGCAGGATCTCGAACGCGGCGGCCGGGACCGGCGCGATCCCGCGGGCCTCGAGCGCGGCGAGCACGCGCCGCACGTCCTCGGCGGTCGCGACGACGTCGACGCCGACGTCGGTGCGCACGACGCGCACCCGGACGCCGTCGAGCGCCGTGGCGCGGTGGTCGTGCTCGCGCTCGCCGAGGCCGGTCAGGAGGTCGCCCAGCACCTCGCCCGTCCGCGGTCCGGCGACGGAGACGAGGCCCTGCTGCAGCGTCCGCTTGTGCAGCTCGGCCCGGAAGCCGATGAGGTGCCGGCGCAGGTGGTCGAACAGCGCCTGCAGGCCGCTGCGCTCGCAGAGCAGCAGCAGCTCCTCGGGCGCGGCGCCCTCGCCGATCGCGAGGACCCGCAGGTCGCAGACGATCTTCCCCTTCGGCGTCAGGAGCGCCGCGTAGCTCCCCTCGCCGGGGGCGAGGCCCTCCACGTCGGCGGTCACCTGGCCGGTGAGGAACGACGCGGCGTCCTCGCCCGTCAGGGCGAGCTTGCCCGACGCGGACCGGTCGAGCAGGCCGACGTCGGTGGTCAGGCGCCGGTGGCCCTCGGCGACCTGCGGCGCGTCGGCGGGCGTGGCCGCGGCGGCGGGCGGAGGGACGACGGCGATCGGGCGCTGGGGCGGATCGCTCATGGCTCGATCGAGCCTAGATGATCGCCCGCACCGGGTCGGCGGGCCGCGTCCCGACGGCCGATCCGCCGGCACGGGGGTGCGAGGGACCGGGCGCCGCTCCGGGCGGCGCCACGCGTCGTATCATCGGGGGCGATGGCGCTCGCCGACACCTTCCAGCGGGTCCTCGACTCGCTGCCCGACGACTGGACCGACCTCACCCTCGATCTGCGGATCACGGACGAGGACCGCTACGTCGAGGCGGCGACGTACCTCACGACGACCTGCAACGCGCAGCCCTACTCGCGCCACGACTGGCACTGGCGCGTGCTCGTGGCGCACCGGTTCGGCCACGCGGCCGCCCCGACCGCGGTGCTCAGCGCGCTGCGGCTGCTCGACGAGGCCGGCTTCGAGGGCGAGCTCGTCGTGCGCGACGTCCGCGTCGGCCGCGCCGAGGCGGTCCAGATGTGGGGACGAGGCGAGACGGCGCGCCAGGAGTTCCGCCGCCTCCGCGCCCACTGATCGGCCCTGACCCCAGGCCCGCCCGCCCGCGGCGAGACGGCGCGCCAGGAGTTCCGTCGTCTCCGCGCCCACTGACCGGCCCTGACCCAGGCCCGCCCGCCCGCGGCGAGACGGCGCGCCAGGAGTTCCGTCGTCTCCGCGCCCACTGATCGGCCCTGACCCCAGGCCCGCCCGCCCGCGGCGAGACGGCGCGCCAGGAGTTCCGCCGCCTCCGCGCCCACTGACCGGCCGACGGTGAGACGGCGCGCCGGTTCGCGCGCCGCCCCGATGCTGCCTAGCGTCGCGCGGTCGCCGCGCCGCGGCGGTCGCGCACCTGCACGGCGACGACGCCACGCGGCAGGCGGACGGTCCGGGTCCCGCAGGCGGTCGTGCGGACCGTGCGCCGGGCCAGCCGGCGGCCGCGGCGGTCCCGCCCCACGACGGTCACCGTCCCGGCCCGGCGGGCGACGAAGCGCAGCAGCACCCGGCCCGACCGCGGACGCAGCGTCAGCCCGCGGGCCGGCCGGCCGCGCGGGGCGGCGACGCAGGCCGGCCCGGGCGCCGGGGCGACCGGGGTCGTGAACGGCGGCGCCGGCTCCAGCGGCCACGGGTCGCCGGCGACGCGCTTGCCGGCGACGCCGGGGATCAGCCCGATCTCGGCGCCGGGCACGGGGTCCAGGTCGTTCACGAGCTCCGCGAAGGCCTGCGCGACCGGGCGCAGCTGCGCCTTGTCGATCTTGTCGAGCGTGTCCTGCTCGTCGTACATGTAGGCGGGTCCCGCGATGAGGCTCACCGTCGGGATCCCCGAGATGAGCGCGAAGGAGGCGTCGGTCGGGATCCCGCCGACGAGCTGCGGCAGCGTGCCGTTGAGGACCGCGGTGCCCTGCAGGTCGTTGCGCACGACGTTGCCGATGAGCTTGCCCTTCAGCGGCAGGCTGAGGTTCTCGAAGATGCCGCGTGGCTCGGTCTGGTCGAGGACCTGCAGTTTGCCGCCGTCGGTGATCCGCGCCTGCTTGCCGACGTGCTCGATCGTGACGTTGGCGACGATCCGGCGGGCGTCGCGGCGCTCGGAGATGTACCGGCGGGCGAACTCCTCGTGCCCCTGGTAGCCGGTGAAGTGCGTGTCGAAGGTCGTGAACATCAGCGTCTTCTGCCGCTTCCGCGCGCCCTGGGCGCCGAAGTGCTCGGCGAGCGCGATGACCTCCGCGGTGCCCGACGCGTCCTCGACGGCGCCCGGCCCGACCGAGTCGTGATGGGACTGGATCTGCACGACGTCGTCGGTCTTGCCGGGCAGGTAGCCGATGACGGTGTCGGAGAGGACCCGGCGGCGCTGGGCCTCCAGCACGAGCCGCCCGGTGCCCTTCGGGTTGCGCTGCATCATGGCGCGCAGGCGCCCGCCGTCGCGCTTCGTGACCCACATCCCGGGGATCGCGACCTTCGCCCGGCGGTAGTACTCGTTGTGGTACCGGTTCGAGTCGAAGTAGTCGTGCAGGATCCCGACGAACCCGACGGCCCCGGCGTCCTGCGCCGCCTTCACCGCGTCGGTCATCGTCGTGACGTACGGGTTGCCGGTGAGGAACGTCGACAGCGGGTTGAGGAACGTGAGCTTCGGATCGTGGAAGAACTCCACGAACGGCGTGAGCCCCGCGAGCGGCAGCACGAACCGCAGGTCGAAGACGGCGATCTTGCCCTTGAGGCTCGGCCCGAGCTTCGGCGCGAAGCCGTGGCCGATGTCGACCATCTCCGCGCGGATCCCGTCGGGACCGGTGCCGAGCGCGCCGGTCGCGGTCTTGTCGGGCACCGCGGAGTGCGAGACGGGGAACGCGTCGATCGCCTGGCCGTCGAAGGAGAGGCCCCAGCGGTCGGCGTGCCAGTCGTAGGAGGGCGCGCGCAGCAGGCCGACGCCCTCGAGGCCGGCCTTGCGGAACCGCTCCGCGACGTAGGAGGCCGCGCGCCGGCCCGCCTCGGTGCCCGTCCGCCGCGGTCCGATCGCCACGAGGTCCTCGATCGTCGAGAAGATCCGGTCGGTCGTCGGCAGCGTCGCGGGCGCCGGGTTCGGCGCGGCGCCGGCCGGGGCCGGCAGCCCGAGCAGCGCGGCGCCGAGCGCCGGCAGGAGCAGGCGGCGCAGCAGCGGTGGACGGCGGACCCGGTTCGGCACGCGAGCACCGTAGGGGCCGTCGCGATGTGCGCGCCGCCACCGTCCGGGGAGGGGCGGTGGGGCGCGCCACACCCCTCGCTCAGCGTCCGGGCGCCCCCGACCAGACGAGCGCGTCGACGTCCGGCGCGCGGCGCGTGATCCCGACGCGCGTCTCCCACGCCGCCCACCGGCGCATCGCGGCGCGGTCGATCGTCAGCGCCTCTCCGTCGGGGTCCAGGAGCGCCGGGCGCACCGCGGCGAGCTGGTCGGCCGCCGTCTGCGGATCGACCGCCTGCTCGCCGGCCCCGGCGCTCAGCGCCTCGACGACGGCGGCGGACTGCGCGGTCGACGCGGTGGCGGCCTCCTGCGTGCCCTGGGCGGCGGCGCGCAGGAAGCGCTCGATCACGGGCCGCTGGCGCCGCAGCGCATCGGGCGTCGTCACGAGGAGCAGCTCGGGGTAGCGCGGCGCACCGAACTCGTCGAGCCGGAAGATCCGCGTGCGCGGACGACGGATGCGCAGCGCGACGCCCTCGGCGTTCCAGAAGGCCGTCGCGGCCTGCACGCGCCCGGAGAGCACGGACTTCACCGACTCGAAGCCGATCGTCACGCGCCGCACGCGACGGGGGTCGCCGCCGTCGCCGCGCACGATCTGGTCGACCGCGGCGTCGTCGCTCGGCAGTCCGGTGACGCCGACGCGCCGGCCCTCGAGGTCCCGCGGGCGGGCGACGTCGGGCGCGGCCACGAGCGAGGCGAGCGGCCGCTGCACGAGCGCGCCGACGGCCACCAGCCGGGCGCCCTCCTGCTGCGCGAGCGCGACGTCGTGGATGTCCATGATCGCCAGGTCGGTGCGTCCGGTGCTCAGGGCCTTGACGTTGTCGCTGCCGGTGCCGGGGACGCGGATCCGCAGGTCGACGCCCTCGCGGGCGAAGAGCCCGCGCTGCTGCGCGAGGTAGAGCCCGGAGTGCACGGCGTTGGGCACGAAGTCGAGCGTCAGGGTCAGCGACGCCGGCGGCGCGGCGGCGGACGTCGTCGTCGCCTCGGGGTCGTCTCCGCCCGATCCCCCGCAGCCCGCCAGCAGCGCCACGCTCGCGAGGAGCAGCAGCGGCCGGATCACCACCCCGAGCGGTCGTCGGCGGAGCGGACGAGCGTCGTGGGTGGACGGGCGGCGAGGGTCCTGCGATCCAGACATGCCCGGGATGGTCCCGACCCGGGCGGCGGCGCGTCGCGCGGTTCATGTGTCCTGCGCACCGGACGGACGGGCCGGGGGTTCGCCCGGCGACACCGGCCCGGGGGAGCGGGTTCGTACACTCCGGCGGGTGAGTCGGCGGGTCACCTTCTCCAGGAACCACACGCTGTCGCTGTCGCGAACGTGCTCGTCGGTCTGCAAGTACTGCGCGTTCGCGACCCGCAAGCCGCATCTGCACCCGCCGGCCGAGGTCGAGCAGATCCTCGACGAGGCGGTCAAGCGCCGCGCGAAGGAGCTGCTGATCCTCACGGGGGAGGAGCCGGATTCCCACCCCGGCGTCCTGCGGCAGCTGCGGGAGTGGGGCTACGAGGACTTCACCGCCTACGTCGTGTGGGCGGGCGAGCGCGCGCTGGAGCGGGGGCTGCTGCCGCACACGAACCTCGGCGCCGTCTCGCGGGAGCAGCTGGAGCGCCTGCGCACCGTGACGGCGTCGCAGGGCGTGATGCTCGAGTCGATCAGCGAGCGGCTGATGGACACGGTGCATGCCGGGTCGCCGTCGAAGCACCCCCAGCGGCGGCTGGCGACGCTGCGCGCGGCCGGCGAGCTGAAGATCCCGTTCACGACGGGGATCCTCGTCGGCATCGGCGAGACGCGGCAGGAGCGCTTCGACTCGCTCGCGGCGCTGGCCGAGGTCCAGCGCGAGCACGGCCACCTGCAGGAGATCATCCTGCAGAACTTCGTCCCCCACGAGCGCTACTACGGGCGCGACGTAGGAGCGATCGCCGACGCGGCGGCGCGCGACTACTGGCGCACGGGGATCGCCGAGGTCTCCGACCTGGGGTGGAAGGACTCGCCGCAGCTGGACCTGCCGTCCTGGGCGTGCCCCGTGACGGTGGAGGACATGGAGGAGCTCGTCGCGGAGACGCGGCGGCTCATGCCCGACGTCGGGATCCAGATCCCGCCGAACCTCGCCGACTGGTGGCCGCGGCTCGTGGCCGCCGGTGCGACCGACCTCGGCGGCCTCAGCGCCAACGGCGACCACATCTCGCCCGAGCACCCGTTCCCCTCGCCGGCCCAGGTCCGCGACCTGCTCAAGCCGCAGGGCGTCGCGCTGAGCGAGCGGCTCTGCGTCTACGGCAAGTACATCGACGAGGAGTGGATCGATCGGGCGGTGCTCGACACGATCACCGTGAAGTACTGGTCGTTCATCCCGCGCGGCAAGAGCGGGCGGGGGGAGGCGCCGTTCGTCATCGACCGCGACCTCGTCGCGCCGGCGCTGGAGCAGGCCCGCGACGGCGTGGCGCTGAGCGAGCAGGAGCTCTCCGCGCTCTTCGTCGAGCGCGACCCGTCCGCGGTCGAGGAGATCCGCTGCGCCGCCGACGAGCTGCGCGCCGAGCTGGCGGGCGACACGGTCACCTTCGTGGTGAACCGCAACATCAACATCTCGAACGTCTGCACCGTCGGCTGCGCGTTCTGCGGGTTCGGGCAGTCCAAGCGCTCCCCGGACGCCTACGACGTCGGCGAGGAGGAGTTCGCCCGCCGGGTGCAGGAGGCGGTGGCGTACGGCGCGACCGAGCTGTGCATCCAGTCGGGGATCCATCCGGACTGGGCGCTGGAGGACTACCTGCACTGGCTGCGCCGCGCGAAGGAGGAGGGCCGCCGGCACGGCGCCGAGCTGCACCTCCACGCGTTCAGCCCGATGGAGGTCGACCACATGACGACGATCTCCGGGCTCTCGCTGCCGGAGGTCTTCGCGGCGCTGCTGGAGGCCGGTCTCGGATCGACCCCGGGCACCGCGGCGGAGGTCCTCGACGACGGCGTCCGTCAGCGGATCTCGCCGAACAAGCTGCCGGCGTCGCGGTGGGTCGAGGTCATCGAGGCCGCGCACCGCGCCGGCGTCCCCTCGACGTCGACGGTGATGTTCGGCCACATCGAGGAGCCGTGGGAGCTCGCCCGCCACATGCAGGTGGTGCGCGGCGTGCAGGAGCGCACCGGCGGGATCACGGAGTTCGTGCCGCTCTCCTTCATCCCCTTCCAGACGCGCCTGGGCCGGACGCACGGCGTGCAGGAGCTGTCGATCGAGGACAACCTGCGCCACACCGCCGTCTTCCGGCTCGCCCTGGGCCGAACGATCGCCAATGTTCAGGCGTCGTGGGTGAAGATGGGCCTCGAGGGCGCGACCGAGGCGCTGCGCTGGGGCGTCAACGACCTCGGCGGGACGCTCATGGAGGAGAACATCTCGCGGCTGGCCGGCGCCGATCACGGCGTCCGGCGCGACCCGCCCGAGCTCATCGCCGCCGCCCACGCCGCGGGCCGCCCGGCCGCCGAGCGCTCGACGCTGTACGCGATCCGCCGGGAGCACCCGCTGCCGGTCGCGTCCGGCGCCGCGGGCCGCTGAGCCGGAGCATCGACGGCCTCCGCGGGGGCGGACGGCGGCGCAGCGGGCACGTTACGGTGGGGTGATGAGCACCGCCGGTGAGTCGATCACGCCCGAGGGCCTCGAGGCCCTGAAGGCCGAGCTCGACGAGCTCGAGGGTCCCAAGCGGCGCGACATCGCGGCGCGGATCCAGCGCGCCCGGGAGCTCGGCGATCTGAAGGAGAACGCCGAGTACCACCAGGCCAAGGACGACCAGGCGCACCTCGAGACGCGGATCGCGGTGCTCGCCGAGCGCCTGCGCAACGCGGTGGTGACCGAGATCTCGACCGACGAGAGCGAGGTCGGCTTCGGCGCGACGGTGAAGCTCGTCGATGAGGAGAAGGGCCGCGAGCAGGTCTGGACGCTCGTCGGCGCCGCCGAGGCGGACGTCTCCTCGGGCAAGCTCTCGATCGAGTCGCCGGTCGCCCAGGCGATCATCGGCCGGCGCCTGGGGGAGACGGTCACCGTGAAGACCCCGCGCGGCGACCGGCAGCTGAAGGTCGCCGAGATCAACTGAGCCGATTCGGCCGCGGTCGGCGGGCGCGCCGGGCACCGGTGCCCGGCGCGCCCGCTGCTAGCGGACCGTGATCCGCAGCGCCTCTTCGACCGTGCGGTTGCCGACGGTCACGCGGACCGGCACGCGGTAGGTGCCGCGCCGGGCCTTCGCGCCGACGCGCAGCGTCAGCCGGCCGGTGCGCGACGTGCCGGCGGCGACCCGGGCCACCGTCGTGCGAGCCGCCTGGGTGCGCCTGCGCCCGGAGAGGGCGCGCGGCACGCGCAGCTCGAGCCGCGCGCGGGCCACGGCCGTCGTGCCGGCGTTGCGCAGCGCGACCTGCACGCGGGCGCGGCTGCCCCGGCGAACGATCACCCGGGACCCGGCGGAGCGCTCGGACCCGAGGAGGACGCCGATGTCGATCGCCAGCCCGGCCGGCCCGCGCTCGCCGGCAGGGCCCCGTGGACCGGCCGGCCCGGCGGGACCGGTGGCCCCGTCCTTGCCGTTCGTTCCGGCCTTGCCGTCCGCGCCGTTCGTCCCGTCGACGCCGTCCCGCCCGTTCGTGCCGGCCTGACCCTGCGGGCCGGTCGGTCCCTGCGGGCCGGTCGGTCCCTCCGGGCCCTCGGGTCCCTCGGGACCCGGATCGCCGCCCGGGCCCTGCGGCAGGGTCGTGCTCGTGCCGGTGAGCGGCACCTCGTATGGGCCGGCGTTCGTGGTCAGGACGAGCATCGCCGTCGAGGTCGTCGAGGCCCGGCCCGGCGCGAACCGGATCCGCACCGTGCAGCGGGCGTCCGGGGCGAGCTCCTCGCCGGTGCAGCGATCGCCGCTGAGGAGGAAGTCGTCGGCCGATGCGTCGTCCTCGTCGGTGATCCGCAGCTTCGCGATCTCCAGCGGGGCGTCACCGACGTTCCGCACCGTCACGGCCTGCGCGGCGCCGATCGTGCTCGCCGCCTGATCGGCGAAGGTCGGCGTCGTCGCCTCGACCTGCGGGCCGACGGCGGCGCCGAGGGTCACCACGGGCGGGTCGTGGTCGGAGACGTGGAGCCCGAGCGCGGCGTTCTCCGCGTAGTCGTTGGAGACGTGGGCGTAGCGGACGTCGCGGACCGCCGGCAGCAGGCCGGAGGTCACGAGCGCGTGGTCGAGCGTCTGCAGGCGGCCCTGGTAGGCGAAGCTGTACCGCTCCTGCTCCGGGACCTGGCTCCAGAGGTTCGTCAGCGTGCCGCCCTGGGTGGCGGTCGTCAGCGGCGACTCGTCCTCGAAGGCGTTGAGGTCGCCGACGACCATCGTCTCCTGGCCGAGGGCCTTCAGCCGCTCGGCCTCCTGCCGCACGACGGTCGCCTGCTGCACGCGGCAGCCGTCGACCGACGACTTCGAGGCGAAGTGGTTGCTGAGGACCGTGAAGCGCAGGCCCGGGCGCGGCTCGACCTCGAGCGCCAGCGGCGGCCGGTCGAAGAGGAACGACGTGTCGCCGCAGGTCAGTCCACCGCTGGTGACGACGTCGCGCCCGACCTGGCGCGCGGCGCCGTGAACGGTGACGCCGTCCTTCACGAGGAAGCCGACGTCGATGCCGCGCTCGTCACGGCCCTCCTCCGCGTGGGCGGTGTAGCCGCCGATCCGCGCCGCGAGGTCCGCGAGGACGTCGCGACTCGATCGGTTGCCGGCCGTGCCCTGGCTGTCGCCGATCTCCTGGACCGCGACGACCTCGGGAGCGCGCATGCGGTCCCTGATCGCGACCGCGAGGCCGTCGAGCTTCTCGTCGTACTCGGCCTGCGTCACCGTGCGCAGATCGAGCTCGGCCCCCGGCGGGAAGAGGTTCTCGACGTTGAACCCGGCCACGCGGACCTGGCCGGCGGCGGGGGCGGGCAGCGTCGGAACGGCGGGGACGTCGCCGTCCTCGGTCACCGTCGGCTTGCCGGTCTCCTGCACGACGATGCCGTAGTTCGCGTAGCCGAAGCCGAGCGGGCCCGTCGCGTCCCGGACCGTCGCGAAGAGGTTGCCGCGCACGAGCGTCGTCGAGGGCGGGCGGACGTGCGGGTTGCTCGGGTCGCCCGCGCCGGCGTCGTCGACGAGCGCCAGCAGGCTGGGTGCCTCGTCCTGGCGGAAGATCCGGCCCTTCGCGTCGCCGGGCGTGACGAAGAGCTCGCCGAACTTCGTCGTGCCGCCGCTGTTGGCGGTGCCCGCGGCGAGCGTCACGCGCATGCCCTCGAGGGACTCGTAGTACGTCCGCGTGCCGTCGGAGGCGACCGCCTGGGCGTCGGCCTTCGCGCGGTCCAGGACGACCGGGGGCGGCAGCACGCCGTCGCCGAGGATCTGCGGCTCCTGGCCGGTGGTCTCGGCGATCATCGTCAGGCCGAACTTCTCCTTGACCTGGCCGTTGATGCGGACCTTCTTGCCCAGGAGCTGCTCGCGGTCGTTGCCGGGCCCGCGGACGTAGCCGACGAAGATCCCCTCGGAGGTCGCCGGGTCGGCGTCCTCCTTGCCGGGCTCGGTCTGGACGTACACCCCGGCGTCCTCGGGGAACGTCGTCGTGAAGTTCGCGCCCATCTCGTCGTCGATGCCGGTGACGACGCCCTCGATCGTCACCGCCTGACCGGTCTTCGGGCTCGTGGCGCCGCTGCCCTGGATCGCATGGATCGGCGTGACCGCCGGGTCCTCGGGATCCGGGCCTCCGCCGCAGGCGGCGCCGCAGGCCTGCGGGGTCGCCGGGTTCCGGACCGTGAAGTCCGCGACGTTGTCGTTCGTGTCGGCGCCGAGGGCGTCGCGTCCGTGGGAGACGTCGCCCGAGCTGCTCGTCGGGAGCGCGAGCCCGGCGCCCTCGCGGTACGCCGCAGGCGCCTGCGTGCTGCCGAAGGCGTCCTCGACGGCGTCGGCGGCGGTCCGCAGCTGGATGCCGCCGGTGTCGGTGATGCCCGTGGCATAGGTCAGGTCGGGCGTCGCCGCGCCCGAGTAGCCGCTCGCGGCGGTGTTCGCGATGAGGTAGCGGCCACCCGCCGGCAGGCTCGTGCCGGCCGGGACGGTCGCGCGGACGCTGTTCGTGCCGGCGTTGTTCGCGCCCTGGATCTTCCAGCCGCCGATCGAGACGGCGGCGGCGGACGCGTTCCGCAGCTCGATGAACTCGTCGTTGCCGCCGGCAGGTCCGCGGAAGCGGACCTCGTCGATGACGACGCCCGAGGGGGAGGCGGACGCCGGCGGCGCCGCGATGGCGGTCACGAGCAGCAGGCCCGCGACCGTGAGCGCGCCGTGGACGGCGCGCGAGGGACGGATCATGTGTGTTCGCCGTGGGGACGGGGACGGGATGCGCGAGGCCGGACGGACCTCGCGGCGCGAACCTACGGTCGGCCGATGCGGGCCGGGTGACCACGCCGTGACCCTCGCGTGAATCCGGACGCGTCAGCGCGCGGACCGGTCGAGCGTCGCGCGCGAGGGGCCCCTCTCCCGCGCGCGTGCCGCCGGTCGCGACGGGCGCCTCGGGCGCGCCGCCGGGCCGGTCAGGCGGCGCCGAAGAGGTCCTCGTCGGCGGCGCGCCGGAGCGTCGCCGCGCCCGGCCCGTGCTCGTCGGTGCGCCAGCGCGCGAGCCCGGTGACGAGGACCGCCGGCCGGCCGTCGTCCTTCAGCCGCGCGAGGTCGGCGGCGCCGGCGACGTGGTCGGCGATCGCGATCTGCGTGGCCAGGAGCTCCCGGCCCTCGCGGTCGGCCTGGCCGCGCCGGTCGTCGAGCGCCACGAGCCCGGCGCAGCCGATCGCGACCTCGGCCTGGCCGTGGCGCCACGGCCGGCCGAAGCTGTCGGCGATGACGACCGCGGGCCGGCCGGGCAGCGCGTCGCGCAGCCGGCGGGCCGACGCGTCGGGGTCCACCGGCAGCGTGACGACGGAGCCCGCGGCGACGTTCGACCCGTCGACGCCGGCGTGAGCGGCGACGAACCCGTGGTGGGTGCGGCAGATGAGCACGCCGCGGCGGGCGCGGACGACCTCGCGCGTCTGTCCCAGCACGACCTCGACGACCGCGGGGTCCTTGTCGAGCTCGCGGGCGAGCTCCCGCGCGCGGGGTGAGGGCACGACGTCGGCCAGGCGCACGACGGCGCCCTCGGCCTTCGACACGACCTTGTGCGAGACGACGAGGACGGCGTCGTCGGGGAAGGGCGCGGGGTGCGCCGCCGTGAGCAGGGCGGCGAGGTCGTCGCCGGGGCGGACCTCCGGCAGCGGCGGCAGCGCGCGGACGGTGAGGTCCGCGCCGCTCACAGGATCCGCGGCAGCAGGCCGCGGGTGTGCGACGCCCCGCCGCGATGCTCCTCGAGGTGCTGGCGCAGCGCCTCGAGGTCCTCGCCGGTGTCGACGTCGAGCACGAGGCTCCGCGGCTCGGCCTCGTAGACCGCGGCGCCCGCGGCCCGCGCGGCCTCGGCGTGGCGCGCGCGGCTGCCGGGCCCGAAGGCGGCGGCCATGATCCCCGGCGGGCGCAGGACCAGGCCGTTCGTGCCCGTCCCGTGGCGGTCCGGGACGATCGTGACCTCCGGACCGAGCGGGGCGGCGGCGTCCGCCGTCGCGGCCGGGTCGGCGGCGAGCAGGCCGTCGACCTCGTCGGGATCGAGCACGGGGCAGTCGCCCGGGACGAGCAGGACGCGCTCGGCGCCCCGTCCCACGGCCCACTGGATGCCCGCGGCGACGGCGGCGCTGTGGCCCTGGTCCTGCTGGTCGGTGACGACCTCGGCGCCGTAGTTCACGGCGATCTGCTCGGCGATCTCCTCGCCGGTCACCACGACGACGCCGTCGACGAGCTGGGCGCGTCGCAGCGCGATCAGGACGTCGGTGACCATCGCCTGCATGAGCGCGACGCGCGAGCGGGCGGGCAGCGCGTCGGCCAGGCGCGTCTTCGCGTTCGCGAAGCGCTTCACGGGAACGATCGCGATCGTCTTCACGCCGTCCCCTCCGTCGTCGCGCGGAGCTCGTCGGCGAACGCGAGGACCTCGCCCGCCACGCGGCGGCGCGCGTCCGGGTCGCCGAGCAGCGTGTCGGTCACGCGCAGCGCCAGGCCGCCGGGGCTCGGGATCGGCTCGTCCGTCACGAGGCCGTCCAGCAGGTCGCCGTAGTAGCGGGCGGTCCCGAGCGCGTCGGCGCTGACGCCGGCCCAGTGCAGGAACGACGCCGTCGGGCCCTTCACCACGGCGCCCTCCACGAACGGGGCGACGGCCACGACCGGCGCCGCGCTGGCGCGGATCGCGTCCTCGATGCCGGGGACGGCGAGGATCGGGCGGATCGAGATCACGGGGTTCGAGGGGCCGACGACGATCGCGCGGGCGGTGCCGATCGCCGCGAGGGCCTCCGCGGTCGCCTGCGCGTCCTGCGCCCCGACGAAGCGGACGTCCTGGACGACGGGCTCCGGGGGCATGCGCAGCCGTCGGATCATGAACTCCTGGAAGTCCCACCAGCGGTCGTCGGCCTGCACGAGCGTGCGGACCGGCTCGTCGCTGGGCGGCAGCACCCGGGCGGCGACGCCGAGCGCCGCGGCGTGCTCGGCGAGGACCTCGGTCATCGTCGCGCCGTCGGCCAGTCGCCGCGCGCGGCGCAGGCAGAGCGCGAGGTCGCGATCGCCGAGGTTGAACCAGATCTCGTCGCCGAGCTCGCGCAGCATGTCCATCGCCGCGAACGTGTCGTCGGCCAGGCCCCAGCCCCGCTCGTCGATCCGGTCGGCGAGCCAGAACGTCACGAGGTCCGCGTCGGGCGCGACGTGCGCCCCGTGGATCTCGACGTCGTCGCCCGGGTTGGCGAGCACGACGAGGTCGCTCCCCGCGTGGTCCAGCAGACCACGGGCGAGCTTCGCCCCGCCGGTCCCGCCGGCGAGGACCACGACCGCCCCGGAGGTCACTCGATCCCCGTGATGCGGATGCCGGCGTGCGTCTTGTGACGGATGTTCACGCCGATCAGCATCGCGGTGAGCGACTCCGCGATCCGGGACTGCTCGAGCCGCCCGCCGTCGACGGCGCGCAGGCCGTCGATCACGGACAGGAGCTCGATGACGACCTGCTTGTCGGCCTTGCGGTCGCCGCAGATCAGGGTGTCCTGGTCGAGCGGGTGCTCGAGGTCGGCCAGGAGGTCGGCCGAGAGGGTGTGCAGCCCCGAGACGACGCGCACGCCCTTGGGGACGAGGGACTGCGCCTGCTGGGCGGCGGAGCCCTGCCAGACGCCGACGAGCTGCGTCGGCTTGCCGCCGATGGCGGGCGCGAGCGGCACGGTCGCGTCGAGGACGATCTGGTCCTCGCGCAGGACCTCGGCGAGCCCCTTGAGGGTCGCGGCCTGGCTCGAGAACGGCACGGCAAGCACGACGACCTGCGCGGCGGCGGCGGTCGCCTCGTCGTTGGCGAGGCCCCGGATGTCGCCGCCCGGGACGGCGCCCAGGGCGCGGTGCGCGGCCTCCTCGGCACGCGCGGCATCGCGTGACCCGATGATCACTCCGGTGCCCGCATGCGCGAGCCTGAGGGCCAGCCCGAAGCCGAGCTGACCGGTTCCACCGAGGATCGCAACGGGACCGGGCACGACGGGGGAGTATAGGAGGGGTCGATGCTCGTTCGTCCTCACCGCGGCAACACCGTCGGCGCCGCCGCCGTCGTGCTCGCGGCGTTCGTCGTCGAGGTCGAGCTGCGTCTGGATCTGACGACCGCCGCCCGCCTCGGGCTGACGGCGACGCTCGCCCTCCTCACGGGCGTCCTGGCCTGGGGATCGCCGCGCGAGGCCCCCCGCCTGCGCGCCTACCAGGAGGTCCTCCACGCGCTCAGCGGCCTGGCGCTCGTGGCCGCCACGGCGCACCTGACGCTGCTCGTCGCGCCGGACGCCGAGGCGGCGCCCGTCGTCGCGGTCGCCGCCGCCGCGGGCGTGCCGTGGGTGAGCCTCGCGGTCGCGCGCGGGTCGGTGCTCTCGCTGCTGGTCCGCGCGGTCCTCGTGGCCGTGACGCTCGCCGGCGCGGCCATCGCGGTCTCCGCGCCGGACGCGCCGCTGGACGTCCTGCGCTGGGCGCTGCTGGCGATGGCGCTCGGGCTCGTCCCGGCGATCCTCGTGCGCCTGGACCACCGCTACCGCGAGGCGGTCGTGCTGGCCGACGTGCTCGCCGCGGTGGCGATCGCGCTCGGCGCGAGCTTCCTGCTGCCGACGGTCGCCGCGCTGCGCGACCCGCTCGGCCTGCCCGCCGAGCCGGGCGGCGCGGCGTGGGGGTGGGAGGCGCTGCTGCTGAGCCTCGGGTTCGTGCTCGTGGGGCTCTCCTCGGCGGTCCGCGAGCAGGGACCGGGCTGGCTCGGCGCGATCGCGCTGCTCGTGGCGCTCGCGGTCGTCGCCGACGGCGGCGACGGCCTGCTCGGCTGGCCGGCCCTGCTGCTCGGCGTCGGGCTGCTGCTGCTCGTCGTCGGCCTGCGGCCGGTGCGCCACCCCGTCCGCGACCCGGACGCGGTCACCGGGCGCCCGGAGGCCGAGCCGGTCCCGCTGCGGCGGCCGGTCCTGCTGCCGCCGCCCGAGGACCGCTGAGCCGCCCGGCGACCGACCCCCGGGCCGCTCCGACCCGTGGGCCGTCGGACGACGCCGGGGCCCCGACCCCCGGCGGCCGGTCGAACGATCGGGCATCCCGGTGCCCGGGACCGCCACAGCGTCCGAGCGCGACGCGCGGATGCGGGCCGCGGCCGGCGAGGCGCCGGGTCAAGCGTCGTCGCGCCGGTGGATGTCGCGCGCCGTCGCCTGGTCGCGCGGGCGCAGCACGATCCGGTCGAGGCTCACGTGCGCCGGGCGCGTCACGGCGAAGGCGATGACGTCGGCGACGTCGTCGGCCTCCAGCGGCGTCATGCCACGGTAGACCTCGGCGGCGCGGTCCTCGTCGCCGTCGAAGCGCACGACGGAGAACTCCGTCTCCACCGCGCCCGGGTCGATCTCGATCACGCGCACCGGGCGGCCGAGCAGCTCGAGCCGCAGCGTCCGGTTCAGGGCGTCGACGGCGTGCTTCGTGCCGGTGTAGCCGGCGCCGCCGGGGTAGGTCTCGAACGCCGAGATCGAGCCGACGTTCACGATCCGCCCGTCGCCGGAGGCCTCCAGCGCCGGCAGCAGCGCCTGCGTCACGCGCGCCAGCCCGAGGACGTTCACCTCGTACATCGCCCGCCAGCGCTCGAGGTCGGCGTCGGCGATCGGCTCCAGGCCGCTCGCGCCGCCGGCGTTGTTCACGAGCACCGCGCACGGCCCGACCGACGCCGCGAAGGCGGCCACCGAGGCCTCGTCGGTGACGTCGAGCGCGTGGGCACGGCCGCCGATCTCGTCGGCGATCGCCGCGATCCGGTCGGTCCGCCGCGCGCCGAGCACGACGTCGAAGCCGTCGGCGGCCAGGCGCCGGGCCGTGGCGGCGCCGATGCCGCTGGAGGCGCCGGTGACGACGGCGACGGGGCGGGGCGCGTCCTGGCTCATCGCCCGGTTCTACCAGCGCGCCGGCGGGGTCCCGTCGCGGCTGGGGTAGCGTGGCCGCCGATGAGTACCGACGAGCTGTTGTGGTCCGGCGCCAGCGCCCAGGCGGCGGCGCTGCGCGAGGGGTCGGTGACCGCGCCCGAGCTGCTGGAGGCGGTGCTCGCGCGGCTGGAGGCCGTCGAGCCCCAGCTCAACGCCTTCCGCCGCGTCGACGCCGAGGGGGCGCGGGCGGCGGCCCGCGCCGCGCAGGAGCGCCTGGACGCCGGCGAGCGCACGCCGCTGCTCGGCGTGCCGGTCGCGGTGAAGGACGACGCGGACGTCGCCGGGGACCCGACCGGCTTCGGCGGCCGGGCGCAGTTCCCGCCGCCGGCCGCCGACGCGGCGTTCATCGCCCGGCTGCGCGAGGCGGGTGCGGTGCTCGTGGGGCGCACGAACGTCCCGGAGCGCTGCATCTGGCCGTTCACCGAGACGCTGACGCGCGGCGCCACGCGCAACCCGTGGTCGCTGGACCACACGCCCGGCGGCTCGTCGGGCGGCAGCGGCGCGGCGGTCGCGGCGGGCGTCGTGGGCCTGGCGACCGCCTCCGACGGCGGTGGGTCGATCCGGATCCCGGCCGCGTTCTGCGGGCTGCTCGGGCACAAGCCCACGCGCGACCTCGTCCCGCTGGACCCGGTCGAGGAGGTCTGGAACGGCCTGAGCGTCTACGGCGCGCTGTCACCGACGGTCGCCGACACCGCCGCGTTCCTCGACGTCTGCGCCCGCGACGGCGACCCGGCCGAGGGACCGCCCGCGGGCTCCTACCGCGCCGCGGTCGCCGCGGATCCGGCGCCGCTGCGGATCGCGCTGGCGTGGCGGGGCCCGGCCGGCCCGTCGCCGATCGAGCGCCGCCGCCGCGCGGCGGTCGCGCAGACCGCCGAGCGCCTGCGTTCGCTGGGCCACGAGGTCGTCGAGCGCGAGCTCCCGATCCCGCCCGCGGCGGTGCCGGCGTTCCTCGTCCGGTTCCTGCGTGGCGCGGCCGACGACATCGCGACGCTCCCGCACCCGGAGTGGCTCGACCGCCGCAGCCGCGGCATGTGGCGGATGGGTCGCGCGATCCCCGACGGGGTGCTCGAGCGGGCGACGGCCCTCCACGCGCGGGTCGCGCGCGACCTGCTCGCGTTCTTCGACGACGTCGACGTCGTGCTGCAGCCCTCGCTCGTCGGGCGGCCGTGGCGGATCGGCGCGTTCCAGCGCCGTGGCGGCCTGACGACGACCCTCGCGGTCGCGCTCCGGTTGCCGACGCTGCCGGTCTGGAACGCGCTCGGCTACCCGGCCACGAGCGTGCCGGTCGGCCTCGACGACGAGCGGCTGCCGATGGCCGTGCAGCTCGTCGCGCCCCCGGGCGAGGACCGCCGGCTGCTGGCGCTCGCCGCCCAGCTCGAGCGCCAGGACCCGTGGTCGGCTCGCCGGCCGACCGCGGTCTGAGGCGGGTCCGGCGCGCCAGCGGGTCGCCGCGTCGTCGATGACCGGCGGACCCGCGCGAAGCGTCCGATCGGGCGACGCGGTCACGTGCTGGCGACCGGCCCGGCCGCCGTCCTTGCCACGATGCAGGGGATGAGCACGCCGGCCGCCGCCGACCACGACCTCGACGAGCTGCTGGACGTCGCGCTCGACGCCGCCCGCGCCGGAGCGGCCGAGCTGCTCGCCCGCGCGGGCGACATCGGCGCGCTGCGGATCGCCACGAAGACGACGGCGACCGACCCCGTCAGCGAGGCCGACCTCGCGAGCGAGCGGGCGATCCGGGCGGTGCTCGCCGAGCAGGTCCCCGACGACGGGATCGTGGGGGAGGAGGGCGACGATGTCCTGGGCACCACCGGTCGTCGCTGGATCGTCGACCCGCTCGACGGCACGGTGAACTTCCTCTACGGCGTGCCGCAGTGGTGCGTGAGCGTCGCCTGCGAGGGCCTCGTCGGCGTCGTGCTGGACCCGCTGCGCGGCGAGACGTTCGCCGCGACGGCCGACGGCCGCGCGACGCTCGACGGCGTGCCGCTGGTCCCGCGGGACCCGTCGGTGGAGCTCGGCCACGCGCTCGTGCTCACCGGGTTCGGCTACGACGCCGAGGTCCGCCGCGCGCAGGCGACGATCGCCGCCCGCGTGCTGCCGCGCGTGCGCGACCTGCGCCGCGCCGGGGCCGCCGCGCTGGACCTCGCGTGGGTCGCCGCCGGCCGCGGCGACGCGTTCTTCGAGTACGGCGTGAAGGCCTGGGACACGGCGGCGGGCGAGGTGCTCGCGAAGGCCGTCGGCCTGGAGGTCGTCCGCCTGGAGCCGTTCGGCCCGCTGCAGCCCGGGATCCTCGTCGGCCCGTCGGGCCTCGTGACGGAGCTGCGGGAGCTCGTCACCGAGCCGCCGGCCTGATCCGAACTCCTGACGTTTGGCGGCGTCGAGGCCCGACCGGATCCGGGCAGCGCTGGACTCCACCGATCGGCGCAGCCTCGGGGTCGAGGACCACGACGGTGCCCGGGCCGGAGGTGACGACGATCGGGAACCATCGGATCCCGTAGCGCCGGCGCCGGTCGGGGCGCCGGTCGGCCCAGCTGGCCCCGTGGCCCGGCGGCGGTCCCGCGCCGCCCGTCGCGGCGGGGAGTACCCGGAGTGGGATTCGAACCCACACGCCCTCGCGGGCAGCGGATTTTGAGTCCGCCGTGTCTACCGTTCCACCATCCGGGCAGGATGGCCGGGCCGGGGCCCGGCGAGGGATCCTAGGGCCTCTCCCGGGAGAGAGGCCCCTAGAACGCGAACCGGCCCACGCGGGGCCGGGGTGCTGCCGGGCGCGACCGCTCGGCGGTCGCGCGGGACGGCGGGGCGCCGGTCAGGCGGGCAGCGGCTGGCCGTTGCCCGGGTTCGAGCGCACGCCGTCGTCGCCGGCACCGACCTCGTGCTCGACCTCGGTCTGCCAGTTCTGCGAGAAGCCGATGATCGACACGACGATCACGACGATCTGGGCGAGGAGGATGAGGATCGTCACGAAGCCGAGGTCCGCGGAGAGCGACGCCTCCTTGAACCCGCGCTGATCACGGGCGTACCAGCCGTCGATCGACACGAGCGCGAAGATCCCGATGAACGTCGCGAGGCCCGCGGCCATCGGCAGCACGCCGCGGCTCCAGCGCAGGACCTGCACGATGAAGATGACGTTCACGGCCATGAACACGACCTGGATGGACTTCGCGTCCTGCAGCAGGTCCCAGCCCTTGACCGTCACGATGCCGATGAGGATCGTCGACACGAGGAGCGCCGCGACGACGAGCACGCGGGTGAGCTTGCTCGAGCTCTTCTCGCGATTCGGCCATTCGATGATCGTCTGCGGCGGCATGGCGAGGGCGAGCCTACACTTCCTGGCGGCGCCGTCGCAGGCGGATTCGCTGGATGGCGCGCCGCCGCGGGCGTGGTGGAATCGGTAGACACGCTGGCCTTAGGAGCCGGTGGCCCTGAGCCGTGCGGGTTCGAGTCCCGCCGCCCGCATGCCCGGGAGCCCGTCCGCGCGGGTCCCGCACCGGACGCATGGACCGGACATGGTGACCGGACGGCGTGCCCCAACCGGCTAGAAGTAGTGGCTCGCGACGGCCACCTCGATCCAGGCCGAGGCCAGGACGACGGGCACGCCGATGATGGCGCAGGCGACGGTCGCCGCCAGCAGGTCGTGCGCGCGGTCCTCGCGCTGCAGCCACAGCGCCGCGGCCAGCGGCAGGAAGACCGCGATGAGCTCGGGGACCGCGTGGGGCAGGAGCCGCAGCAGGACGGCGTCCGGCGACATCCCGAGCACCGAGGAGGCGTCGGCGAGCGCGTGGCCGAGGATGTAGGCCTGCTGGCCGATCGAGTAGAGCGTCAGGCCGGCGACGACGATCAGCGCCGGACCCGCGGCGTGGTGGTGCACCGCGCGGTTCATCCCCGACATCTCCTCCGCCTGCAGCGGCAGCGACCGCCGCGCGAGGTACGTCGCCAGGCAGACCATGAGGTGCAGCAGCAGCACGGTGAGGTTGCGGCCCGACACGAACGTCATGTCCGCGAACCGGGTGCGTGGGTCGGCGGCGATGAGCTGCCCGCCCCGGCTCGGGTCGGCGTGGGCGACGTTGCCGATGACGAGCGTCGCGACGAGCAGGATCGCGGCGATCAGCGCGCTGATCGCGACCCAGGGCGCGAGCTGCCGCGGGTGGGAGAGCCAGTTCCGCAGCGCAGCCCCGGTCTCCTGCCGGGCGGCCCGGTAGGCGACCTCCCGCGCCGCGCTGACCTCGTCGCGCGACGCCATCGGGCCGATGGTAGGGCAGCGACCCCGACGGCGTGACGGGCCTGGACGCTCGGCGTCCCGGAGCGTTCCGGCCGGCACCGGGACACGGCGCAGCGCGGCGGTCCGGTCCGGGAACGCGAACGCCCCGGCGGTGCCGGGGCGCTCGGACGATGCGGTGACCGGGGACGGCCCGGTCGGGCGTTCAGACGCCGGAGTCCTCGGTGTCCATCGGGACGGGCTCGGCGGGGGCGCCGGCGTGCAGGCGACGCGCTTCCTTGCGCTGGGCCTTCTCGATGCGGCGCTCGCGCAGCTTCTGCTCGCGGTTGAGCTTGGCGAACGTCGTCTTCTTCTTGCGATTCGATCCCATGGGATCTCCTCCTCTGGTGGTGCGCGTCCCTGGCGGCCGACGCGTCACCGGACGGGTGACCGTTGGTCCGCCGCAGCAGGGCTCGGCAGGTCGCCACCCCTCGACCGCGCCCGTGAGGGCGCAGGAGCGGTGGCCGGGCTCGGCGGCGGCGCGGACGCGCCGTCCGCCGCCGAGGTCCTACGTCCGGGTCGGGCTCAGCCGACGACGACGACGTTCGCCGCGGACGGGCCCTTCGGACCCTCCTCGGCGTCGTAGCTCACCGTCGCGCCCTCGGCGAGGGTCTTGAAGCCGGAGCCCTGGATCGCGCTGTGATGCACGAACAGGTCCTTGCCCGGCTCGCTCGGGGTGATGAACCCGAAGCCCTTCTCGTCGCTGAACCACTTCACGGTTCCGGTCGCCATACGACCACTCCTTCGGCGTTTGTGCGGGCGTAACGCTGAGGGTGCTCAGGGCAACAACTGCAAGACGCGGCACTGCTTGGACGGTCGAGCGGACGCCCGACCTGCCACCGAGCATACGGCACGCGCGCCCGGACCCCGTGAGCGGGCGCACGGGACGCCCGCCGACGCCGTTCCCGGGGCAGCGCGCGCCGCAGGACCGGCCCGGCGGTCCGGGAACGCGAACGCCCCGGCGGGGCCGGGGCGTCGAGAGGCGGGGGATCGAGGAATCGAACCTCGCGTTGCGGTTTTGGAGACCGCCGTGTTACCGATACACCAATCCCCCAGGGGAGCGGCCATGATAGCCACCCCTCGCGGGCCGCGGCGGCCGGTCGTCCCGGCCGCCGGAGCGCGAGGGCGCGGGGGACGCGGGGCGCCCGGACCGCGTCCTCGAGGGGCCTAGCGCGGCAGCTCGCAGGTGCGGGCGTCGTCGCTGCCGCTGACGGTGATGACGAACCGCGTCGCGCTGCCGAGCTGATCGGCGTAGGCGCCCTGGCGAGCGGCGTCGCACCAGAGCTCGGCGATGCCGGAGTCCGGGGCGGTCGCGCGAGCGCCGTCGCCCTCGACGGTGATCTTCGGCTGCTCGCCCTCGGTCGTGGGCTGCGGCGTGGCGGTCGTCGGCACCGGCGTGCCCCCGCTCTGGCTCGGCGGGTCGGCCTGCGCGGTGACGGTCGCGATCGTCGGGGTGGGCGAGGTCGCCGTGGGCGTCGTCGCGCCGCCGGAGCTCGTGGCGCTCGTCGTGGCGGAGGACGCGGGCTCGTCGTCGTCGGAGCCGCAGCCGGTGAGCGCGGCGGCACCGGTCAGCGCGACGACGGCGGCCAGGGCGATCGCGGGGCGGGGTCGTGCGGTCGGACGCATGCCCCCGGTCTATCGCGTCGCGGGGACGGTGCGCTCCACGCGCAACCGGTCGCCCACGATCCGCGGCCAGCGCACGGCGACGCCGGCGCGGCCGAGGTCCAGCAGCGCCGGCCAGCGCGCGTCGAGCTCCGCGGGCTGCCACGCCAGCGGCTGCCAGCGGGCGGCCTGGATCGCGTCCTGCGCGGCGACGCCGGCGTTCCACAGCGCGTGCAGGCGGTCGCGGTCACCGGCGCGCAGCGCGTCGGCGGCGGCGCGCAGGTGCTCGGCGGTCGCGTCGAGGATCTCGGCGGTCGGCACGGCGTTCGCGTGCAGCACCTCGCCCCAGAGCCCGACGGGCGCACCGGCGACGCGCGTGACGTCGCGCAGCGCCCCGCCCGACAGCGCGGTGGCCAGCGGTCCGCCGGCCGGCGGCTCGGCGGCGATCCGCGCGCTGGCGCCGGCGACGAGGTGGGGCGCGTGGCTCGACGCGGCCAGCGCGTCGTCGTGCTCGTCGGCCTCGCAGGCGAGCAGGCGCGCGTCGAGCGCCTCGAGCACCGGCGCGACGGTCACCAGGGGCTCGAGGGGGCGATCGCCGTCGACGGGCGGCGGGCAGATCGCCCACGGCGCGCCGCGCAGCAGCCCCGGGTCGGCGGCGTCGTGCCCGCCGCGCTCCGCGCCGGCCAGCGGATGCCCGGGCAGGAACCGGGCGGCGTCGGGCCCGGCCCGGCGCGCGACCTCGTCGACGACCGGCAGCTTCACCGACGCGGCGTCGAGCACCACGACGTCCGGCGACGCCGCCAGCGCCGCGGCGACGACCGCCGCCGTGGCGTGAGGCGGCACGCAGACGACGAGCACGTCGACCTGACGGGCGGTCGCCTCCGGTGAGCCGTCGGCCGGGACGCCGTGACCCTCGCACCACGTGCGCGGGTCGGGCCAGACGTCGCAGCCGCGGACCGCGAGCCCGGCGTCGCGCAGCCCGAGCAGCAGCGAGCCGCCGATGAGGCCCAGGCCGCAGACCCCGACGCGGGGGCTCACGAGGCGGCCTGCTCGTCGGTCCGAGCGAGCATCTCGTCCAGCCGGCTGCCGATCGCGTCCGGATCGACGGCCGGGGCGGGGCGGGGGCGCCCGGCGTCCTCGGGGTAGCTGCCGAGGAACCGCACGCCGACCGACGCGCGCAGGAGCGCCCGGGCGGCGTCGCGCATCTGCGGCTCGCGCAGGTGGCCCTGGGCCTCGACGAGGAAGACGTACTCGCCGAGCAGCTCCTTCGTCGGGCGCGACTTGATGGCGGTGAGGTTGATCCCGCGCGCCGCGAACTCCTGGAGGAACCCGGCGAGGCTGCCGGGCCGGTCCGAGGCGGGGTCCAGGACGAACATCGAGCGGTCGCGGCCCGTGGGGGCGGGCGAGCGGCGTCCGAGTCGCAGGAAGCGGGTGGCGGCCCGCTCGTCGTCGCGCAGGCCGTGCGCGGCGGCCACGAGGCCGAACTGCTCGCCGGCGTCGGCCCCCGCCAGCGCGCCCCACCCGGGCTGCGCGGCCTCGGCGACCTCCCGGCAGGCGACGGCGTTCGAGCTGGCCGCGCGGGTCTCCAGGCCGTGCTCGCGGATGAACCGGCCGCACTGCGCCAGGCCGACGGCGTGGGAGGCGACGCCCCGCAGCGGGGTCTCGTCGCCGGGCAGGCGCCAGAGCGTGAAGGCGATCTCCAGCACGCGCTCGGCGGTGATGACGACGTCCTCGCCGGTGGCGATGAGCAGGTCGACGTTCGCCGCGACGGGCCCGTCGAGGCTGTTCTCGAACGCCACGACGGCGCTGTCGGCGCGGCCGTCGGCGAGGGTGGCGATGACCTCCTCGGCCCGGTCCAGCGGCAGGAGCTCCTCGCCCGCGTGGGCGAGGTCGAGGGCCGCGCGGTGGGTGAACGTCCCGGCGGGTCCGAGGTAGGCCAGGCGCGGCATGGCGTCGCATGATCGCCGATCGCGGGGTGAGCGGGTGCGGTTGGCGTGGCGACGCTGCTCGTCCGGCGCGCGCCGCTCCGGCGACGCGGGGGAGGCCGCGACGCGGTGCGCACCCCCGAGACGCGGTGCGCGCCCGCCGGCCGCCCGTCGGTTCTCGGGCGGTCGCCCTGCCCTGATCCGCCGAGGTGCTCGCGCGGGACGTGCCGTGCGTGTCGGCCACGCGGCGTGGGACGGCGTGCGGCGCCTAGACTGGTCGGGCACCGCGGGCGAAGTGTTGTGGTTGCACAGGAGCCTTCCAAGCTCTTAGGGCGGGTTCGATTCCCGTCGCCCGCTCCTGGAACGCACGAGGGCCGCGACGGATGTCGCGGCCCTCGCGCGTTGGGAGCACCGGTGGTGGGTGGGTGGTACGACCGGGCTCGCAGGACCGGCCGTTGCGCGCCGGTCCGCCGCCGTCCTCTGAGGCATCCCCCCGGATCTCCGGGTCGGCGGACGTGGGGAGCCGAGTCGGGTCGCGGCGACGATGCGCCGCGGTGCCGCCCGGCGAGGTGGGTGGCCGCCCCGCCCGGCCGCTCGCGGTGCGCGGCGGCCAGGCGGGGCGGCGGTCTTGGCGGTTCGATGTCCATGTCAGTCGTTCTGGGTCGAGAGGACGAGGAAGAGCAGCTGGCTGATCGCGGCCAGGGCGCCGACCACGTAGGTCGAGGCGGCGGCGGTCAGGACGCGGCGGCTGCCGGCGGCCTCCGTGCCGCCGACGAGTCCCAGCTGGCGGAGCTGGACGCCGGCCCGCCGCGACGCGTCGAACTCGACGGGCAGCGTCACGACGTGGAACAGCACCGCGATCGCGTAGAGGCCCATCGCCAGCCACACGAGGCCCGCCTGCTGGAGCAGGAAGCCGCCGATGAGCAGGACGATCCAGAAGCTCGACGCGAACGCGACGGCCGGGAACATCGCCGTGCGGAACGCCAGCGGCGCGTAGGCCTGCTGGTGCTGCAGGGCGTGCCCGACCTCGTGCGCGGCGACCGCGGCGGCCGTGACGGAGCGCTGCCCGTAGACGGGCTCCGACAGCGCGACGGTGCGCGTGCGCGGGTCGTAGTGGTCGGTGAGGGCACCGTTGGTGGGGACGACCCGGACGTCGGTCGCGCCGTTGGCGGCGAGGATCCGCTCCGCGATCTCCGCACCGGTGAGGTGCGTCGTGGTGGGCTGCTGCGAGTAGCGCGCCACCGTCTTGCGCAGCCAGTTCTGGGCCAGCAGACCCAGGATCAGCGGCGGGACGGCGAACAGCGCGTAGAGGAGGAGGTCGTTCATCGTGTGCTCCGAACCCTGTGGATCCGGTGATGGAGATGAAAGCGCCCCTTCCTGAGCCGAAGGCCGTCGTTCTCTGAGCGACGCGTAAGAGTTGCTCGTCGCGAGATAAAGCGGTCGCGGGGGTGCGGCGGCTGGTGCGGGCCCGCGGGTCGGCTTGCTCGCCCTGAGCGGGGAGAACACGACCAGGACCGAACCGCGGGGGCCGCGTTCGCTTGCTGGTCGTCTTCGCCGCCCCGACGGTGGAGAACACGACCAGCGCGCTCCGCTGACGCGCGGCGTCGCCCGACCCGCAGCCCGACGGCCGCTGCGCTACCCTTCTGCACCGCGCCGGGGAGTGGCGCAGTCTGGTAGCGCACCCGGCTGGGGGCCGGGCGGTCGCAGGTTCAAATCCTGTCTCCCCGATGTCACGAAGCCCTGCCGACGGCGGGGCTTCTGCGTTCCGGTGCACCACCGGAGACGGGGGTCGTCGGGCGGTCCCCGAGGACTCGCGCACCGGCGTGGACGTCGCCGCGGCGGGGTAGAGCGGACCCATGCCGAACTACACCGGGACCGTCGAGAGCCCCAAGCCGGTCGAGGAGGTCTTCCGGTACATGGCGGACTTCTCGAACACGGCCGACTGGGACCCGAACATCACCGAGGCGGCGGTGACGAGCGCCGGCGACCCCGTCGCGGTCGGCGCCACGTTCCACGTCGTGCAGGGCAGCGGGTTGACGAAGGTCGAGCTCGACTACGAGACGGTCGAGCTCGTCGACGGTCAGAAGGTCGTGCTGCGCTCCGAGACGGGCAGCCTCGTCTCGATCGACACGATCACCGTCGCGCCGAAGGGCTCTGGCTCGGAGGTGACCTACGACGTCGACATCGAGCTGAAGGGCGCGCGCAAGCTCGCCGAGCCGGTGATGGCCGTGCTGCTCAAGCGGATCGGCGACCAGGCGCGGAAGGGCCTGCAGGAGCAGCTGGCCTGAGCGGCGCACGGCGAGGTGGCGCCGAGCGCGTCGGCGGCGGACGCGTCGACGCCGGACGCGACGGCGCCGGACGCGACGGCGGTTGCCGTCCGTGGGGCGCCCGTCGATGATGGCGCCCATGGAGCTCGAGGAGTACCGCCGCCACGACGCCACGGGCCTCGCACGGCTGATCGCCGAACGGCAGGTGTCGGCGGGCGACCTGCTCGCCGCCGCGCGGGAGCGCGCGGAGGCCGTCAACCCGCGGATCAACGCGATCGTGCGGGACGTCCCCGTCGAGCCGGACGCCGAGCGCGATGGGCCGTTCGCCGGTGTGCCGTTCCTCGTGAAGGACCTCGAGCAGGACGTCGCCGGGGTGGCCGGGTCCAGCGGCTCGCGCGCGCTCGTCTCGCACGTGGCGACGGAGCACTCCACCGTCGTGCAGCGCTGGATCGACGCGGGGCTCGTGCTCTTCGGCAAGACCAACACGCCCGAGTTCGGGGCGAAGGGCATCACCGAGTCGGAGGCCTTCGGTCCGGCCCGCAACCCGTGGAACACCGACCACACGCCGGGCGGCTCGTCCGGCGGCTCGGCGGCGGCGGTCGCGGCCGGGATCGTGCCGTGCGCGGGTGCGAGCGACGGTGGCGGATCGATCCGGATCCCCGCCGGCTGCTGCGGCCTCGTGGGGCTGAAGGCCGGACGGGGACTCGTGCCGGTGGGTCCGGCCGCGGGGGAGCGCATGCACGGCGCCGCCACCCACGGCGTCGTCTCGCGCACCGTGCGCGACACCGCTGCGATGCTCGACGTCCTGCGCGGCGGCGAGCCGTCCGGGCCCTACGTGCCGGCGGTGCCCGAGGCGTCGTTCGCCTCGCTCGTGGGCCAGGATCCCGGGACGCTGCGGATCGGCGTGCGCGTGCCGTCGGCGATCACGCCCGACCCGCACCCCGAGGCCCGCGCCGCGGTCGACGGCGCGATCCGCACGCTCACGGCCCTCGGGCACGAGGTGACCGAGCTCGCGCAGGCGCCCTTCGACGACCACGCGCTCGCGAAGGAGTTCCTGCTGACGTGGTTCGTCTCCGTCGCCGCGTCGGTCGACGAGGCCAAGCGGCTCACCGGCGCCGGCGACGACGGGTTCGAGCGCGACACGCGGATCATGGCGGCGCTCGGCCGCGCCACGAGCGGCGTGGACTACGTGAACGCCGTCAACGCGCGGCACGGCCACGCGCGCCGCCTGACGACGTACTTCGAGTCCTACGACCTGCTGCTCACGCCGACGCTCGCCACCCCGCCGCCGCGGATCGGCGAGTTCGACCTGCCGGTGGCGCTCCAGCGCGCCTCCGACGTGCTGCTGCGCACGAGGACCGCGCGACTGCTGCGCCACACGCCGATCGTCGACGACATGGTCGAGAAGAACCTCGGCTGGGTGCCCTACACGCAGCTGGCGAACATCACCGGCCGTCCGGCGATCTCGCTGCCGCTGCACTGGACCGCCGCAGGCCTGCCGCTCGGCGTGCAGCTCGTCGCGCCGCTCGGCGGGGAGGGGCTGCTCATCCGCCTCGCCGCGCAGCTCGAGGAGGCTGCGCCCTGGTTCGACCGGGTCGCGCCGCTGTAGGCGGAGGCGCCGAGCGACCGCTGCACGCGTCGGCACGGCGCGACGGATGCCGGCCGGACGCGGTCCCCTGAACGCCGGATGGCCCACGAACCGCCGCCCGAACAGTCGGCCAGATCGGCCGTCGCGGCATCTGGCCTTTCGTACCGTCGACCGGCTCGATGCGTCGGTTCAGCGGTCCATTCACCGAACAGCACGCCGAGCGGTTGCTCTGGCGGGCCGGGTTCGGTCCCAAGCCGGGGGAGGCGAAGGCCCTCGCGCAGCGCGGGCTCGTCGGGGCCGTCCGGTCGCTGACGCGCGTCTCCGGTCCCGCGAGGCTCGTCGGCCCCGCGCCGACCGGCAAGGACGGGCATCCGCTGGCGCCGCGCGACGCGTGGGGCCATGACCACCTCTGGTGGCTGGACCGGATGGTGCGCTCCGACCAGCCGTTCGTGGAGCGGATGACGCTCGTCTGGCACGACTGGTTCGCCACGAGCCGCGACACCTCCGACGGGAACCTCATGCTGCGCCAGAACGCGACGCTGCGCAAGCACGCGCGCGGCAGCTTCCGGTCGCTGCTGGCCGCCGTGACGACCGACCCGGCGATGCTCCTCTGGCTCTCCGGCGCGTTCAACACGAAGTGGTCGCCGAACGAGAACTACGCGCGCGAGCTCATGGAGCTCTTCACGCTCGGCGCGGGCGCCTCGTACACCGAGCGCGACGTCCGCGAGCACGCCCGGGCGCTCACCGGCTGGCAGCGCACGAGCACCGGGTCGGGCTCGGGACGGTTCCGCTACGTCCGTGCCGCCCACGACACCGGCCGCAAGCGGATCTTCGGGCGCCGCGGGCGGTTCGACTGGCGCGACAGCCTCGACCTCTGCCTCGCGCACCCCGCCCACCGGCGGTTCGTCGTGACGAAGCTCTGGGGCGCCTTCGTCCCTGCGACCCCCGACCGCGCCACCGTCCGCTCGCTCGTCGCGCTCTACCGACCCGGCAGGCCGATCCTGCCGGTGCTCGAGGCGATCCTCATGCACCCGGCGCTCTACACGGGGCCCCGCCAGGTGAAGAGCCCGATCGTGCAGACGGCGGGCCTGCTGCGCGCAACCGGACGCGCCGTCCACGACGAGTCGCTCAGCTGGGCCGGGTCCCTCTCGGGCCAGCAGCTCTTCCGTCCCCCGAACGTCGCCGGGTGGGATGAGGACCGCTGGCTGGACACCGGGACCTGGCACGGCCGCTGGGTGACGGCGAACCTCGTCGCCAAGCCCGACGCGCTGGGGGAGGGGCCGTACCCGCACGCGCTGCCCGAGAGCCCCGCCGACGCCGTCGCCCGCGCGCTGCGCCACTGGGGCGACCCGACGATCTCGGCCACGACCCGCGCCGAGCTGGAGCGGTTCGCCGGCGAGGTCGACCGCGCCGCCACCGCCCGCTGGCAGCGCGAGCAGTACCCGCGCCTGCGCCAGAACGCCCTGCGGATGCTCATCGCCACGTCCCCGGACTTCCTCACCTGCTGATGCCCGGACCCTGCCGCTCCCACCGCCGGGCCGAGGCGGCCCGCGCGGCCGCCGGTCGCGGCTTGCCGTCGATCGAGCCCGGCCAGCCCGCGCCGGCCGGCACCGGCATGAGCCGCCGCGCGCTGCTGGCGCGCGCGTCGGGCCTGGCGCTCGCCGTCTACGGCGCCTCGCACCTGCCGCTGGCGCAGCTGGAGGACTCCGTGGCCCACGCCGCCGCCCCGGCCGCCGCGCCGGGCGGCACCGTCCTCGTCTCCGTCTTCCTCGGCGGCGGGCTCGACGGGCTCGGCCTGCTCGCGCCCGTCGGCGACCCGCAGTACCGCAAGCTGCGCTCCGGCCTGCTCATCGGCGACGAGGCCCGGCCGTTCCGCGAGGACGATCGCCTGCGCTGGCATCCCGCCGCCGAGCCCCTGCGCGAGCTGCACGAGCAGGGCGTCCTCTCGGTGCTGCCGGCCATCGGCTACGCGAACCCCGACCAAAGCCACTTCACCTCCCGCCACTACTGGGAGGTCGGGTCGCTGGACCACCGCGGCACGACCGGCTGGATGGGCCGGCTGCTGGACCGCGTCGGCGACGACGAGCACCCGCTGCAGGGCCTGTCGCTGGACGGGACGCTCTCGCCGGCGCTCGCCACGAGCCGCGTCCCGGTCGCCGCCGTCGCCGATCCGTCGGAGTACTCGTTCTGGGCGCACCAGGTCTGGGGCGACGTCGACGACCTCATGCGCGAGTCGGCCGCCCGCATCGGCCGGGCGCACGCGGCCTCCGGCGATCCGGCCATCGCGGTCGCCGGCCGGGTCGCGCAGCGATCGATGGCGCTCTACGACCAGCTCGGTCCGGTGCGACCGAAGGACGGCGAGCAGGGAGCGGCCGACGCCTCGCCGGTCCGCTACCCGACGGCGCAGGACTCGTCGTTCCCGGAGAAGCTCCGGGCGCTCGCGGCGATGCTCGGCGCCGGCCTGCCGCTGCGCTGCGTGGCGGTCGACGGTCCGGGCCAGTACGACACCCACGACCGGCAGGCGCCGACGCTGCAGCGCAACCTCGAGCTGCTGAGCCAGACGCTGCGCGCCTTCCAGGCCGACCTGACGGCGCGCGGGCTCGCCGACCGGGTCCTCGTGCACGTCTGGAGCGAGTTCGGCCGCCGTGCGCAGGCCAACGGCTCGGGCGGGACCGACCACGGTGCCGCCGGCGTCTCGCTGCTGCTCGGCTCGCGCGTGCACGGGTCGATGATCGGCGAGTTCCCCGGCCTGTCGCAGCTGGACCGCGACGGCAACCTCCGCGCCACGACCGACTTCCGCGCGCTGTACGCCTCGATCGCCGAGCAGTGGCTCGGCGTCGACGGCGCCGCGATCCTGCCCGACGCCGGCCGCGTCGGCCGCTACGCCCTGCTGCGATGACCCTCCGCCTGCCGCTCCTGCTCCTCACCGCGCTGCTCGCCGTCGCGGGCCTGACGCTCGTGCGTCCCGTCGAGGCCGCCGCGCCGTCGCGCGTCTTCATCACCGCGACCGAGCACCACCTCGGCCTGTCGCGCACGAGCGTGAAGGCCGGGACGCTCATCGTCCAGATGCGCAACCAGGGCGAGGACCTGCACGACGTGCAGCTCGTCCGGCTCTCGCGCACCGGCCGCGCCACCGGGCGCACGTACCGGATGCGGACGCTGGCGCCCGGTGAGCTCGGCGAGCTGACGCTGCGGGTCCGCGCGGGGCGCTACCGCCTGACCTGCACGATCGCCGGGCACGCGCGGATGGGGATGCGCGCGACGCTCCGCGTGCGCTGAGGCGAGCGGCGGGACGCCACCGGGAGGCGCCGTGCGCCGGCCGCCGGACGGCGATGGCACCCGGATGATCGTCGAGTCGGTGGGGAGGCCCACGGGCGAGCGCTGCGAAGATCGAGGGATGGCGATCGACCGGGAGACGAGCGGGTTCGGGGCCCGCCCCGGGTGGCGGGCGCCGAAGGGCGGGCGCGGCGCTCGCCGGAACGGCGCTCCGACGCGCACGCCGCCGGCGGCCTCCGACCCCGCGGCGCCGGACGCGGCGGCCGTCGATCCGGCGGTCGCGGGCCTCGCCCGGCTGGCGGGACTGGGGGAGGACGCCACGCGGCGGCTCGCCCGGCAGGAGCTGCCGACCCCGGGCGCGCCGGACGCGATCCCGGCGGCGCTGCGCGCGGTCGGCGCGGTCGCCGGCGAGCTGGAGCGCGAGCGCGACGCCGAGCGCCGGCGCGCGGACACCGCCGAGCAGCGCCGTACCCGGGACGCCGAGCGCCAGGCCGTCGCGCTGGAGCGCGCGCGGGCCGCCGAGACCCGTCAGCGGACGAAGGCGGGCACGGAGCAGGGCGAGCGCCAGCGGCTGACCGGCGAGCTCGAGCGGGCGCACGGTGAGCTGGCGCAGCTACGCGCCGAGGCGGCGTCGCGGCGGCGGACCGATGAGGCGTCCGAGGCCGCCGCGTCGCCGGGCGAGACGTCCGCGTCGGGACGGGGCGGCGCATCGAGCGCGCGGGAGCGCGACGCCGAGCACGAGGGCCTCGTGGCGCGCGTCGCGGACCTGGAGCGCCAGCTCGACGAGCGCGGTCAGGCGCTCGACGTCCTGACCGGGCGGGCGGAGGCGGCCGAGGCCGAGCAGGCGCGGCTGCTCGTGGAGACGCGACGGCTGCGGCGCCAGGCGATCGAGGCCGGCGCCGACGTCGACCTCGTCGACCCGGAGGACGTCGCGCCGCTGCGGATCGACGACCTGCCGGAGGTCCGCACCTGCCTGGAGGCGGTCCAGCTCGCGGCGCGCCACGCGCAGCACCTCGTCTACACCGACCGGGCCTTCGAGACCGCGCGCAGCGCGCCGTACGACGAGCCGCGCAAGCTCCTGCGCGATCTCGTCGCCCTGGACCGCGTCGCCGCCGCGTGGAACGCGCCCGGCGGGACGGGGCGACCGATCCGCGACGTCGCGCGCGACGAGGGCCTGGAGTGGGCCGACGACGTCTCGGCCACCGCGCTGGGCCAGCACCCGCGCGAGTACCTCTTCGTCCACGCCGGGCGCCAGCTGTGGGCCGGCCCGCACGTGAAGGTCGCCACGGGACGGGGGATGCGGCGCACCTGCCGCGTGTACCTCGCGCTCGTGAAGGGCGACGAGGCGGACCTCGCCGGCCTGCCGCGCGGCGCCTACGTCGGGCCGGTCGGCAAGCACCTCAGCGACTCGACCACCGGCTGAGCCCGGCCGGCGCGCGGAGCCCCCGGAACGACGAAGGCCCCGCGATGCGGGGCCTTCGGCGCGATGCGGATGAGAGGACTCGAACCTCCACGGGATCTCTCCCACACGGACCTGAACCGTGCGCGTCTACCAATTCCGCCACATCCGCAGGCCGTTGCCGTCCGGACCCGAGGGTCCGAGCGGGACGCGCACGATAGCGCATCGCTCCGCCGCGACGGCGCCCGGCTGCGGCCGTCGCGGGCGGGCTCAGCGGCGCAGCGTCGCGCGCCGGGTCCGCTCGCGGTCCTGGCCGTCGACGGCGGCCGCCGCGACCGCGAGGACCCGTCGCGGAGCGCGGCGCAGGCGGGTCGTCGTCGCCCGGCCGACCGGCACCGCGACGTCGATGTCGCGCACGCCGTAGGGCAGGCGGAACGGGGCGTCGCCGAGGCGGGCGTTCGCCGGCGGGTTGCCGCGCCGGCGCTTGCCCGGCACCGCGCGCAGGCGGACCGTTCCGCCGCAGGCGAAGCGGACGTCGTCCTCGGTCCGGCGCAGCGTCACGGTGACGCTGCTGCGCCCCGAGGCGGTCGACACGGGGGAGACCGCCACCGGCGTGGCGGCGCAGCGGGCGGCGGCCTCGCGCGCGCCGCCGAAGCAGTGGTTCGGGTTGCCGGGCGGGCGCGAGACGCCCCGCTCGCACAACACGCGCTCGAGCGCCCGCGGCGCGGCGGGCATCATCCCGTCGACGCCGAGGTCGAGCATCTGGCGGTACACGCGGTCGGACTCCTCCTGGCCGCTGAACCACACGTGGACGGCCTGATTCATCGCGTGCGCGCGCGTGACGAACTCCTTCGTCACGAGCGTCAGGCCGAACTGCTTCGGCGGCACCTGCAGCGCCTGCGTGCCGGGCGGCGTCAGGCCGGTGGCGAGGAACAGCGCCACGCCGGTGATGCCCGGGGCGACCGGGATGCTCGGGGCGAGCTCGCGGAACCGGTCGACCGCGGCCTGCTGGAAGGACACGACGATCAGCGGCGGATGCGGCACGCGCTTCAGGAGGTCGGCCAGGAGGCGGGCGTTGCGCAGGAACGAGTCGAGGTCCTGGTCCGACCGGCCCTTGATCTCGATGTTCATCGGCACGTCCGGGAAGGCCCGCAGGACCTCCTCGAGCGTCGGGATGCGGAAGTCGTCGGGCCGGTACCCCAGCGGCGGGGCCTGCTCGCCCGTCCGCACGCCGCGCAGCGGGTAGCGGTCGGCGGGCAGGTCGGCGACGGTGCCCTTCCCGGGCACGAAGTTCCGTGCCGCATCGAGCCGCTGGACCTCGGCGCGGGTCATCGCGTAGACGGAGCGGTCGACGCCGGTGGTCCGCTTCACGCTCTGGTCGTGGAGGACCATGAGCTCGCCGTCGCGGGTGGGCTGGACGTCGAGCTCGAGCGTGTCGGCTCCGAGCGCGAGCGACTCGCGCAAGGCGTACATCGTCCCCGAGGGATGCTCGCGCTCGCCGCCCTGGTGGGTCATGTTGATGACGCGGCGGTCGAGCCAGGTCGCGGCCGAGGCCGGCGCCGGGAGGGCGGTCAGGGCGAGGCTTGCGAGCAGCGCCGCGACGAGGACGCGCGCGGGAGCGCGTAGGCGACGGACGGGGAGCGCGGGCATGCCAGGACGCTAGGCCACCGGCGGGGGTGCGCGCGTGAACGGTTCGGGCCGACGCACTCGCCGGCCCCTGGGGGCCGCTGATGCCGGCCCGGCTGCGACCGCCGGTCGGGCGGGTGCCTCACGGGGTCGCGGCGACGGCGTGTTCCGCGGCGGCTGCCCAGTCGACGGTCACGCGATCGGGCCGGCGCCGGTCGATCGCCACCGGAACCGTGGTGCCCTCGTCCAGCAGGTGCACGGCGAAGGCGGGGACCCGCATCCGCCGGCCCGCGACGGGTCGCGCAGCACCGTCGTCGTCGACCACGAGCCGCACGTTCCACGCGTCGGTGCTCATCCCCATGACGACCACCGGCTCGATCCCGGTGATGCGGGCCTGCGCGCGGCGGCCCTGCTCCAGCCGCGACCGGTCCGAGCCCCGGTGGTCGATCCCCGGCTCGATCGCGTGGCGCAGCTGCTTCGTGCGGAAAGCGACCGCGGGCTCGTCGCCGAGGGCGACGCCCGCGCGGCGCAGCGTCTCCTCCCAGTCGATCGCGACGTCGCCGTCGCGGTGACGGACGAGCACGGTCGCGCCGAGGTGCGCGCGCTCGGGCTCGGGCAGGAGCTGCTGGCGGACGGTGACGCGCAGCGGCCCCGCCGCGGTCGGCACGTCGAGGCCGTAGAGCCACGTGTCGGCGGTGTCGTGCTGCTCGACGTACCGGATGGCGTAGATCCGGGCCGGCAGCAGCTCGCCCTCGGCCATGAGCCGCTCCAGCCCGCGGTCGCGGCGCGCGAACGTGAAGACGTTGCTCAGCGCGTCGGTCACTACGTCGCCGATGATGCTCATGACCGGACCCTACGAGCGGTGGACGGCGTCTACCAGTCCCGTCCTGGTGCCGCCGCCTGACGCCTCCGCGCGAGCGTCACGACGGTCGCCTCGACGACCCGCCGACGTCACCGCACGCCCCGGGTCCCCTTGCTATAACTCCCGTCCCCGCGCCGCTATCGTCTAGGGGACTAGGACGCCGCCCTCTCACGGCGGAAACCGGGGTTCGAATCCCCGTAGCGGTACTCAAGAAAGCCCCGCAAACGCGGGGTTTTCTGCTTCCTGGACTCCCTGTCGGTACTGGGGGTCGGGAGGGGTCAAACGCCCCTTAGATGCGGTAGATGCCGCAAGGATTCGGTAGCGCCGGGGGTCGAAAGAGGGGTCGAAAACACGGCCGCCGGGCGGCGCTACGGTGCGCCGCATGGGCCGCCTGTCGCCGTCTCCCAAGGGCAATCAGCGTGCCGTCACGCACGGCGCTTCCAGCGAGTTGCGGCTCGCTCCCGTACGGGAGAAGCACGCCGTGATCCTCAAGCAGCGGTACGAGCACATCGACGACGTGCGCCTGGCGCTGCTGGCGAACCTGTTCGCCCGGATCGAGCTGGCAACGAGATGGCTCGACGCGCAGCGCGGCATCGTGCGCAACAAGAACGGCGAGCCGTTCCACATCGTGCGAGACCTGCACCTGTGGGAGCGCCGCGCCGAGCGCATCATCAAGGAGCTGGACGCCGAGTACCGCCAGCCGGAGAGGCTCGATCTCGCCAGCCAGATGAGCGCCGTTGGAGAGGGCGAGGAGGTCGAGATCGCAGATGCCACGCCAGCTTGATCCCGCCATCTACATGCGGGACACCGCGACGGGAGCCGTCGAGCGCGTGATGCGTGGCACGACGGCCGGGCTCGAGCGCCTCAACGAGATGCACGCCCAGTTCGTGGGTCTTCGCCCGCGGTGGGAGCAGATCCTCAACCCGGCGTCGAGTGACGGCGATGGCTGATGCCGCAACGCTCCGGAAGGACGTAGCCGCATTCGCGGAGTACATCGAGAGACCCTTCTCCGATCGCCAGGCCGCCGACCTGCGACGCGTCGCGGAACGCCGGTTCAGCGCCATCGTGGGGCCGCGCCAGTCGGGCAAGTCGCGCAGCCTCGCCGTCTACGCGCTGTGGCGCGCCATGCGCAAGGCCGGGCAGCGCGTATTGATCGTGAGCGCCGGCGACATGGCGGCCAAGCGCCTCCTGAGCGAGGTGCGGATGGTCGTGAGCAGCAACGAGGCGTTGCGCGGGGCAGCGATCGAAGAGCAGGCCGCGCTCGTTCGTCTCAGCAACGGCAGCGAGATCCGCAGCGTGCCTGCCAGCGAGGCGCAGATCCGCGGCTGGAGCGTGGACGCGCTGATTCTGGACGAGGCGCAGTTGCTGCCCCAGGACTTGATCGTCAGCGCGGCGTTGCCGACGGTGGCGGCCAGGCCGGAGGCGCTGGTCATCTTCGCCGGGACCGCCGGGCGGGCTCAGGGCAGCTTCTACGACGCGGTGGTCCGCGGCGACCAGCACAGCGACTTCCACCAGACGTTCCGGTGGAGCGTGGACGAGTGCCCGTGGATCACGCCCAGCGCCGTGGCCGCCATGCGCGAGAGCATGTCGCCGGCGCGGTTCGCGGCGGAGATGTTGGGCGAGTTCCAGTCGGGGAGCGACGCCCTGTTCAGCAAGGAACTGCTCGACCGCGCAACGGCCGACTACGTGCCTGGCACGCTGCAGAGCCTGCGCGGGCCCGCACGGGTGCTCGCAGGGGTCGACTGGGGAGCCGTACACGACCGCTCAGCCCTGGTGGCAGTGGCCCGGCTGCCGTACGTCGCCACCGACCTGCCGATGTTCGGCGTTGCGCTCGCGCACCGCTGGCAGGAGGGGGCGCCCCTGCCCGACGTCGTCAGCGACATCGTCGACGCACCGGCGCACTGGGGGTTTCTCGTTCCCGAGCGCAACGGCATCGGCGAGTCCGCCACGCAGACGCTCCTGCGGGCGATGGCCCGACGCCCTGGCAACGCTGGCGGAGCTCGCCGCAACCGCCTACGCCTCGTCGACGCGACGCGCTTCGAGCAGCGCACGCGGCAACGTGACCCGCGCCCCGCGCGACGTGACTGGCACGCCCGTGTGCTGCCGCATATGACGTCGGCGCAGTCCAAGGGGGCGATGTACGGCGACCTGGCGATGCTCCTGCACCGGGGGCAGATCGTGCTGTCGTCGAGCGACACCGAGCTTCTGCGCGAGCTGCTGTTCCTTCGGGTGGAACTCACCGCTGGGGGCAACGAACGGGTCGAGGCCGCAACAGACGAGGGCAGCGGCCACGACGACCTTTCGGACGCCCTGGCCTTGGCGCTGGCGCCGCACAAGCTCCGTGATGGTCGCTGGACGACCTTGGTCGGCCGCTGCGCCGAGCTGGACTCGCCACGCCCCGAGCCGCCGCCCTCAACCCTGAGGCGGCCTTCCGGACCGTGAAGACCGGCGCCGGCCTGAACGTTCCGCGGGTCCCAATCTGGCAGTCCGTCGGGGGCAGCAACGTAAGCGCGCCCGAGCACCTTCTCCGCCCGCCGCCGCGGCGCGTGGGCGACTTCGTGGTGATGACAAGGAACCGACAGGAGACGCAATGAGTACCCCGTACGACGGGATCAATCTGGACGAGGACACGCCCGACTGGGAGCCGCTGACGTTCGCCGAGGTGCAGCGCATGTCGCGCGACGAGATCATCGACCGCTGGGACGAGGTCGAGGTCGCTCTGGCCGCCGGGCCGACGCCGAAGGACGGCAACGATGACTGACGCGTTTGAGGAGCGGGAGCGGCTGCGCGGCGAGATCCGTGCGGCGACCTTGACCGGCGGCGAACTCAGCGCGCGGGCGGTTGAGTTGCGGCGGCAGATCGCAGAGGCGGACGTTGAGCAGTCCGACAACTACGCCAGGCTCGCTCGCGGTCAGATCGAACGGAAGCAGCTCAAGGCCACGAACGAGCGCCGGGCCGACCTCCAGAAGGAACTGGCGGAGGTGACCGTCGAGAGCCAGGGGGCGTTGCGGGGCCGGCGCCAGGCCGAGGCGGAACTCAAGGCGCTGTACGAACGCGAGCTGGATGCGTTTGCGAAGGAGGCCGAGAAGACAACGCAGGCGGCGCGGGCCGCGATGGAGGCGTTGCGGGGGCAGTACGTGCAGGCGCGCGAGCTGTGGGGTGCAGCTCAGGCCGCGTGGCACCCGCTCACGGTGGCCGTGCGCGAGCGCGTCGAGGCCAGCTTCGCCGACCAGGGCATGTACCCGTCGCGAGACGAGGTCGAGCGGCTGTCGCGGTGCCCGCCGTGCCCGCTGCCCAGCGATGTGGACGTGTTCGACAACGACATTGCGCCCCGGCCGCTGGGCCTGCTGCGCGAGGCCATCGAGAACACTCCGGCGGCCTACGTCGGCGAGATGGAGATCGAGGACGCAGCGCCTACCGCTAACGACTCGTAAGAGACCGCCTTGAATCTTAGCGGCCCCTTGCGGTAGTGTGCCTTCTAGGCGTACACACACCGTGCACTCGTTGGCGACAGTCGCGTCCGTTGCCCCGCTGCCGAGCGGGGTCTCTGGGGCGTGTAAGAGCCGTGACCGTTCAGCCCACTCGGTAGGGCCGCGATCGGATCCTCCAACGAGGTCTACGCCAGGCGCGTCGCAAATGAGCTTTCCGCGCTAAGGGCCTTCGGCAAGTCTCGAGCGGCGGTGTCTCAAGCCCGAGTGGCGCCTTGAAGTGCAGGCGGCGTCTCCTGGGTTTGAGACCCGTGCCTGCCGCTAGGGAGCCTTCGATGCCGAAGACCGAACCGACGCAGCCGCCCGTCCTTTCCAACGGGCAGGAACGGCTTTCCTTCTCCATCAATGAGGTCGCAGACCGGCGCGGCCTGACCCGTCGCCACGTTCGCGAGCAGATCGCGGCTGGGCGCCTTCGTGCGTGGCGCGCCGGCAATACCTGGCGCGTCGACCGCGAAGACGAAGAGGCCTGGATCGCTGCCGCGAAGGACGAGGCCGCCCCCAAGACGGCCGCGTAGTTCCCGGGCGCTCCGGAACGCAGCAGGGCCGGCGAGGGAGAAAGGAACCCTCGCCGGCCCTAGTCATCACACACACCAACCACGGGAAGGAGCCGCGAGGTGAATTCTACCACCAAAAACGGTGGGTTGCTACCGCGCACCCATATCTATCGAAGAGTCAGTGGCGAGCCTCTGTTCATGGTGCGTATCGAGGTCGGTCCGGACGGCCAGAAGAGCGTCACTCAGGAACACTGGACCGGCGCCGCGTGGGCGCCCGGCCGCAACGGCGCGCCCTCGGTGCCGTACCGGCTGAACGATCTGGCCGACGTGGCCGAGGCCGGCCGGGCCAGCGTGCGGATTACCGAGGGCGAGAAGGACGTGGACGCTCTCTGGGCCGAGGGGTTCACCGCGACGTGCAACCCCGGCGGGGCAGGCAAGTGGACCGATGACTTGACCCGCCACCTAGCCGACCTCGGCTACACGAAGGCGACCGTCGTTCGCGACAACGACGGGCCGGGCCGGGCTCACGCCCTGAGCGTTGGGAGAGCCTGGAGCGGGGCGGCATCCGGGTGGTTCATCGCGCTCCGCCGAAGCCCCACAAGGACGTCAGCGACCTCCTGGACGCCGGTGGCAGCCTGGCCGACCTACGACGCACGCGGCCCAAGGCGCCAGGTACCCCGTCGCCGGGGGCGCAGCGGGTCGTACAGGCCGCAGGCGAGCCACTACCGGCGGCGCTGCGGCTGCTGCTCGACCGAGAGGGCGCCAGCGCCAAGCGCACCGCCAACGGCTGGCAGGTTCGTTGCCCGGCGCACGAAGACCGCGGCCCCAGCCTGAGCGTGGCTACGGGCGACGACGTCCCGGTCGTCCTGCACTGCCACGCAGGCTGCACGGTGGGGGAGATCGCCGCTGCGCTGGGAGTGTCGCCGGCAGAGTTCTCGCGGGCGTTGCCGACCGACGAGTTCCGACGCGACGTCGAGCGGGAGCGGCGCCGCATCGAGGTTCGAGAGGAGGCCCGGCGGCTGATCGCATCGGACCGCCCGCGGCCACCACTGCCGACCGGAACCTTGGCCGACGCCCTGGCTGAGCCCTCCACCGAGGCCGAGTGGACGGTCGACGGCCTGCTGCCATTCGGTGGCAACGCCGTCGTGGTGGCCCTGGCGAAGTCCGGCAAGACCACGCTCGCGATGAACCTCGCGAAGTCGTTCGCCGACGGCGACGCGTTCCTCGGTCGATTTCCGGTGCGGCCGCTCGATGGGCGGCTGCTCTACCTCGACTACGAGCTCTCGCGTCGGCAGGAGCTGAGCTGGTTCCGCGGCATCGGTATCGAGCAGACCGAGCGCGTCGTGCCGTGGTCGTTGCGAGGCGAGAGCTTCCAGTTCTGGCTCCCCGAGGTGCGTGACGAGGCTGCCGCGCTCTGTCGCGAACAGGAGATCGAGGTCGTTGTCGTTGACCCCTGGGCGCGGGCGGCGCGGCCGTTGGTCGAGGAGGAGAACAGCAACAGCCAAGGGGCCGCGTGGACCGACGCGCTGGACGCGTTCAAGAAGTCCGCCGGCATCCGAGACGCCGTGGTCGTGACGCACACCGGCAAGGCCACCTACGAAGACGGCGAAGAGCGAGCCCGCGGAGCACAGCGCCTCGAGGACTGGATGGACGTGGGCTGGTACCTGACGAAAGACCGGGCCAGCGGGCGGCGCTCGTTCCGGGCGATGGGGCGCGACGTGGACCTGGATGCCATCGACCTTGCCTACAGCCCGGGCAATCGTGCGTTGTTGGCCACCGGCAAGACCCGTGCCGAGGCCCGCAGCGAAGAAGGTGCCCGGCGCGCAGTCCAAGCAGTGGCGGCCGTGGGGGAGGGCGCGAGCAGCACGAAGGTCATCGAGGCGATGACCGGGACCAAAGAGAACCGGCAGCGATGGCTCGACAGCGCAGAGCGGGAGGGCTACATCGAGCGCCGCGAGAACGGCCAGACGAAGCAGTGCTTCTTGACGGCCAAGGGGCTGGCGTTGCTGATCGCGCAGGGCGCGCACCTGTTGCAGGTAAAGGAGTGGCTGGGCCACGCCAGCGTCACCACGACCGAGCAGTACGCCCACCTGGCCCCGGACCGCAACGCCGACCTGGCCGCCCGCCTGGGCGTCGCCAGCCAGACCTGCTAGCTCAACTCACCCTTCTTGGGGAGGAGCCCCTGCTCCTCGACAGCCACCATGACCCGAATGAAGGCCTTCATTCGAGGGTCCTTGAACGCGGTGAGGTTGTAGACGCGCGTTCCGTCCTGAGACGGTCGCGGCACGTCACGCAGGATCTCTCCGTACTCGGGGGTTCGCAGCGTTGCAAGCGGTCCGCTCAGGGTCGTCGATGGAACGGTCTCGTTCAGGTACTTCGAGATGGACGTGGTGAGCTCTTCCATGGTCACAAAATCGCTGGGACTCTCCGCCATGGCTCGGAGGATCTGCTTCCGGTACCGCTTGGGGCCGACGGTTTCGATGGCCTCCATGTAGCGCTGCGTTAGACGCCGCTCACTTGTCTTGATGAACGTTGTAACGGCGTAATCGATGTCCTCGTCGGACACCTCACCCGTCTCGCGCTTGACGGTTCGCTCTGCGACGTCGAGGCAGACCTCCTGGAGGAGGGCCGGGGCCCCAGCCGCTGTCCTCACCATCCGCTCGACCAATTCCGTAGCGATGTGGATGTCGAGCTTTCCCATTCCGTTGGTCACAACGAAACGGGCTTCGTCGTCGGTCATCGGGTTCACGCGTACCTCGCGGAGAATCCGATCGATCCCCTGATCCTCTTTGACGAGTTCGGCCGCGTCGGCTGTCGTGCCGATCACGACGATCTTGGGCCAGCCGCGATTCAGCCCGTTGTTCGCCTTGATCATGGAAGCTAGCTGACGGCGAAAGCCTTCGGACGCCGTGTGGACTTCATCGAGTGCAAGGACGATCTCCGCGTCGGCCATCGCGTTGAGAAGGCCATGGTCGGTGGGCGTCCGAACTAGCAGTTCGGTCCTGGAGGACGACGACTCCGTGATCTCGCCTTTTAGCTTCGCCTTCAGAACCGAAAAGTACGAGGCCTCGGCTTCTCCGCCGATCGTGGCGCCACGGCCCTTCGTGGTTTCGACCACGACTTCGTAGTCCAGTGCCTCGAGGACGAGCCGCGCAACGTCGTCAAACTTGCGGTCCTGGGGGGTTAGGAAGTGGATCAGTCGACCATCGCGGTCGGCTTCCGCGAAATGCTTCTTGATGAGCGTGGTCTTACCCACCCCGTACTCCCCGAACACGACCGGGACCTCACTGCGCGTTAGAGCACGATCTAGAGATTCCTCGGCTTCTGTGCGCGCGGCGTAGACGTTGGTCTCTTTCACCGGAAGGCTCGACGGCGTAAAGACCTCGGTCGGCAACAGCTTGGCCATCGCCGCAGCGTAACGACAGGTGCGGCGACCGCAAGGCGTAGGGGTCGAAAAAGGGTCGAGCGCGCTCGCGGCCGTACGCAGTGGCCTAATTTTGCAGGCAATTCGTGGTGAAGGACCGGTGCTGGCCGGGCCCTCTCACGGCGGAAACCGGGGTTCGAATCCCCGTAGCGGTACCTCTCGAAACCCCCGCCCAGCGGGGGTTTCGTCGTTCTCGAAGCCGTGACTTGCGTTCGCCCTGAGCGCGCGTATCGGCGGCGTGTCCGCCAGGCGTCGGCTCGCCGCCCAGACTGCCCCCAGTCCAGGCTTCGCATGCTCAAGTCACTGCTGCGCCACAGTGCTTGCACCGAACAGCTTGCCGCTTGATGCTCTCGGCGCAGGACGGGCATCGCCGTGTGTCTTGCTCCAGTCGGACTGCTACTCCGCGGGCCGTCAGGCCCTTCCACGAGCTAGGAATCGGGCCGCGTGTGTATGCCACGCGGATGACGGCATTCGCGCCCATGCTGATCGCTTTCTCCCTGAGTCTTGAGTTGATGGCTTCGATGCTCGGGGAACGATTGAGCGGGGTGCGTGTGCCGATCCGAGCGAGGACGTCTCCGACGACCTCGTAGGGTCGGTCGGGCTCGCCGTCGTGGATCTCGATGTCCTCGATGCGCATTGTCTCCGCGTAGTTGTCGGTAGTGGCCGGATCGATCCGCTACTTCGGGATTCGAGCCCGCGCCGCCAGAATCGTGTCGGCTGTAGACGAGGAGCACGACCGGAGCGAGTCCGCCTCGCGTCTGAGGTAGTCGCTGAGTGGTGCGCCGTCGATCGTGACCCGCGGGTAGTTCTTGACGACGCGGCCGGACTGCGCGGCGAAATCATGGAGGTCCGTCTCGCTGGCGTCATGCTGCCCCAGGCTTCGGGTCTCGCAATAGGTGTGGGCTTTGCTGGCAGCGAGCTTCAAGCCGAGGGCGACGACCTCGGGGTTGTAGCCGGGGTCCTTCTCGCTGTCGGTGAGGGCGTCGTTCGTCCTGACGTCGGGCTCGTTTGCGGCGTCGGTCGAATCTGAGCCACATCCGGTCAGGCCGAAGGTCACGACCACGAGGGTCACGAGCGCAAAGGTTCTCATCGCTGCAGCCTAACTTGTGACTTTCCCTCTGGTGGCTGGGGGCATGTCACAACACGATCGACTTAGCGGACCTGGCCGCCTTCGCAGCGAACGTGCGCGCGGCGCGGGAAGCGTCCGGGTTCACTCAGGAGGACGTCGCAGATCGATCCGGGATCCACCCGACCGAGGTCAGTCGGATTGAACGGGGCCTGCGGGATCCGCGGATCTCGACAGTCCTGCGACTGGCAAAGGCCCTAGACGTCCCGCCGTCGAGCCTGATCGACGGCGCTTGATGCCCTTTCAATAGCCGGACAGTCATGGTCGCCGGTTCAAGGCCTCGTCAGCACGCAGCGCCGGCGGTGGTACGTCTCTGGGCCATAACGCTGCGAAGGGCTGGAAGCCCTTCCGGGGAGCGGCGGGGCATAAGCGGGCTGGGCGTCGGCCGTCGGTCTACGTCGTGCGGTATCACGGCGCCAGCGCGATGCCGATCCCGAGGCCGACCCGCCGCCCGGCATCGGCGGGAGGGCGGACGACGAACCTTGAGCCGCCCTCGGCGGCTGGACGACGGGCCAATCGCGACCCCAACGAGCAGAGGACGCAGCGCTCCTCGGCAACGGACGTCGCCACGCGCGAACGAGTCGAACAGCATTCCCATCCCGTCGGCGACCCACGGCGCGACGTCCGTGCGTCCGCCGGGCGGCCTCCGCTGTCACGCTCCGGCGATGTCCCGCCCGACGACGATCCTCTTCGCCATCGCGGCCGTCCTCCTGGTCCTCGGCGTCTGGCAGATCGGGTGGGAGACGGGCCAGACCGACAACGGCATGCGCTGCGACGGCGGCGACGAGCCCTTCGCCTGCCGGACGCGCGGCGTCGGGTACGTCGTCGTCCTCCTCGGCCTCCTCATGACAGTCACCGCGGCGGCGAGCAGCGTCGGCGACCGCTACGCCGCGAGATCCCGACGCACGCACGAGGTGCCCGATCCGAACGACGAGGATCCGCGTCGCTGACGGGGTCCCGATCGTTGGTCCCGGCAGCGGGGATGATGCCGTCGATGACGTCCCTGTCCCCACGCCTGGCGGCGATCGCCGACGCGCTGCCGCTGCGGCCCGGCCTGCGGGTGCTCGAGGTCGGCGGGGCGCCCGGGGCCGCGGCGCGCGAGGTGGCCCGGCGGGTCGGGGCGGCCGGGCACGTGCTCGTCGTCGATCGGTCCGCGGAGGGCATCGCGCTCGTCGAACGCGCCGCGGCGGCGGAGATCGCCGCCGGACGCCTCGGCGTGCGGTGCGTCGCGGTCGAGGATCTGGCGCTCGCGCCGGGCGAGGCGCCCTACGACCTGGCCCTCGCGGTGCGGGTCGGCGTCTTGGACGGCCGGCATCCCGCGCGCGAGGCGCAGGCGCTGCGCCGGATCGCCGACGCGCTGACGCCCGGGGGGCGCCTGTTCCTCGACGGCGGCTCGCCGTTGCGCGAGGTGGACCTCGGTCCCTACCGGCCGCGATGACGGCGCGGCGACGACGCCGTCCGGGGCGGGCGGCCCGAACTGGGCGCACCCCGCGCGGGGCGCACGCAGCCGGACGAGCGCGCGATTCGCGAGATCTGGTTGCACGGGTGTAACTCGTCGCGTTAAGGTCGCGAACGTGCCTGTTCGCCGTCCCTCACGACCACCCCGCCGGCGCCGACTCGGTGCCGCGACGCTCGCCACCCTCCTCAGCGGGGTGCTCGTCGCCGCGCTCGGCGCTCCCGCGGGGGCCACGGCGGCGGACGCGCCGGACCGCTATGCGCTCGTGCACGGGTGCTACGTCGTGCGCTCCGCGCAGACCGGGCAGTTCGTCCGGCGCGTCGGGGGCGGCTATCGCGCGGACGCCGCGACGGCCGCAGCCGGCACGCCGTTCCGGATGCAGGCCACCGCGCTCGGGCGCTACGTCCTCTACGGCCCCGACCGCGCCGCACCGGAGCAGGCCGGCCAGGGCGTGCGGCCCGCCACGGTCCTCGGCGGAGCGTCGGACTGGGCGGTGCGCCCCGATGGCGACGGCTTCCAGCTCCAAGCGCTCACGGGCGGCCAGCTGGCGGTGCAGCCCGACGCGAAGGGCGCGCTCAGCGCGACCGGCGGCGCCGTCGGCACGCCGGGGCGGTTCTCGTTCGTCGCGGCCGACGGCTGCGCGACGTTCCCGGAGGCCGACGTCAACGCGACCGGGACCCCGGCCCGCGGCGTCGCGCCGGACGCCGAGGTGCGCGGGCTGATGGACAGCCACAACCACCCGATCAACTTCAACTTCATCGGCGGACGGGTCCACTGCGGCCGCACGTGGTCGGCCTACGGGATCGAGCAGGCGCTCGTCGACTGCCCCGACCACCAGCTGGCCAACGGCAACGCCGCGGTGCTGGAGAACTTCCTCTCCGACGCACCGACCGGGCCCCTCGGCGCGCACGATCCGGTGGGCTGGCCGACGTTCAAGGACTGGCCGCGCTGGAACTCGCTGACCCACGAGGGCGCCTACTGGAAGTGGATCGAGCGCGCGTGGCGCGGCGGCCTGCGGGTGATGGTCGTCGACCTCGTCGACAACGGCGCGCTCTGCCGGATCTACCCGTTCAAGGGCAACGACTGCCGCGAGCTGCACACGCTGCTGCAGCAGGCGCGCTGGGCCCGCGAGCTCGAGGGCTACATCGACGCCCAGAGCGGCGGCCCGGGCAAGGGCTGGTTCCGGATCGTCACCTCGCCCGATCAGGCGCGGCGCGTGATCAACGACGGCAAGCTCGCGATCGTCCTCGGGATGGAGAACTCCGAGGTGCTCGACTGCGCGCTGCCCGGCGGGCGCTCGACCTGCACCGAGGAGCAGGTCATGAAGCGCCTGGACGACATGTACGCCCTCGGGGTGCGCAGCGCGTTCCCCGTCCACAAGTTCGACAACCCGTTCGGCGGCACGACCGGCGACGGCGGGCTCACCGGGCTTCTGACGAACGTCGGCAACCTCGTGAGCACCGGCTCGTTCCTGAAGCTCCAGAAGTGCGACCCGCACGGCCACGGGGACGGGCACGTCCACGACCGCTACGACCTCGACGTCGTCCCGCGGCTGGACATCGTCACCCAGCTGCTCACGACGCTCGGCGTCCACGGCGTGCTGCCGGTCTATCCCTCCGGCGGGCTCTGCAACCCGCGCGGGCTCAGCGACCTCGGCCGCAAGCTCATCGAGCGGATGATGGACAAGGGCATGATGGTCGAGGTCGACCACATGAGCGTGAAGACGCGCGACGAGGCGCTGAAGGTCATCGAGGGCCGCCGGTACGCCGGCGTCATCTCGAGCCACAGCTGGTCGGACGAGACCTCGCCGGCGCGGATCCTGCGCCTCGGCGGCTTCATCGGCCCGTACGCGGGGGCCTCGACGTCGTTCGCCGCGGAGTGGAAGACGCTGCGCAAGGTCGCCGCCGAGGTCGGCCTGCCGCGGCTGGGCATCGGCTTCGGCGCCGACATCAACGGCTTCGGCGCGCAGGGACCGCGGCGCGAGAAGAACAGCGCCAACCCGGTGCGCTACCCGTTCCGCTCCGCCGACGGCGCCGTCGTGCTGGACCGCAACCACGCCGGCCAGCGGACCTGGGACATCAACCGCGAGGGCGTCGCGCACTACGGGCTCTACCCCGACTGGGTCGAGGACCTGCGCCAGATCGCCGGCGACCCGATCGTCGACGACCTGATGCACGGCCCCGAGGCGTACCTGCGCACGTGGGAGCGCGCGACCGGCGTGCCCGCGGAGCGCTGTCAGGACGCCGGGCGCCTGACCGGCGCCGGCGTCGGGCCGCTGCGGATGGGGGAGGAGCGCCTGGCGCTGCTGCGTCGCGTCGGCCAGCCCGCCGAGCGACCCGGCGGGGCGTACCGCTACTGCGCGAAGGACGCCCGCGGACGCGAGGGCCGGATCGCCGCCGCGTTCGACGACCAGGGCCGGACGGTCGCGGTCAGCTCGACGCTCGCCGCGCACCGCGTGTCGGGCGTGCGGCCCGGCAGCCGGGCGGCCGTCGCCGCGAGGGGCGCGCGGCGCGTCGCCAACGGGCTCTGGGTCCGCCGGGCCCCGGCGGCCGGCGGCCGGCGCGTCGTGTTCGTCACCCGCCGCGGCAAGGTGCGGGCGGTGGCGGTCGTCCGCGCCGACCACGCGAAGGCCGCGCGGCTGCGCACGGTCCTGCGCCGGGCCGGGGTGCGCTGAGTCGCAGGGCGGCGGCGCGGGCGCATGGCGCTCCCGCCGCTCGCCCGCGGCGCCGAAGCGGCGAGCACGACGCGGACCGCCACGACCCCTCTAGCCTCTGGGTGATGTCCGAGGTTCCTCCGCTCTCTCGGTCCGGCCGGTCGTTCCTCCTGCGCCTGCTCGGCGCGGGGGTCGTCGTGCTCGTCGTCGTCGCCACGAGCGTCGCGGCGGTGGTCAACGAGGGCGCCGGGGACATCGAGGACGCGCTGCGGTCCAGTCAGGACGCGAACGTCGACGTCGACGGGTCCGCGCGCGGCGAGCCGCAGACGCTGCTGCTCGTCGGCGACGACCACCGCTTCGGCAGCGGCGAGGGCAACCGGACGCGGGCCGACACGATGCTGCTCGTGCGCCTGAACCCGGAGGAGAAGGTCACGACGATGCTGTCGCTGCCCCGCGACCTCCTCATCTCGCCGCCGGGATCGCCGAACGTGAAGCTCAACAGCGCGTTCACGAAGGGCCCGCAGAACCTCATGCGCAAGCTGCGGCAGCTCCTGTCGAGTCCCGGCGAGCGGTTCCGGATCAACCACTACGTCTCGATCCGGTTCACGGCGTTCTCCAAGGCGGTCAACGAGCTCGGCTGCCTCTACGCCGACATCGACTGGACGTACTTCAACGACAACAACCCGCCGCGCGGCAGCCGCGAGCCGTACGCCGCGATCGACGTGCCCTCGGGCTACCAGCGGCTCTGCGGCGAGGATGCGCTGTCGTTCGTCCGCTACCGCCACGGCGACACGGACAAGGTGCGCGAGGCGCGGCAGCAGACGTTCCTCGCCGACGCGCGGGCGCAGGTGTCCACGGGCAAGCTCATCTCCGACCGCGACGGCCTGCTGGAGGCGATCGCGCCGCTGCTCACGACCGATCCCCAGCTGAAGAAGCGGCGCGAGCTGCTGCGGCTGGCGAACCTCGCGCTGTCGGTCAGCGGCGGCGCGACGAAGCGGATCGAGCTCGACGTCACCGACGCCGGCGACAACTCCAGCTACCGCGCCAGCCCGGCCGCGCTGCGGCGCGCCGCCCGGCAGTTCCTGCATCCCGGGACGGTCGGCGAGCCCGGCGTGACCTCGTCGTCGAGCAGCAGCAGCGCCGGCCGCTCGTCGCGGCGCTCGACGAAGGCGCGCCGGGCCGCACGGCGCCGGGCGCGCGCCACGCCCGCGACGATCCAGGCCTCCGACGCCGGCCCGCAGCTGGGGCGCCAGCTGCAGCAGAAGCTCGCCGAGCTGCCGGTGCTCGCACCGACCCGCGCCCGCGCCGGCGCGACGTACGACGAGGCCGCGACGCACGCCTACGACATCGCCTCGCCGGGCGGCAAGCTCTACCCCTGGCCGGCGTACCGGATCGTCGTCGACCTGCCGGGCCTGGGCCAGCGGTACGGCATCCAGGGCACGACGTGGCGCGACCCGCCGCTGCTGAAGCTCCCCGGATCGAAGGAGCGCCTCGGCGGGCGGACGTTCACCGTGCAGTACGACGGCCGGCGGATCCGCCGGATCGTCCTGCGGACGAGCCGCGGCACCTACTGGGTCGCCAACTCGCTGACGGCGCAGCTCACGAACGCCGAGATGCGGGCGATCGCCCGGTCGCTGGCGCCCGTGCGCTGACGGGCGCCGCCGGCGCGATCAGCGACCGGCGCCGGGCTGCCAGAGCGGCTCGTCGCCGTCGTTCGCCGAGCGGGCGAGGATGAAGAGGAGGTCCGAGAGCCGGTTGAGGTACTTCGCGACCTCGGGGTTGGCGCCCTCGACGAGCAGCGCGCGGCGCTCCGCCCGGCGGCAGATCGTCCGTGCGACGTGCAGGTGGGCCGCCGCGGGCGAGCCGCCGGGCAGGAGGAACGAGCGCAGCGGCTCGAGCTCGGCGTTCACCTCGTCGCAGCGCTCCTCGACCCAGGCGACCTGCTCCGGCGTCGCGCGGAGGCGGTCCTTGCGCTCGGACGCCGTGTCCTCGGGGACCGAGAGGTCGGCGCCGAGGTCGAAGAGGTCGTTCTGCACCCGGCGCAGCCACGGGCGCAGGCGCTCGGGGAGGTCCGGCAGCGTCAGGACGACGCCGAGGTGGCTGTTCAGCTCGTCGATCTCGCCGTAGGCCTCGATCCGCGGATGCGTCTTCGGCACGCGGCTCATGTCGCCGAGGTGCGTCTCGCCGGCGTCGCCGAGACGGGTGTAGATCCGGGTCAGGTTGACGGCCACGGGCCGAGCCTACCGCTGCGTCCCGGGCGCCACGCCGCGGGGCCGCGAGGCGCGCCAATACACTCGCCACCCGGTGTCGCGCCCCGTCGTCCCGTCGATCCTCCGCCCGTGGCGCGCCGTGCGCGGCGGCGGTCTCCTCGCCCTCGGCCTGGTCGGGCTCGCGCTCGCCGGCTGCGGCGGGACCGACCGCGGCACGGGCGTGCGGGTGCTCGTCACCGACCGCTTCGGCGAGGTCCAGGTGCTCGACCGGCGCGACGTCGCGGTGCAGGACGGCGACCGCGTCCTCGACGTCCTGCGTCGCGCCACGGACGCGCAGGCCGACCGGACCGGCGACGTCGTGCGGATCGGCGACCGCGCCGCGACGGGGCAGCGCCGCTGGCGGTTCCTCATCAACGGCGTGCCGGCCGAGACCGGAGCGCTGGACGACGCGCAGCCGACGAACGAGCAGCGGCCGACCGACCGGCAGACGGCGTCCGAGGCGCCGATCCACGACGGCGACACGGTCTGGTTCGACCGCGCCGACCTCGGCGACCCGCGGCGCCCGGTCGCCACGCCGCCCCGTGGCGGCGTCGGCCTCTTCCCGGAGCCGTTCGTGCACGGCTTCGAGGGCAAGCGCTGGCCGCTGCGCCTGGAGTGCGTGGACCCGCGCGGCGACGCGTGCCGCCAGGTGCGCGACCTCATCGTCCGCTACGGCCTGCCGGCGTCGGTGGCGCCGCTGCGCAGCTCCTACAACCCGGAGACGGCGCGGATCGCGGTCGGCACGTGGCGGGACCTGCGCCAGGATCCGGCGGCGGGGCTGCTCGAGCTCGGGCCGCGCGTCTCCGGCGTCTTCCTGCGCCCGCGCGCCGACGGCCGCCAGGTCCAGCTGCTGGCCGCCGACGGCTCCGTCGCGCGGACCCTCGGCCCCGGGACCGGCCTCGTGGTGGCGTCCCGCTACCGCGACGAGCCTCCGAGCTGGATCATCAGCGGCACCGACGCGGACGGCCTGGCCCGCGCGATCGCCGCCTTCGACGAGCGGACGCTGCGCAACCGGCTCGCGATCGCCGTCTCCGGCGGCGACGTCATCGCGCTGCCGGTCCGCGCCGCGAAGTAGCGGCCCGCCTCCCGCCTCCCGCCTCCGCCCGCGGCTCGCCTCGGGTGGCCCGCATCCCGCGGAGGCGCCGCCCGGCCGGTGCCCCCGACGCGCGTCGCCGCGGTCCGCCGCGGTCGGGGCGGGGCCCCGAGAACGCGCGCAGGCGCGGACGGAGACCGGCGCCGCCGCCGCGCGTCCGGACAGCGTGTGCGGACGGGGTGGACACCGAAGTACACAACGTGTACTTTGATCGCGCCGCCCGCGCCCGGGCCGGGGAGGACCGACGGGCGCGGCGCCGTCGAGACCGCACGAGGGCGGCTCGGTGACGACCCCGGAGGAGCCATGGGCCAGAACACGTCGTACTTCATGAACCCGCAGATCGCCGACGGCTTCGGGACCGCCCGGCCGGAGGACGAGCTGCTGCACCGCGAGGCCCGGGCGACCGAGTCCAGCCCGGCGCTCGTGGAGACCGTCTTCACCGGGTTCAACGTCCCGGAGGCGGACATCCACTGCCTGAACTACCTGTGGATGCACCCGAACCTCCGCCTCATGAGCGGCGGCGTCTGGTGCTGGCAGGGCCACAAGGCCACCCAGCTGGAGGCCGAGATCTTCGAGATGCGGGACTTCGTGCCCGACACCGCGATCACCGACGACGGGGGCGACCTCGACGACGTGACGATGCCCTCCGGCTACCGCCATCAGGTGCTCGAGCCGCTGCGCGAGGTCCGGATGACCTACGAGGACGCCGCGCGCGACAACGCGATCGACGTGACGCTCACCGCCGTCATGCCGCCCGCGATGCTGCCGTCCAACCGACACTTCGACCAGATCATGCGCACGTCCGGCACGGTCCGGCTGCGCGGCGAGGAGCACGTCGTCGACGGCCTGGCCGTCCGCGACCGCTCCTGGGGCGAGGCCCGGACCGAGGACCCGACCGGGCTGCCCGGCATCCACTGGCTCGTCGCCGCGTTCGACAACGACTTCGCCATCCACGTCACGGGCCTCGAGGACCCGGAGACCGCGGAGTGGCGCGACCGCTTCGCCGCCGACCCGGCGATGGCGCAGGCGATGAACCGCGGCTGGGTCTGGCGCGACGGCCGGCTGCGGACCGTCACCTCCGCGGTCATCCGCACCGAGTGGGACCGCGCCGGGCGCCGTCAGGCGGGCCACGAGGTCGTCGTGACCGACGACGAGGGGCAGGAGCACCGCCTCCACGGCACGCTGCGCGCCTCGGCGCCGTGGCACACCTGGTCCAACGTCCACATGTCGGTCGGCCTGGCCCGCTGGGAGTGCGACGGACGCGTCGGGTACGGCGACAGCCAGGTGGCGATGTGGACCGACTTCGTCCGCGCGGCGCTCGGGGGGCGGTCCTGATGCCCGGTCCGGTGGTCGAGGACATCAGCGCCTACCTCGTCGCGGGACGGGTCGCCTCGCACCTGCCCGCGGACGCGAGCGACGAGACGGCGGTCCGGACGGTCCGCCAGGGCATCGACGACGCGGTGCAGGCCGAGGAGCTCGGCTTCGTCAACGCGTGGTTCTCGGAGCGGTGGAACCTCAAGGAGGCCGCGGTCTTCCTCGGCGCCGCGGGGGTGCGCACCGAGCGGATCGGGCTCGGGACGGGGCTCGTCTCGCCGGCGCGTCGCCACGTCCTGCACATGGCGGCCTTCGGGGCCACGATGCAGGCCGTCGCCGGGCCGCGGTTCATCCTCGGCCTCGGCCGCGGCGACCACGCCTACCTGCGCCACGAGGGCCTGCGGACCGCGGGCTTCGACGGCATCCGCGACTACGTCGACATCCTTCGCCGGCTGTGGGCCGGCGAGACGCTGGACTACGACGGGCCCGCCGGCACGTACCGGGCGATCAAGCTCGGGGACGTGTACGAGGGACCGCCGCCGCGGGTGTACTACGGCACCTTCGGCCTGCCCAAGGCCGCTGCGGCGGTCGCGCAGACCTTCGACGGCGTGATCCTGCCGCCGATGATGACCCCCGAGGCGACCGCCGGCTCGGTCCGTCGCCTGCGCGAGGCGTGCGAGCGGATCGATCGCGACCCCGCGTCGCTGCGGATCGTCCAGTGCGTCGTCACCGCGCCGGACCTCGGCGAGGAGGAGGCCCGGACGCTCGCCCACGCCCGGGCGGTGACGTACCTCCAGGCGCCGGAGTACGGCAACTCCCTGCTGCGGGTCAACGGCTGGGACCGGGAGCCCGCCGAGCGCCTGCGCGAGGCGATGCGGGCCCGGCAGGCCGCCGCCGGCGGCGACGAGCTCGCCGACACGGCCTTCCACCGGCGCGAGCTGCTGGAGCCGGCGACGCTCGTGCCGGACGCGTGGATGGAGGAGTCCTGCGCCTTCGGCGACGTGCCGGCGTGCGTGGCGGCGCTGCAGCGCTACCGCGACGCCGGCGCGGACGAGATCGCCACCTACGGCAGCACGCCGGGCCAGAACGCCGCGCTGCTGGAGGCCTGGCGCGCGCGCCCGGCCGCCCTCTCGACCACCGGAGCCACCCGATGACCGCCGAGCCGCCCATCGTCGACACGACCGAGGCCCGTCCGACGGTCTGGTTCGCGGATCCCCAGGCCACCGACCACGACGTCGTCGGGGGCAAGGGCGCGAACCTCGGCCGCCTCGTGCAGGCCGGGTTCCCGGTGCCCGAGGGGTTCGTCGTCAGCACCCGCGCCTACGACGCGCACGTCGACGCCCTGCGCGACGGGGTCCGGGAGCTCCTCGACGGCCTGCCCGCCGGCGACCTCGCGGCGCTCGAGGACGCCGCCGCGACGATCCGCGAGCGGATCGAGCAGGCGGCGATCCCGGACGCCGTCTCGATGCCGGTGCGCGCCGCCTACGCCGAGCTCGGCAGCGGCTTCGTCGCGGTGCGCTCGTCGGGCACCGCGGAGGACCTCGAGGGCGCCGCGTTCGCCGGCCAGCACGACACGTACCTCGACGTCCGCGGCGAGAACGAGCTGCTGGACGCCGTGCGCGGCGCGTGGGCGAGCCTCTACACGGCCCGCGCGATCGACTACCGCCGGCAGCGCGGGATCGATCCGCTGCCCTCGATCGCGGTCGTCGTCCAGCGGATGGTGGCCTCCGAGGTCGCCGGCGTGCTCTTCACGGCCGACCCCGTCCGCCGGCGCACCGATCGCCTGCTCGTCAACGCGAGCTGGGGGCTGGGGGAGGCGGTCGTCTCCGGCATCACGACGCCCGACCAGCTCGTCGTCGAGCACGGCAGCTGGCGCGTCCTGGACCGCGTGATCGGCGGCAAGGAGGTCGAGGTCGTCCGCGACCCCGAGACCGGCCGCGGCACGATCGAGCGCGACGTCGAGCCGGAGCGTCGGGCCCGGCCCGCGCTCGACGACGAGCGCGCCGCCGAGCTCGCGCGGCTCGGGGCCCGCGTCGCCGAGCACTACGGCAGCCCGCAGGACGTGGAGTGGGCGCTCGCCGACGGGACGCTCGTCCTGCTGCAGGCGCGGCCGGTCACCGGCGTGGACTTCTCGCTGCCGCCGGAGCCCGACGGGCCCGACCTCGACGCGAGCCCGGTGCACCTGCCCGGCAGCCGCGTCCGCTGGACGACGGCGAACGTCGACGAGGCGTTCCCGGGCATCGTCACGCCGCTGACCTGGTCGGTGTACGACCCGGCGACCGAGGCGACGATGCGGGACTGCTGGACCGACTTCGGCGTCCTGCGCGAGCGCGAGCGCGGCGTCCCCGCCGACGTCGACCTGCGCTTCATCACCGTCGCCCACGGTCGCGCGATCGCCAACGTCGACGTCATGTGCCAGCTGGCGGGGCGCCTGCCCGGCAGCTCGGCGGCCCAGATGGAGGAGCAGCTCTTCGGCTCGGTGCCGGAGGAGAACACCGAGCCGCCGTTCCTCGAGCGGATCCGGCGGTGGCCGATCGTCGCGGTGCGGATGCCGCTGACCGTCCGCCGGCGCATGCGCGAGCAGGAGCAGGTCGCGGCGGACGTCTTCGCCTGGTGGGGTCGGGTCGCCTTCGGCGTCGCGCACGCGACGCTCGCCGACGCCGTCGACCTGCTCGCCGAGGCGCGCCGTCGCTACGCCGAGGTCACCCGCAGCCACATGGTCCTCTCGATCATGGCCCAGGGGCTGCTGGCGAAGGTCGAGTCGCTGGCGCAGGACGCCGGGCTGCCGGGGCTGGAGCGCGAGCTCGTGCGCAGCGACCACGGCACGGCGGAGTTCGACCTCGTGCGCGACCTCCAGCGGCTCGCGCGCGACGAGATCGACGTCCCGGCGTTCCAGCGCGCGCACGGCTACCACGGGCCGCGCGAGGGGCTCGTGGAGTCCGTGTCCTGGCGCGAGGACCCGTCGCTCGTGCGCGAGCTCGCCGCCGCCTACCGCCGTCGGCCGGAGGCCGAGGACGTGGAGCGGATCGCGGCCCGGGGCCGCGAGGCGCGGGCCGACGCGATGGCCCGCCTGCGCGAGGCGGTCGGGCCGGCGCGCTGGCCGCTCGTGCGGGCGATCGTCCGCTTCTCGGGCCACGCCCCGATGTGGCGCGAGCGGGGCCGCGCGGCGATGCTCCAGACCGTCGACGCCGCGCGCGCGGCGTCGCGCGCGGTCGGCCGGCACCTCCACGACGAAGGCGTGCTCCAGGACCCGCGCGATGTCCAGTTCCTCACGATCGAGGAGCTCGAGGCGCTCGATCGCGACGCGATCCCGGCGCTCGTGGCCCAGCGCCGCGTCGACCACGCGGCGTTCGAGGCGGCCGAGCTGCCGCACGTCTGGCACGGCGTGCCCGAGCCCGTCGCGGCCTCGGCGGACCCGGGCGACGGGTCGACCCGGCGGCTGACCGGCCTCGGGGTGAGCTCCGGCGTCGCGGAGGGCACCGTCCGCGTCATCACCGACCTGGCCGGCGCCGACATCCCGGAGGGGACGATCCTCGTCTGCCACGCGACCGACCCGAGCTGGGCGTCGCTGTTCCCGCTCGCCAGCGCCGTGGTGACGAACGTCGGCAGCGCGCTGAGCCACGCGGCGATCGTCTGCCGCGAGCTCGGGCTGCCGTGCGTCTCGAACACCCGCACGGGGACGCGGGACCTGCGCGACGGGATGCGCGTGCGGGTCGACGGCGCGGCGGGCGTCGTCGAGGTGCTCGACGCCTGATCGGGCGAGGCGGCCGACCGGCGCCGTCCCCGCGGCGCCGGCGCGCGGCGTCGCTGCGAAGGGCGGCGCCGGCGCGTGGCGCCGCGAGGCGCTCGGGCTCAGCGCAGCGCGCGCCAGGGCTGGGCGCGCAGGCGCAACGCGAGGACCTCGCAGCCCTCGGTGCCCGGCGCGGCGGCCGACCGGCAGCCGTAGCGGCCGTCGCTGGCGAGGCGCCGGACCGTGGCGATCCGCGCGTCGTCGAGCCACGCCACCGCGCTGAGCGCCGAGCCGTAGCGCTCGGTCTGCCCGGCCGTGAAGCCGCTCTCGAGCTTCCAGGCGCGCGAGCCGCCGATCGTCGTGCGCACGATCGTCGAGCGGCCACCGCCGCCGGTGCGGATCACGGGGGCGAGGACCTGCAGGCCCGTGCTCTGGCCGCCGCCGAGCGCGGGGCTGCCGAGCGCCGAGACCGAGCCGCGCGCGGCCGGCAGCTCGAAGAGCCCCTGCGCCGATCGCACGGCCGGCGCCCGGGTCGATCCGGTCAGCAGGGCCGTCCGCAGGCTGCCCACCGTGCCGGAGCGGCGACGGACCTCCCAGGTGTAGGCGAGGCGCCGGCCGACGAGGTCCAGGCCCACGGGGCCGTAGCTGCGCGCCCGGACCGGCCGGCGGCCGCGCCGCTCGTTGCGCGGCCCGTGCACGACCGCCCGCCGCGGTGCGGGACCGTCGAGCGCCGCGATGGCGATCCCGACCCGGCGTGCGCGGCTGCCGCGCTCCTGGCGAGCGAACGCGATCCGCGTGCCCCAGACGGTCGGCAGGCGCTCGTCGACGTCGGGCCGGCTCGCGGCGGCCACGACGCGGGTCTCGCCGCTCTGCGGGTCGATCCGCCAGACATCGCAGCCCGTCGGGGGCTGCGCGGCCGGTGCGGCGCAGCGCGAGTACACCACGAGCGGCCGCCCGTCCGGTCCGGGACCGATCCGCGCGTCGTAGGGCCGCCGCTGCGCCGGAGCGGGCAGCGCGAGCCCCGTCCCGTCCGGCGCGCGCGCGACGAGCGTGAACGTGCCGCCGGCGTCGCGGCGGCTCCAGACGAGCCAGCCGCCCCAGCCGTCCAGCGCCGTGTCGCCGCTCTCGACCGAGAGCGCCTCGGGCCCCGCCAGGGCGGCCTGGGCGGGCGACGCGGGCAGGCCGGCGAGCGCGCCGGCCAGGGCGAGGACGAGGAGGGAGGAGCGGCGGGAGACCACGTCCCTCAGAACCCCGTCGGTCGCGGCGAGTTGCGCAGGCCCGCCCCGGCGCGACGGTCCGGGCGTCCGGCGCTCACCGACCCGCCGGCGCGTAGGCCGGGTCGTCCTCGTGCTCGCGGAAGAACGCGACCACGGGCCCGACGTACTCCGCCAGCGACGGGCACCGCAGGCCCCGGCTCGCGAGCAGCTGCGTGGCGCGCGAGGTGTCGTAGCGCACCTCGTGGCCGAGGTAGCGCAGCGACTCCCGCGGCGTGCCCCCGTAGAGGGCGCGGACCGGCGCCAGGCGCAGCGCCTGGTCGACCAGCGCGAACGGCAGGCGCACCTGCGGCTCGCGACCCGCGTACTCCACGCAGAGCAGGCGGAAGAGCTCGGCGGCGCTCACCGGGTCGGGGTCCACGAGGTGGAGGGTCTCGCCGACGAAGCGGTCGTCGTCGGTCCGGGCGCCGGCGGCGATCGCGTCGACGATGAAGTCGACCGGGACGACGTTGAACGGCGCGGTCATCGCCCCGGGCTGGAAGAGCAGCCCGCCGCCGCGGCGCAGCGACGCGGAGATCACGCGCAGCAGGTAATAGGGCCCGTCGAACTTCTGCGTCGCGCCCGTGCGCGAGTCGCCGACGACGATGCCCGGTCGGTAGATCGTCGTCGGGACGTCGTCCATCGACGCGCGGACGAGGACCTCGGCGGCGAACTTCGTCGACTCGTAGTGGTTCTTGAACTGCTGGCCGGCGGCGAGGTCCGCCTCCATCACGCGCCCGCCGCGCAGGCCGGCGACGTAGGCGGTCGAGACGTAGTGGTGGCGCTCCAGGCGCGGGCAGGTCCGGCAGAAGTCCACGACGTGCTGGGTGCCCAGGACGTTCACGCGCTCGGCGAGCGCCTGGGGGACGGCGAGGTCGTAGATCGCGGCGAGGTGGTGGACCGCGACGACGTCGTTGGCGAGCGTCCGGGCGGTCGCCTCGTCGAGGCCCAGGCGCGGCAGCGTGATGTCGCCCGGCTGGATCCGCAGCCGGTCGCCGGCCCGCAGCTCGGCCGCGGCGGCGTGGGCCTTCTCCACCATCCGCGGCTCGACGAGCGCGACGACGCTCGCCTCGGGGTCCTGCTCGAGCAGCAGCGGGATCAGGCGGGCGCCGATGAAGCCGGGGAAGCCGGTGATGAGGATCGTCCGCGCGCTCATGGGCGGCGATCCTACTCATGCGTAGGGTCGACTCGCCGTCCGACGGCGAGCGGCGTGGGACTCAGTCCACGAGCCGCCGCTCGGCCGCCCAGCGCGTGAGCTCGTGGCGGTTGGAGAGCTGGAGCTTGCGCAGCACGGCCGAGACGTGGTGCTCGACGGTCTTCGGGCTGATCGACAGCCGCAGCGCGACCTCCTTGTAGAGGTAGCCGCGGGCGATGAGCCGCAGGACCTCGCGCTCGCGATCGGTGAGCTGGTCGAGCTCGGGATCGACCTCGCCCTGCGCCAGGCCCGCCTCCTCGAGCCGGCCGGCGAAGGCGTCGAGGACGAAGCCCGCCAGCCGGGGCGAGAAGACCGCGTCGCCGGCCCGGACGCGACCGAGCGCGTCGACGAGCTCGGTGCCCGAGATCGTCTTCGTGACGTAGCCGCGGGCCCCGGCGCGGATCAGCGCGATGACGTCGGCCGGCTCGTCGGAGACGGACAGCGCGAGGAACCGCTGCCCCGGGCGGCGCTCGTGCACGCGGCGCAGCACCTCGACCCCGCCGCCGCCCGGCATGTGGACGTCGAGCAGCACCACGTCGGGCTCGCGGTCCAGCACGAGGCGCACGGCCTCGTCGACGTCGCCCGCCTCGCCCAGGACGGTGGCGTGGCCGTCGCCCTGCTCGAGCTCGGCGCGCACCCCGGCGCGGAAGAGGGCGTGGTCGTCGACGAGGACGACGGTGGGCGGCTGCGTGGTCATGGGGCTCCGGTCGCCGGGGTCAGGCGTCGAGGGGCAGGGAGAGCTCGACCTCGGTCCCCTGTCCGGGGGCCGAGTGGATGGTGGCGCGCCCGCCGGCGCGACGCAGGCGGCCGACGATCGACTCGCGCACCCCGCGGCGGTCGGCGGGCACCGCGTCGGGGTCGAAGCCGCGTCCGCGGTCGCGGACGAAGACCTCGAGCCGGTCGCCGGTCACCTCGGCGAAGACCTGGACGGCCTGCGGCATGCCCTGGGCGTCGGTCCCGGCGTGCCGGGCCGCGTTGGCGATCGCCTCGCGGGCGGCGGCGACGAGCGCGGCGGCGCGGTCGTCCAGCGCCCGCTCGCCGGTGGTGACGACGTCGACCTCCACGCCGTGCTCGAGCTCGACGGCCGCGGCGGCGGCGCGCAGCGCCGCCATCGTCTCGTCGTCGGGACGCTCGCTGCGGCCGGACAGCCACAGGCGCAGCTCGCGCTCCTGGCCGCGCGCGAGCCGCGCGACCTCGCGCGGGTCGTCGCTGCGGCGCTGGATGAGCGCGAGGGTCTGCAGCACCGAGTCGTGGAGGTGGGCGGCCACCTCGGCGCGCTCGTCGCTGCGGATCCGCTCGTTGCGCTCGGCGGTCGCGCGGCGCGAGAGGCGCCGCCAGAACGGGGCGACGACGACCGTCAGCGCCACGAGCACGACGACGGTCTGCAGCAGGCTGCTGCGGCTCCAGGCCAGCGCGCCCTGCGACGACAGCAGCGCGAGCGCGCCGAGGACGACGAGGGCGATGCCGGCGGCGAGCACGAGCGCGTCGCGCCCGCCGTCCGCGCCGGGTCGGCGACCGAGCATCCGCGGCACGCCGAGCAGGCGCTCCCAGCCGCTCGGCGCGCGTCCGGTCGGCTGCGCGAGCTCGGCACCCACGGCCTGGGACCAGACGAGCAGCCCGCCGGCGCTCAGCAGCAGCAGCGCCCAGAAGTCGACGCCCAGCAGCCACTGGAGCCCGAGGAGCGCCAGCGCGACGCCGACGAGCCCGAGGACGGTGCCGGAGGCGGCGCGGCGGTCGACGGGGACCGCGAGCTCGGGCGCCGGGGCCCGTGGCCCGGTGGCGAGCGCGCGGCGGGCGCGCCGACGCTGGATCGCCAGGACGAGCCACAGCGGCAGGGCCACGAGCACGGTGACCGCGACGGTCCCGGCGAGCAGCGCGTCGCAGAGGCGCTGCCCGGAGGTCTCCGCCCATCCCAGCGCGGCGCCGACGAGGATCGTCAGGACGCCGGCCAGGCGGACCGCGGTCACCGGCTGGCTCAACGCCGCTCCTCGCAGGCGGCCGTCCGCAGCGTCGCGCCGCGGTCGCCGGAGCGCCAGCCGCTGCGCACCGCGCCCTGCTGGTCGCCGTCGGAGCCGTGGACGATGTCGATCTGGCCGACGCCGACGCGCAGGTCGAGCTCCACCACGGGCCGACGGCGTCCGCCGGGGTCGATCTCCAGCTCGCGCTCGCCGGTGCCGCTGAGGAAGGTCCGGGCGGGGCCGAAGCTGTCGCCGCTGCTGACGAGCTCGCCCGCGACGCGCAGGTCGCTGCGGATCCGCCACGTGATGCAGCGGTCCGACGGCAGGCGCACGAGGAGGTGGCCGACGTCGACGCGGGCGGGGATCCGCAGCGGGCGGCCGCGCCGTGGGGCGTCGAGGTCGCGCAGGTCGACGGTGAGCTCGCCGATGCCCAGCCGCGAGCCCTCGCGGGCGATCGGCGCGGAGACCGGCGCGAACGTCCGCTCGCCGACCGTGTCGTCGACGCGCACGTCGCCGATCACCGCCGCGCTGGCGGGGATCGCCAGCGACACGATGACGAGCAGCAGCGCGGCGGAGGCCGGGCGGCTGCGCGCGCTGACGATGAGCACGACGCCGAGCAGGACGAGCAGGACCGCCACCGGCCATCCGCCGAAGAACGCGGTCAGGCCGAAGCCGAGCGCCGCCACGGCGGCGAGCCCGACGAGGCTCGCGAGGATCGCGGCCATGCCGACGAGCAGGCGCGCCGCGCCGCTGGCGGCGGTGCCCGCGGCGGCCGCCCCCGGAGCGCCGGCCGCGGGAGCGGCCGCGCTGGGCACGAGGATCGCCGCGGCGAGGTAGAAGAGCAGGCCCGAGCCGCCGAAGAACACGGCGATGACGAACGCGATCCGGATGAGGATCGGCTCCACGCCGTAGCGCTCGCCGATGCCGCCGCAGACGCCGAAGAGGACGCGGTCGGTCGAGGAGCGCAGGAGCCCGCGCTCGGCGCCACCGGCGGGGTCCGCGCCGGCGCCGGTCGGCGCGTCGTCGGGCGACGGCCGTGCGACGGTCGGCTCGTCGGGGGAGGGGTCGGGCGTGGGATCGGGCATCGGGTGCTCCTGGCGGACGGACGGGACGTCACCAGGGTGCAACGGGGCGGCCCCGCGCACCATGGGGGATGCCCCGGGTCCGACCCGGAGTGTCCCCGCTGCGGCGGACCCCCGGGGCGTGGCAGGGATCGGGATCGCGATCCTGCGGCCGGCCGCGCCGGGCGGCCTCGCGGTCCCCGGCCGCTCGCGTCCGGCGGCCCCGGCTGCGATCCTGGCGCCGTGCTCGAACGCTCCGACGCGCTGTCCGCCCTGGCGGAGGAGACCTTCGACGTCGTGGTGGTCGGCGGTGGCGTCACCGGCGCCGGCGTGGCCCTCGACGCGGCGTCGCGCGGGTTCTCCGTCGCGCTCGTCGAGCGCGCCGACTACGCGTCCGGCACGTCCAGCCGCAGCTCGAAGCTCGTCCACGGCGGCCTGCGCTACCTCTCGAGCTTCGACCTCGGGCTCGTGCGCGAGGCGCTGCTGGAGCGGCAGATCAACGCGCGGCTGGCGCCGCACCTCGTCACGCCGCTGCCGCTCGTCGTCGCCGCGGCCGGGCAGGGGCGACCGGACCGGATCACCGGCGTCGGCCTGAACCTCTACGACGTCCTGGCCGTGGACGCCCGGCGCGGCGGGCGCCGCCGGCGCCGCGCGCTCTCCGACGAGGAGAAGGCGTGGAGCCCGGACCGCCACCGCGCGCTGGACCCGCACGAGGTCGTCGAGCACCTGCCGGCGCTCGCGGGCCGCGGCCCGACGGGCGGCCACCTCTTCTACGACTGCCAGACCGACGACAGCCGGCTCGTGCTGACGATCCTCCAGGAGGCCGAGCGCTTCGGCGCGGTCTGCCTGAACCGGATCGAGGTGCTGGAGCTCCTCGAGCGCGACGGGTGGGCCGAGGGCGTCCAGGTCCTGGACCGCGTGTCCGGCGAGCGGTTCCCGATCCGCGCCGCCGCGGTCGTCAACGCCACCGGCGTCTGGGCCGACCGCCTGCGGCCGGCCGAGCTGCGCGACGAGGCCGAGGTCCCGGTCATCCGGCCCTCGCGCGGCACGCACGTGACGCTGCCGGTCGAGAAGCTGCCGCTGCGCTCCGGCGCGATCGTCCCCTCGGGCGGCGGGCGGTTCATGTTCGCCCTGCCGTGGCTCGGGCGCACGCTCGTCGGCACGACGGACAACGAGTACGACCGCCGCGACCTCGACCACGTGCCGCCGCCGGTCGAGGACGTGACGTACATCCTCGACGGGGTCAACGCGTTCTTCGGCACGTCGCTGACCGCCGACGACGTCCAGGGTGCCTACGCCGGCGTGCGGCCGCTGATCTCCAGCGGCGACCCGAAGCGCTCCGTCGACATCTCGCGCCGCGCCGAGCTCTACGAGACGTCGTCGGGGATGCTCACGATCACCGGCGGCAAGCTCACGACCTGGCGGCGGATGGCGAAGCAGACCGTCGACCGGCTCGTGGAGCGGGAGGGGCGCCAGGCCCCGTGCCGCACCGACCGCCTGCCGCTGGGCCAGCCGATCGACCCGCTGCGCCTGCCGCACGTCGAGGGCACCACCCAGGACGTGCGCGACCAGCTCGCCGCCCGCTACGGCTCGGTCGCGCGCGACGTCCTCGCGCTCGCCGAGGCCCGGCCGGAGCTCGCGTCCTTCGTCGTCGACGACGGCCCGGTCGACCTGCTGGCCGAGGTCGTCCACGCCGCCCGGCACGAGCAGGCGCTGAGCGTGGGGGACGCGCTGCTGCGCCGCACGCGGCTCGGCCTGACCGCCGCGCGCCGGCTGCTCTCCGACGACGCCGCGGCGGTCCGCGTCGTCGCCGAGGCGATGGCGCCCGAGCGCGGCTGGGACGCCGCCGCGACCGCCGCCGCGGTCGAGGACTTCCGGGAGGAGGCGCGCCTGGAGGGGCTCGTCCCCGCGGCGGTGGGCGCCCCCGGGCTGGACGAAGGGTCGACCTCGGTCGCGCCCCCCGACCGCGCGAGCGCCTAGGATCGGGGCCGATCGGGATGTCGAGCGCAGCTGAGCCCCCCACGCCCACCCCGGCGACCGTCACCGCGGCCCGCTTCGACCGCGACGGCGAGACGGTCTACAACCTGACCCTGCGGGTCACGGACAGTCCCGGCGCGGCCTGGCACGCGACCGTGGCCGCGTTCAGCGCCACCGCCGAGCGGATCCCGGCCGACGCCCCCGCCGGGCTGGACGAGCGCGACCTCCTGCTCATGGGCTGCTGGCACGCGCGCCAGATGCTCGGCCAGATCGAGGCGAACCCCGAGTACGCCGCCCAGCTGCGCGCGCACGACGAGGCGAACGTCCCGATGGCCAGCCTGCAGGCGTCGGTCGTCAAGGCCAACCGCGTGCTGCCGGTCGACCAGCGCGAGATCCTCGCCCTGCGCGGCCTCAGCCGGCTGGACCACAACGACCTCGCGACCCTGCTGCGCGCCGATCCGTCGGTGCTCGCGGCCGTCCTGGCCCAGGCCCGCCTCATGCTCCGCGACGCGATGCGCGGCAGCTCGATCGCCAGCGAGGCGCTGACGACGCCCGAGGCGCGCCAGGCGATCGCCCTCGCCGCGCTGCGCCAGGACGGGCAGCTGCGCGGGGCCGAGGCGCGCCTGACCCTGGCCCGCTGGCTCGAGGGCGGCGACGAGCGTCGCAGCGTCGTCGACGCGCTCGAGGAGGCCGGCCTGTCGTACCGCGCCTGGACGCGCACCGCGGCACCGGAGGGCCTGCGCGAGGCGGTCGTCGCCGCGGCCGCCCAGGTCCAGGCGCCGGCCCCGAGCGCCCCGGCCGCCGAGCCCGAGGCCGTCGCGCCCGCCGCGTCGCCGGCGCCCGCCGCGTCGCCCGCGCCCGCCGCGGTCGACCCGTCGCCCGTCGCGCCCGCGGCCACGCCGGAGCCCGCCACCGGCGAGCCGCTGGCGCCCGCGCCCGCCGACGACCCCGCGCCGCTCGAGGAGCCGACGGCGATCACGCCCGGCCCGGCGCCCGGCGCCCCCGCCGACGAGGGCCCCGCGCCGGCGCAGCCCGTCGGTCCCGGCGGCGAGCCGGTCGATCCCGACGCGACGGTCGAGTGGTCCTCGGCCGAGGTCGCCGCGCTGGGCCTCGCGCAGGACGAGGCGGTGCACCACGACGTCCCGCAGCCGTCCCACCCCGAGCACGTCACCGACGAGGACGACGAGCACCTCGAGGACGGCGGCTCCTGGGACGACGACGACTGGGACGACCACGAGGGCCCGCTCGTCGCCGAGCGCCTGCAGCCGATCGGGCCCCGCCGCCGCGCCCCGCGCTGGCAGGTCCTCGTGCTGGGGATCCTCCTCGTCGCCCTGCTCGTCGTGCTCGCGCTGACGTTCCTCGGCGGCGACGACGACGGGCCGACCCCGACGACGCCGAGCACCGACGAGAGCGCGCTGCAGGTCCCGGGCGTGGCGACCGCCGCGGCGACGACGCACACGATCATCGTCGTGCGCGGGTGAGCGAGCCGCCGCGCTACGCCGCCCTCGTCCCCGGCGAGCCGACCGGCGCGGCGGCCGTCCTCGACGCGATCGTCGCCGATCCCGCGCCGGCGGTCCCGGGCCGCCCACGCACGATCGGGGTGATGGTCGCCTCGATCGACGGCCACGCGACCGTCGCCGGCCGCTCGGGCGCGCTGGGCGGTCCCGAGGACCGCGCGATCTTCCGCGGCGTCCGCGAGCGCGCCGACGCCCTGCTCGTCGGCACCGGCACGCTGAACCGCGAGCGCTACGCGACGGTGCTGGACGACGACCAGCGCGAGCGCCGCCGCACGGCGGGGCGCACCCCCGAGCCGCTGCTGGCGACCGTCACGCGGTCGGGATCGCTGGACGCCGACGTCCCGGTGCTGCACGAGGACGAGGCCCGCGTGCTCGTCGTCACCGAGCAGGCCGACGCGGCGCTCGAGCAGGCGCGCGCCGTCGAGCTCGTGCAGGTGGTCGACGCCTCGCCGGCGACCGTGCTCGGGGAGCTGCACCGCCGCGAGATCGGCCTCGTCGCCTGCGAGGGAGGACCGACGCTCCTGGCCGCGCTCGTTCGCGACGGGCTGCTCGACGAGCTGCTGCTCACGGTCTCGCCGCTGCTCGTCGGCACCGCGACCACCGGCGCGCCGACGATCCTCGACGGCGCGATCGGGGTCGACCCGCTGACGCTGCGCCCGCGGGGCGTCTGGCGCTCCGGCGACGTCCTCTTCCACCACCTCCATCTCTCCGACGGGAGCCCCGCGTGAGCGACACGCTGACCCTCCGCCTGCGCCAACGGACCCTCACGCTCCGGGCCGGGCACCCCCTCCTGATGGGGATCGTCAACTGCACGCCGGACTCCTTCAGCGACAGCGTCCGGCTGGAGACCGTCGAGCAGCGCGTGCGCCTGGGCCTCGAGCTCGCCGACGCCGGCGCGACGATCATCGACGTCGGCGGCGAGTCCGGGATCGTGCACCGCCCGCCGGTGAGCGCGAAGGAGGAGATCGAGCGCGTCGCGCCGGTCGTCGAGCGCCTCGTCGGGCACGGCCTGATCGTCTCCGTCGACACGTGGAAGCCGGAGGTCGCCGAGGCCGTGCTGGCCGCCGGCGCGCACCTCATCAACGACGTCAGCGGCCTCTACCACGCGCGCCTGGCGAGCGTCGTGGCCGCCCACGGCGCCGGGATCGTGCTCATGCACACCCGCGCGGAGCCGAAGACGGAGCGCTTCCCCGACTACGGCGGGCGCGTCGTGGCCGACGTGCGCAACGTCCTCGGGCAGCTGCGCGAGCGGGCGCTCGCCGCGGGCGTCCGGTCCGACGCGATCGTCCTCGATCCCGGTCCGGACTTCGCGAAGATGCCGCAGGAGTCCGTCGAGGTGCTGCGCGACCTGCCGGCGCTCTCCGTCCACGGCCACCCGCTGCTGCTGGCCGTCTCGCGCAAGTACTTCGTCGGCACGATCATCCACCGCGAGCCCGACGAGCGGCTGGCGGGCACGCTCGCCGCCCTGGGCTGGTGCGCGGACCGGACGAAGTTCTCGATCGCCCGCGTCCACGACGTGCGCGAGGCCGCCGACTACCTGAAGGTCCGCGCCGTCATGAACGGCATCGAGGAGATGCCGTCGATCGACCGCAACGACGTGCGCCTGCAGTGGCTGCACGAGTCCGACGACGACGAGGACGACGACGGGCTCGGGGGCTCCCGGGAGCCCGCGCTACGCTGAGACCACGAGCCGGAGCGTCCCGCCCCCGCGGGGCCGCCGGCCGTCCGCCGACCGCCCTGCACGCCACCCACCCTCCAGGGAGCCGCACCCCATGAAGCTGTTCATCGACACCGGATCGGTCGCTGAGGTCGAGGAGATCGCCCGCTGGGGCGTGCTCGCCGGCGCGACCACGAACCCGTCCCTCCTGGCGAAGGAGGACGGCGCGCCCGAGGACATCATCCGCCGGATCTGCGAGCTCGTCGACGGGCCGACGTCGGCCGAGGTCGTCAGCGAGGACGCCGACGGCATGGTCGCCGAGGGCGTCGCCCTGCGCGGCTTGGACGAGCGCGTCGTCGTGAAGGTCCCCTTCAGCGCCGCCGGGCTGGAGGCGACCGCCCGCCTGCGCGAGCTCGGCCACCCGGTGAACATGACGCTCGTCTTCAGCGCGCCGCAGGCGATCCTCGCCGCCGAGGCGGGGGCGACGTACATCTCGAGCTTCCTCGGCCGGCTGGACGACATCGGCATCGACTCGACCGAGACGACCCGCGAGATCGTCGAGGCCGTCGCGGTGAACTCGACCGGCGCGCAGGTGCTCGCCGCGTCGATCCGCCACCCGATCCACGTCACGACGGCCGCCGCGCTCGGCGCCGACGTCGCGACGGTGCCGGGCAAGATCCTGCGCCAGATGCTGCAGCACCCGCTGACGGCCTCGGGCATCGACCAGTTCACGAAGGACTGGCAGTCGCGCCCCGAGTTCGCGGAGTGGCTCAAGGGCCTCGTCGCGAAGTCCGGCGCCACCGCCTGACGCGCCCTCGGGTCCACGAACTCCCTGCACGCGGCGTCCTTCGGGGCGCCGCCTCGCGTTGGGGGGCCCGAGGGGGAGGGACGGACCCGGACGATCGTCGGCCGCGGCGCGCGGGGCCGTCGCGTCCGTTAGGTTGGGCCTCGAGTCGCCGACCGCTGCGCACCAACGCGGTCGGGCGCCCACCGACGCCACCCATCGAGGAGCACCCAATGTCCGTCCTGACCCGCGACGTCCTGGAGTCCAGCACGCTCGCCGACCTCCACGCGCTCGCCGGCGAGCTGCAGATCGACGGCTTCCGCCGCCTGCGCCGCGAGCAGCTGGTCGACACGATCATCGAGCGTCGCGGCGGCGACGCGTCCGACGAGGAGCCGCGCGAGGGCGGCCGTCGTCGCCGTCGCCGCGGTGGTCGCCGCGACGAGGACCGCGACGAGCCGACGACGGAGGCCGTCGCCGCCGACGAGGAGCCCGCCGAGGAGCCGCGCGGCCGTCGCCGCCGCCGGGGCGGTCGCGAGGAGTCCGAGGAGGCTCCGCGCGAGGACGCCGGCAAGCAGGTCGCCGACGGCGAGACCGTCGAGGGCACGATCGCCGTGACCCCGAACGGCTCGGGGCTGCTCTCCGCCGCCGACGGCGTCGAGGTCTACGTCTCCGCCGGCCAGGTCCGCCGCTGCGAGCTCGTCGACGGCGACCGCGTCAGCGGCCCGACGCGCCCGGCGCGGCGCAGCGAGCGCTTCCCGTCGCTCGTGCGCGTCGAGACGATCAACGGCCGCCCGGCCGACGAGACCGTCCCGGACGAGCGCTTCGACGACCTCGACGTCCTGCGCCCGCACGAGCTGCTCGTCGTGCGCAGCGAGGACCCGACGGTCTCCGCGATCGCGTGGCTGACCCCGATCGGCCGCGGCTCCCGCGCGCTCATCACCGGTCCGCACGCGTCCGGCAAGACCGAGGCGCTGCGCCGCCTCGCCGTCGCGCTGCGCGACGTCGACGGCGTCGAGCTGCTGGCCGTCCTGGCCGGCGCCCGCCCGGAGGAGCTGGGCGACTGGCGCGAGGGTGGCGTGACGCCCGTCGCGGCGCTCGACCTGTCCGAGGGTCCCGAGCAGCGCACGAAGGCGATCGACGAGGTCGTCGAGCGCGGCCGCCGGATCGCGGCCCGCGGCGGTCACGCCGTCGTGCTCGTCGACACGCTCGACGGGCTGGGGGAGGGCGCGGCGCGCCGGATCCTCTCGGCCGCCCGGCGCCTCGGCACCGGCGGCTCGCTGACGATCGTCGCGACCCGCGAGCAGCCGGTCGGCGGCGAGAGCACGGTCGTCGTGCTCGACCGCGGGCTGGCCGGCACCGGCCGCTTCCCGGCGCTCGACCTCGCCGCCTCGACGACGCTGCGGCCCGAGCTGCTGGTCGGCGAGGAAGGCGCCGCGGCGATCGCCGCCGCGCGCGCGGAGCTCCTCGAGGGCTGATTCCCGCCGTCGGTCCCGCGCGCCCGGTGCGCGCGGGGCGACGGTGCGGCTCCCTGGAACGACGAAGGCCCCGCGGTGCGGGGCCTTCGTCATCTCCGGGCCGGGCGGATCCGGCGGTGCTGGCTCAGCGGCGCTCGTCGACCGGGACGTAGGCGACGGTGAACCACGAGGGGGCGGGAGCGAGCTCGACCGGCTCGTGGTCCCGGGCGGGCTGGACGTACTCGAAGCGCTGCTCGCGCTCGTCGAAGCGGACGTCGAGCTCGCCCTCCTTCACGCGCTGGTCGAGCCAGGCGCCGCGGAAGACGAGGCGGCGCAGCCAGTGCACGAGCGAGCGCTCGGCGGGCCCGGAGAGCTCGGCCCAGCAGTCGTTGACGTGGGCGCCGAGGTTCGAGAGGGGCTCGTCGACCTCCCCGTTGACCGTGAGGTTCACGAGGTCGTCGACCTCGGATGGGTCGAGGCGGTCGTGGACGAAGCCCAGCCGCACGGCGGCCTGCTCGCACCGCTCCGCGAAGTCGCGCTCGTTGAAGGTGAAGCGGAGGTCCCCGTACTCGAGGACGAAGTCCTCCCCGGAGTCGTAGTTCCCTCGAAAGCTGGAGTCCATGTGCGCGAAGTCGTGACGGGACGGGTCCCGAGCGGCCCGTGCGCAGCGGCACGGCAGCAGGGAACGGATCGGTCGATGCACCCGGGGGGAACGCACGGCGGCAAACCGCGTTCCGTGGGCTGCGGGGCATCCTAGACGCCGATCGCGGGCGCGCAGGAGGGCTGGGTTCGATGTTGCACCGCCTCCGGTGGTGTACGCGCGTGGCGCGCGTCACGGGGATCGGGTGGCCGGGGGCGTACCGTTGGCGGGCGATGCCCGTCCTGCTCCGCTCGATCCTGCGCGCCGGCTGGGCGCGCCGGACCCGGGCGCTGCGGATCGGCCTGAGCTTCGTCCTGCCGCTGAGCATCGGGGCGCTGCTCGGCGAGGTCGCGTGGGGGGCGATCGCCACCCAGGGAGCGTTCGTGGCGATGTACGCCGGCGACGTCCCGTACCGCAAGCGCGCCCGGGTGCTGGCCGGGGTCGGCGTCGGCCTGGCGCTCGCGATGGCGATCGGCACGCTCGCCGCGCCGCACCCGTGGCTGGCGGCGGTGCTCGCCGGGCCGGTCGTGGCGTCCGCGGCGCTGCTCTGCCTCGCCTTCGAGGTCGGGCCCCCACGCGAGTTCATGCCGACGCTGAGCTACCTCGTGGCGATCTCGCTGCCCGTCGACCCGGGTGCCGCGCCGGAGCGCGCGGGCGTCGTGCTGCTGGCGGCGGCGCTCGTCGGGTCGCTGGCGCTCGCCGGGGCGCTGCGCCGCCCGCGGGGGCCGGAGGAGGACGCCGTGCGCGGCGGGGTGCTCGCGGTGGCTGAGCTGCTGGAGCGCGTCGACGGCGACGAGGACGAGGTCGACACGGCGCGCCAGCGTGCAGTGCTCGCCGTGCGCGACGCCGCGCAGGCGATGCGCGCCGCCGGCGACGGGGACCCGGCGCGCCGGCGCCTGACCGAGCTGACGATCGCGCTCGAGGCGGTGCTCGACGCGGCCGTCGGGCTGGCGCTGCGCCAGGACGCCGCGGTCGATCCGGCGTGGTCGGCGGCGCTGCGGGCGCTTGCCGAGAGCGTCGATGACCCGTCGCGTGCGACGCCGGTCCGGCTGCCGGACGACGCGCCCGACACGCCGCCGGGCCACCGGCTCGAGGCGGCGGCGCTGGCGCTGCGCCGGGCGGCGGATCCGGCGCGGCGGTGGGACGAGACGTTCGTCCCGTTCGCGCCGCGCCACCGGCCGCGGGCGCTGGCGGCGCTGCGGCGCGCGCTGCGGCCGAGCTCGCTCGTCGTGCCGACGGCGGTGCGCAACGGCGTCGCCGCGGCCGCGGGCGTCCTGCTGGGCCTGGCGATCGGCGTCGAGCGCGGCGCGTGGGTCGGCCTGACGGCCGTGGCGGTGCTGCAGGCCAGCAACGTGCGCCTGACCGCGCGCCGCACGGCGCACCGCATGCTCGGCACGGGGGTGGGGGTCGTCGTCGCGGCGGCGATCCTCGCGTTCCGGCCGGCGGTCGCGGTGGTGATCGTCGTGATGGCGCTCTGCCAGACGGTCGGCCAGGCGTTCATCAAGGTCGCCTACGGCGTGGCGGTGGCGTGCGTCACGCCGATCGCGCTGCTCGTCTTCGACCTCGGCCAGCCGGGCACGCCGGTCGGCTCGCTGCTCGGCGCCCGCCTGCTCGACACGGCGCTCGGCTGCGCCGTCGGCCTGGCCGCCCGCCGGTTCCTCTGGCCGCAGACGGCGCGCACGCGCCTGCCGACGGCGCAGGCGGCGGTGATCGAGGCGGTGGGGGACGTCCTGCACGCGGCGGCGATGCGCCCGGTCGAGCCGTCCGGCGTCCGCCTGCGCCAGGCGCGCCGCCGGCTGCAGACGGCGCTGCTGAACCTGCGTGCCGTGCAGGCCGACGCCCTCGGCGACCTGGCCTGGCGCCCGCCGTGGCCCGGCCGCCGGCGCGGCGCGCAGGCGGAGCCCGACTGGGCGACGACCCTGGCGGTCACCGCCCTGGCCCACGCCGCGATGGCCGCCCCGGCCCGCGCCGACGGCCCCCCGCCGGACCCCACGACCGTGGCCGCCCTCGACGCCGCGATCGCCCACCTCGCCGCGACCGCGTCGGGCCTGCGCGCCCCCGCCTGGGTCGCCCTGCCGCGCCTGCGTCAGTGGCCGCGCACTGCGGCCGCCCTGGCCGAGCTGCGCGACCGCCTGGCTGGCGAGGACGCGCCGGCGGAGCGCCCGCTCCACGCGACCGGCGCCCCGCTCACCGCCTGACCCCGTCCCAGCGCCGCGTCTGAGTACCGCTTGCCCGCGCACAGCTCGACGCGACCTCGCCGGTTCGCGGAAGCGTGAGTACAGTCCTGGACGCCCGAACGCTTCGAGCAGTGGAAGGCGACCGTCAGCGACGGGCAGCGGCGGGCCGGCAGGGCTAGACGTTGACGGCGTCGGCGATCCTGGCGGCGATCGCGGCTAGCGAGCCGTCGCTGGTCAGCCCGGAGCGCGCCGCGAGCAACGCGCTGTGCTCGCGGACCGTCTCGAAGGTCGTGCCGTGGGCGACCGGTATAAGCCGGTCGGTCGCCAGCAGCGCGGACAGCTCCTTGTCCGCGACCCCCTCTGCGTCGATGCTGCGCAGGAGGGCCGGCGTCGCCAGGACAATGCCAATCCGGGACATCCGCAGGCCCTTGTCGATCTCGCGCATCATCGAAGTCCCGAGGGCGATGTCCTTCTCGCTGAACCAGACGGTCACACCGCGGGCCTCCAGGAGGTCGTGGAGCTCCTTGGCGGCGCCGCTCCGGTCGTCCCAGGCGTGGCACAGGAACACGTCGCGGCGCTCGGGATGCTTCGCGGCCTGCTCGTCCGCCGCCTCGAAGACCGGCTTGACGGTCCGCCACTCAGCGTCCGTGTAAGCCAGGCGCGTCACGCGCCCAGCGCTCGTCGACCGGGCCGAGCGAGACGACCTCGAACCAGAGGAACCGTACGAGCCGTAGGACGGCCGCGATGACGACGGCGAGTGCGAGGGCCGGTAGGACGAGCGCCCGTACCGGCCGCCGCACGCCGGGCACCTTGCAGCAGCTGCGGCCGAGCGGTGGCCCTCGACAGGAGCGGTGCAGCGCATGTCTGGAGGGTACGCTCGGCCCCGGCGTCTACTTCAGCGGACCGGACGGGCCGGCGGTCTGACCGGCCGCGTCGGTCAAAGGGCGGGCCGCGTTGACGACGCCGAACCGCAGAAGCCCAGCCCAGAGGCCGGTTTCGGCGTCGCACTCCGGTTAGCGGGCGTCCGGAACGGCTGGAACTCGCGGGGCTCTCCCGTTCGCCAGATCAAGGGCCTTCGGCGCCAGCAACTATGCGGGTTTCGACGTGCAACCAGCCCCTAGGCCGGCGCCTCCGCGCCACTGCCCGGAGGCCCGAAGGTCGGCAGTGTCAACGTCCATGTGCGCGCGATCAGCCGCGATGCGAACCAATGCGATCCGTTCAACCATGTCGCAGAATCGGCGGGAGCCCCGGCGTTGAAAGGCCGCAGGTTTGGTCGGATCACGCCGACCTCGGATGAGGGCCAGAGTCGGTCGTACGAGGTGAGGAACTCCGTCAGGTCGGCGGCGCCGTGCTCAAGCGCGATCCGTTTATCCGTCGCGGTCCGTCGTAGCACGAACAACGTTTGCGGCTATTGGTCTCGCCACGTCTTTGAGACGGGCTCCGGAACGCCCGATAGTCGAGCTAGGGTCATCAACATGACGGACGGCGAGAGCGGGACGACCGGCGCGGAGCCCCGCTCGGACGGGCCACGAGCCAACCGGGACCCCGACGAGCTTGCTCGAAAGCGCAGTCTCCTCACTGAGCCGCACGTCGCGCCGCTCGCCGATTACGTGACTCGACTCAGAGGAGAGCGCGGCGCCGATCGCGTCCCCGATTTCGATCCGACCGAAGCGGGTGTCGAAGCCAAGATCTTGTTGCTCCTAGAAGCGCCAGGCGGCAAAGCAACGGTCGAGCGCGGCGGGTCAGGCTTCGTGTCCCCCGACAACAACGATGGCTCTGCGGAGAACATGTGGAGGCTCTTCCAGGAACTCGGTGTCGACCGCCGCCGCGAAGTCGTCACCTGGAACGTCGTGCCGTGGTACATCGGCGGCGACAGCAAGATCCGACCTGCTGAGTCCAGCGATCTGCTGGAAGGTCAGCGCTACATCGAGGAGCTCGTCGGCCTGTTGCCGAATCTGCGCGTCGTAGTGCTCATCGGCAAGCACGCCGCCCGAGGGTGGCAACGTCTCGGAATTGATCTGCCGACCGTCGAAGTCCCGCATCCGTCGCCCCAGAATCTGAACGTCCGACCGCACATGCGAGATCAGTTGCGCGCCGGGCTCCAGCACGCCCGTGAGATCGCACGGGTCGTCTCCAACGGCACGGTCTAGAGAGGGCGCGCAGAAGACAAGAGGCCTACGGATCTGACGGAGTCCTCCAGCCGATAAGCCCCGGCCGCGGTGACCAGCTTGACGCTGCGGGTAGCCGACTGCGCGCGCTTCGGAACGTCGATGATGGCGGTCGGCTACTTGCCGCCCAGTAGCTCCTGCTCCCGACCGTAGACCGGATCGTCACCGAGCTCGCTCACGGGGTCAGCGCGTTGCCGACCCCGTCGCTCCTGAGGCTCTTCGCCTTGCGGGAGCGCTCGGCGCGTCGCGACCGATGCGGGGTGACGCAATGCGGCGACGAAAACGCGGGGGAGAACCTGCGGTGGGTGGCGGGTGAGAGGGGCATCATGAGCGACTCGCCCCCCATCGCCACCCTGCTGCTCGTCGAGGACGACGACCTGACGCGGGAGTTCCTCGCCGAGCACCTTGCGGCCGACGGCTACGAGCCACTGGCTGCGAAGGATCTCGCCACCGCGCGGCGGCTGCTGGATCGGCACGCGCCGGATCTCGTCCTCACCGACGTCGTGTTGCCGGACGGCAGCGGGCTGGAGCTCGCGCGCGAGGTGCGGCGCGCGGACGGGATCGCCTCGCGCGTGGATCCGGCGACGCCGGTCGTCGTGCTCAGCGGTCGGGACGGCGAGCTGGACCGGATCCGCGGCTTCGAGTGGGGGTGCGACGACTACCTCGTCAAGCCGTTCAGCTATCCGGAGCTGCGCCTGCGCCTCCGCGCGGTGCTCGCGCGCGCGGGGCGCCGGGAGCAGGCGGGGATCCTGCGGGTCGGATCGCTGCGACTGGACCCGTCGCGGCGGCGCGTGCTGATCGGCGAGCAGCCGATCGAGCTGACCCAGAAGGAGTACGCGCTGCTCCTGGCGCTCGCGCGTGAGCCGACGCGCGTGTTCACGAAGTCCGAGTTGCTGCGCGTGGTGTGGGGCTTCCGCGACGCGTCGATCGTCTCGCGGACCGTCGACTCGCACGCCTGCCGGCTGCGGCGCAAGCTCGGCGTCGCCGGCGACGAGTTCGTCGTGAACGTGTGGGGCGTCGGGTACCGGCTGGTCGAGGCGCCGGCCACCGCGGTCGAGCGGGCGTGGGCGGCATGAGCGCGCTGCTGGCCGCCGGCTGGCTGCTCGCCGTCGGCGCGGCGTCGCTGCTGCTGCTCGAGCGGCGCGCCGGCCGCAGCACCGCCGAGCGCGTCGTCCGCGCCTGTCACGAGCTGCGCGGTCCGCTGACGACCGTCCTGCTGGCGCTCGACGACCCGACGAACCCGCGGACGTCCGCCGTCGCCGGGGAGCTCGCTCGCGCACGCCGCGCCGCGGACGAGGTCTCCGCCGCCGTCGCGCGACGTCGCCTGCCCGACGAGCGCCGCCCGGTCGATGTCGCCGAGCTGGTGCGGGGGCTCGTCGCGGTGCACGATGCGCTCGCGCGCCGCGTGGGTCGCCGGATCGAACTGACGGTCGCGCCCGGCCCGACGATCGTCGTCGGCGACCGCGCGCGACTCGCCCAGGCGCTCGGGAACCTCCTGCAGAACGCGGTCGAGCACGGCGAGGGCATCGTCCGCGTGCGGCTGCACGCCGGCGACGACGTGCGGATCGAGGTCCACGACGACGGCCCGGGGCTCGCCCACCCGGTCGCGACGCTCGCCGCCGGTTCGCGGCGCGGGTTGCGTGGCCGCGGCCTCGCGATCGCCCACGAGGCCGTGCGCCGTCAGGGCGGCAGCCTCCGCTCGGCGCCCGCGGCTCGCGGAGCGCGCCTCGTCGTCGACCTGCCCGCCGGCCGGGTCCGCGGGCGGGCCGCGTCGTGAGCCCGCGCCGCCGCGCGCTCCTGCTGCTCGGGCTCGCGATCGTCCTCGGCACGCTCGCCGCGGGCGACATCGGCCGGCGAGAGGCGGAGCTGCGGGCGGCCGTCGGCCCGACGGTCCCGGTCGTCGTCGCCGCGCGCGACATCCCCGCCGACGCGCCGATCTCGAGCGATCAGCTCGCCGTGCGGCGCGTCCCGCGCCGCTACGCGCCGCAGGAGCGCGTCGCCGACGGTCGCGAGCTCGTGGGGCTGCGCGCCCAGGCCGCGGTCCCGCGCGGCAGCGACCTGACGCTCGCCCTCGTCCAGTCCCGGGATCCGCTGCGGCTCGCGCCCGGCGAGCGGATCGCCGACATCGTCGCCACCGGTGACCGGCGCCTCGTGCGGCCCGGAGGACGCGTTGACGTGCTCGTCACCCGCGAGCAGCAGGGGCGGGGCGGCGCGACCCGGCTGGCGCTCGAGAACGCCGAGGTCCTGCGGGTCGCCGACGCACCGGCGGCCGACGGCGACGACAGCGGCGGCCGGATCGCGGTGGCGCTGCGCGTGCGGCTGCGGCAGGCGATCTACCTCACCGCCGCCCAGAACTTCGCGACCGAGCTGCGCGTCCTGCCCCGCGCGGAGGACGACGCGCGCGCCGGCGACGGCGAAGGCCTGACGACGACCTCCGACCTGGACGGCGTTCGATGAGCCTCCACGGCCAGATCGCGGCCGAGCTGCACCGCGAGCTCGTCGACCTCGCGTCCCGCCCGGCCGAGGAGGGCACGCTCGCCGCACCCGAGCACGTGCTGGAGCAGGTCCTCGCCCGCGAGGCGCCGCTGCTGCCGCCCGAGGACCGCGCCGAGGTGCGACGGCTGCTCGTCGAGCGGACCGTCGGCCTCGGCCCGCTCGAGAGCCTGCTCGACGACCCCGACGTCGACGAGATCATGGTCCTCGGCACCCGCCCGGTCTGGGTCGAGCGACGCGGTCGGATCGAGGCCACGAGCGTCCGCTTCGCCGACGGCGACGAGCTGCTGCACGCGATCGAGCGGATGCTCGCCGGCGCCGGCCGCCGCGTCGACCGCTCCGAGCCGCTCTGCGACGCCCGGCTGCCGGACGGGTCGCGGCTGCACGTCGCGCTGCCACCGGTGTCCGTCGACGGGCCGTCGGTGACGATCCGCCGCTTCCGCGACCGCTCGTGGACGGCGGAGGAGCTCGTCGCGCGGGGGACATGGACGCCGACGCTCGGCGCGGCGATCGCCGGTGCGGTGCGGGACCGCCGCTCGATCCTCGTCAGCGGCGGGACAGGGGCCGGCAAGACGACGACCCTCGCCGCGATCGCCGGGCTGCTCGACCCGGGTGAGCGGATCGTCACCGTCGAGGACACCGCCGAGCTGCGGCTGACGCTGCCGCACGTCGTGCGGCTCGAGGCCCGGACCGCCCGCGGCGACGGCCAGGGTGCGATCGCGATCCGCGATCTCGTCCGCAACGCCCTGCGCATGCGGCCGGACCGGATCGTCGTCGGCGAGGTCCGCGGCGGCGAGGCGCTCGACATGGTGCTCGCGATGACCACCGGCCACGACGGGTCGCTCTCCACGATCCACGCCCGCTCGCCCGAGTCGGCGCTGCGGCGGCTCGAGACGCTCTGCCTCATGGCCGACTCGGGACTGCCGCACGCCGCCGTGCGGCGGCTCGTCGGCGACGCGATCGGGCTCGTCCTGCAGCAGGCGCGCCTCGCGGACGGCTCGCGGCGCGTGATCGCCGCCCAGCGGGTCGTTGCCGCCGGGCAGGGATGGCGGACCGTCCCGGTCGACGTCGGGGAGCCCGCGTGATCCGGGCACCCTGGATCGCGGGCGCGGGGCCGGCATGAGCGGCGCTGCGGTCACGATGGCCGTCGCGGCGACGCTCGCGGCGGCTGCGGCGATCGACCTGCTGGCGCTCGCCGTGCCGGCGGCGCGCCGGGTCGTGCGCGAGCGCCCCGCACCGGGGCTCGGCGCGCTCGAGCGTCCGCCGGTGATCGTCGGCGCGGCGTGCGCCGGTGGGCTGCTCCTGCTCCTCGGCGCGGTCGTGCCCGGGCTCCTCGTCGCCCTCGGCCCGCCGGCGGTGCGCGCGACCCGTCGCCGCCACCAGGAGCGCCGCCGGCGGGCGCTGCGCGACGGCGCGCCGCTCGTGGCCCGCGCGATCGCCGACGGGCTCGACGCCGGCTCGCCCGTGCGCGGCGCGATCGTCGAGGCCGCCGCGACCGGCCCGCCCGGGGCGGCCGGACGCGAGCTCCAGGTCGTCGCGGCGCGCCTGCGCGCGGGGGACCCGCTCACCGCCTCGATCGTCGCGTGGCGGCGGCGCACCGGGGACCACGCCCACGTCGCGCTCGTGGCCGGGTTGCTGCTGCACGGCGAGGCCGGCGGCGAGCTCGCCGCGGTCCTGCGCGCGCAGGCCGATGCGCTCGAGCGTCGTCGGCGCGCGACGGCGGAGGCCGAGAGCGCCACGGTCCAGGCCCGGACCGCCGCGCGGATCGTCGGGGGCCTGCCGGTCCTCATCGCCGTCGCGGTCGCGGTGCTCGCGCCCGACGCGATCCGCGCCGTCACTGCGGACGCGATCGGCGTGGGGCTCGTCCTGCTCGCGGTGCTCCTGCAGGTGGCGGCGAAGGTCGCCGTCCGGCGGTTGACCGCGGAGCTCGCCCGATGACTGCTCGCCCGATGCCGCGGAGCTCGTTGGCGGCCGTGCTGCCGGTGCCCGCCGGGCCCGACCGGACCGGGCGCCGCGGTCGGGTACCGCGGCGATCCGTGTGGGAGCGGTCGCGGTGATCGCGATCCTCCTCGCGGGTGCTGCGGGCGCGGCGGCCGGTGCCGCCGCCGGGGAGCTGCTCGCGGCACGCGCCGCACGGCGTCCCGTGCGCGGACGCGGCGACCGGCTCCTGCGGCTCGCGCGACGCCTCGGCGGCCGTCTCGCCCCGCGGATGCCGCTGCCGCGGGACGCGGCGGAGCGGCTCGACGCGGCCGGGCTGGCGCCGGACGTCCGGCCGGCGGACCTCCAGGCGATCCGCGGGGCGGCGGCGGTCGTCGCCGGGGCCTCGTGGCTCGTCGTCGTCCCGTTCGCGGGAGCGGGCGGGGTCCTGCTGAGCATCGCGCTGCCCGCGGCGATCGCGCTCGCGCCGGAGGCGATCATCGCCCGGCGGATCCGCCTGCGCAGCACCGAGATGCTCACGACGCTGCCCGACGCGATCGACCTGCTGCGGATCGCGCTCGGCGGCGGACGATCGGTGCCCGAGGCGCTCGCCGCCGTCGGCGCGCACCACCAGGGCACGCTCGCGGCCGAGCTGCGGCGCGCGGCGGCGGAGGTCCGCGTCGGCGTGCCGGTGCAGCCGACGCTCGAGCAGCTGCGCCGGCGCTGCCCGGCCGACGGGGCGATCGAGCTCACCGCGCTGCTCGCGCGGGCGCACCGTCAGGGCGCGGCCGCCGACGACGGCTTGCGCGCGCTGGCCGAGGACCTGCGCGAGCGCCGGGCCCGGCACGCGATCGACGCCGCGGCCCGTGCGGCGCCGAAGGTCCAGCTCGTCGTGGCGCTGCTGCTCGTGCCGTCGGTGATGCTGCTCATCGCCGCGGCCCTGCTCGCGGTGCAGCGCTGAGGTCGGCCCTCGAGGCGAGGCTCCGCCCGGAGCCGGGTGCCGTGCACGGGGGCCGAGCACGCCGTCGCTGCTCCTCCGGGTCGGCGGAACAGCGGCGGCCGTGCGGGGGCGGGGGCGCGCCGCAGCGCGCCCCCAGGACCTCACGGGGTGGTGGTCGTCGTGCCGGTGCCGCCCGTGCCGCCGGACGTGCCCGGGGCGTAGCTCAGCGCGAGCGTCGAGTTGAACGTCGAGCCGCTCGACGTGCCGCCGGCGCTGATGAGCTTCAGGCGCTGCAGGACGGCGAGGACCATCTGGCCGTCGCGGTCGCGCAGCTCGTCGATCGGCAGGCTCTGGAGGAACTGCGAGATCTTCGTCGCGTCGATGATCGCGGTCGGCTTCTTGCCGCCCAGCAGCTCCTGCGCCTGGCCGTAGACCGGATCGTCGCCGAGCTTGCTCGACGGCGTCAGGGCGTTGCCGACCGCGTCCGTGCCGAGGCCGATCGCCAGGCGATCACCCTTCACGCCCGCCGCGATGAGGAACGGCGCGCCCGGGAACTGGGCCACGACGCCCTTGTCGGCACCGGTGATCGAGCGCTCCTGGAACCGCAGCGGCAGCGTCTGCTGCACGACCCCGCGGAGCTGATCGAGGATCGTCGAGGCGCCCGCCGCGTCCTTCGCGCGCAGCACGACCGCGCCGCCGATCGAGGTGATGCTGTCACCGCGCACCGCGATCGCGCCGGACTCCAGGCCGCCGAGCGCGTCGAGCAGCGAGTCCGGGATGTTGATCCCCGTCAGCTGCCGCAGCTGGCCCAGGAGCGCCTTCGGATCGGCCGCCGGCGTCGGGGTCGACGTCGTGCCCGTCCCCGAGCCGCCGAGCAGCGTGCCGTAGCTCTTGAACGCCTGCTGGAAGCCGCCGAGGCCCGCCGCCAGCCACGAGCCGGCCGGCAGGTTCGCGAGCTCGTCCTCGGAGTCCGTCGTCGGCGCCGACAGCCCCTCCGGCTGCGTCCCGCCGACCTGCAGCCGAATCCGGCCCGAGCGCAGCTCGACGCCCATCGCGATCGCCGCGTCGACCTTCGGCAGCGTGTCGCCGCCGATGCTCGACAGGCTGCCCAGGCCGCGCTCCAGGCCCGGCACCGCCGCCGAGCCGCCCGAGCGCTCGAGCTGGCGCAGCTGCCGGCGCAGGCGCGCCTGCCGCTGGCCGGAGTTCGTCACGTCGCCGATCACGCTGTTCAGCACGTCGGCCTGCTGCAGGTCCACGTAGCCCCCGCCGAGGAGATCCTCGGTCCGGACCTGCTCGACCGCCTTCTTGAAGCGGTCGTTGCCGGCGAGGTCGGCTCCCGGCCCGGCCTTGATCGCGGCCTCGACGGCCGGGACCTGGCCGACGGCGAACGTCTCGTCGCCGATCCAGACCGCCGTGTCCTTGTCGTTGCCGGGGCCCTGGTAGTAGGTCTGGCCGTCGAGCTCGCGCTTCGTGCCCTCGTCGAGCTCCTTCTGCAGGCCCTTGCGCAGGCCCGCCGCGTCGCGGACGGTCGCGACGAACGCCGCCGCCGACTCGGTCTTCCCGCGGCTCGCCGGATCGCGGACGACGAAGCCGCCGATCTGATCCCCGAGGAAGGGGATGATCGCGTCCTCGAAGCTCGCGCCGCCCGCGAGGTCCTCGTCGTCGAGGTCCAGGGCCTTGATGAGCGCCGGACCGGGGTCGGTCACCCCGAACGCGCTCGTCAGCTCCTCGATCCCGGCCTTCGTCGCGCCGCCCGGGCGGATCGTCGCCTCGGCGAAGCCCGCCGCGCCCGCGGGCACGTCGTCGGCGAGGGCGAGCTGCAGCGGCGCGCCCTGCGTCGAGGGGCCGGCGGTCGTGGAGGTCGTCTTCTCGTCGTCGCCCCCGCATCCGGCGACCGCGAGCGCGAGCGCGCCCGAGAGGGCGAACGCCATCGGCGCGCGTCGGAAGCGGCGAGTCGGACTGGTGCTGGTGCTGGTCATGGGCTCTCCGGTCAGGGGGACCGGCCGAATCGTACGGGCTGCCCGGGCAGCGCGGCGCCGCTGCCGGGACCGACGCGCGATCGGTCGCCGACCCTCCGTGCGCCCAACGTGCCCCACCTTGCCCCACCACGCCGGTCAACGTCCCCACCTTGCGGGCGTCGACCGACCGCGAACGCGGCCGAATCGCCTCGATCGTCCGTCGACGAACAGGTGTTCGATCACGTGGGAACGATCGTGCAGCGGCGTCCTCGAACGGGGCAAATTGCCAGTATTCAAGGGGTAAATGGCCGACCAACGCCGGGCGAACGCGTGTTCCGCCGGACGCGTTGCTAGGCCGAAGTGGGCCGCTGGTCCACGAGAGTGGTGCGAAGTGGGGTGAAGTGGGGTATGTTCCCGCCAGCAGGTCGGGCCGAGACGGTTCCTCCCACCGCCCCGGCCCGACCTGCACCGGTCATCTCCGCCGGCCTTCGCTGTGACCGACCTGCAGCTGCAGTCGCAGTTCGAGCTCACCCTCGACGCCAAGAACCGCCTGACCATTCCGGCGCGGTTCCGCGATCCCTTTCGGGCCGGCCTCGTCCTCGTGCGCTCCTTCGACGTCCCGGCCATCGGGGTCGAGCCCGCGGCCGACTACCGTGAGTTCGTGCAGCAATCGCTCGCCGGTCGCCATCCGCTGGACCCCGCCACGCGCGCGATCGAGCGCTCGCTGAACTCGATGGCCACGCCCGCCGAGCTCGACGGCCAGGGCCGCGTGACGATCTCCCCGACGCACCTCGAGCACGCCCGCATCGGCGGCAAGGAGGTGCTGCTCGTCGGCAGCGGCCGGCGCTTCGAGCTCTGGGACCGGGCCGGCTGGGAGGCCTACGCCCCGTCGATGCAGGACGCGATGCTGCAGATCGCCAACGCGATCGGCGGCCAGTCCGGCTTCCCGCCCGCGCCCGGCTTCGGTGCGGCGCCCGGCGCCCCGGGCGGCGACGCGCCCGGGCCCGGCTCCGCCCCGGCGGAGGGCTGACCCGTGGCCCGCCGGCGCCCCACCGCGCCCCCCGAGCCTGCGACGGCGCCGTCCGCGGACGCGCGCGACGCCGCGACGGACGCCCCGCACCTGCCGGTGCTCGCCGAGGAGACGCTCGAGCTGCTCGACGCCCGGCCCGGCGAGACGATCGTCGACGCGACGTTCGGCGCCGGCGGCCATGCGCGCCTGGTCGCCGAGCGGCTCGGGCCGACCGGGACCCTCGTGGTGATCGATCGCGACCCCGTCGCGCTCGCGCTCGCCGAGCGGTTCGCGGCCGAGGCGCCGTGCGCCGTGCGGATCGTGGGAGCGCCCTTCGCCGACGCGCTCGAGGGCCTCGCCGAGGAAGGGTTCCGGGCCGACGGGGCGTACTTCGACCTCGGCATGTCCTCGATGCAGATCGACGAGCCCGAGCGGGGCTTCTCCTACGTGCGCGACGCCCCGCTCGACATGCGGATGGGGGAGGGCAGCGCCCAGAGCGCGGCCGAGGTCGTGGCGACGTGGGGCGAGCGCGAGCTGGCGGCCGCCCTGCGCGAGCTCGGCGAGGAGCGTCACGCGTCGCGGATCGCCCGCGCGATCGTGCGCGAGCGCGAGAAGGCCCCGATCGAGACGACCGGCCGGCTCGTCGACGTCGTGACCGACGCGATCCCGACCCCGGCCCGGTTCGCCGGCGGGCACCCCGCCAAGCGGACCTTCCAGGCGCTGCGGATCGTCGTCAACGACGAGCTCGGGCAGATCGACCGCGCGCTCCCCGCCGCCTGGCGGCTGCTGCGCCGCGGCGGCCGGCTCGTGGCCATCAGCTTCCACTCGCTCGAGGACCGCCGCGTGAAGCGGTTCCTCGCCGACCGCGCCCAGGGGTGCATCTGCCCGCCCGACCTGCCGGTCTGCGGCTGCGGCAAGGTCGCCGAGGCCGAGCTGCTGACGCGTGGCATCGCGCCGACGGCCGCCGAGCAGGAGCGCAACCCGCGCTCGCGCTCGGCTCGCGTGCGCGCCGCGCGACGGATCGAGGTGCCCGCGTGAGCGCCGCGCCCGCCCCGCGCCGCTCGGCGCCGGCCGGTCGTCCCGCGCCCGCGACGCGTCCCGCGCTGCGCCCCGTTCCCGGGGGACGCCCCGCGCCCGGCGGACGG
>NZ_JAXAVX010000007.1:0-163799 GCF_033949425.1 Patulibacter brassicae | reverse complement strand
GCCGCGAGCTCCGCGGGCGGCGGCGGGCCCCCGGTGAGCAGCTCGCGGCCCTCGTCCGTCGCGCGCCGGGCGCCCGCCGCGTCGCCGCTCGCCTCCCGGGCCTGGGCCAGCACGGCGAGCGCGCGGGCGCGCGCCCAGCGCGCCCGATCCTCGGTCCGGCCCTCGGCGACGAGCGCCTCGGCGGCGGCCGTCGCGTCCGGCTCGCCGGCCGCGACCCGCAGCTGCACCTCCTCCGTGCGCAGGTCGAACGCGGCGGCGGGGTCGTCCGTGAGCTCCCGCGCGGCGACGAGCGCCGCGATCGCGCCGGCGTGGTCGCGCTCGGCGCGCAGCCGGCGGACGCGCAGGCGCAGGACGGCGAGGCGCTCGGCGCGGCCGTCGTGCAGCCGCTCGGCGGCGCGCTGGGCCTCGCGCTCGAGCCCCGCCGCGAGCTCGTGCCGACCCGCCGCCAGCTCGCGCCCGGCGTGGTCGAGGTACGAGCGGACGCGGCGGTCCATCGGCCCGCTCAGGCGTCGATCGCGTCCGCCCCGGGCACCGCGGAGACCGGCCGCGGTCCCTCGCCGACGTACTTCGCCGACGGGCGGATGAGGCGGCCCTCGCGCTTCTGCTCGAGGATGTGCGCCGACCATCCGGCGACGCGCGCGCAGGTGAACATCGGCGTGAAGAGCTCGGCCGGCACCGCGGCCGTGTCGAGCACGACCGCCGACCAGAACTCGACGTTCGTGGCCAGGACGCGGTCGGGCTTGCGGGCCTGCAGCTCGGCCAGCGCGGCCTGCTCGAGCGCCTCGGCGACCTCGAACCGGCCCGCGCCGATCTCCTTCGCGGTCCGGCGCAGCACGCGGGCACGCGGGTCCTCGGCGCGGTAGACGCGGTGACCGAAGCCCATGAGCCGCTCGCCGCGATCCATGGCCTCCTTCACCCACGCCTCGGCGTCGCCGCGCCGCTCCACCCCGTCGAGCATCGCCAGCACGCGCGACGGCGCGCCGCCGTGCAGCGGGCCCGAGAGCGCGCCGACGGCCGACGAGAGCGCCGCGGCGGCGTCCGCGCCGGTCGACGTCGTGACGCGGGCGGTGAACGTCGAGGCGTTCATCCCGTGCTCGGCGGCCGAGATCCAGTACGCGTCGACCGCCTTGGCGTGCTGCGGGTCCAGCTCGCCGCGCCAGCGCAGCAGGAACCGCTCGGCGACCGTCCGGCCCGAGTCGATCTGCGACTGGGGCACCGGGGGCTGGCCGCCGCCGCGCGCGGACTGGGCGACGAACGACAGCGCGGTCACCGAGGCGCGGGCGAGCTCCTCCCGCGCGGTCTCGTCGCTCGTGTCGATGAGCGGCTGGAAGCCCCACTCGGGCGCGAGCATCGCCAGCGCCGCCTGCACGTCGACGCGCGGGTCGCCCGAGCGGACGCTCAGCGGATGGGGCTCGGCGAACGGCAGACCCGGGTCGAAGGCGTTGTCGACGAGCAGTCCCCAGACGCGCTCGTACGGCACGTGCCCGACGAGGTCCTCGATGTCCACGCCGCGGTAGCGCAGCGCGCCGCCCTCCTTGTCGGGCTCCGCGATGGTCGTCGCGAAGGCGACGACGCCCTCGAGCCCGGAACGCACCTCGTCGGTCATGCTCCGATCCTATGACGCCGGCCGCTCCGTCCCTGTTGCGCCGCGGTGCTCGGGAGCTCGCCGAGCTCGTCCGGACCGGCGAGCTGCGGGCCGTCGACCTCGTCGAGGCGGCGCTCGGGCGGATCGCGGCGCTCGACCCGCAGGTCAACGCGTTCGTCGACGTCTGGGCCGACGAGGCGCTCGAGGCCGCGGCCGCGATCGGCCCCGGCGACCCGCGCCCGTTCGCCGGCGTGCCGACGGCGATGAAGAACAACCGCGGCGTCGCGGGCAAGCGGCTGACCGTCGGGTCGACCGCCACCGGCGACGACGTCGCGCCCGCCGACCACAACGCGACCCGCCGCCTGCGCGACGCGGGCTTCGTGCTCGTCGGGTCCACGAGCCTGCCCGAGTGGGGGATCACCCCCGTCACGCATCCGCGGCGGTTCGGTCCGACGCGCAACCCGTGGGACCTCGGGCGCACCGCGGGCGGCTCCTCCGGCGGCGCGGCCGCCGCGGTCGCCGCCGGGATGCTCCCCGTCGCGCACGGCAACGACGGCGGCGGCTCGATCCGGATCCCCGCGTCCTGCTGCGGCCTCGTCGGCCTGAAGCCCGCTCGCGGGCGCGTGTCGCTGGCGCCCGATCTCGGGCACCACCTCCTGGCCTGCGACGGGATGCTCACGCGGACCGTCGGCGACGCCGCCGCGACCCTCGACGTGCTCGCCGGGTACGAGACCGGCGACGCGAGCTGGGCGCCGCCGCCGTCCGGCGCCTTCGCCGCCGCCGCCGCCCGCGGCGCGCAGGACGGCCCGGGGCGTCCCCTGCGGATCGCGGTCGCCACGGCTCCGCCGCTGGACGCCGACCCGTCGCCGGCCGACCACGCCGCCGCGCACCGGGCCGGCGAGCTCCTCGCCGGGCTCGGCCACCACGTCGAGGTCGCCGACGCTCCCTGGCGCCTGCCGGGCCTGCTGGACCTCTTCACCGCGTCGTTCGGCCCGGGCGTCGCGTCGCAGATGCGGGTGATCGAGCTGCGCCGGGGCCGCGACCTGGAGCCGGGCGACGTCGAGGCGCTCTCGTGGGAGCTCCTCGAGCAGGCGAAGGCGCTGCGCGCGGTCGACTACCTCGTCGCCGACGCCGCGATCCAGGGCGTCGGGCGTCGGGTCGTGCAGTGGTTGGCGCCGTACGACGCCGTCGTGACCCCGGCCCTGGCGACCGCTCCGGTGCCCGTCGGCGCGCTCGATCCGGACGGCCCCGATCCGATGGCCGGCTTCCGCGGCGGCGCGGACTTCTCGCCCTACGCGGCGATCGCGAACGTCGCCGGCGTCCCCGCGATCAGCCTGCCGCTCTTCCTGCGGCCCGAGGACGACGACGCGGCCGGGCTGCCGCTCGCGGTCCAGCTGCTCGGGCCGCCGGCCGGCGAGGAGCTGCTGCTGGCGCTCGCCGCGCAGGTCGAGGCGGCGCATCCGTGGGACGACCGGGTCGCGCCGCTCGCGCGCTCCTGACGCGCGCGGACGACCGGCGCTCGGGCCGGTCCTCAGCGGGCGAGCGCGTCGCGGACGGAGCGCGGTCGCACGCCGAGCGCCTCCGCGTCGGCGGTCCCACGGCGACCGGCGGTGTCGCAGGTGACGAGCGCCAGCTCGTCGCGCTCGGCGACGCCCGGGCGCTCGAGCGCCGCGGTGGCGACCCGCAGCATCCCGATCGGCAGCGCGATCGTCGGCCGGCGCGGTCGTCCGACGGCGGCCTGCATCTCGTGGACGAGGTCCGGCAGGGCGTAGACCTCGGGGCCGGCGAGCTCCAGCCGGTGCGGCGAGGTGCCGGCGGTGGCGAGGGTCTCCGGGCCGTTCTCGACGAGCGCGACGAGCGCGGCGGCCACGTCGTCGGCCGCGATCGGGGCGGAGCGTCCCGCGTAGTGGCGGGGGATCGGCGTCATCGGCAGGAGCGACAGCGCCTGCGCCCACCACGCCCAGCGGTGCCCGCGAGCGAGCGTCAGCGACGGCGCCACCGTCGTCACCCGCATGCCGGAGATCGCGCCCGCGCCGACGACGACCCGCTCCGACGCCTCCTTCGCACGCAGGAACCGGCAGCCGGCCGCCTGGCCCGCGCCGAGCGCCGAGACGTGGACGAAGTGGCGCACGCCGGCCCGCGCCGCCGCGTCGGCCAGGCGCCACGAGGCCGTGACGTTCAGCTCCTCGAGCGTCCCCGTCGCCTGGTCGTGCAGCGGGCCCGCGAGGTGGACGACCGTGTCGACCCCCCGCAGCGCGCCGCCGGGCAGGCGGGCGTCGGTGAGCGTCCAGAGGGCGAGCTGCACGTCGACCCGCCGCGGCCCCAGCCGCGTGGGATCGCGCACGAGGCAGCGGACGCGCTCGCCCGCCGCCAGCAGCTGGTCCAGGACCCGGACGCCGACCGCGCCGGTGGCGCCCGTGAGCAGGATCATGCGGCAAGAGTATTGGGGATCGCGGGCCCCAGCCCGCGCATCGGCGAGACCCCCGTCCGGGGGTGGGGACCCAGGAAGGCGCGCCGCTATGCTTGCCGCTCGGTTCTCCGCCCAGCGACAGCGAGGATCCCCCTCACATGGCCTACGTCATCGCCGAGCCCTGCATCGGCACCAAGGACAGCTCCTGCACCGAGGTCTGCCCGGTCGACTGCATCCATCCAACGCCGGACGAGCCGGACTACGACGCGGCGACGCAGCTCTTCATCGATCCGGACGAGTGCATCGACTGCGACGCGTGCGTCGAGGCGTGCCCGGTCGACGCGATCTTCGCCGAGGACCAGGTCCCCGAGGAGTGGAGCGCGTTCGCCGAGAAGGCCGTCACCTACTTCGCGAACTGACGCCCGCGCCGCTGCGGCGGCGCGGACCCCGGTGGCGGCGCGGCGCTCCCTCGTCGCCCCGCCGACCGCCACGAGACGCCCCGGCCCGGCCGGGGCGTCCGCGTTCCGGCGCGGTGCTCAGTCCTCGTCGGGCAGGACGACCTCGCGCAGCGTGCCGTCCTCGACCTGGAAGACGAACCCGCGGACCGCGTCGACGTGCGGCAGGAACGGGCTCGTGCGCACGCGACGCAGGGACTGCGTCAGGTCGGCGTCGAGGTCGACGAAGGACTCCGGCGACCACGGCGGCTTGTAGCCCGTCTCCTCGAGCAGCTCGTTGCGCAGCTCGTCGTCGGTGAAGCTCAGCATCCCGCACTGCGTGTGGTGGACGAGCAGGACCTCGCGCGTGCCGAGCTTGCGCTGGCTGATGGCGAGCGAGCGGATGACGTCGTCGGTCACGACGCCGCCCGCGTTGCGGATGAGGTGGGCGTCGCCGATCTCGAGCCCGAAGAGCCCGAAGAGGTCCAGGCGCGCGTCCATGCAGGCGACGACCGCGACCCGGCGACGCGGGCGGGGCGTGTCGTACGGGGTGTAGCGCTCCCGGAAGGCCGCCGAGTGGGCGATCAGGTCGGGCGACTGGGGGTCGTGCTGCGCGTCGGTCATGCGGTCCTCGTGGTCGGCGTTGGTCGGGCGTCGGGCAGCCTATTCCCCGCGGCCGCGCGACCGACACCTCCGAGGCGGAGACGTCGAGCGTCGCGACGCTCGAGGACCTCGTCGGCGCCGGCGCGGCTTCGCGGTCCCGTCGCCGGCGCGGCCCGTCGCGCAGCTCGAGGGGGCGACCACCGACCTCGGCGGCGATCGACGATCCCCCTCGCACGGCCGATCACGCTGGACCGGCGCGCGCAGGGCGTGCCCGCGGCGATCCCCGCCGCGCGAGACGCGGTGGCGGGCGCGGCCCGCGTGCGCGAGGATGACCGGCGCGCCTCCCCCGCGCGTCCGTCCCCGTCCTCGGAGCTCCCCCGTGCCGTTCCTCCCGTCGCGCCGTCCGGCGCTCGCGGCCCTCGCCGCGCTCACCTGCGCCCTGACCGCGCCGTCCGCCGCCTCGGCCGAGGTCCGCGACGTCGCGATCCCGACGTCCGACGCCGGCCTGCACTCGATCGCCGCCTCGCCCGACGGCAGCGTGTGGTTCAGCGAGCAGCGCGGGGGCAAGGTCGGACGGGTCGCGCCGGACGGCCGCGTGGCGGAGTGGACGATCCCCACCGACGGCGAGTTCGGGCCGGAGGAGCTGACCGTCGGCCGCGACGGCCGCGCGTGGGTGCTGTCGGACGCTCACGCGCTCGTCTTCGTCGTCGACCCCGCGGTCGCCGACCGTCCCGTCAGCCGGCTCGACCTCACCGGCGGCCAGCTCGGCGGTCGACGCGGCGCGCGGATCGCCACCGCGCCCGACGGATCGATCTGGATCAGCGACGCGCTCGGCGAGGGCGTGGTGCGGATCGTCGGCGACCAGGCCTTCGACACGCGCGGCGGCGCGCCGGACTGCCGCTTCGACGGCGAGCTCGCGCCCGGCCCCGACGGGCGGATGTGGTGCGCGTTCCAGGGCGACGCGCTGAAGCGGATCGAGCCCGACGGGGTCACGACCGTCAACACGCCGATCCCGAGCGGCCACCAGGTCCACTCGCTCGCGGCCGCCGGCGGCGCGCTCTGGTACGGCCGCTACGTCACGGCGAGCTTCGCCGCGCCCGCCGGGATCGGGCGGATCGGGCGCCTCGTGCCGGGCGCGGGGGTGCGCGAGTGGGACCTGGGGTCCCGGGTCGCGCCGGACTCGCTGGCCGCCGCGCCGGACGGGTCGGTCTGGTTCGTCGACGTCGGATCGGTGAAGCAGCTCGGCCGGATCACGGTCGGCGGCGGGCCGCGGCTCGTGAAGCTCGGCGACCGGCGTCCGACCGAGCTGACCGTCGCGCGCGACGGCGCCCTCTGGTTCATCGACGCGAACGCGAACCGGCTCACCCGCGTGACCCTCGACGAGGTCGGCGGCTCGCCGGCGCCGGCGCTGCCGGCGACCCTGCGGACGCGCGGGACGCGGGTGCCGGTCCGGGTGCGGTGCCCGAAGGGCACCGTCCGCTGCGTCGGGACGCTGCGCCTGCGCACGGCCGGAAAGGTGCGGCGCGCCGGTCGCGGCCGGCCGGCGGTACGGACCGTGACGGCCCCGGCCCGCTATGCGCTCGCGCCCGGGGCGGCGGCCACGGTGCGGCTGCGGCTGACGGGCGACGGCCGCGCGCTCACGCGTGGCGCGCGCTCCGTGCGCGTCGCGGCCGAGGCGACGCCGAAGGCCGGCGCGGCGCAGCGGATCCGCACCTCGCGCCTGCGCTAGGTCCTCGGATCCGCGGCGGTCGCGTCCGCGCGGGTCCGACGGCGGACGGCCGGCGGCCTGCGTGGCCGCCGGGCGGGTGGCCGACGCCGGCGCGTGAGCGCCGACGCCGTGGGTGCCCGCGACTCAGGCCATCGGCAGCGACGCGCCGGTCGGCGCCGGCGCGTTCTGCATCACCGGCAGCTCGGGCAGCGTCGCCAGCAGCGGCGGCAGCTCCGGCGTCGCCGCGATGACGCCGCGCGCCGCGGCGCGGATCGCCTGCGAGGCGCTGTCGTCCGGGTTCTCCAGGACGAGCGGCGAGCCGGCGTCGGCCTGCTCGCGCAGCGGCATCGTCAGCGGGACCTTGCCGAGCAGCGGCAGCTCGAGCTCGTCGGCGAGCTGCTGCCCGCCGCCCTCGCCGAAGATCGCGAAGCGCTCGCCGCCCGGAGTCGTGAAGCCCGACATGTTCTCGACGACGCCGAGCAGGTCGAGCTCGACCTTGCTGGCCATCTCCGCCGCGCGCCGGGCGACCTTCTGCGCGGCCGGCTGCGGCGTCGTGACGAGCAGGAACTTCGCCTGCGGCAGCAGCTGGGCGAGCGTCATCGACACGTCGCCGGTGCCCGGCGGCAGGTCGATGAGCAGGTAGTCCAGCTCGCCCCAGTCGACGTCCTGGAGGAACTGGTTCAGGGCCTTGTGCAGCATCGGCCCGCGCCAGACGACGGCGCTGTCCTCGGCGACGAAGAAGCCGATCGACATGACCTTCAGCCCGTGGGCCTCCAGCGGCAGGATCTTGCGCTGCGGCGAGACCGGCGGGCGCTCGGCGCCGAGGCCGAGCATGCGCGGGATCGAGTAGCCCCAGACGTCGGCGTCCAGCACGCCGACGCGCTTGCCCTCCGACGCGAGCGCCGCGGCGAGGTTCGTCGTCAGCGTCGACTTGCCGACCCCGCCCTTGCCCGAGCCGACGCAGATGACGTTCGCGACGCTCGCCAGGGCGGCCTGCGAGCCGTCCGGCAGCGCCGGGCGGCCGAGCTTGCGCTGCAGCGCGGCCTTCTCGTCGGGCGAGAGGACGTCGAAGTCGACGCCGACCTCGTCCACGCCGAGCTCGCGCAGCGCCTTGCGCACGCCGACCACGAAGTGGTTGCGCAGCGGGCACCCGTTCGTCGTCAGCGAGATCGTGACGTCGACGCGGTCCTCGCCGATCGCGATCTCGCGGACCATGCCGAGCTCGACGACGTTGCGCCGGATCTCGGGGTCGATCACCGACTCCAGCGCCTGGAGGATCTCCTCGCGGGTGGGCATGGACCGATTGTGACAGCCCGGTTCGTCCGCCCCCGTGCCGCCCGGGTGCGCGTCCGCCCCCGGTCGGGCGTGTCGCGGACCCGGGAACGGGCGAGCGCCCGGGGCGGGGCCGCCGGGCGCTCGGAGGAGGGGGCGCCGCGCGGCGGCGGCGCGGGCGTGGCTCAGGCCAGCGCGCCGATGCGCTCGCGGACCTGGCCCGTCAGCTCGGTGGCCTTCGTGCGGCCCTTCGAGACGCGGGACTCGACCTCGCCGCGGAGCTTCGGCAGCTCGCCGCGCAGCTCGCCAACGGTGGGGAGGTCCTTCACGCGGGCCTCGACCTTCGCGCGGCGCTCGCGCAGCTCGCGCTCGACCTGCGTCCGGGTGCGCTTCAGGTCGCGCTCGAGCTCGTCGCGGGCCTTCGCGCCGCGCTTCTCGAACGTCTTGAGCTGCGTCTCGAGGGCCTTGCGGCGCTCGTCGGCGAGCTTCCGGGCGGCCTCGCGACGGGCCTCGGCCTGCTTGCGGGCCTTGTCCGTGGCGACCTCGACCTGCTTGACGGCGGCGTCGCGCGCCTCGAGGGCGGCACCGACCGGGATCAGGACGGCCTTCTCGGCGTAGACCTGGGCCTTGCCGCCGGCGGCCTCGAGCTGCTTCTGCGCGTCGTCGACGGACTTCGGCGCCTTGTCGGCGACGGTCGTGACGGTCTTGCGGGCCTTCGTCGCCAGCTCCTGGACGCTCTGCGTCGCGGCCTGGACGCGGGACTCGGCCTTCACCGCGGTCTTCTTCGTCGTCTTCGCGGCGGTCTGCGTCTTGGCGCCCGCGGCCGTCTTCGGCTTCGCGGCGGACGTCCGCGCGGTGCTCCGCGCGGCGGTCGAGCGCGTGGTGGTGCGCTTCGCGGCGGGCTTGCGGGCGGTCGTCGTCTTGCGGGCGGCGGGCTTGCGCGTGGTCTTCGCCGCGCCGGTGGAGCTGGTCTTGGCGGTGCTGGGGGTGTCGGCCATGGTGAAGGTCCTTAGTTCTAAGTTCCACTCGACTGTAGCGTCGAACACCTGTTCTTACAAGGCCCCCAGCGCGCGGTTACACGGAGATGCGGACGGAGTACGCGACGCGCCCGCCGATCGGGGGGCGCGCCGACGCGCCGCGGCGACGCCGGGTCAGGAGCGCGCGTCGGCGACGGCCGGCAGGGCCATCGCCCGCAGCAGCCCCTCGGGGGTGCGCGCCGCGCTGATCGGCAGGTGCGGCTCGAGGTCCAGCGGCGCGGCGAGCAGGTCGCCCTCGGCGTCGGTCCCGAACGCCACGTGGCCGCCCGACTCGCGCACGATGAGCTGCCCCGCCGCGACGTCGATCGCGCGGCAGCGCCAGAGCGACGCCATCGCGTCGACCCGGCCGTCGGCGACCCAGCAGAGCGAGAGCGCCATCGCGCCGATCGCCCGGACCCGGTGGGCGTGCTGGACGAGCGCCGGCCCGGCCGCGACGAGGTTGCGCGGATCGGCCGACTCGATGGCCACGAGCTCGATGCGCCCGTCGTCGGAGCGACGCTCGGTGGCCGGGCCCCGCAACGGCCGGCCGTCGCGGCGGGCGCCGCCGCCGCGGATCGCGTCGTGCCGCACTCCCGAGCCGAGGTCGAGGACGAGGCCGCAGGTGACGTCGGCCATCGTCCCGCGCGTCACGACGTCCGGACCGGTCGCCAGCGCGAGCGACACCGCGTGGTGGGCGACGCCGCGCTTCGCGTTCGTCGAGCCGTCGATCGGGTCGATGACGACAAGCGCGTCGGTGCCGCCGAAGTCCACCCGGCCGCGCTCCTCCGAGAGCGCGCTGAACCGCGCGCCGTCCTCGTGCAGGCGCTCGAGCTCGGCGAAGACCGCGTCCTCGGCGTCGGCGTCGATCACGAGGGTCCGGTCGCCGCCCGCGCCGCGCTCGCCCGTCTCCTCGGCCAGGCCGGCCCGCGCGTCGTCGCCGTCGCGGGCGTGGCGCAGGCCGCCGGCGACCGCATCGGCCGCGCGCCCGAACGCCGCGACCCACTCCGCGGGGTCCAGTGGGGCGGCGGCGGGCATCGACCCCATCGTAGGACCTCGCCCCCGGCCCGCTCCTCGCGCCCTGCCGTCCCGGCGAGCGATCGGCGATCATCGACGCGTGGCCGAACCGCTCCACGGGCTCTCCGACGCGCAGGCCGGCGCGGCGACGCTCGACGCGGCGCCGGACGCCGGCCCGGTGCTCGTGCGCGGGGCGGCGGGCACCGGGAAGAGCACCGTCCTCGCGGCACGGGCCGCGTGGCTGGCGACCGCCGCGGACGTCGCGCCCGAGCGGATCGCGCTGCTCGTCGCGACGCCCGCCCGCGCCGCCCGCGCGCGGCGTCGCCTGGTCGAGCGGCTCGGGCCGGCGGCGAGCGACGTCGTCGTCACGACGCTGCCCGACCTCTGCCACCGGCTCCTGCGCAGCGCGCCCGGGGGCGGCGATCCGTTCGTCGTGCCGCTCAGCCGCACCGAGCGCGTCGCGCTGCTCCTGCAGCACCGCGACCGGCTCGTGCTGCGCCACCACGACGGCGGACCCGGGAGCCGCGGTCACGTCGCCCTGCTGTCGGCGGCGGTCGGGCGGATCGACCGGCTGAAGGAGTCGCTCGTCGACGGCGGGACGCACCGCCGCTGGGCGCTGGCGCTGCCGGACACCGATCCCCGGGCGCCGCGCGAGCGCGAGTTCTCGGTCCTCTGGGAGCTGCACGACCGGCTGCTCGCCGAGCGCGGCCTCGTCGATCACGGGGAGCTGCTGCTGCGCGCCGGCGGGGAGGGCGCGCCGGCCGACGGCCTGCGGCACCTGCTCGTCGACGACGTCCAGGACCTGCCGGCGGCGGGCATGCGCGTGCTCGAGGCGCTCCTGACGCAGGGCGTCGCGCTCACCGCGGCGGGCGACGACGACCAGGCCGTGCGGGCGCTGCACGACCAGGCGTCGCGCAACCTGCGCCGGCTCGCGGCCCACCCGCGGCTGCGGAGCGTCGCGCTCGAGCGCTCGTGGCGCAGCCCGGAACGGCTGCTGCGCGCGGCGGAGGCGGTCGTCGCGCCGCTCGGCGATCGCCTCGCGCGGCGGTGGCACGCCCCCTCGGGCGGCGAGCTGCGCTGCTGGCGCGCCACGACGGAGCGCGCCCAGGCGCAGGAGGCGGCGAGCGCGATCGAGCGGCTGCTGCGCGACGGCACGCCGGCGGAGCGGATCGCGGTCCTCGTGGGCTCGGTGCGCCGGGAGGGCGGCCCCGTCGTCGCGGCGCTCGAGGAGCGGGCGATCCCCGCGCGCCTCGGCGGCGCCGCGACGTTCCTCGAGCGGGTCGAGGTCCGCGACGTCCTCGCCTGGCTGCGCCTGCTGCTGGACCCCGCCGACGCCCCGGCGATCGGCCGCGCGCTGGCGCGCCCGCCCGTCGAGCTGCGGTCGGTCGACCTGGCCCGCGCGCTGCAGCTCGCGCGTCGGCGCCGCGGCGACCTCGTCGCCGGGCTCGCGGACGCCGAGGGCTCGGCGGCCCTGCCGCCGGAGGCCCGCGACCGGGTCGTCGCGTTCCTGCGGCTGCACCGCGCCGCGCAGGGCGCGCTGGACGTCCTGCCCGCGGACCAGTTCGTCCACCGCCTGATCGAGCGGCTCGGCCTGCGCCGCCAGCAGCTGTTCGGCGCCGGCGGCGACGTCGTCGCCCGGTTGCGCGACCTCGCGCGCGTCGGCGAGCTCGCCGAGCGCCACGGGCGGATCGCCCCGCGGGCGTCGGCCCGGGACTTCGCCCGCTGGATGGTCCTCCTCGCCGAGGCCGGCGGCGACGCCGAGAGCAAGGTCGAGGCCGCGCCGTTCGGCGCGGCGGTCGACGCGGACGCCGCCGACGCGCCGGCCGGCGCGATCCGGGTGCTGCCGCTCGTCGCCGCGGCGGAGCTCGAGCTCGACCACGTGCTCGTCCTCGGCCTGCAGGCCAGTCGCGTGACGGCCGGTGGCGCGCGGCTCGTCGATCCGCTGCCGACCGAGCTCGTGCCGGCCGGTGACGGGGATCCGGCCGCGGCCGCGCGGGACGAGGCTCGCCGCCGGCTGCACGTCGCGATGACCCGCGCCCGGCACGGCGTCGTGCTCGCCTATCCCGAGCAGGCCCCGACCGGCGCGGCCCGCGAGCCGGCTCCGGCGCTCGAGGACGCGCGGCGCGGCGCCGACGTCGCGTGGGAGGAGCACGACGAGCAGCTCTTCGGGCCCGACGACGCGCTGCACCAGAGCTTCGTCGTGCTGCGCGACGCGCTCCTGCGGGACGTCGCGACGATCGGCGCGCGGCTCGGCGACCTGCGGATGGACACCGACCTCGACGTCGCGCACGGGGTCACGCGCTACCTCGAGCTGCTGAAGGTCGCCGCGCTCATCAACCGGCCCGAGGGCCAGGACGTCGCGGGCGCGATGCCCGCCATCGACGCGGCGATCCGACAGGCGGCGACCGCCCAGCAGAAGGAGGTCCTCGCCACGAGCGGCCTCGACGACGAGCTGCTGCGCGACGCCGGGCAGGCCGCGGATCGCGCGGCCGGGCGCCGCGGCGAGCCGTCGCTGGAGCCGTTCCTGCCGCTGCGCGGCGACGGCGTCGTGCTCTCGGCCGGGGACCTCTTCACGTACCGCGCCTGCCCGCTGCGCTACAAGCTCGGTCGCGTCCTGCGGATCCCGACGCCGCAGACGATCCCGCAGCGGTTCGGGATCGTCGTGCACCAGGTGCTCGAGCGCTGGCACGGCCAGGGCGGCACGGAGCTCGCCGAGCTCGGGGCGCTGCTGCAGGCCGCGTGGCCGCGCTCGGGCCTCGTCGGGATCCCGGAGGAGCAGCGGCTGTGGGCCCGGGCGCAGGACGCGATGGCGCGCTACCACGCGCGGACGGCGCAGGAGGACAGCAACCCGATCTGGCTCGAGCGGGGCTTCGAGTTCCGCCTCGGCGCCCACACGCTGCGCGGCCGCGTCGATCGCGTCGACCGGCACCCCGACGGCGCCTACGAGCTCGTCGACTACAAGACCGGCCGTCCGCGGACGCCGGAGGAGCTGCGCCGCGACGTGCAGCTGCAGCTCTACGCGGTGGCCGCGCAGGACGCCTGGGGCCTCGAGCCGCCGCGCCAGAGCTACCACTACGTCCTCGACGACGAGAAGGTGCCGCTGGAGGCCGACGGCGCCGAGCGCGACCAGATCACCGCCGTCGTCGAGGAGGTCGCCGCCGGCGTGCTGCGCCAGGACTTCGAGCCGACCCCGTCCTACGAGGCGTGCTCGATGTGCGACTACCGCCTGACCTGCCCCGCCGCCGAGACGTAGCCGGGGACGTCCGCGCCCGGCCGAGCCGTGCCCACGCGACGTGACGGCCGACGCGCGGGCTGGGGCCCGCCCCCTAGTCCTCTTGCTCGCGGAGGTAGCGCTGGAAGTCGAGCGCGATGCTGTCGGCGGACGGGATGTCGGTGTCCAGCGGGGGCAGCGGCGGGTCGCCGCCCAGCGCCTCGCCGAGCTCCTCGGCGTCCTCCTCGTCGGCCTCGCCGACGATGTCGCGCAGGTCGGCCATCTGCTCCAGCCGGGCCAGCAGCTCGCGCCGCTCGGGGTCCTGGTCGATCGCGTCGCTCACCTGGCGCTCGTAGCGCGCGGCGGCGTCGCGCAGCCGCTCGGTGGGCACCGGGACGCCGGTGAGCGTCTCGACCGCCTCGACGAGGGCGAGGGCGGCCTTCGGGCTCGGCACGCCGGCGACGTAGTGCGGCACGTGGGCCAGCAGCGACACCGCCGCGAGGCCCTGGCGGGCGGCCTCGGCGTGGACGACGCCGGTCAGGCCGGTCGGGCCGTCGTAGTCGGGCAGCATCGCGTCGACGCCGGCGAGCAGCTCGAGGTCGGTCGCCAGGCCGGTCATCGGCACCGGCCGGGTGTGGGGGACGTCGGAGAGCAGCCCGCCGAGCGTCACGACCGTCCGCGCGCCGAGGCTGCGAGCGGTCTCGACGAGCGTCTCGCAGAGCGAGCGCCAGCGCATCGCGGGCTCCGGCCCGGTGACGAGCAGGAGGTCGCGGGAGGCCTGGGGCACGACGGCGGCGCGCAGCTCGATCGTCGGCCAGGTGAGGCCCTCGCTGATCCCGTCCTGGATCGTGATCCGCGGCCGGTAGGACTGCATCGTGTAGAGCAGCTCGGGGTCGACCGACGCCGCGCGCTGGGCGCCGAGGCGGCGCGAGAGGACGCCGAGCGCGGAGCTCGCGCAGTCCCCGGCGTCGGTCCATCCGGTGAAGGCGCAGACGAGCGCCGGGTCACGGAGGCCGACCGGACGGTCGTCCCAGCGCAAGGGGATCATCCAGCCCAAGGTACAAGATGCACTCCTTGCCTCCCGCGCCTGCCGACCCCACGATCGCCGCCCTCGGGCCGGGCGACCGGCTCGCCGGCGTCTTCGCCTGCGTGCGCAAGGACCGCGCGACGGGCCGCTCGGGGCCGTACCTCGCGGTCGACCTGCGCGACCGCACCGGCACGCTCGCCGCCCGCGTGTTCCAGGACGTCGACCGCTGGGAGCGCGGGTTCGACCGCGGCGACGTCGTGCAGGTCTCGGGCACCGTGGACCGCTACCGGGACGGGCTCGTGGCCGAGCTCACGGCGGTCCGGCGCGTCGATCCGGACACGGTCGATCCGGCGCGCTTCCTGCCGGCGGCCTACCGCGACCTCGACGAGCTCGACGGGTTCCTCGAGGGGATCGCCGGCGAGGTCGGCGACGACGCCTACGGCGGCCTGCTGCGGGCGCTGCTGGACGACGAGGCGCTCCGGCGCGCCTGGCGCCGGGCGCCGTGCTCGATCGGCGGGCATCACGCGTACCTCGGCGGCCTGCTCGAGCACACCGTGGCCGTCGCGGCGCTCGCGGCGGAGGCGTGCGTCCACCACCCCGGCCTGAACCGCGACCTGCTGCTGACCGCGGCGATCGTCCACGACCTCGGGCGCACGCGCGAGTTCACCTACGGGGCGGAGTTCGGCCGGACGGAGGTCGGGGAGCTGCTCGGGCACGTCGAGCTCGGCCTGCGCGTCCTCGCCGAGCCGGCCCGGCGCGCCGGCGTCGACGAGCTGCGCTGGGGGCACCTCGCCCACTGCGTGCTGACCCATCACGGCCCGGAGCGCGCCGGCGGCCGGTTCCGCTCGGCCGAGGCCGTGGCGCTGCACCGCCTGAACGCGGTCGACGCGGCGGTGAAGGACGCGCTCGAGCACGGCCTCGGCCACGGCTGATCCGGCCGGGACGCCGCGACCCGTCCGCCTCCTCGCGAGGACGGTCGCCGGCCGGCGACGCGCGCCGTCAGTCCTCGGCGGCGCGCAGGCCCCGGCGCGCGAGCTGGCCCGAGACGAACACGAGCAGCAGCGCGAAGCCGATCTCCGCCGCACGGGCGGGGATCGCGTTGACGACGACGACGCCGAGCAGCGCCGAGGGCACCGCGACGATCCCGAGCAGCACCGACGCCCGGACGTCGAGGTTGCCGTAGCGGTGCTGGCGCCACGCGCCGACGGCGGAGACGGGGATCATCGCCAGCAGCGACGTCGCCTCGGCCTCGACGTGGGAGAGCCCGAGCAGCAGCGCGAGGCCGGGGACGAAGAGCGAGCCGCCCCCCACGCCCAGCAGCCCGGAGATGACGCCCGCGGCGAGGCCGACGCCGAGCGCCGCCACGACACGGGCGGCGTCGATGTCGCCCCCGCCGTCGCCCGGCTCGATGCCGGCGGCCATGAGCCCGGCGACCGCGAGCAGCAGCACGGCGAAGAGCAGCGACACCCGGCGCGCCGGGATCCGCTGCTGGATCGCCGTCCCGATCAGCGCGCCGCCGATCGCCGGCACGCCGACGAGCACCCCCTCGGCGACGTGGACCTGGCCGTAGGCCCCCTGGGTGAGGGTCGCCGCCGTGGCGATGATCACGATCGCCCCGAGGGAGGTGCTCGTCGCCCGGCGCTCGTCCATGCCGAGCAGCAGGAGCAGCAGCGGGACCATCACGACGCCCCCGCCGACGCCGAAGAGCCCGCTGAAGAAGCCGGCGGCGGTCCCGATCAGGACGATGGCGACGGGCCGGGGGACGGACAACGACGGTCATACTAGGTGGGTGACCGACGACCGGCTGGCCGCTCTCGTCGCGCCTCTGCGCGCCGCGCCCGACCGCTCCGCGATCCTGCTCGACGTCGACGGGACGCTCGCGCCCATCACCCGCCACGCGGGCGCGGCCGAGGTGCCCGCGGCGACGCGCACGCTGCTCGTGGAGCTCGCGAGCCGCTACGGGCTCGTGGCGTGCGTCAGCGGCCGGCGCGCCGGCGAGGCCCGCCGGATCGTCGGGATCGGCGCGCTGCACTACGTCGGCAACCACGGGACGGAGATCCTGCGCCGCGGGGCGACCGCGGTCGAGACGACGCCGGCGGTCGCCGAGTGGGAGCCGCGCGTCCGCGAGCTGGCCACCGGGCTGCTCGAGGACCACGCGACCGCGAGCCGCCTCGGCGTCTGGCTCGAGGACAAGGGCCCGATCCAGGCGCTGCACTGGCGCGGCGTCTCCGACGAGGCGGCGGCGGCCGAGGCGGCGGCCGCGGTCGGCGCGGCGGCCGCGGCCGAGGGCCTCGCGCTGCACGAGGGCCGGATGGTGCTCGAGCTGCGTCCCCCGCTGGACTTCGACAAGGGCGCCGCCGTCCGCTGGCTCGTGGGCGCCGAGGAGCTCGCCGGCGCGCTCTACGCCGGCGACGACCGGACCGACCTCGACGCCTTCGCCGGCCTGCGCGCGCTCGTCGCCGAGGGGCGGCTGGCGCACGCGGCGTGCGTGGCGGTGCGCGACGAGGGCTCGGACGCCCCGCCGGAGGTCGCCGAGCAGGCCGACGTCGCCGTCGACGGGCCGGTCGGCATCCGCTCCGTGCTCCAGGAGCTCCTGCGTCCCGCGACGGACGGGCGTGCCGCGTGACGTTCCGCCAGCTCCTGCGCTCCACGGTCCTGCTGAGCTTCGGCTCCGCGTCGGTCCTCGCGCTGCTCGTGGTGCTGCGGGGCTACGCGAACGACGACACCGGACCGGTCGCCGTGTCGGCGATCTGGTGGGTCGTCGCGTCGGCCATCGGCATCGTCGTCGGCCGCCACGACGCCGCGAACCCGCAGATCGCCTCGGTCCTCGCCGACGCCCGGGCCGCCGAGCAGCTGCCCGAGCACCGGCCGGTCCGCACGCTCCTCAACCGCCTGTGGCCGCTCTTCGTCGCGTCGCTCGCCTCGGGCGCCGCGACGTTCGTGCTGCCGCAGGTGACCGGGGTGGCCGCGGGATTCCTGCTCATCTGGGGCCTCGCCTGGCGCCGGCAGGAGCACGCCGTGCAGGCGATCGAGGAGCGCGACGGGGTCGAGTTCCACGTCGAGCGCACCGGGCTCATCGAGCCGCTGAAGCTCGTCCGGCTGCCGGGACTGCGGCGCAACCGGCCCGAGCACAAGCGCCAGGCCTCGAGCGCCTGACGGCGATGGCGGGGCTGCCGGCGGACGTCCTGCTCGTGTCGCTCGGCTCGACGGCCGGGCTGCGCGCGGTCGACGACGCGCTGCTCGGCGCGCTCGAGCGGGCTGGGGCGCGGGTCGCGATGGTCCGCGCGACCGCGCCCCCGCCGGTCCGCACGATGGCACTCACCGACCTCGCATGGGCGCGCGCGGCGCGGGTCGCCGCCCAGGAGGGCCTCGCCCGCCACCGACCGCGAGCGGTGCTCTACGGCAGCGTCGGCGCGGCGCTCCTGTGGCCCCGGCCCGGCGCGATCCGGCTCGACGCGGCGATGGCGGCCAACCGCCCCGGGCGCCACGGGGTCTGGCAGCGCCCGCGCGAGCGGTGGCTCCTGCGCCGCTGCCCGCTGCTCGTCCCGCAGTCGGCGGAGGCGCTCGCCGAGGTGCCGCAGCCGCGACCCGCCGCGGTCGTCGTGCCGCCGCCCGTCGCCCTGCCCGACCGCGTCCGGCCGTGGGCGGAGCGCGACGTCGCGGCCGTCGCCTACGCCGCGGATCCCACGAAGAAGGGCCTGGACCGGGTGCTCGCCGCCTGGTCGCGGGCCCGTCGCGACGGCGAGGAGCTCGTCGTCTGCGCCGCGCCCGCCGGCGCGGTCCCGCGCGTGCCCGGCGTGCGGGACGCCGGGCGCCTGGACCGCGCGGCGTTCCTCGAGCTGCTCGGGCGCGCCCGGGTGCTCGTCGGCGCCCCGCGGCGCGAGGACCACGGCCTCGTGCAGCTCGAGGCGCTCGCGGCCGGCGCCCGGGTCGTGACGACCTCCGCGCCCGGGGCGTTCGTCGCGCTCTCGCTGCTGCGCGCCCTCGAGCCGCGCGCGGTCGTCGCGGACGCCGAGGATCCGGCGGCGCTCGCGGCCGCGCTGCGCGCGGCGCTCGACGCGCCCGCCGGCGCGCTGCAGGAGCGCGCGCGGGGCCTGCTCGCCGACCGGTTCGCCCCGGCGGCGGTCGATCGCGTCGTCGCCGGGCAGCTCCTGCCGGCGCTCCTGGGCTGATCCGCGGGTCGCCGGGCCGCCGACGACCCGCGGGCCGCTCGGCGCGGTCGCGGGGCCCCGACCGGGTCGGAGGTGTCCGGGTGGTGAACCCGCGGACCGGTCCCAGCATCTAGCGTGTGCGCGCGATGGTGGCGGTCGCCGACGTCCCGTGGTTGGTGATCCCGACCTACAACGAGGCCGAGAACCTCGAGCGCGTGATCGGGCTGTCCCGGCAGGTGCTCGCCGCCGCGTGCCCCGACGGCTTCCGGATCCTCGTCGTCGACGACCGGTCCCCCGACGGGACCGGCGAGATGGCCGATCGGCTGGCGCAGGCGCATCCCGGCGAGGTGCAGGTGCTGCACCGCGAGCGACCGGCGGGCCTGGGCCCGGCGTACCTCGCGGGGTTCGACGTCGCCCTGCGCGGCGGGGCCACCCACGTGATGGAGATGGACGCCGACCTCTCCCACGACCCGCGCGACCTCGCGCGGCTGCTCGACGCGGTGCGGGGCGGGGCGGACCTCGCGCTCGGCTCGCGGTACGTGCGCGGCGGCGGCGTGGCGGAGTGGGGGCTCGTGCGGCGGCTCGTCTCGCGCGGGGGGTCCTGGTACGCGCGCCGGACGCTCGGGCTGCAGGTGCGCGACCTCACGGGCGGGTTCAAGTGCTTCCGCGCCGACGTGCTGCGGACGATCGAGCTCTCGACGGTCCGCTCCGTCGGCTACGCGTTCCAGGTCGAGCTGACGTGGCGCGCGGTGCGCTCCGGCTTCCGGGTCGTGGAGGTGCCGATCGTCTTCCGGGACCGGACGGCCGGCAGCTCGAAGATGCACGTGGGGATCGCGCGCGAGGCGGCGCTGCTCGTGCCGGCGCTGCGGCGGTCCGGGTGGCAGCCGCCCCCGGTGCCGCTCGCCGCGCCGGGCCCGGACCCCGCGCCCGTCCCGCCCGTCGCCGGCGAGTGATCCCGGCGCCGCGCGCCCGCCCGCGCGGGGCATGCGAGCGGCTCCCAGGGGGAACACGGACCGGCACGACGGCGGACCGGCTCGTGCGCTCACTTCACTTTGTATAGTGTGAGGACGGCGGCGCTGCGGCACCGTCGTTCCGACGCCACGCACCACCCGAGGAGCACACGATGGCTGGGTCCGTCCCCGAGGTCACCGACAGCAACTTCCAGGCCGAGGTCATCGAGAGCGACGAGGCGACGCTCGTCGACTTCTGGGCGCCTTGGTGCGGCCCGTGCCGCGCGGTGAGCCCCGTCCTGGAGGAGATCGACGGGGAGCGCAGCGACGTCCGCGTCGTGAAGCTCAACACCGACGACAACCAGCAGACGGCCGCGAAGTACGGGATCATGTCGATCCCGACGATGATCGTCTTCAAGAACGGCGCGCCGGTGGGCCAGATCGTCGGCGCCATGCCGAAGCCGCGCCTGAACGCCGAGATCGACCGCATCCTCGGCTGATCCCCGGGCGAGCGGCGGCCGCACCGGTCGCCGCCGCCCGTCACGGGCCCCCGTCCCGCGCGCCGCGCGCCCGGGACGGGGGCCCGTCGTCGTTCCGCGGGCCGTCCGGAGCGGGACGCGGGCTGGCGGCGCGCCGTCGCCCGAGGGCCGTCGAGCGGGTCTCGGCCCGCCCTTGGAGGAACGACCAACGCTCCGCGCCGGACGCCGGTTCGGGGCCTCGCGCGTGGATGAGAATGCGGCGCGATGGGGTCGAGGTGGAGAGGTCTCGGCGGCGCGGCGACGCACGCCGTGCCGCTGGACGGCGGGGTCCGCAGCGCGGAGCTGCTGAGCCCGCGCGGGGCGAGCGTGGCGGCGCTGGCCGCCCTCGGCCTGCCGACGCCCCCGGGCTTCGCGATCCCCGCCGCCGCCTGGCGCGACGGGCCGCCCGACGCGATGCCGCGCCTGCTGCGCGGCGAGGTCGCCGAGCGGATGAACGCGCTCGAGCGCGAGACGGGCCTGCGCGTCGGGGACCCGGAGCGCCCGTTGCTCGTCGCCGTCCTCGTCGGCCCGGCGCGGACCGGCGCGGTGCTGGACCTCGGTCTCGACGCCGCGGTCCTGGACGGCATCCGCGAGCGCGACGGCGCCGCGTGGGCGGCGCGGCTGGAGCTCCGCTTCCTGCGGACGTTCGCCCGCGCGGTGCGCGGGATCGACCCCGCCGCGGTCGAGGCCGCGGCGTCCGCCGGGGACGGCGCTGCGGCGCTGCGGGCCGCGATCGCCGCCACGGGGGACGCGCTGCCCGACCCCGCCGCCGACCAGCTGCGGGAGGCGATCGTCGGCCTGCGCCGCGCGCACCGGACGCGGGACGGCGGTGCTCCGGTCATCGTCGTCCAGGCGATGGTCCACGGCGACCGGCCCGACGGCCGCTCCGGCTCGGGGATCGTGTTCAGCCGCGACCCGGTGACCGGCTCGCCCGACGCCTGCGGTCGCCACCGCCGGCCGGCGCCGGGCCGTGCCGCCGCCGACGAGCCGCTCGGCGGGCTGCGCGCCCGCCAGCCCGCGCTGCACGCCGACCTCGAGCGGGCGCTCGCGCTCGTCGAGGCCGAGGGGCGCGACATGTGCTCCGTCGACTTCGCGGTCGACGGCGGCCGGCTGTGGTTCCTGCGGGCCGGCTCCGGGTGCCGCAGCGGCTCCGCGGCGATCCGGATCGCGGTCGACCTCGTCGACGAGGCGATCCTCGACGTCGAGGACGCGCTGGACCGGATCCCGAGCGGCGCCCTCGAGCGCCTGCAGGCGCCCGTCCCGGCCCGCGTCGTGGGTCAGGAGGCGCTGCTGCGGGCGACCGCCGCGTCGCCCGGGGCCGCGGTCGGCGCGCTCGTCCTGGACCCCGACGGCGTCGCGGCGGCGGTCGCTCGCGGCGCCGCTCCGGTGCTCGTCCTCGATCGTCCGCTCGCCGGATCGCGGGACGCCGCGACGGTCGCGCGCTGCGCCGCGATCGTCTCCTCCCGCAGCGCCTGGGACGGCGAGGCGACGATCGGCGCGTGGGCGCTCGGGCGGCCCGCGGTCTGCGACGCCGGCCTGCGGATCGACCGCGATCGCCGGCGAGTGCGGCTCGGCGCCACGTGGCTGCCCGAGGGCGCGGCGGTCACCGTCGACGGCGGCGCCGGCACGGTCCTCGCCGGGGTCGGCCGGCTCGTCGCGCCGCAGCCGGACCCGCGCGTGGCGCGCGTCCTCGCGTGGGCGCACGAGCGCCGCGCGGTGCCGATCCGCGACGCGGCGCCCGCCGGCACCCCGCGGGTCGACGGCCCGGACGCGCTGCCCGACGACCTCGACGGGCCGGTCCTCGTCGCCCTCGACGCGACCGCGCCGGACCCGGGACGGCGCCTGCGTCGGACGGTCGCCGCGCTGCTGGACGCCGGGGCCGGCGAGCTGCTGCTCGAGCTGCCGCCGCCCGGCACCGTCGCCGACCTGCGCCCGCCCGCCGGGCCGTGGCGCGCGGTCGTCGCCCCTTCGACCTCCTGGACGGCGCGGCTCGTGGCCGCGCGGATCGTCCCCGAGCCCGCGGCGACCGCCGTGGCGCTCGTCACCCCGACCGAGGAGCACCGCTGATGCGTGCCGCAGTCCTGGACCACGACGGCTTCACCGTGCGCGACTGGCAGGAGCCCGGAGCGCCGGGTCCCGGCGAGGCGCTCGTCGAGCCGATCCGCGTCGGGATCTGCGGATCCGACGCCCATTTCGTCATCGACGGCAGCGCGAAGACGTCGTACCAGCCGATCGTGCTCGGGCACGAGGCCGCGGGCATCGTCCGCGCGCTCGGCCCCGACACGGACGGCCCGGAGCCCGGCACGCGCGTGTCGCTGATCCCGATCGTCACCTGCCAGGAGTGCGACGCCTGTCGCCGCGGGCGCACCGTCCTCTGCCGCGAGCGCGCCTGCATCGGCGCCGAGCGCGAGGGCGCGTTCGCCGACCTCATCCGGCTGCCCGCGCGGAACCTCACGCCGGTCCCCGACGGCCTGTCGTGGGAGATGGCGGCGGTGGCCACGGACTCCGTCGCGACGGCGTACCACGCGGTCGTCGGCCGCGGCGGGACGACCGAGGGCAGCCGCGTGGTCGTCTGGGGCACCGGCGGCCTGGGTCTCTCGGCCGTCGGGATCGCGAAGGCCGTCGGGGCGTCGCAGGTGATCGCCGTCGATCCGCGCCCGGACGCTCGCGAGTGGGCGATCGACACCGGCGCCGATGCCGCGTTCACGCCGGAGGAGGCGCTCGACGAGATCGCCGGGAAGATGGACGTCGCGCTCGAGTTCGTCGGCCGCGCGACGACGACCGAGGGCGCGGTGCGCTCGCTCGACGACGGCGGCCGCGCGGTCGTCGTGGGCATCGGCCACGAGCCGGCCGCCGCCGGGCGCCTGATCACGTTCGTCATGCGCGAGCGCGAGCTCGTCGGCTCCTACGGCAACGAGCCGGAGGAGGTCGGCGCGGTGCTCGACCTCATGGCCGCCGGCACGCTCCACCTGCCGCACGTCATCGGCGACGTCATCCCGCTGGACCAGGTCGCCGACGGCGTCCAGCGCGTGCACGAGGGCCGCACCGGCGGCTCGCGGATCGTCGTCGACATCACGGCCTGAGCCGATGCGCGCCGCTCGCTGGAACGCCCCGCAGGAGCTCGAGCTGACCGAGGTCGACGCGCCCGTCGCCGGCCCGGGCCAGCTCGTGCTCGACGTCGCCGCCTGCGGCATCTGCGGCTCCGACCTGCACAGCTACGCCTCGGGCTTCGCCGCCACGCCCGGCCAGGTCCTCGGCCACGAGCTCTCGGGCCGCGTGCGCGAGGCCGAGGGGGTCGACGGCGTCGCCGTCGGCGACCGCATCACGGTCCGGCCCCTCACGCCGTGCGGGGCGTGCCCGCGCTGCCTGGAGGGCGAGATCCAGCTCTGCGAGGCCGGCCACGCGCTGAACATCGGCTACGGCACGCCGGGGGGCTTCGCCGACCGGGTGCTCGTGCCGAAGGCGCAGGTCGGGCTGACCGTCTTCCCGCTGCCCGACGAGGTCGACGACCGCGCCGGCGCGCTCGTCGAACCCCTCGCCGTCTCGCTGCGGGCCGTGAACCAGGCCGATCCGGCGCCGGACGCCGTCGCGGTCGTGCTGGGCGCGGGGATGATCGGCCTCGGCGTCGTGCGCCTGCTGCGCCTGCGCGGCGTCGGCCGGATCGTCGTCAGCGACCCGTCGCCGGCCCGCCGCGCCGTCGCCCTGGAGCTCGGCGCCGACATCGCGTGCGACCCGCTCGAGCAACCGCTCGTCGACGCGGTCACCGCGATCACCGGCCCGGGGGCGGGCGGCCGCGGGGCGCGCGCGGACGTCGTGGTGGACTGCGCCGGTTCCGGGCCGGCGCTGCTGGACGGCATCAAGGCCACGCGCCACGGCGGGACGCTCGTGATCGCCGCCGTCCACGGCAAGAGGATCGAGCTGAACCCGACCCGGATCATGGAGAAGGAGCTGCGCGTCGTCGGCTCGCTCGGCTACCGCGACGAGTTCCCCGCGGTCGTCGACCTGCTGCGCCGCGGCGAGATCGACGCCGACGCGTTCATCAGCCACGAGCTGCCGCTGGACCGGATCGACGAGGCGTTCCGCCTGCAGCTCGGCCGGGGCGACGCGATCAAGGTCCTCGTGCGGCCCTGAGCGGCATCCCGTGCCGGCCGGCCGTCGGGGCCGACCGGCCGGGGCGCCCGGCTGGAGAGGTCGACAGGCGCCGCTCGCCCCGGTGGCGCCGCCCGCGGGAGGCCGGTCTAGGGTCGAGGAGCGGCTCCCAACGACCCCGGAGGACCCGATGCCCGACGCGGCGCGCAGGACGATCGTCAGCGACCTCGGCTACCTGGAGGCGGCGCGCTGGCACGACGGCGCGCTCTGGTTCTCGGAGATGAAGCACCGGCGCGTCCACCGCTGGACGCCGGAGTCCGGGCTGGAGACCGTCGTCGACGTGCCGACCCGGCCGTCGGGCCTGGGCTTCGCCCCCGACGGCTCGCTGCTCGTCGTCTCCCAGGAGGACCAGCGGCTCCTGCGGCTGGCGCCCGGCGCGACGACGACCGAGGACGCCGGCGACCTCTCCACCGTCGGCATCCACCCCAACGACATGGCCGTCGACGCCGAGGGCCGCGCGTACATCAGCCACTTCGGCTTCGACTGGTTCGCCGGCGAGGAGCTGCGCGAGACGGGACTCATCGTCCGCGAGCCCGACGGCCGCGTCGCGCTGCAGGGCGGCGGCCTCGGCTTCCCCAACGGGGTCGTCCTCTCGCCCGACGGGCGGCGGCTCTACGTCAGCGAGTCGTTCTCCTCGCCCGTCACGCGGCTGTCGGTCTTCGACGTCGGCCCGGACGGGGCGCTCGGCGAGCGGCGGACCGTGCGCGAGTTCGGCCCGCCGGACACGCACGTCGTCGACGGCATCTGCGTCGATGCGCAGGAGGGCGTCTGGGTCTCCCTCTGCCTCCAGGGGGAGTTCCGCCGGGTCCTGCCCGACGGCACGGTGACCGACGTGATCGCGATCCCGCCGGAGGGCGGCGACTACGTCGTGGACTCCGTGCTCGGCGGCCCCGACGGCACGACCCTCTTCCTCCTGATCGCCGACGCGACGGTCGAGCGGATCAACGCCGGCTTCCAGACGACGGCGCGCGTGGACGCGGTCGAGGTCGCCGTGCCGGGCCCGGGCGGGGCGGCGGCGTGAGGCGCACGCTGTTCGAGGACCACCACGACGAGTTCCGCGCCGCGACCCGCGCGTTCCTCGAGCGCGAGGCGGTCCCGCACGTCGACGCATGGGAGGCCGACGGGATGGTCCCGCGGTCGTTCTGGACGAAGGCCGCCCGCCAGGGCCTCTTCGGCTTCGAGGTCCCCGAGGAGCACGGCGGCCTCGGGATCGACGACTTCCGCTTCAACGCGATCGTCGACGAGGAGGTCGCCTACGCGAACGCGATCGGCGACAACCTCTCCCTGCAGAGCGACATCCTCTGCGGCTACCTCTGCGACCTCGCCACGCCGGAGCAGCAGGCGCGCTGGCTGCCCGGGTTCGTCGCCGGCGAGCTGCTGTTCGCGATCGCGATGACCGAGCCGGGGATGGGCTCGGACCTGCGCGCGATGGCGACGACCGCCCGGCCGGTCGAGGGCGGCTACGTCGTCGACGGGGCGAAGACGTTCATCACCGCCGGCATCCAGGCGGACCGCGTGATCATCTGCGCGAAGCTCGCCGCCGAGGGCGACCCGGATCCGCGCGACGGCGAGATCACGCTGCTCGTCGCCGACGCGCAGGCGGAGGGCTTCACCCGCGGGCGCAAGCTCGAGAAGGTCGGGCGCCGCGCGCAGGACACCGCGGAGCTCTTCTTCGACGGGCTCTTCGTGCCGCAGGAGGACCTCCTGGGGCAGCAGGGCCGCGGCCTCGTGCACCTGAAGCGCCACCTGCCGCGCGAGCGGCTCTCGATGGCGGTGATGGGGATCGCCGTCGCCGAGAAGGCGCTCGAGATGACCGCCGAGTACTGCCGCGAGCGGCGGGCGTTCGGCCGACCGATCGGCAGCCACCAGGCGAACCGCTTCGCGCTGGCCGACATGCAGACCGAGGTCTCGATCGGCCGCGTCTACGTCGACCGCTGCATCGAGGCGCTGCTGGCCGGCGAGCTCACCGGCGCCGAGGCGGCGAAGGCGAAGCTCTGGATCACCGAGATGCAGAACCGCGTCGTGGACCGCTGCGTCCAGCTGCACGGCGGCTACGGCTACATGGAGGAGTACCCGATCGCCCGGCTCTGGCGCGACTCGCGCGTCCAGCGGATCTACGGCGGGACGTCCGAGATCATGCGGGAGATCATCGGCCGCTCGATGGGGTTCTGAGCGCCCGCCCGCGCGGGGTCCCGGGACGCGGGGCGCGTCCCGGGACCGCCGGTCAGAAGCGCAGGTCGGGCGTCGTGCCCCGCTCGTGCGCGGCGAGGTAGCGGTCGCGCAGGAGCCGCTTGTAGAGCTTGCCGGTCGGGTGCCGCGGCAGCTCGTCGGCGAAGTCGATCGAGCGCGGGCACTTGAACTTCGCCAGCCGGCCCTGCACGAACGCCAGGAGCTCCTCGGCGAGCTCCGGTCCGGGTGTCGCGCCCTCGGCGACCTGGACGACCGCCTTGACCTCCTGGCCCAGCTCGTCGTGCGGCACGCCGAAGACCGCGACGTCGGCGACCTTCGGGTGCGTGATGAGCGCCGACTCCGCCTCCTGCGGGTAGATGTTCACGCCGCCGGAGAGCACGAGGTCCGCGCGGCGGTCGCTCATGTACAGGTAGCCGTCCTCGTCGAGGTAGCCGACGTCGCCGACCGTCGTCCAGCCGCGCTCGTTGCGCGACGCGGCCGTCTTCTCCGGGTCGTTGCGGTACGTGAACCGCGGGCCGTCCTCCGCCCAGATCGTCCCGATCTCGCCGGGCGGCAGCTCGCGGCCCTCGTCGTCGAGGATGTGCGCGATCCCGAGCTTCGCCCGCCCCACCGAGCCGGGGCGCTCGAGCGCCTCCTCGGAGGTGATCGCGGTGAAGAGGTTGTTCTCCGTCGCCGAGTAGAACTCGTGGACGACGGGGCCGAACCACTCGATCATCGCGCGCTTGACGTCCGCCGGGCACGGCGCGGCGGCGTGGATGACGACCTGCAGCGACGAGACGTCGAAGCGCCGCCGCTGCTCCTCCGGGAGCTTCAGCATCCGGACGAACATCGTCGGGACCATCACCGCGTGGGTGACCCGGTGGCGCTCGATCAGCTCGAGCGCCTCGAGCGCGTCGAAGCGCTCCATGACGATGCACTGCCCGCCCGCGCGGTGGACGGTCATGTTGAACCGCAGCGGCGCGGAGTGGTACAGCGGCGCGGGCGACAGGTAGACCGTGTCGCGGTCGAAGCCGTAGGTGCTGCGCAGCATCGCCGCGATGCCCGGCGGGGTGCCGAGCGGGTTCAGCGGCAGGACGTCCTCGACGCCCTTCGGCCGTCCGGTCGTGCCCGAGCTGTAGAGCAGGTCGATGCCCTCGACCTCGTCGTCCAGCGGCGGGTTCGCGGGCACGGGCTCCAGCAGCCGGTCGAGGTCCTCGACGCCCTCCGCCGGGCCGCCGGTGACGACGAGCTCGGGGACCGGTGCCTGCGGGAACTCCTCGGTCAGCGCGGTCAGCGCGTCGCGCGCCACCGGCAGGCAGCCCGGCGAGACGAAGAGGACGCGCGCCCCGCTGTCCTGGAGGATGTAGGCGACCTCCGGGCCGGTCAGGCGCGAGGAGACGGCCGTATAGCGCAGCCCCGAGCGCTGGGCGCCCCAGGCGACCTCGAGGAACGCCGGCTCGTTGTGCATGAGCAGCGCGATCGCGTCGCCGTGGACGAGGCCGCGCTCGCGCAGGTGGCGCGCGATCCGCCGCGAGCGGTCCACGAGCGCGCCGTAGGTGACGACCTCGCCCGAGCGGGCCATCCGGAACGCGACGCGGTCGGGGTCGTGGGCGGCGTGGTCGTCGGGGAACGCCCCCGTGGCGGTCCCGGGCGGCGGCTGGTCGGTGGCGCCGGGCGCCTGATCGTCGCGGGCCGGGCTCGGGGTCGAGTGCACGGGGTCTCCTTCTCGTCGTCCGGTGCTCACGGAGCGTAGGTCCGCCCGTCCGGCGCGCCCCGCGGCGCCGGACGGGGCGCTTGTACAGACCTCCAAGAACCGTGATCGCCGTCACGAAGGGCCCGCGCGCCGTCGCCCTCCCTGCGTCGCTCGCGCGGTCTCGCCGCTCGCGGCGCGGGCGCCGGCCCGCGCGGGGGCACCCGCCTGTGGAGGGGTCCAACGCCGGCCGGTGCGTCGTCGCGGCCGCTCCGGGCCTCGCGCCTAGGCTGGCCGCCATGCAGCCCTCCGCGCTCGTGCCCCCGGCGACGCCTCCGGCCGAGGCGGCCTGATGCGCGCGGTCCGGCTCGTCGCGCTCGACGGCCCCGACGGGTACGTCCCGGCCGACGTCCCCGAGCCCGAGCGCGGCGCCGACGAGCTCCTCATCGACGTGCGTGCCGCCGGGGTCGCGTTCCCCGACCTGCTGCTCTCCCGCGGCGAGTACCAGTACGCGCACGAGCTGCCCGTCGTCCTCGGGGCCGAGGTCGCCGGGGTCGTGCTCGAGGCCCCCGAGGGCGGCCGCTTCGCGCCGGGCGACCGGGTGGCCGCGATCACGTTCACCGGCGGCTTCGCCGAGCGCGCGACGGCGCCCGCCGACCGGGCGCTGCCGCTGCCGGCGTCCCTGAGCTTCGCCGAGGGCGCGGCGCTGCCGTCGAACTACCTCACCGCGCTCTTCGCGCTCGAGCTCCGCGGCCGCCTCCGGGCGGGCGAGGCGCTGCTCGTGCACGGCGCCACCGGCGGCCTGGGCAGCGCGGCGATCCAGGTCGGACGGGCGCTCGGCGCGCGCACGATCGCCGTCGTCGGGGGCGCGGCGAAGGTCGCCGCGGCGCGCGAGATCGGCGCGGACGAGGTCGTCGTCGCCGACGAGGGCTGGCGCGACGCGGTGCTCGGGCTCGCGCCCGGCGGCGTGGACGTCGTCTTCGACGTCGTGGGCGGCGAGCGCTTCCTCGACAGCCTCCGCAGCCTCCGCCCGCAGGGCCGGCTGATCGTCGCCGGCTTCGCGGGCGGCGAGATCCCGACCGTGCGCGTCAACCGGCTGCTGCTGCGCAACATCGACGTCGTCGGCGCCGCGCTCGGCTCGTACATGCACAGCGACCCCGACGGGATGGCGCCGCTCTGCGACCGCCTCGGCGCGCTGCTGGAACATCCGGCCATGCGGCCGGCGATCGGTGGACGGCTGCCGTTGGAGGACGTCGCCGAGGCCGTGCGGCGGATCGCGGACCGCCGGGCGACGGGCAAGCTCGTCGTCGAGCCCTGATCCGCCCTGGGGCACGCGCGCGGAGCGGTGGCGGACCCGTCCGCCGCCGCGCGGGAGGCGGACGCCGCGTCCCGTCGTCGGCAGGCGGCGCGACGGCTTCTGTCGATCTCCACAGGACGGCGCGGTCCCGGTCGCCGAGCGGCTCGTGGGCGCCTCCTACGCTGGCGCCAGCTTCACGGATCACCCGCGGTCCCCGTCCTCGGACGGGGCCCACCGGAGGGGGAGCCGTGCACCCGCTATCGAGGAGAGCATCATGGGCAGGACCCCACTGCGCGCCTTCACGGCCTTCGCCGCCGTGTGCGCCCTGAGCGTCGCCGGCTGCGGCGGCTCGGACGACGACAACGCCGGCTCCGGCGGCTCCGGCGCGTCGTCGAACGGCGAGCTGTCGGCGACCGTCGGCGTCATCGGGCCGAAGACCGGTCCGGCTCCACAGTTCTACGAGACGAACACCGTCGGCGCCCAGCTGGCCGCCGCGGACGCCGAGAAGCAGTACGGCGTGAAGATCAAGCTCGTCAACGCCGACGACCAGGGCACGCCCGAGGGCGCCTCCCGCGCGGTCCAGGAGCAGCTCAACGGCGGCAACGTCGACGCGCTCCTCGCCTCGCCGCAGTCGGGCCAGGCGCTCCAGACGGCGGACGTCCTGCAGCGCTCGCGGATCCCGTGGTTCATCAACGCGCAGTCGCCGCAGATCATCAACTACAAGATCAAGCCGAACTGGGCCTTCCGCACGGCGTACAACAGCTCCGAGCTGTCCGACGTCCTCGGGCCGTTCGTCTTCTCGGGCAACGCGAAGGTCGGCCTGGTGCACTCCGCCGACGGCTTCGGCCAGTCCGAGGCCGAGGCGCTGCAGGCCACGGCGAAGAAGCAGGGCAAGACCCTCGCCGCCGTCGAGCCGCTGCAGCCCGGCGCCAGCGACTACACCGCCGCGGTCCGCCGCTTGAAGCAGGCCGGCGTCACCCGCGTGTACATGAGCATCACGTCGGGCTCCGACACCGCCACGGTGACGAAGGCGATGGTCCAGGAGGACTTCGAGCCGGACTTCAAGATCACGAACGCGACGATCCTCGCCGACTTCGGCGAGCTCGCCCGCCCGGCGCAGTGGAAGAACCTCGTGTTCATCGACCCGCGCGACCTCGTCGACGGCGCCGCGAAGTCGCTGAACGCCGACTTCAAGGCGAAGACGGGCAAGGAGCCGCCGCTGCCGACGAACGTCTACACGTCGTACATGGCCATCAACGCGTACGCGCAGGCCGTGAAGGCCGCCGGCTCGACCGACAAGGCTGCCGTCCGCGACGCGCTGGAGAAGCTGCCGTCGATCGACGTGCGCGGCGACAAGATCGCCAACCCGTTCACCGCCGACAGCCACGACGCGTACCACGCGGCCACGCCGAAGGACTGGTTCATCTTCGGCTTCGACGACAAGGGCGAGATCACGAAGCGCGGCACGGTCGCCGAGGAGATCGAGTCCGGCTCCTGATCGGCTGAGGCCGCAGGAGGACGCGAACGAGAGGACGAGCGCATGGACTTCGTCATCGCGGGTCTGATCATGGGCGGGCTCTACGCCCTGATCGCCCAGGGGTTCGTCCTGACGTTCCTGACGACGAGGACGCTGAACTTCGCCCTGGGCGAGTTCCTCGTCCTCGGCGCGGTGATCGGCATGGGCGTCGGGTCGTGGGGGTGGCTGCCCGACGCGGGCAAGGTCGCCTTCGTGATCCTGACCGTCGGGATCCTCGGCGCGATCGTGTACCGGTTCCTGGTGCTGCCGTTCACCACCGAGGGACCCCACGACGCCCGCTGGCTGCTCAGCACGGTCGGCCTCTCGTTCGTGATCCTCAACCTGCTGACCAACAGCCAGGGCGCCACCCCGAAGGCGCTCGGCTACGGCGGGTTCGGCGAGTTCTCCACCGTCCTGGGGGTCCGCGTGACCACCCAGGCGCTGGTGATCGCCATCCTCGCGATCGCCATCACCGCCCTCCTGGTGCTGATGACGACGCGCACGCCGCTCGGCCTGCTCATGCGGGCGGTGTCCGAGGACGCCGACACGGCGGCGCTCATGGGCGTGTCGCCGCGCCGGATCGGGATGCTCGCCTACGCCATCGCCATGGGCATCGCCGCCCTGGCCGGCGTGCTGTGGGCGTCGCAGGTCGGCGTGTCGGTCCACATGGGCCTGCCCCTGCTCGTCGCGGCGTTCGCCTGCGGCGTCATCGGCGGCCTGACCTCGCTCTGGGGACCGCTCCTCGGCGGGGCGATCTACGGGGTCCTGACGCACTGGGCGAGCTTCGAGCTCGGCGGCGTCTGGGGTGAGACGGCCGGGCTGCTGCTCGTGGTCGTCGTCCTGATCTTCCGTCCCGAGGGCCTCCTCGGGCGACGGCTGGAGGCGAAGCTGTGACGTCCCTGCTCAAGCGCCTGGCCGGCGGGACCGGCTCGCGCTCGGTGAAGGCCGAGCTGCGCGGCGACGTGCTGTTCGCGCTCGTCATCGGCGTCGTCGGCCTGATCGCGATCCTCCCGGGTCGCGACGGGGCCGGCACGGCGATGGCCGACATGCAGCTCGTCGGCTCGATCTTCGCGGTGATCATCGCCGCGATCGGCCTGAACCTCCTGACGGGCTACGCGAAGCTCGTCTCGCTCGGCCAGGGCGCCTTCTACGCGATCGGCGCCTACGGCTTCGCGTACCTCTTCCTCGACGGCGGGTTCCCGGCGCTGCTGGCGATCCTCGTCGCGCTGATCCTCTCGGGCATCATCGGCGCGCTGCTGGCGCTCGGGTCGATGCGGCTGCGGGGCCCGCAGTTCTCGATGATCACGCTCGTCCTCGCGATCGTCGTCGAGCGGATCCTCGAGCAGCTCGAGACCTTCGGCCGCGCGTCGGGCTACCCGAACCCGCTCTCGCACGGCACCGGCCTGCTCGAGCCGATCGAGCTCTTCGGCACCCGCCTGGAGCCGCCGCTGCTGGCCGGGACCCCGGGCAACGTGCTCGTCGCCCTGCTGATCGTCCTCGTGATCGTGCTGGTGCTCTACCGCAACCTCGTGCGCTCCTCGTGGGGCCGCTCGCTGCGCGCGATCGGCGAGAGCGAGCACCTCGCCGCGCACCTCGGCGTGAACGTCTTCTCGCGCAAGGTCGTCGTCTTCACCGTCGCGTCCGTCCTGGGCGGCCTCGGCGGCATCTTCTACGTCCAGATCTTCGCGCACCTGCAGCCGGAGACCTTCGACATCTTCCTGAGCATCACGATCGTCCTCTCCGTCATCCTCGGCGGCGGCGGGACGGTGCTCGGGCCGGTCATCGGCGCGGCGCTCATCACGTGGCTGCAGCGCTCCGACGTGCTGACCTCGGTCGCCGACGCGCAGCAGGACCTCTTCGGCACCGACCGCTGGTACCTGTCGACGCCGGGCCTGCTGGGGCTGCTGTTCGTCATCACGCTGTTCCTCCTGCCCAACGGCATCGTCGGCACCGCGAACAACGCGCTGCGGCGCTGGGCCGGCGCGGACGACGAGTCCGACGCCGACGCGGCGCTGGCGGACCTCGAGGTCGCGCAGCTGCCGCCGCGCGAGGAGCGGCGCGAGCCGGGGGCCGAGCTCCTGCGGATCGACGGCGCGTCGAAGCGCTTCGGCGGCCTGCAGGCCGTCGGCGAGATGGAGCTCGCCGTCCGCGAGGCCTCGATCCACGCGGTCATCGGGCCCAACGGCGCCGGCAAGTCGACCCTGGCGAACCTCCTCACCGGCGTCTACCAGCCCGACGAGGGGAGCTTCCGCCTCGACGGCGTCGAGCTCGCGCAGCTGAAGGCCCACGCGATCGCTCGCAGCGGCGTGGCGCGGACGTTCCAGACGCCGCAGGTGTTCCCGCACGAGACGACGCTGGAGAACGTGAAGGCGGGCTTCGTCGACGTCGCGCAGCTGCCGCTGTGGAAGGCGGCGCTGAAGCCGCCGTCCCAGTACCGCCGCGAGCGCGAGATCCACGACCGCGCGATCGAGCTGCTCGACCGCGTCGGCCTGGCCGAGGACGCGTCGACCCTCGCCGGCAGCCTCTCCTACGGCAAGCAGCGCGCCCTGGAGATCGCCCGCGCGATGGCGATGGACCCGCGGCTCATCGTCCTCGACGAGCCGGCCGCCGGCCTGAACCCGACGGAGTGCGACGGCCTCGCGGCGCTGCTGCTGCAGCTGCGCGAGGACGGCATGGCGATGATCCTCGTCGAGCACCACATGGACCTCGTGGGCCAGGTCGCCGACGAGGTGACGTGCATGGACCAGGGCCGCCTGCTGGCGCACGGCTCGGCGGAGGAGGTCCTCGCGGACCCGGCCGTCGTCGCCGCGTACCTCGGCGTGCCGGACCCGGACGACGTGGCGGAGATGGAGGTGGCTCGATGAGCCTCCAGGTGCAGGGCCTGCGGGCCGGCTACGGCCGCGCGACGATCCTCGAGGACGTCTCCGTCGAGGTCGCGCCGGGCGAGGTCGCCGCGGTGATCGGCTCCAACGGCGCCGGCAAGACGACGCTCGTGAAGACGATCGCCGGCAGCCTCGCGGCGCGGGGCGGCCGGATCCTCCAGGACGGGGACGCGATCGGCGGCCTGCCGCCGGAGAAGCGCGCCCGCCGCGGCGTCGTGATGGTGCCCGAGGGCCGGCGGCTCTTCGGCAACCTCACCGTCGAGGAGAACATCCGCCTCGGCCGCCAGGCCGCGCGGGGTCGCGACGAGGGCGACGACCCGGTCGAGCCGCTGCTCGAGGCGTTCCCGATCGTCCGCGAGCGGTGGACGCAGCGGGCCGGCCTGCTGTCCGGCGGCGAGCAGCAGATGGTCGCCCTGACCCGCGCGGTGGCCGGGCGGCCGCGGTACCTGCTGCTCGACGAGCCGTCGCTGGGCCTCAGCCCGCGGCTCACGCAGGAGGTCTTCCGCCTCGTGCGGCTCGTCGTCGAGACGACGAACGCGGGCGTCATCCTCGTGGAGCAGATGGCCGACCAGGCGCTGAAGCTCGCGACGAACGCCTACGTGCTGGACCAGGGCCGCGTCTCGGCGAGCGGCCCGGCGGAGGAGATCCGCCGCTCCGACGCCGTCCGCAAGGCCTACCTGGGTGGCTGACGGCGAGCCATCGTCCGCCGCCGCGTCCTCGCGGGGCGACGGCGAGGCTCGCCCCGCGGGGCGCCGGTCGCTCGCGGCCGGCGCCGCCGGTGGACTCCCGCCGGGGGCCGACGAGGTCGACGGCTCGTCGCGCGCGGTGTTCGTGGTGCTCGTCGCCGCGGTCACCGCGTACTCGTCGATGCAGTCGCTGGTGATCCCGGCGCTGCCGCAGATCCAGGACGCGCTGGGCACGACGACCGCCGCGACGTCGTGGGTGGTCACCGCGCTGCTGCTCTCCTCCGTCGTGGCGGCGCCGACGCTCGGCCGGCTCGGCGACCTGTACGGGACGCGCCCGACGCTGCTCGTGGCGCTCGGCGCCCTCGTCCTGGGGACGGTCGTCTGCGCGACGGCGAGCTCGCTGCCGCAGCTCATCCTCGGCCGGGCGCTGCACGGGATCGGCGCTGCGGTCTTCCCGCTGAGCTTCGCGATCGTGCGCCGGACGATGCCGGCGGCGCGCGCGCCGTGGGCGTACGGGCTGCTGTCGGGGATGCTCGGCGTCGGCGGCGCGATCGGCGTGCCGCTCGGCGGCCTGATCGCGGCGCAGGCGTCGTGGCCGGTGGTGTTCTGGGCACTGCTGCCGGTCTACCTCGTCGTGCTGGTCGCGGCGTGGCGGCTCGTGCCGCACGATCCGCGCCGGACGGGCGACGCGCCCCGGACCGATGTCCTCGGCGGCGTGCTGATGGCGGTCGGCCTCGTCGCGCTGCTCGTGTCGGTGACCGAGGGCGAGGTCTGGGGCTGGACGTCGCCGGGCCTCGTGGCGGGCCTCGTCGTCGCGGCCGTCGCCCTGACGGCGTGGGTGCGGGTCGAGCTGCGCCGGCCGGCGCCGATGATCGACGTCCGCCAGCTCGTGCGCCCGACGACCTGGCGCGCCCACGCGATCGCGTTCGCCTACGGCGCGGGCCTCTACTGCAGCTTCGCGCTGCTGCCGAGCTACCTGCAGGACGACGCCGGCCTGGCGCTCGCGCCCGCCTCGGCGACGCTCATGCTCGTCCCGTTCCCGCTGACGATGAGCGCCATCGGCCTGGCCACCGGTCGCCTCGTCGCGCGGCGCGGACCGGAGGCGGTCCTCGCCGCCGGCTCCCTGCTCTCGATCGCCGGCTTCCTGACCCTCATGGCGACCCCCTCGAGCACGGTCGTCCTGCTCGTGGCGATCGGCGTCCTGGGCCTCGGCATCGGCGCCGGGTTCTCCGTCCTGCCCGACCTCGTGACCCGCGAGGCCCACGCCGACGACACCGGCGCCGTGACCGGCGTGAACACCGTCATGCGCTTCCTCGGTGGCGCGATCTGCGGCCAGCTCGCCGCGGTCCTCGTCGCGCACGGTGGCGGCCACGGGTTCGCGGCCGGCTTCGCCGTCGGCCTGGTGATGCTCCTCCTCGCGGCTGCCCTGACGGCGACGATCCGCCGGCCCGCACGAGGTGGACCCGGCGAGCCGGTCCCCGAGTGACCCGCGTGTCGGTTCCGTCGGTCCCGTCCGGCACCCCCGCCGCGGGGGCGCCTCGCGGAACCCGACCGCGTGCCGCCCACCGGAATCGCGGGACCCCCGTGTACAGGTTCCACAGCGGCTCTATGCTCCATCGATGCGCGCACGATCACCCGGGTCCCGATCACGGCGCGCCGAGACGCGATCGGCGGCCGGTGCCGAGGGGAGCATCCCTTGCCGCGCCCATCGTCCGCCGGCATCGTGGCGCTCGGCGCAGAGGGTCCGGACGTCGGGCCTGGCCGCGACCCTCGTCGCGACCGTCGCGGGTCTGGTCGTGCCCGCCACGGCATCCAGCGAGGCACTGACAGCGGGAAGCTGCGCGACGATTCGCTCGTCCCACATCGGCTTCCTCGGTACCCCGCGGAACACCGCGACGGTCTTCGCCCGCGGGCTCGACGGACGCTGCGCGACCGCGAACCGGGTGATGCGCCGCTACGTCCGACGTGTCGACCTGACGGTCTGCGAGCGCTCCCAGTCAGCGTGCGCGAGGACGATCAGCGGCTGGCGGTGCCGTCGCGCGTACGAGCACGGCACGCTCGCGCGATGTCTCCGACGCGGAAGGACGGACCTCGTGATCGGACTCTCGCGGTGAGCAACGGATCGAGCGCCATCCGGATCCGGACCGTCGGTCTGGTGGCACCACGGCACGGCGAACCCTCGAGAACGCGCCACGGGATGCGGCGAACGATGACGACGCTGGGTGCGACGGGGCTGCTCGCCCTCGTGCTCATCCCCCCAGGGGACGCCTTGGCCGCCTCGCCGCGGGTGACGTGCTGGAACTACACGGATGGCGGCACCAAGCGGACGAGCGCGGTCCGGCCGGCCGGGCTCTGCGGCATCCTCCCCAGGCGCCAGCGCGGTACCGGCTACGGCGACTACGGCAACGGGATGCTCGGCATGTCCTGGTCGCGGTGGGGAAGCACCGCCCGCGGACGCGGCGCGTCCTACCGCCTCTGGGGCGACATCCGGGTGACGCTGAGCGCGCCTCGCCGGACCTGCGGCATCTACCAGTACACCCGGGCCACGGTCGTGTACGTCGGCGGTGGCTCGTCGTGGCCGACCAAGCGGTTCGCGCTGAAGACCTGCTGACCGGTGCGCGCGCCGCGCGACGATGCGCGCGGCGCGCCCGGTGCGACCTCAGGACTGGACGCTGCCGCCGTCGATGTTGATGCCCTGGCCGTTGATCGCGGCCGCGGCGTCGGAGCAGAGGAACGCCGTCAGGGCGCCGACCTCGGAGGTGTCGACCATGCGGTTGATCGGCTGGTTCCGAAGGAACTTCCGCACCATCTCCTCCGGGGTGGCGCCGCGGGCGGCGGCGGCCTTCGCGGCCTCGCCGCGGACCATCTCGGTGTCGACCCAGCCGGGCATGATCGCGTTGGCCGTTCCGCCGTGGCCGGCGAGCTCGGCGGCCAGCACGCGCGTCAGGCCGTGCAGCGCGTGCTTGCTCGACGCGTACGCGGCGGTGTGCGACACCGCGTAGCGGGAGTACAGGGAGCAGATCGTCACGATCCGGCCCCAGCCCTGCTCGCGCATCGCCGGCACGAGATCCGACGCGATGACGAACGCCGAGGTGACGTTCACCTCCATCGACCGGTCCCACTCGGCGACCTCGAGCGAGCCGACCGCGCCGTTGCGGGCGATCCCCGAGCAGTGGACGAAGACGTCCGGCACGCCCCCGAGGGCCTCGGCGGCCCGCTCGGCGAGCGCGGCGCTCTCCTCGCGCACCGCCAGGTCGGCCGTCAGCGCGACGACCGCGCCGTCGGTCCGCGGGGCGGCCTGGGCGACCGTCGCGTCGAGCCCCTCGCGGCCGCGCGCGACGAGCGCGAGGTCCATGCCCGCATCCGCCAGCGACAGGGCGATCCCGCGACCGATGCCCTGGCTCGCGCCGGTCACGAGCGCCCGGCGCCGGGCGCCCCGCGGGGCGCCCGGGTTCGTCGCGTCGCTCACGCCACCGCGGCGTCGGCGACGTACTGCGGGTAGAGCTTCTCCGCCGCCGCGCGCCGCGTCGGCACGTGCTCCGTCGGCAGGTCGCGCGGCTCGTACTGGCGCAGGATCCGGCGGGCGACGGTCTGGCGGTGGACCTCGTCCGGACCGTCGTAGATCCGGGCGGCGCGCGCCCAGCGGAGCATCTCCTCGATCGGCATGTCGGTCGTGAAGCCGAGCGAGCCGTGGATCTGGAGGGCGCGATCGAGCACGTCGTGCATGATCGGCGCGCCGTAGTACTTGATCATCGCGATCTCGGTCCGCGCGTTCGACGCGCCGACCTGGTCCATCGTCCACGCCGCCTTGAGCGTCAGCAGGCGCGAGGCCTCGATCGCGGCGGCGGAGTCGGCGACCCAGTTCTGGATCGTCTGCTTCTCGCTCAGCAGGCTGCCGTGGACGCTCTTGCTGACCGCGCGCTCGCAGAGCATGTCGAACGCCCGGCGGCAGACGCCGATCCAGCGCATGCAGTGGTGGATGCGGCCCGGGCCGAGCCGCTTCTGCGCCAGGACGAAGGCCTCGCCCTCGCCGCCGAGCAGGTTCTCGGCCGGCACCCGCACGTCGCGGTAGTGGACCTCGGCGTGCGCGTGGACGAGGCCCTCGGCGTGCGTGTCGTGCATCAGCCCGAGCTCGCGCATCTCGATGCCCGGCGAGTCCGTCGGGACGATGAACATCGACATCGTCTTGTAGGGGTCGGCGCCCGGCGAGGTGTCGGTGCGGACCATGACGATGTGGAAGTCGCTGCGCGTCGCGTTGCCGACGAGCCACTTCGTGCCGTTGATGACCCAGTCGCTGCCGTCGCGGACCGCGGTCGTCGTGAACTGGCGCGGATCCGAGCCGGTGCCCTGCTCGGTCATCGAGAAGGCGCTGTAGAGCTTGCCGTCCAGCAGCGGCTGGCCCCACTGCTCCCACTGCTCCTCGGTGCCGCCGATGGCGATGAGCTCCGAGTTGCCGGAGTCGGGGGCCTGGTTGCCGAAGACCGGGGGCGCGAGCTCGGACGAGCCGAGGATCTCGTGCATGAGGCCGAGCTTCACCTGGCCGTAGCCGGGACCGCCGTGCTCGGGACCGAGGTGCGCGGCCCAGAGGCCCTGCTCCTTGACCTCCTCCATCAGCGGCTTGATCGCCTCGCGGTAGCTGCGCCAGTCGAGGTCCAGCGTCTCCAGCGGGTACACCCGCTCGCGCACGAACGTGCGCATCCACTCGAGCTTCTGCTCGAACTCGGGCTCGGTCGAGAAGTCCCAGGCCATATCTCCAGCTCCCTGTCGCGGTCGCGGCCGCGCAGGTGGGGCGCGGCGGTGCACGATCGAACCTAGACCGACCCGCGCTGCCGCTCGCTGGTCGCGCGCGCGGACCCCTGGAGGGGACTCCAACGCGGCCCGCGGGACGACCGGACGCGGTCAGTCGTCGTCGCCGAGATGCCAGGGCAGGTGGCCCTGCAGGCGCAGGACGAGCAGCGCGAGCTGGACGTTGAACTGCGCCTCGGCCTCGGTGGTGACGGCCATCCGCGTGAGCTCCTCGATCCGGCTCAGCCGGTAGCGGATGGTGTTCTCGTGGACGCCGAGCGACTGCGCGGCCAGGCGGACGCTGCGGTCGTGGTGGAAGTAGATGTCGAGCGTCGCGAGGACCTCCTCGCGCGCGCGGTCGGCGAGGATCGGGCCGAGCGTCTCGTCGACGAAGCGCGCCGCCTCCTGCGCGTTGGCGGAGGAGAGGAACAACCGGCCGCCGCCGAGGTCGGTCGCCGTGAGCACCGTGTTGCGCCCGCCGGAGGAGAACGTCTGCAGGCACTGGACGACCTGCGCGACCTGCGCGTAGCCGTCGACGTACTCCGGCACCGAGCGGCAGGGGGTCGAGATCCCGGCCAGCAGCGCACCGGCGTCGTCGAGGCGCGCCAGGCCCTCGGCGACGCGCCGCTTCAGCCCCGCGACCGCGGCGATGGGATCGTCGCCCTCCAGCGGCAGGACGAGCGCGACACCCTCGGTCACCCCGGTGGCCAGCGCCGCGAGCTCCTCGTCGCCGCCGGTGATCGCCTCGGCGACCGCGCGGGCCTCCGGCACGCTCGTCGTCGAGCCGAGCGCCGAGGTCACGAGGCACAGCACGTGCGGGCGCTCCAGCGCCACGCCGACGTGCTCGGCCCGCCGCTCGAGCGCCTTGACGTCCTGGTTGCCGCGCAGCAGCTCGCCGACGAGCGAGCTGCGGGCGTTCCACTCCGCCGCCACCGCGCGCCGCTCGGCGCTCATCTCCCACGCGATGATCGTCGCCGCGCGGCGGCCGACGACCATGTCGAGGTTCGTCAGCCGCGAGCCGTGCTCCAGCAGCACGAGGTAGCCCCACAGCGCCTCGGTCGTGGCGACCGGCGCCACGAGCGCACGCTGGTGGACGCCCGCGAGCGGGAACGGGCCGACGACGACCGGGCGCGCCGTCGGCAGGCCCGCGAGCGCGCGGCGCACGTCGGGGTGGTCGCGGACGTCGGGCTCCAGCAGCCGCGGGCGGACGGACTGGTCCTGGATCGCGCGGGGCCGGCCGACGGCGACCGCGCGGAAGCGCTCGTCGTGGATCGCGCACGGCTTGCCGGTGAGCTCGGCGATCTCCGCCGCGATCTCCCGCATGTTGCGCCCGTCGAGCACGAGCGCGGTCAGGCGCTCCTCGACGACGGTGGCGCGGCGCATCGTCGCGTTCTGGCGCGCGACGGTGTCGAGGCGCTCGCGCATCTCCGAGCCGAGCTTCGCCTGCTGGATCGCGATCGCGGCGAGGTCGGCGAACGCCGAGGCGATCGACTGGTCCGCGTCGGTGTAGCGGCGCGGGCGGTCGTGGTCGTCGAGGTAGACGATCCCCACGACGTCGCCCTGGAGCACCATCGGGACGCCCATCATCGACCGGACGTCCCAGCTGCGCATCGTCGAGCGCAGCGGACGCGGGTCGTTCAGGACGTCCGGGATGACGACCGGCGCCTTCGTCGCGACGATCTCGCGCGTGAAGGCGTCGCCGGGCCCGCCGCTCGTCAGGCGCTTCACGCCGTCGTCGATGTCGTGGCGCCAGTGACCGACCTGGCCGCGGTAGAGCCGGCTGCGCTCCTCGCGCAGGTAGAGGCTGCAGCGCTGCACGCCGATCAGGTCGCAGATCTTCTCCGCGATGAGGTGCAGGAGCTCGTCGCGGTCGCTGATGTCGCTCAGCGCCGCGGTGACGTCGCCGAAGGCGGCGATCGCCTGGGCGTAGGCCGCCCGTGCCCGCGACAGCTCGCCCTCCGGGCCGTCCGTGTCGCGGCGCTGTCCGGCCGCGTCGTCAGTCACCGTCACCGTGTCGCTCTCCCCGGCATCGCCGTGCCGCCGGCCCGGGGCCGACGACCTGCCCGCGCGACGCGTGGCGCGGCCGGGGCCCGATCGCCCCGATGCCCCGCTCGCGCCCTGCCGGCGCGGTCATCGTCGTGCCATCCGCGGTCACGGGTCAACCCTCTCCGGACGGCCCCGCCGCTGCACGCGGGCTCGACGAGCGTTTCGTAGGCGGGAACAAGCCGCGTCCGTCGCCGGGGCGCGGTGTCGTCCCGGGCGCCCGCGTGGGGCACGCCCCGGGCGGGGCGCGTCGGCCGCCGGATCGCCGGCGTTTGGAGCCTGCGCCAACCGGGCACTCGCGGTTCGCCCGGGGCCGCCCGGGCGGAAGCCAGAATCGACCGCGATGCCGGGTACACGCAGGAACGACGGATCGACGGCCTTCGCGATCCCCTTCGCCAGCGGGGTGGAGAGCGCCGAGCTCCTGGGTGGCAAGGGGGCCAGCCTGGCGCGCATGGCGGCGCTCGGCCTGCCGACGCCGCCGGGGTTCACGATCACCACCGACGGGTGGCGCGCCTACCACGCCGAGGGCCGCATGCCCCAGCTGCTGCGCGGCGAGCTCGTCGAGCGGATCAGCGACCTCGAGGCGCAGCTGGACCGCCGCTTCGGCGATCCGGACCGCCCGCTGCTCGTGTCCGTGCGCTCGGGCGCGCCGATCTCGATGCCGGGGATGATGGACACGATCCTCAACCTCGGCCTGGACCCGCGCGCGGTCGAGGGCCTCGCCCGCGCGACCGACGAGGCGTTCGCCTGGCAGGTCTACGTCCGGTTCCTGCGGATGTTCGCGACCGTCGTGCGCCGCGTGCCCGCCGCCGACCTCGACGCCGCGACCGCGGACGCGGCGGATCCGCCGGCCGAGGCCGCCGCGATCCAGGCGCTCACCGAGGAGCGCACCGGCCGGCCGATCCCCGACCACGCGCCCGACCAGCTGCGCGAGGCGGTCGTCGCCGTGTGGGAGTCCTGGGACAGCCGGCGGGCCCGGCGCTACCGCCGCTTCGCGTCGATCCCGGACGACCTCGGCACCGCCGTCACCGTCCAGGCGATGGTCTTCGGCAACCAGGACGAGGACTCCGGCACCGGCGTCGTCTTCACGCGCGACCCCGCCACCGGGGCGCCCGACCTCTACGGCGACTACCTGCCGCGGGCCCAGGGCGAGGACATCGTGGCCGGCGGCCACAACACCCGTCCGCTCGAGGAGATGCGCGCGACGATGCCGCGCCCCTACGCCGAGCTCGAGCGCGCGCTGCCGCTGATCGAGGCGGAGTACCGCGACATGTGCGACGTCGAGTTCACCGTCGAGCGCGGCAAGCTCTGGATCCTGCAGGCGCGCCCCGGCCAGCGCAGCGGTCCGGCCGCGGTCCGGATCGCCGTGGACCTCGTCGACGAGGCGCTGATCGACGAGGAGACGGCGCTCGCGCGGATCCCCGCGTCGGCGATGGAGCGGCTGCAGGCGCCGGTGCTCGCCCGCGACCAGCAGCTCGACGTCGTCGGTCGCGGCACGCCGGCCTCGCCGGGCGCGGCGGTCGGGATCGTCGCGCTCGACGCCGATCGGGCCGACGCGCTCGCCGGCGAGGGCCACTCGGTGATCCTCGTGCGGCCCGAGACCTCGCCCGAGGACATCGACGGGATGATCGCCTGCGCCGGGATCGTCACGGCGCTCGGCGGGCGCACGAGCCACGCGGCGGTCGTCGCCCGCGGCATCGGCCGGCCCGCGGTCTGCGGCGTCGACGGCCTGAGCGTCGACCTCGACGCGCGGATCGCGCGCTTCGGCGACCGGGAGATCGCCGAGGGCGAGGTCGTCTCGCTCGACGGTGAGACCGGCGCGGTCGCCGCCGGCGAGGCGGTGCTCGTGCCCGCCCAGCCGGACCCGCGCGTGGCGCGCGTGCTCGCGTGGGCCGACGAGCGGCGCGCGGTGCGGATCACCGCCGAGGCGCCCGAGGACGCCGTCGCCGTCGACGGTCCCGAGGCGGTGCTCGACGAGCTCGCCGGCCGGACGGTGATCGTCGACGTCCCGTGGGAGGGCGCGCAGTCGGCGATGCTCCTGGAGCGGACGGTCGCCGCGCTCGGCGAGGCGGCCGTCGGCGCGCTCTACCTGCGCCTGCCCGAGCGGCTGGCCGACGGCGACCTCTGCCCACCGGACGCTCGCTGGATCGGCCTCGTCGCCGACCCCGAGGCGTGGCCGTCGCGGCTCGTCGCCGCGCGGCTCATGCCGACCCCGGCCTGACCGGCGTCCCGACCCGGTCGGTCCGCGACGCCGCCGCGACCCGGCGTCGCCTCGGTGCGCGCTCGCGTCGGGGCTCCGGCCGACCACCGGTTCCCGCGCCGACCACCGGGTGCCGGAGCCGACCACCCGGTTCCCGAGCCGCACCGGCCCGCGCCGGCCTCCGGCCCCGGGTCGACGACCGGTTCCCCGCCGCCGAGGAGCGTCCGGTCTGCCGGACCCCGTCCGGCCACGTCGGTCGCGGCCGGCGACGCGTCGCGCACGGCGGCCGTGCGTGCCGCCGTTCGTCCACCGGTCCCCGCCGGCGACGTCCGCGGCGTTCCTGCGCGCCGACGACCGCCCGCGCGCGATCGGCCCGCCGACGCCGGCGGGCGCACGCATGGGCCGAAACCCCCGTCACGACGGAGGATCCGCGCTGCGCGACCCCCAGCGGAACGACTCGCGGCGGGGGCTTGGAGCCGGGAACAAGCACCCTCGGGAATCGCCCGGATCGGCCCCGCGGGGTGACCTACGTTCGCCTGCATCGAAGCGCTGGGGAGGCGCTTCGTCCAATCGAGGGGAGAGCAGGATGAGGCGAACGAGGCAGACGACGCTCGGGTTGATCGCGGTGATCGCGGCGCTCGGGCTCACCGCCTGCGGGTCCGACGACGACGAACCTGCGGCGGCCAACGGCGGCGGCACGACCGCCGCGGCCACGGCCGGCGGCGACGGCGTCGCGCAGGCGAAGGCCGCCGTCGCGCAGGCGGAGCGGACGACCGGCGTGGAGTTCCCGCAGCCGGACGAGGCGTTCGATCCGGGGACCGGCAAGGTCGCCGTGATCTCGTGCGGGCAGGCCGGCCTGAACTGCAAGCAGGGCAGCGACGACGTGCGCACCGCCGCGGCCGCGATGGGCTGGAAGGCCTCGCCGGTCTTCGACGGCGAGTTCGCCCCGGCGAAGCAGGCCGGCTACGTCCAGCAGGCCCTGCGCGAGGGCTACGACGCGATCGTGCTCGTCTCGATCGACGCGAACTCGATCAAGGCCGCGCTCGACGCGGCGGCGGCCAAGGACGTCCCGGTCGCGTGCGTCATGTGCGCGAACAAGGACTTCCCGGGCGTCATCGACGTGACCTCCGGCGGCGTCGCGGACGGCACGGCGATCGCCGACTGGATCGCGGCCGACTCCGACGGCAAGGCGAAGCTCCTGGCCTACGACGACAAGTCGTTCCCGATCGTCGCCGAGCGGCTCGCCGCGATGAAGGCGCGCCTGGGCGAGGTCTGCCCGGACTGCACCGTCGAGGACGCGTCGATCCCGACGACCGACCTGTCCAAGCCGGGTCCGCCCACCTGGACGGCCGCGCTGGCGAAGTACCCCGCCGGCAAGCTCGGCTACGTCATGGCGCCGTACGACCCCTTCGCGATCCCGTTCACGAAGACGGCCGAGCAGCGCTCGCGCACCGACCTGAAGATCGGCGGCTACGACGCCTCGCCGGACTTCGTCGCGCTGATCGCGGCCGGCAACGGCCCCGCGAAGGTCACGACGGCCGCGCCGTTCCCGTACGCCTCCTGGGGCGCGATGGACCAGGTGGCGCGCGTGAAGGCCGGCAAGCAGCCGTGGGAGTCCACGAAGCTGCCGGTCGCGCTCGTGACGGCGAAGAACGCCGCGGAGTTCGACGAGGGCTTCTTCAGCCCCGACGACTTCGACTACGAGGCGCTCTTCAAGCGGCTCTGGGGCAAGAGCTGAGTCGACCCCGATCCGGCCCGGCGCCCGCAGGGGCGCCGGGCCGTGGGCTCATGACGCACGACCTCCAGATCACCGGCCTGACGAAGTCCTTCGGGCCCAACCGGGTGCTGCACGGCATCGACCTCGCGATCGGCGAGGGCGAGGTCGTCGGCCTCATGGGTCCCAACGGCGCCGGCAAGTCGACGCTCATCAAGATCCTCGCCGGCGTCCACCGCGCCGACGGCGGCGCGATCCGCTTCGGCGGCTCGCCGGTCGCCGACCTCGCCTCGCGCGGCGACGTCGGCTTCATCCACCAGGACCTCGGGCTCGTCGACGAGCTCTCGATCGTGGACAACCTGCGCCTCGGCGAGGCGCCCATGCGGCGGCTCGGGCCGCTGCTGGACCACCGCCGCGAGCGCGCCGAGGCCGCCGCGGCGCTCGAGCGCGTCGCGCTGGACTGCCGCCCCGAGACGCTCGTCGGCGACCTCTCGTCGGGCGAGAAGACGCTCGTCGCCGTCGCGCGCATGCTCGCCCGCGGCGCGCGCCTGCTGATCGTCGACGAGGCGACGTCGACGCTGCCGCCGCGCGACGCCCTGCGGCTCGTCGACGCGCTGAAGCGCACCGCCCAGGAGGAGGGCGCGACGGTGATCATGGTGAGCCACAAGCTCTCCGAGATCCTGCGCGTCACCGACCGCGTCGTCGTCCTGCTCGACGGGCGGCTCGTCGCCGACCAGACCGCGGTCGGGCTCGACCACGACGCGCTCGTCCGGCTGCTCGTCGCCCACGAGGCAGAGGCCGCCGACCGCGACGCCGCGCCCGTGACCGCGCCGCCCGGCGAGGAGCTGCTGCGACTCGAGGCCGCGTGCGCCGGCCGCGCCGGCCCCGTCGACCTGCAGGTCCGCGCCGGCGAGATCGTCGGCCTCACCGGCCTGCCCGGATCGGGGCTGCACGACGTGGCCTTCCTCGCCCACGGGGCGCTGCGTCCGCGCAGCGGCGCCGTCGTCCGCGCCCCCGGCGCCGCGTCGGCGCTCGTGCCGCCCTACCGCGAGCGGCAGGGCGGGTTCGACGACCACGCCGTGCGCGACAACCTCACGATCTCCGCGCTGGAGCGCTGGCGCGCCCCGTGGCGGCTGCTGCGCGGCGGCCACGAGCGGCGCGACGCCGCGGCGATGGTCGGGCGGCTCTCCGTCCACCCCGCCGACCCGGACCGCCACTACGGCGAGCTCTCCGGCGGCAACAAGCAGAAGGTCGTGTTCGGCCGGGCGCTCTTCCGCGACCCGCGGGTCTACGTGCTCTGCGAGCCGACGCGCGGCGTCGACGTGCCGACCCGGCGCGAGATCTACCGGCTGATCGGCGAGTTGCGCGACGGGGGCGCCGCGGTCCTCGTCGTGTCCTCCGACTTCGAGGACCTCCTGTCCGTCGCCGACCGCATGGCGGTCGTCGACGACGGGCGGGTCGGTCCCTTCCGCGTCCCCAGCGACCTGTCCGACACGGACCTCGAGGCGTTCATCTGATGGCTACCACCGACCTGTCCGTCCCCGACACCGGCGCGCCGGCTCCGGCGGGCGGCCGCCCGGAACCCGCGCGCGGCGGGCTGCTGCAGTCCGCGGCCCTGCGCGGCTCGGTGACGTTCCTGGCGTTCCTCGTGCTCTTCAGCGCCTACGGCGTGTGGCTCGGCGACGCGTTCCTCAGCAACGACGCGCGGCTGCTGGACGTCCACCAGAACGCGCCCGTGCTGCTGCTCGGCCTCGCGGTCCTCGTGACGCTCATCGCCGGCCAGTTCGACCTGTCCGTCGCGTCGATGGCGACGCTCACGACGTTCCTCGCGATCGGCCTGAAGATCACGCAGGGCTGGCCGTTCGCGCTCGTCATCGTCGCCTGCCTGGCGCTCGGCGCCGGCGGCGGGCTGCTCAACGGCCTGCTCGTCGTGCGGCTGCGGGTGAACACGTTCATCGCGACGCTCGCGACGGGCGGCATCTTCCTCGGCCTCTCGGCCGTCTACTCCAAGGGCACGCAGCTCTCGCCGACGAGCGACAGCCACCCGCTCCCGGGCTGGTTCTCCGGCCCCGGCTCGCTCGGCGCGTTCACGAACAAGGTGCCCTCCGCCGTCGCGTGGGTGATCGCCGCGATCCTGCTCGTCGCCGCCATCTCGGCGGTGCTGAAGCGGCGGCCGGCGCGGATCGACGCGCAGCGGTGGCGGATCGTCGCGCCCGTCGGCGTCGCGGTCCTGGCGCTCGTGCTCGTCCTGCTCGGCGCGGACGGGATCGTCGAGGGCATGTCGTGGACGATCGTGCTGCTGCTCGCCGTCGCCGCGGTCCTCTGGGTCGCCCTGACGCAGACGACCTTCGGACGGCACCTGCACGCCACCGGCAGCAACGCCGAGGCGGCCGAGCTCGCCGGCGTGCGGACCGGGCGCCTGACGATCTGGGCGTTCGTCGTCGGCGGCGTGCTCGCCGCGCTGGCCGGCGTCGTCCTGGCCGCGAACCAGGGATCGGCGTCGCCGGACGTCGCCAGCGGCTACCTGCTGCCGGCGTTCGCCGCCGCCTTCCTGTCGACCGTCGTGCTCTCGACCGGGCGGTTCACCGTCTGGGGCACGATCATCGGCGGCACGTTCCTCGTCTGGGTCAGCCAGGGCCTGATCGTCGGCGGCCTGGAGTTCACCTGGACCGAGGTCGTCAACGGCGCCGTGCTGGCGATCGCCGTCGCCGTCTCGGGGGTCCTGCGCCGCGACGGACGCTGATCCGAGCGGAGCCCGACCCGGTCCGTCCCGCGCGCCCGAGCGGCGCACGGGCGCGGGCCGCCGACCATCCGACCACGTCCCGGACCGGCCGCGCGCCGGTCCGGGGCGCCGGGGCCAGGAGCGGGTTGGAGCGCCCTACAGCGGGCCGCTCCAACCCGTTCCCGGGGCCCTTCCGCAGGCGCGAGCCTGCGGCCACGTACAGCCGGTCCGGGCGCCGCCCGGGCCACCACGGAGGAACGCTGATGGACCACCCGCTGTCGACACCCAAGTGGACGCTGCCCGAGGGCACCACCCTCTCGCGGCTCACCCGCGAGCACCTGCTCCGGACCGTCGAGTCCAACGCCGCCGCGATCGACCGGCCCTGGCACGAGGTCGTCAGCGCCGATCCGCTGGCGCTGCTGTCCGCCGCCGACGCCGCCCGGGTCGCCGACACCGTCGTGACGCGGTTCCAGGAGGTCGAGGGCCGCAAGCTCTTCGCCGGCTGCGAGATCGCCGCCCGCGAGCGCCCCGACCTCTACGTGCTGCGCTCCGAGGCCGCGCCGCTGGAGGAGCGCACCGACTGGCCCGACGGCGTCGTGGCCGACGGCGACAACGTCTTCGAGCACGAGGACGTCACGGGCAAGGTCCTCGTCGTGCGCGAGGTGTCCGAGGTCGACCGCCTCATGCGCGAGGGCGTGCCGGAGGGCACGATCGGCGTCATCGACGACGCCGGCGGCACGATGACCGCCCCGATCCTCGAGGAGTTCGACGCGGTCCTCTGCCTCGCCGGCACGGTCCGCAGCCACCTCGGGATCATCGCCCGCGAGTTCGGCGTCCCGGTGCTCATGAACGTCCGGCTGGCGCGGGCCCTCCGCGACGGCGAGACGGTCACGGTGAGCTACTCGACCGAGGCGCAGAACGTCGACGCGTACTACGGCGAGGAGGCCAAGCCGCGCGCCGAGGTCCGGTCGGTGGAGTCGGGCGGATGAGCGACTGGCGCATCGACGAGGAGCAGCTGCTGCTCCTCAACACCCACCTGCAGCGGACCGACGATCAGCTGATCTTCAACATGCTGACGCGGACCGCGCAGGAGTCGAAGCTCTTTCCCATCATGCCCTACCTCATGATGTGCTTCTACGACGCGTACTACCGGTTCCCGGACCTGCTGCGCGCCACCACGGAGCACCTCTCGCCGGAGGAGGCCGGGCACCGCGCCCGCAACGTGACCACGAACATGCAGCGGGTCACGAGCTGGGGGATGCTCAACTTCTACCTCAACGGCCGGACCTGCCTGATCAAGGCCGGGCTGCTGCGTCCCGAGGACAACCTCGAGGACCTGTGGTTCATGGTGGACTACAACTACCGGTTCCTGCGGTCCTACAACCGGGCCAACGCTCACGTGTGGAACCTCGATGCGCAGGACATCGCGCCGCTGCACGAGGAGCGCACGCTGCAGGTGCTGGAGGCCGACGCCTTCGAGGCCGACGAGCGCCTGCGTCGCGCCGCCGCGCGGTTCATCGCGATCGGCACGCAGTACTCGTTCCTCGTCCACTGCGAGAGCCGCGTCGGGCTGAACAACTCCGGGCCGTACAAGCTCGGCGACCGGACGCTCATGCACGTCCGCGACTTCACGAACCTCAGCGAGTGCGACTTCAGCTGGCTCGACGGCGTCGCCGCGGACGTCACGTACAACAACCTGACGCTCGCGGTCATCACGCAGGACGTGAAGATCGAGATCACCGACCTCGGCACGGCCTACACCGATCCGGAGGACTGGCAGGACCGGATCGTCGGCGTCGGGCTCTACACCTCCGACATCCTCGAGGACCGCTTCCTCCCCGTCGGGATGGACTCCGCGGCCGACCTCGCCGACACGCTCGAGGGCCTGACGAAGGAGCTGCAGGAGGCCACCCGCCGGCTCTACGCCCGGTTCTCGGAGATGAGCTTCGACCAGATGGTCGAGGCGGGCATCCAGACGTACTTCCTGGCCCCGAGCGAGATCGCGCGGATGGCCGGCACCTACCACCAGGACGAGTGGGCGTTCGTCGACGACCGCACGCGCCGCTTCTGGCCGCTGCACAACGAGGAGTACTCGCTGGACGCCTACGTCAGCCACTTCGCGGCGATGGACGGGCGCCTCGGCGGGCAGAGCGACTACTACCTGCACCCCGTGAGCTACGGCGTCTGGCGCCGCTCGCCCGACGACGCCCCGCTGCCGGCCTCGGGTCGCAACGCGAGCCTCGTGCCCGCGCGCGTGCTGCAGCACCACGACTATCCGCTGCGCGCGAACCCGAACGGCCTCTCCGACGCCCGCGGGACCTCGTCGCTGCCGGCGAAGACCGGCGGCTTCACGTTCGCGTCGGGCCGCTTCGACGAGGCCGAGATGAACGCCCGCGCCCGCGCGTTCCGCTCGCCGCTGCTGGAGGCGCCCTGGCGCCACGTCGACGAGGCGACGGTGAAGTACCACTGGCAGGACGAGGAGGTCGACGGCCTCTACCGCTACACGCAGGAGCGCTCGCGACTGCTGCAGGACCGCGGCGCGTCGCTGCGCCGCGACGACATCGATCGGATCCGCCGCGAGGCGGGCGAGACCCCGTGGCGCGAGGCGGCGCCGCACCGGACCGGGAGCCTGGCATGAGCGAGTGGCGGATCGACGAGCAGCAGCTGCTGCAGCTGAACACGGCGCTCCAGCGCGCCGACGACGTGCTCGTCCACAACTGCGTGACGCGGACCGGGCAGGAGTCGAAGCTCTTCCCGGTCGTGCCGTACCTCATGCTCGTCATGATCGACTCGTACTTCCGGTTCCCGGACCTGCTGCGCGAGTCGGCGGCCCGGCGCAGCCCGGAGGAGATCGGGCACCGCGCCCGACAGACCGGCACCCAGCTGACCCGGATGACGAGCTGGGCGACGCTGAACTACTACCTCAACGGTCGCAACTTCCTGCTGCGCCACGGCCTGCTGCGGCCCGAGGACAACCTCGAGGACCTGTGGTTCGTCGTCGACTGGTTCACGCGCCACCGCAACGCGTACTTCCGCCAGGGCGGCCACCCCGACGCCCTGTCGGCCGGCGAGATCAACCCGACGCTCGAGGAGCGCACGCTCCAGGTGCTGGAGGCCGACGCCTTCGAGGCCGACGACGACCTGCGCCGCGCCGCCGCGAAGTTCCTCGCGACCGCCACCCAGTACTCGTTCCTCGTGAACTGCGAGAGCCGCTCGGGCCTCTGCGCCACCGGCCCGTACCGCGTCGGCGACGACCGCCTGATGCACGTGCGCGAGTTCGTGAACCTCGGCGAGTCGGCGTACTCCTGGATGGACGGCGTCGCCGACGACCTGCCGCACAACAACCTGTCGCTCGTCCTCGTCACGGACGCCGTCCCGACCGAGATCACCGACTGGGGCTCCGTCTACACCGACACGACGGAGTACCAGGACATCGTCCGGGGGGTCGGCCTCTACACCTCCGACCTCTTCGAGGACCGCTACATCCCGGTCGGGATGGACTCCCGCCGCGACCTCGTCGACACGCTCGACGCGCTGACGGCCGGGATCCAGGACGCGACGCGCCGCCTGTACGGGCGCTTCGCCGGCTTCGGCTTCGACCAGATGGTCGAGGCGGGCATGTCGACGTACTTCCACGCCGCGATCGAGCCGTCGATGATGGCCGGCACGTTCCGCCAGCTCGACTGGGACGGGATCGACGAGCGCACGAAGCGCCTCGCGCCGGTCTACAACGAGGAGTACGCGCTGGACGCCTACGTCGACCACTACGCGACGATGTCCGGGTTCGGCGCGGCGCAGAGCGAGTACTACCTGCACCCCACGAGCTACGCCGGCTGGCGACGCGGCGGCGGCGCCGGTCCGCTCCCGCAGCCGGGACGCGTCGCGACGCTCGTGCCGGCGCGCGTGCTCGACGTCGACGACTACCCGCGGCGGGTCAACCCGAACGGCCTGGCGGACGTCCGGACCGTCACGACCCTGCCGCCGAAGACCGGCCGGCACCTCTTCGCCTCGGGCCGGCTGACGGAGGACGAGATCAACGCCCGCGCCCGCGCGTACGACAGCCCGCTGCTGCGCTCGCCGTGGCGCAACGTCGACGAGGCGACGGTGAAGTGGCACTGGCAGGACCCGGACGTCGACGCGCTCTACCGCTACGAGCAGGAGCGCTCGCGGCTGCTGCAGGACCGTGGCGCCGCGCTGCGCCGCGCCGACATCGACCGGATCCGGCGCGAGGCCGGCGAGCGGCCGTGGAGCGAGGCCGGCACGCCGGAGCGCCAGCCCGCATGAGCACGATCGAGGAGCGGAGGGACGCGATGCAGGAGCTCGACGCCTGGGACGTGCTGCACGCCCTGCGGGTGAAGGGGATCGCCGGCGTCGACGCGCTGGCCGCGGCGCTCGACGCCGAGCCCGAGGCGGTCGCCGCGGCGCTCGCGCGGCTGCACGACGACGGTCACGCGTTCGAGCGGCCGTCGCGCAAGCGGCCCGGCTGGGTCGTCAGCGAGGAGGGGCGCGACGCGCACGCCGCGTGGCTCGCGGCCGGCGCCGACGACGCCACGCGCGCCGCGCTGGACGAGCACTACGCGCGGTTCCTCGCGGTGAACGCCGAGGTGAAGGGCCTCGCCGCGAAGTGGCAGGCCGCCACGGACGACGCCGCGCGGTTCGACCTGCTGGACCGGGTCGAGGAGATCCACGAGGGCGTCGTCCCCGTGCTCGAGCGCGCCGGCGGGGTGATCGGGCGGTTCGGCCGCTACCCGCGGCGGCTGACCGCCGCCCTGGAGCGGATCGAGGAGGACCAGCGGTACTTCGTCAGCCCGCGGGTCGACAGCTACCACACGGTCTGGTTCGAGGCGCACGAGGACTTCCTCCTGACGCTCGGCCGGACCCGCGCCGAGGAGGGATCGGAGTGAGCACCGTCCACACCGTGCTGGGGGAGATCGCGCCCGAGGAGCTCGGCGCGACCTACGCCCACGAGCACCTGCTGACGAGCCCGGGCGAGCACCTGCTCGGCGGATCGGACGACACGATCCTCGACAGCCTCGACCAGTCGGCCGCCGAGATGGAGCTCTTCAAGCAGGCTGGCGGCGGCGCGATCGTCGAGCTGAGCGCCGCGGAGTACGGTCGCGACGGGGCCGGCCTGGCCGAGCTCTCGCGCCGCACCGGCGTCCACGTGATCGCCGCGACCGGCCACATCATGGAGGGCTACTGGCGCGGCGTCGTCGACGTCGGGGCGATGAGCGACACCGAGCTCGTGGACGAGATGCTCCGCGACCTCACCGTCGGGCTCCCCGAGGCGCCGGACGTCCGCGCCGGGGTCATCAAGGTCGGCACGTCGCGCGACCGCGTCCATCCGGACGAGGAGCGGATGCTGCGCGCCGCGGCGATCGTCCAGCGCGAGACCGGCGCCCCGATCACGACCCACACCACCGCGGGCACGATCCCCACCGAGCAGGTGCGGATCTTCGAGGACGCCGGGGCGAACCTCGAGAAGGTCGTCATCGGCCACCAGGACCGGCGCCTGCACTGGGACGACCACCTCGCGGTCGTCAAGAGCGGCTGCAACATCGGCTACGACTGCATCTCGAAGGAGCACTACGAGCCGGAGTCCCAGCGGATCGCCTTCACGAAGCGGATGATCGAGGAGGGCTACGGCGGGCAGGTCGTGCTGTCGGGCGACATCGCCCGCCGCAGCTACCTCACGAGCTACGGCGGCGGCCCCGGCTTCACGTACATCCTGTGGCGGTTCGTGCCGTGGCTCTGGCAGGAGGGCGTCAGCCGCGAGGCGACCGACCGCCTGCTGATCGACAACCCGGCGCGGATCTTCACGTGGGCGACGTGACCGCGGAGCGGGGGCTCGAGGTCGGCGTCTACGTCGACGCCCACCTCGGGATCGGCGAGCAGGCGCGGGCGCTCGAGGACGCCGGCTTCGACCACCTGTGGGTCTACGACAGCCCGCTCGTCTTCGGCGACGTCTACATGGCGATGCTCGAGGCGGCGCGCGCGACGGAGCGGATCGCGATCGGCCCCGGGGTCACCCAGCCGCTCGCCCGCCCGGCGGTCGCCGCGGCGCAGGCGATGGCGACGCTCGCGAAGGCCGCGCCCGGCAGGACGTTCTTCGGCACGGGGATCGGCAACTCGGCGCGCTGGTCGCTCGGGCAGAAGCCCGCGACCCAGGACGCGATGTTCGAGCACCTGCGGGTCGTCCAGGCGCTGCTGCGCGGCGAGGAGGTCGTCGCCGACGGCCGGCCGATCCGCTTCCTCAACCCCGAGGGGCGCTGGATCGACGTCGCGCACGACGTGCCGGCCTGGGTGTCGGCGTTCGGCCCGCGCGGCCAGGCGCGGGCCGCCGCGGTGGCCGACGGGATCCTCGTGCGCTGGGAGGGCGCCGAGGCGCTGGCGATCGTGCGCGAGCGGGTCGCCGACGCGGCGCGCGCCGCCGGTCGCGACCCGTCCGCGGTGAGGATCGGCCTCGTCACGGCGCTCTACCCGATCGGGTCCGAGGCCGAGCTCGAGGAGGAGGACGCGCGCCTGGCTCTGGGCCCGCTCGTCGTGAGCCGGATGCGGTACCTCACGGCGAACCACGCCTCGGCGGCCGAGGTCCCCGAGCCGTTCCGGCCCGGCTTCGACGCCTACCTCGAGCACCGCGCCGGGCTGCCGGAGGAGACGCGCCACGTCGACAACTACCGCGGCTACCTCACCCACGTGCCGCCGGACCTCGAGCCGTTCGTGCGGCCCGAGACGATGCGCACCATCGCGACGATCGGCAGCCCCGAGAGGATCGCCGCGGAGCTGCGCGCGATGCGCGACGCGGGCGCCGACGCGGTGACCCTGCAGGTCGCCGGCCCGCCGGCGTCCTGGTGCCGCCGGATGGGCGACGAGGTGCTGCCGGCGGTCGCGCCGGCGCTGCGCGGCTGAGCGCGCCGTCGGTCGCCTCGCGGCGACCGACGGCGAGGATCCTCAGGCCCGGCCGCGGGCGCGCCGGACGGCGTCGACGAGGTCCGACGGCCGCTCGACGACGAGGTCCGGGCCGGCCTCGCGGCACTCGTCGGGGTGGAAGCCCCAGGCGACGCCGACGGTGACCGCGCCGGCCGCGCGCGCGGCGAGGACGTCGTTCGGGCCGTCGCCGACGTAGAAGCAGCTCGCGGGCTCGAGGCCCAGCTCGTCGATCGCGCGCGTCACGGGCTCCGGGTCGGGCTTCGCGGCCGTCACGTCGTCGCCGGTGATCGTCACGGCGAAGAGGTCGCGGACGCCGGCGCGCTGCGCGTCGGACTCGAAGCGCGAGCGCGCCTTCGACGTCGCGACCCCGACCTGGACGCCGAGCGCGACGATCTCGCGCAGCGCGTCGGCGATCCCGTCGAAGGGGCTGGCGGACGCCTGGTTGCGCGCGTAGGCCTCGCCGAAGCGGACGCCGACCTGCGCGGCGCGCTCCTCGTCGCCGCGGGCGACGATGAGGAACGACTCCTTCGCCCGCAGCTGGATGAGCTGCTCGAGCTCGCCGTGCTCGGTCGGGTAGGGCTCGCCGTAGATCTCCGTGCTCGCCTCGCGGTAGCTGCGGAGGATCGTCTCCTTCGTGTCCATCAGGGTCCCGTCCCAGTCGAACAGGACGGCGTCGACGGTCGTGGTGCTCGTGGGCACGTGGCCTCCTCGTGGGGTCGTCGCGGTGCCCGCCGTCGGTCGCGCCGACCGGACCGGGCACGGGCGAGTGTCCGGCGCGGCGCCCCCGCCGCGGCCCGGATCCGGCGGCGCGGTTGGAGGCCGCTCCAAGCGCCTCGCGGGCGCGCGGGAGGCGTGCCGCGGGCCCGCGCCTAGCGTGGGCGCATGACCGCCGCCGCGCCGCACGACGACCACGCCGATCCCGCCCCGGCCCGCGGCGGCGCCGGCCGCGGGCCGCTCGCCGGCGTGCGCGTGATCGAGCTCGCCGGGCTCGGACCCGGGCCGTTCTGCTGCATGCTGCTCGCCGACATGGGGGCCGAGGTCCTGCGGGTCGAGCGCACCGCGCAGGTCGGCGGCGGGCAGGCGATCGACCGGCTGCTGAACCGCGGTCGCCGGGCGGTCGCCGTCGACCTGAAGCACCCCGAGGGCGTCGGCCTCGTCCTCGACCTCGCCGCGGGTGCCGACGTCCTCGTGGAGGGCTACCGGCCCGGGGTCGCCGAGCGCCTCGGCGTCGGTCCCGACGACGTCCTGGCCCGCAACCCGCGCCTCGTCTACGGCCGGATGACCGGCTGGGGGCAGGAGGGCCCGTACGCCACGGCGCCGGGGCACGACATCGACTACATCGCCCTCTCGGGCGCCCTGCACGCGATCGGGCCGGCGAGCCGGCCGGTCCCGCCGCTGAACCTCGTCGGCGACTTCGGCGGCGGCGGGGCGCTGCTCGCGCTCGGCATCGTCAGCGCCCTGCTCGAGGCGACCCGCTCCGGCGAGGGCCAGGTGATCGACGCCGCGATGGTCGACGGCGCCGCGCAGCTGGCCACGGCGATCATCGGGATGCGCCAGGAGGGCGCGTGGGCCGACGAGCGCGAGGCGAACCTCCTCGACGGCGCGGCGCCGTTCTACGGCACGTACGAGACGCGCGATGGGCGCTGGGTCGCCGTCGGCGCGGTCGAGCCGCAGTTCTACGCGGCGCTCCTGGAGGGCCTCGGGATCGACGACGAGGCGATCGAGCAGCAGAACGACGAGGCCCGCTGGCCGGCGGTGCGCGAGCGGTTCGCCGCCGCGTTCCGCACCCGCACCCGGGAGGAGTGGTGCGCGGCGCTCGAGCCGCTCGGCGCGTGCTTCGCCCCGGTCCTGTCGCTCGACGAGGCCCCGGGCCACGTGCACGCCCGGGCCCGGGACGCGTGGGTCCCGTTCGACCGCGGCCCGGTCCCGGCGCCCGCGCCGCGCTTCAGCCGCACGCCGAGCCGGATCGGCGCGCCCGCCGTCGACCCCGGCGTGGACAGCCGCGACGCGCTGGCGGCCTGGGGCGTCGCCGAGGACCGCGTCGCCGCGCTCGTCGCCTCCGGCGCCGTCGGCGTCGACGAGTGACGCCGGGGCCGGGGCCCGCCGCGCCTCGCGGCGAGCCGTCGACCGCGGCGGCCGCGACGAGGCCCCGGAGGCCGAGCGCGCCAGGGCACGGCGCGGGCCGAACTGGAGCCGCGCACAGGGGTCGCCGGCACCGGTCCAGCGCGGCGCGGGTCCCGGCGGCGAGGGTGCACCCATGACGCTCTCGCGCAACCTCATGGGGGTCCTCGAACGGCAGCGGGCGACCCGGCGCTTCGACGACGTCGCGGTCGAGCACGGCGGCGAGACGCGGACGTTCGCGCAGCTCGACGAGCACGCCCGGCGGCTGGCCGAGGGGCTGGCGCGCCAGGGCGTGCGGCCCGGCGACCGCGTCGCGGTGCTCCTGCCCAACCGCCACGAGTGGCCCGAGCTGCTCTTCGGCCTCGCGGCGCTCGGCGCGGTCTGCGTGCCGATCAACGTCCTGCTGCGCGCGGCCGAGGTCGACCACGTCATGAGCGACTCGGGCGCCCGCGTGCTCGTCGCCGACGGGCGGTCCTCGGGCCTCGTCGCCGACCTCGCCGAGCAGCCCGAGCTCGTCGTGCGCGTCGACGGGCTCGAGGTCCCGGAGGGCGTGCGCTCCGTGGCCTACGCCGATCTGCTCGCCGACGCGACCTCCGGCACGCCGGCGGTCGTGGACCTGCACGACCTCGCGTGCCTCTATTACTCCTCCGGCACCACCGGCAAGCCGAAGGCCGCCGCGCACACCCACGACGGGATCCTCTGGAACTCGTTCGGGCAGATCCCGGACTTCCGCCTCCAGCGCGACGACGTCTACCTCTGCGTGCCGTCGCTGTCGTGGGCGGCCGGCTTCCACGACGTGACGCTCGCGCTCTGGTGGCTCGGCGGGCGCAACGTCCTGGCGCCGACCGGCGGCACCGGACCGGAGGAGATCGTCGAGCTCGTCGAGCGCCACGGCGTCTCGCACACGCTGCTCGTCCCGACGCTCCTGCGGCAGTTCGCCGCGCGGCCGGACCTGCTCGCGCGCCTGCGCGACTCGTCGCTGCGGTGGGTCATCTCCGGCACCGAGCCGGTGCCCGTCCCGCTGATCGAGACGATGGCCGACGCCCTGCCGGACGTCGCGGTGCTGCAGGGCTACGGCCTCTCGGAGTTCCCGACGGCCGCGACCGTCCTGCAGCCCGAGGAGGCCGTCACGCACTTCGGCTCCGCCGGCCGGCCGATGTCCTACGTCGACCTCGCCCTGCGCGACGCCGAGGGCCGGATCGTCCGCGAGGGCGAGGGCGAGATCCTCCTGCGCTCGCCCGCGACGATGGTCGGTTACCACGAGCGTCCGGAGCAGACCGCCGAGGCGTTCCGCGACGGCTGGCTGAACACCGGCGACCTCGGGCGCGTCGACGCCGAGGGCCACCTGACGATCACCGGCCGGACGAAGGACATGATCATCTCGGGCGGGCTGAACGTCTACCCGAAGGAGATCGAGGAGGTCCTCTACCGCCAGCCGGGCGTCGAGGAGGCGACGGTCGTCGGGCTGCCGGACGAGCGCTGGGGCGAGATCCCGGTCGCCGTCGTCGTGCCGTCGGCCGAGGGGGTCGACGTCGAGGGGGTGCTCGCCGCGTGCCGCACCGGGCTGGCGTCCTACAAGGCGCCGCGCCGGGTGCTCGTGCGGGACGAGCCGCTGCCGCGCACCGCGACGGGCAAGGTCGTCAAGCGCGACGTGCAGCCGTGGGCGGCCGAGGCGATCGCGGGCGCGGAGGCGTGAGCGAGCCGCTGCGCAGCGAGGTCCGCGGCCACGTCCTGCTGCTGACGCTCGACCGGCCCGCGGTCCGCAACGCGATCGACCCGGCGCTGGCCGGGGCGCTCGCGCGGGCCGCCGACCGGCTGGACGACGACCCGGGGCTGCGCGTCGCGGTCCTCGCCGGCGACGCCCGCGCGTTCTGCGCGGGCACCGACCTGCGGGCCGCCGCGCGCGGCGAGCGGGTGTCCGTCGACGGCCGCGGCCACTACGGGATCCTCGGCCGGCCGCCGGGCGTGCCGCTGATCGCCGCCGTCGAGGGCTTCGCGCTCGGGGGCGGGCTCGAGCTGACGCTCGGCTGCGACCTCGTCGTCGCCGGCGAGGGGGCGACCTTCGGCCTGCCGGAGGTCCGCCGCGGCCTGCTGCCCGACGCCGGCGCGCTCTTCCGCCTGCCGCGCAGGATCGGCCGCGGCCGCGCGCTGCGCCTCGGCCTGACCGGTCGCCCGATCGATGCGGCGACGGCTGCGGAGTGGGGGCTCGTCGACGAGCTCGTGCCCGCGGGCGAGGCGGTGGACCGGGCGCTCGCGCTGGCCGAGGAGATCGCCGCGAACGCGCCGCTGGCGGTCGCCCAGACCCTCGCGGGCCTGCGCCGCGGCGGCGCGCTCGACGACGCCGCGGGCTGGGCGATGACCGCCGAGCTGCGCGCGCCGATCCTCGCCTCGGAGGACCTGCGCGAGGGCATCGCGGCGTTCACGGAGAAGCGCGAGCCGCGCTGGACCGGCCGCTGACCGGGGCGGCCATCGGCCGGCCGGCCGCCCCTCGCCGCCCGTCCCGCGCCGGTCCTCGGCGGGGTCAGGCGGCCGCTGCGCCGAGCGGCACGCCGAACGCTTCCTCGAGCGTCGCGACCGTCTCGCGGCTGTCGACGTGGTGGACCGGCAGGATCCCGAGCCGCTCCGCCGCACGGCAGTTCGCGGCCAGGTCGTCGACGAACACGGCGTCCTGCGGCGCCGCGTCGACGAGCGCCAGCGCGTGCTCGTAGATCCGGCGGGACGGCTTGCGGACGCCGAGCTCGTCGGAGAGGACGACGGCGTCGAAGAGCGCGTCGGTGTCCAGCCCGACGTAGGGCACCGGGCCCATGGCGTTGGAGACGAGCACCGTCCGCACGCCCGCGGCGCGCAGCGCCAGCACCGCGGCGAGCACCTCCTCGTCGGGGCGCAGCGCGGCGGTGAGACCGGCGATGAGGCCCTCGGCCGGCACCGCGGGTCCGAGCAGCGGCGCGAGGTCGCGCTCGAACGCCTCGGTCGTGCGCGCGCCCGTCTCGACCTCGACGAGCAGCCGCGCGGCCGCCGGGTCCTCGCCGGTCAGCAGGTCGACGAACCGCGTCGGCGGCAGCCCATGGCCCTCGCAGAACGCGCCGAACGCGTCGAAGACGCTCGTCGTCAGGACGCCGCCGAAGTCGATGAGGAGCACGTCGCGGGCCATCGGCCTCTCCGTGGGTCGGGGATGGGCAGGCGGGACCGCGGTCGCGGCGCGCCTCTCGGACCGGAGCCTCGCAACGGCCGACGCCGCTCCGGCGGCGGGCGCGGAGGGGCGGTGGAGGAACCTCCAAGGCCCGGTCCGCGCACGCGCCCCGGTCGCCCGGTCCTCCGCGAGACTCGGCCCACGAGCATGAGCCCTGCGTCGAGCACCGAGCACCCCGTCGTCCCCGCGTCGCTGGCCGAGTGGCTGAGCGACGCCCTGGGCGACCCCGGACCGTTCGGCCTGGAGCGCCTCAGCGGCGGCAACTCGAACGAGACGCTGCTGCTGACGAGCGACCGCGGCCGCTGGATCATGCGCCGCCCGCCCCAGGCCGCGATCGCCCCCTCGGCGCACAACATGGAGCGCGAGCACCGGATGCTCGTCGCGCTCGCCGGGACCGGCGTGCCGGCACCGGCGCCTGCCGCCGTCTGCGGCGACCACGACGTCCCCGGCGCGCCGTTCCTCGTCATGGAGGCCGTCGACGGTCACTCGCTGACCACCGAGCTGCCGCCGGGCTACGCGCCCGACGCGGCGACGGCCACCCGGATCGGCGAGGCGACGATCGACGCGCTCGCGGACCTGCACTCCGTCGACTGGCGGGCCCGGGGACTGGAGGGCTTCGGCCGGCCCGACGGCTTCCTCGACCGCCAGGTGCCCCGCTGGTCGAAGCAGCTCGAGCGCTACCGCCACCGGGAGCTGCCGCACTTCGACGAGCTCGCCGCGTGGCTGGCCGAGCACCTGCCGCCCGCCGGCGCACCGGGGATCCTCCACGGCGACTTCCACCTCGACAACGTCCTCCTGACGCCCGCGCCGGAGATCCGCGCCGCGGCGATCATCGACTGGGAGATGGCGACGATCGGGGACCCGCTGCTGGACCTCGGGCTCTTCCTCGCGTTCTGGGGCCCGGACCGCCCGGAGCGCCCGGCGCTCGCGAAGGTCCAGGCGATCACCCGCGTCGCGGGCGTGCCCTCCCGCCGGGCGCTCGCGGAGCGCTACGCCGTCCGCAGCGGGCGCTCGATCGAGCACCTCGACTGGTACCTCGCGTTCGGCTTCTGGAAGCTCGCGGCCATCATCGAGGGCGCCTACGCCCAGTACGTCGACGGGCGGCTCAGCTCGCCCTACGCCGCCGGCCTCGAGCACGACGTGCCCGCGCTGCTGCGCGAGGCCGCCGCCTTCGCCCGGATCGCCTGATCGGCGCCGGGCCCCCGTCCAACGACCGAACGGAGCAGCGACGATGACCCACGACCTCGAGGGCAAGGTCGCCCTCGTCACCGGCGGCAGCCGCGGCCTGGGCCGCGAGACCGTCCTGGCCTTCGCGCGCGCGGGCGCCGACGTCGTCATCGCCAGTCGCGACGGCGACAGCTGCGCCGCGCTCGCCGAGGTCGTGCGCGAGGAGACCGGTCGCCGGGCGCTGCCCGTCGCCACCCACGTCGGTCGCTGGGCGGACCTCGACGCGCTCGTCGACGCCGCCTACGGGGAGCTCGGGCGGGTCGACGTGCTCGTCAACAACGCCGGCATGTCGCCGCTCTACGACGACGTCGCCGACGTCTCCGAGGCGCTCTGGCACAAGGTCATCGACGTGAACCTCACCGGTCCGTTCCGCCTGACGGCGGCGATCGGCCGGCGGATGGCCGACGGCGACGGGGGCTCGATCATCAACGTCTCGAGCGTCGCGTCGGTCCGGCCGACCTCCGACGTCATCCCGTACGCGGCGGCGAAGGCCGGCCTCAACGCGCTGACCGAGGGGTTCTCGCGCGCGTTCGGGCCGTCGGTGCGGGTGAACGCGATCCTCGCCGGGACGTTCCTCACCGACATCTCGACCCACTGGGACATGGACGCCTTCGAGCAGGACGCGAAGGCGTTCGCGCTGCAGCGCGGCGCGCAGCCGGAGGAGATCGTCGGGACGATGCTCTACCTCGCCACGGACGCGTCGAGCTACACGACCGGCGCGCTGCTGCGCGTCGACGGCGGGCACACCCACCCGCCGCGCTGAGCGAAGGGCCGGGCCCCGCCCCGCTTCTCGTCTCGGCCGCGGGCCCAGCGTTCGGGAAGCCCCGGCGCAGGGCACCCGGGAGGGGCCGGGTCCCGCCCTGCTTCCCGTCCCGGCCTACTCGTCGTCGCCGTCGGCCGCCCCGGCCGCGGCGACCTCCTGCGGCACGGTCCACGAGAGGCGGCCCTGCAGGCGCAGGATGAGCAGCGCGAGCTGGACGCTGAACTGGTCGTCGGAGCCGCTGCCGACCGCGAGGTCGGTCAGGTCCTCCACCCGGGCGAGCCGGTAGCGGATCGTGTTCTCGTGCACGCCCATCGCGCGCGCCGAGCGCCGCACGCTGCGGTCGTGGTGGAAGAACACCTGCAGCGTGTCGAGCAGGTCCGCCGCCGAGCGGTCCTCGAGCAGCCGGCCGAGCGTGTCGTCGACGAACTGCGCGGCCTCGGCGGCGTTCGAGGTCGAGAGGAAGAGCCGCCCCGCGCCGAGCTCGGTCGCCGTCAGCACGCTGAGGCTCGCCTCCGTCGCGAAGGTCTCCAGGCACTGCACGACCTGCGTGGCCTGCTCGAACCCGCGGACGTAGTCGCCGGGCCGCCGGCAGACGACCGAGACGCCGGCGATGAGGCCGCCGGACGGGTCGAGCCGCCGCAGCGCCGCGGCGACGCGGTGCTTGATCCGCTCGAGGCCCATCGGGCCCTCCTGGCCGGCGGGCACCGGCAGGATCACGGCGACGCCCTCGGTCACGCCGGTGGCCAGCGGGCCCTCGTCGAGCCCGTCGTCGGCGATCGCCTCGGCGAGCGTCCGCGCGTCGGGCAGCTCGGCGGCCGACCCGCGCGACGTCGTCACGAGGCAGAGCACGTGCGGCCCGTCGATCCGCATGCCGACGTGCTCGGCGCGGCGCTCGATCGCGGCCGTGTCGCGGTTGCCGCGGATGAGCTCCGCCGCGAGCGCCCCGCGGACGTTCCACTCGGCGGCGACGGCGCGCCGCTCGGCGCTCATCTCCCAGGCGATGATCGTCGCGCCGCGGCGGGCGACGATCATGTCGTGGCTCGTCAGGCGGGCGCCGTGCTCGAGCAGCACGAGGTAGCCCCAGTGGCCCTCGGCGGTCGCGACCGGCGCGACGAGGTAGCGGTGCTGGACGTCGGCGTAGGGCATCGGCCCGACGACGGCCGGCTGGTTGTCGGAGAGCCCGTCGAGCGCCGCCTGCACCTCGGGGTGGCTGCGCACGTCCGGGTGCAGCAGCCGCGGGCGCGGCGCGTCGGCGGCGCCCTCGGGCCGGGCGACGGCGAGCAGCCGGAACTGCGCGTCGTGGATCGCGCACGGCTTGCCGGTGAGCTGCGTGAGCTCCGCGGCGATCTCCCGCATGTTGCGGCCCTCGAGCACGAGCGCCGTGAGCCGGTCGTCGACGACGGACGCGCGGCGCATGACCGCGTTCTGCTTCGCGACGGTCGCGAGCCGGTCGCGCAGGTCGGTCGTCAGCCGGGCCTGCTGGATGGCGATCGCCGCGAGGTCCGCGAACGCCGAGGCGATCGCGGCGTCGCTCTCGCTGTAGCGCCGCGGGCGGTCGTGGTCGTCGAGGTAGACGATCCCGATGACCTCGCCCTGCAGGACCATCGGCACGCCGAGCATCGAGCGGACCTCCCAGGTCCGCATCGTCGAGCGGATCGGGCGCGGGTCGTTGCGCGGGTCGGTGAGGACGACCGGCGCCTTCGTCTCGACGATCTCGCGCGTGAACGCGTCGCCGGGGCCGCCGCTCGTCAGGCGCTTGACGCCCTCGTCGATGTCGTGGCGCCAGTGGCCGACCTGGCCGCGGTACAGGCGGCTGCGCTCCTCGCGCAGGTAGAGGCTGCAGCGCTGGACCCCGATGAGCCGGCAGATCCGCTCGGCGATGAGGTGCAGGAGCTCGTCGCGGTCGCTGATGTCGCTCAGCGCGGTCGTGACGTCGCTGAAGGCCGCGATGACCTCGGCGTAGGTGGCGCGGGGCATCGCTGCCTCGGCGTCCGCGGCGGCGTCGTTGGTGGCGAATCGCACGGCAGCTCCCGCGTCGACGGTACCAGCAGGGGATCGGCTCACGGTCGGGCTCCGGGGGTGGGTCAGACGTTCGTCGAGAAGCGCGCCGGCCGCCGCTCCAGGAAGGCCGCGAGCGCCTCGCGCTGCTCGGCGGTGCCGGTGGTCAGCACCTGGGTCCGGTTCTCGAGCTCGATCGCGGCGCGCAGCGACGGGGCGTCGACGTTCACGCCGAGCACCTGCTTCGTCATCCGCACGCCGAACGGCGCGTTGGCGGCGATGAGCCCGGCGGTCTCCAGGGCCGAGTCCAGGAGCTCCTCGGCGGGCACGACGCGGTTGACGAGCCCGATCCGCTCCGCTTCGTCGGCGGGCACGAGGCGGCCGGTCAGCAGCATCTCCGAGGCGTGGCCGTAGCCGACGATCCGCGGCAGGAGGTGCGAGGTCCCCATGTCGCAGCCCGACAGCCCGATCCGCACGAACGCGGCGCCGAAGCGGGCCGTCGGCGCCGCGATCCGGACGTCGCAGGCGAGGCTCAGCGCCAGCCCGCCACCGGCCGCCGGGCCGTTGACCGCCGCGATCAGCGGCAGCGTGAGCTCCCGCATCTCGACGATCGTGCTCGCGAACAGCTCCTGGTTGTCGAGGACCTTCTCGCGGTGCGGCGCGAAGGTCTCGTCCTGCTGCAGGTCCAGGCCGGCGCAGAAGCCCCGGCCGGCGCCGGTGAGGATCGCCGCGCGGACGCTCCGGTCCTCGGCGAGCGTCGCCAGCTCGTCGCGCAGCAGGCGCAGCGTGTCCCACTCGAGCGCGTTGAGGCGCTCGGGCCGGTTGAGGGTGATGAGGACCACGCCCTCGGCGGGCCGGGTGAGCAGCAGGTCGGGCACGTCCGCACGCTCGCAGGAGGCTCGGGGCACGCGCGAGAGGGGCCGGCGCGGCCTTCGTAGAACTCGACAAACGACGGCCCGAACGCCCGCCGACCGTTGTCGCGTCGTACGACAAGCTGCGCATCGCCGCCTCGCCGGACCTCGGCCGGCAGCCCCGATCACCATGTGCCCGACTCCCTCGCGACCTCACCGCTCCCGCCGCTCGTCGGCCGTCGACCGAGGGGCAAGCCGGTGACCGCCCCGGACGCCGTGGTCGACGTCGTCCGGCGCCGCGCCGACGTCGCCGGTCCGGTCGAGCCGGTGCTCGTCCTCGACGAGCTGGAGCGGGTGCTGGACGCCCACGGGCTGGGTCACGGCCCCGTCGACGCCGCGCCGATCGGCGACGGCCACTCGAACTTCACGTTCCTCATCCGCCGCGGCAACGACGCCTGGGTCCTGCGTCGCCCACCCCGCGGCCCGCTGCCGCCGTCCGCGCACGACGTCCTGCGCGAGCACCGCGTCCTGGCCGCCGCCGGCGGCACGGCGGTGCGCGTGCCCCGCGTCGTGCTCGCCCACGAGGATCCGGCGGCGATCGGCGCGCCGTTCTACCTCATGGAGCACGTGCCGGGCCGCGTGCTCTCCGACGAGCTGCCGGAGGACCTCGGGGCTCCGGAGGACCGTCGCCGGATCGGCGAGGAGCTCGTCGACGCGCTCGTCGAGATCCACGAGCTGGACTGGCGCGCCGCCGGCCTGGAGCGGTTCGGCCGCGCCGACGGCTACCTCGAGCGGCAGGTGAAGCGCTTCCGCGGGCTGTGGGAGCACAACGCCACCCGCGACCTGCCCGACGTCGCGACGGTCGCGGCACGGCTGGAGGCCGCGATGCCGACCTCGCCCGCCGCGACCCTCGTGCACGGCGACTTCCGGCTGGGCAACGTCATGTTCGCGCCCGGCGTCCCGCCGCGGCTCGTGGCGGTCCTGGACTGGGAGATGGCGACGATCGGCGACCCGCTCGCCGACCTCGGCTGGCTCGTGGCCAACTGGGCGATCCCGGGCGACGCCGACGGCGTGCTGCTGCAGCTCAACGCCGCCTCCGCGGCCCCGGGGTTCAGCACGCGCGAGGAGCTCGCCGCCCGCTATGCGGCGCGCTCGGGCCGCTCGACCGATCGCGTCCAGTGGTACGTCGCCTTCGCGCTGTGGAAGAGCGCGATCTTCATGGAGGGCTCGTACCGTCGCTGGATCGAGGGCCGCGCGTCGGATCCGTTCTTCGCGGCGCTCGAGGAGGGCGTGCCCGAGCTCCTGCGGGGCGCGCTCTCGGCCCTGGACGTCGACCGGGCATGAGGTCCCGGCGGCCGGCGTTGGCCCGTTCGCCGCTCCGCCGGCCGGGACACCGCGAGCGAGCGTGGCTCCGGCCGGGAGCGGGACGGGCCTGACGTCGACGCCGTCGCCGCGCGGCCTCAGCGATGCACGGAGGACCACCATGGAGTTCCGAGAGATCGACCTCGACGTCGCGGACGGGATCGCGACGATCACGCTCGACCGTCCCGACAAGCTCAACGCGTTCACGCACCGGATGGGCGCCGAGCTGCTGGCGGCGCTGGACCGGACCGACGCCGACGACGCGGTCCGCGCCGTGATCGTCACCGGGCGCGGGCGCGCGTTCTGCGCCGGCGCCGACCTCTCCGGCGGCGGCGCGATCCTCCACCGCGACGAGGACGCGTTCCGCGAGCACGGCGACCTCGACCTCGGGGGAACGCTCGCGCGGCGCCTGCTCGAGAGCGCGAAGCCGGTGATCGCCGCGATCAACGGCCCGGCGGTCGGCGTCGGCGTCTCCAGCACGCTGCCGATGGACGTGCGCCTGGCGTCCCACGACGCGCGCTTCGGCTTCGTCTTCACCCGTCGCGGCGTCGTGCCGGAGGCGGCCTCGTCCTGGTTCCTGCCACGGATCGTCGGGATCTCGCGGGCGGTCGAGTGGGTGCTGTCCGGTCGGGTCTTCGAGGCCGAGGAGGCACTGGAGTCCGGCCTCGTGCGGAGCCTCCACGCCCCGGACGAGCTGCTCCCTGCCGCCCGGGCGCTCGCGCACGAGATGACCGACCACAGCGCGCCGGTCGCCAACGCGATCGCGCGTCGGATGCTCTGGACGATGCTCGACGGCTCGCCGGCCGACGCCCACCGCCTCGACTCGCTGGGCCTGTTCCACCTCGGCCGCACGCCCGATGCCGCGGAGGGCGTCGCGTCGTTCGTGGAGCGTCGCCCGCCGCGGTTCCCGATGACCGTCTCCGGCGACCTGCCGGCCTACGTCCACGAGTGGCGCGCGGCGACCGACCAGCGCGCCCCCGAGGGCGCGACCTACGTCGTCGAGGCCCCGGCGGACGACCCGCGGTAGCCGCCCCGTCGGACGGGGCTGGGGCACGGAGCCGTCCGCCGCGACCCGTCGACGGCACGCCGCCCTCGTCCCGCACGGGGCCGACCGGCCGAGAAGGCGCCGAGCGGCGTGGCCGGGGCCCTCGCCAACGCCCGCGGTCAGCGGTCGCGCAGCGCGGTGAGCGGGAGCGCGAACCCCGGCAGCAGCGGCGAGCGCAGGACGCCGTCGGCATCGAGGGCCGTCTCGCCGCCGGGGCGCACGAGGCGCGCGCCGAGCGGGTCGGGCGCGACGAGCCAGACCTCGCGGGCCCCGGCGGCGAGGTACCGGGCGAGCTTCGTCCGGGCGTCGTAGCGCGACGTCGACGGTGACGCGACCTCGACGACGAGGTCGCCGACCGGCCACGGCCGCTCGCTCGTCGGTGGCAGCTCGCGGTCGGCGGCGAACCACTGGAGGTCGGGGCCGAGGATCGTGTCGCGGCCGACGTCGGTGTCGATCGAGAGCAGCACCTGGCCCCGATCCGCGGCCTCGCGCGCCCAGCCGAAGAGCGCGGCGCCGAGCGCCATCACCACCATCTGGTGCCGCGGCAGCGGGTCGTTCATCGTGACCAGCTCACCGTCGAGCAGCTCGAACCGGAACCCCGGCGAGGACTCCGGCAGGCGCAGGTACTCCTCGCGGGTGAAGCGCGCGATCGGCAGCGACGCGGTCACGGTGCTCATCGTAGGTCGGCTCCTCTCCGGTGTCCATCGGCGCCGGGGAGGCTCCTCCGAGCGCCCGTGCCAGATCTGGGGCCGGTCCGCGCCGGCGTCGCGACAGGAGCGCGACGATCCCGCCGGCGCGCGTCGCCGGCGGGGCGCGGGGCCGTCAGTCGGCCTTGGCGACGTGCACGAGCAGGCGGAGGTCCTCGATCTCCGTCGCGTGCGCCTCGTCGCCGAGCCGGCCGCTCGCGTGCTCGACCGCGGTGGCGAGGGTCTCGCCGCTGACGTAGTCGGCGTGCTCGGTCGCGGCGGCCAGCAGCTCCTCGTCACCGTCGAGGACGAGGTGGATCCGGTCGGTGATCTCCAGCCCGGCGGCCTTCCGCGCGGCCTGGATCGCGTGGACGACCTCGCGGGCGAGGCCCTCGCGGCGCAGCTCGTCGTCGATCTCGAGCTCGAGGGCCACGGCGTGGCTGCCCTCGCGCTCGAGCTGGTAGCCGGGCAGCGGCTCCATCCGCAGCAGCAGGTCGTCGGCGGTCAGCTCGTGGTCGGCGCCCTCGACCGTCACGCCGACGGTCCCGCCGGCGCGCAGCGTCTCGGCCACCCGGTTGCCGTCGAGGGCGGCGATCGCGGCCGAGGCCTGCGGCATCGCCTTGCCGAACCGCCGGCCGAGCGTCCGGAAGTTCGGCTTCACCTCGAACGAGCCGAGCTCGTCGGCGTCGGCGACGAACCGCAGCCGATGGACGTTCAGCTCGTCGCGCACGACCTCGCCGAGGCGCTCGATCGCCTCGCGCTCGCGATCGGCGGCCACGACGACGGCCTCGCGCAGGGGCTGGCGGACCTTGAGCTTCGACTGGCCGCGGGCGCCGAGGCCGAGCTGGACGGTCTCGCGCGCGATCGCCATCTGCGCCTCGAGCGCCTCGTCGCGCTGCAGCGCCGGGCCGTTCGGGATCGCCGGGACGCCGATCCGCGGCCAGTCGGTGAGGTGCACCGACGGCTCGGTGCCGTCGAGGTTGTCGTAGAGCTCGTCGGCGACGAACGGCGTGTAGGGCGCCAGCAGCTGGGCGACGACGACGAGGCACTGGTGCAGCGTGGCGAGCGCGTCGCGGTCGCCGTCCCAGAACCGGCGGCGCGAGCGGCGCACGTACCAGTTGGAGAGATCGTCGACGAACGCGGCGATCGCGCGGCCGCCGAAGGTCACGTCGAAGTCCTCGAGCCGTGCGGTGACCTCCTCGACCGTCGCCGCGAGCCGCGACGTGATCCAGCGATCCAGCAGCGCGCCGCCGTCGTCCCCGCCGCCCTCCGGCGGTCGGCCGCCGCCCCGCCGCTCGGCGATGTCGGCGTACGTGACGAAGAACGAGTACGTGCTCCACAGCGTGCGCAGGAACAGCCGCACGCCCTCGCCGATCGCCTCCGTCGAGAAGCGGTAGCCGTCCCACGGCTGCTTGCTCGTGAAGAAGTACCAGCGGAAGGCGTCGGCGCCGTAGCGGTCGATGACCTCCCACGGCACGACGATGTTGCCGCGCGACTTCGACATCTTCTGGCCGTCGCCGTCGAGGATGAGGCCGAGGCAGACGACGTTGCGGAACGGGGCCTGCCAGTCCGCGTCGGCCGGGGCGTCGGCCGCGCGGACCGTCGTCGCCGTCGCCCGGACGGTGCCGTCGGCGTCGGGCCGGTCCGGCTGCTGCAGCAGGACGGCGATCGCGAGCAGGGAGTAGAACCACCCGCGGGTCTGGTCCTGCGCCTCGCAGATGTAGTCCGCCGGCCAGCGGCCCTGGGCCTTCGTCGTGGCGAGGTCCTGCCCGTGCTGGGCGAAGGGCATCGAGCCCGAGTCGAACCAGACGTCGATGACCTCCGGCACGCGGCGCATGGTGCCGCCCTCGCAGCCCTCCGCGGTGCAGGGGAAGGTCAGCTCGTCGACGTACGGGCGGTGCGGATCCGGCAGCTCCTGGCCCGACAGGCCCTCGAGCTCGTCGAAGGAGCCGATGCAGTGCAGGTGGTCGCAGCCCTCGCCGTCGCAGCGCCACACCGGCAGCGGCGTCCCCCAGTACCGCTCGCGCGACAGCGCCCAGTCGACGTTGCCCTCGAGCCACTTGCCGAAGCGGCCGTCCTTCACGTGCTCGGGGTACCAGGAGACGTCGTCGTTGGCGGCCACGAGCCGGTCGCGGATCTGCGACGTGGCGATGTACCAGGACGGCTTGGCGTAGTAGAGCAGCGCCGTGCCGCAGCGCCAGCAGTGCGGGTAGCTGTGCTCGTAGGGCTGCGCGCGCCAGAGCGCGCCGGAGCTGCGCAGGTCCTCGACGAGGTCGGGGTCGGCGTCCTTCACCGCGCGACCCGCGTAGCCGGTGATCCGCTCGTCGTACGTGCCGTCGAGCCGGACGGGGTTCTGGATCGTCAGGCCGGCGGCCGTGCCCAGGGCGTAGTCGTCGGCGCCGAAGGCGATCGCCGTGTGGACGACGCCGGTGCCGTCGGTGGCGGTGACGAAGTCCGCCTCGAGCACCGTGTTGCCGCGCGGGCCCCAGTCCTCGGGCGCGATGAAGGCGAACGGCGGTCGGTACCGCGCCCCGGCGAGCTGCGCGCCGGTCAGCGTCTCGAGCACCTCGACGGTCACGCCGTTGTCGACGAGGTCGTTCGCGGGCCCCGGCTTGCGGATCGGGACGACGCGCTCCAGCAGGTCCTTCGCGACGACGATCACCTCGGCGTCGGCCTGCGGCTCGCCGGCGTCCTTGCTCGCCCCGGCCCACGGGGCGCTGCGCGGGCGCCCCGTCACGCGGGCCCGCACGTACTCGAGCTCGGGGTGGACGGCGAGCGCGGCGTTCGCCGGCAGCGTCCACGGCGTCGTCGTCCAGGCGAGCAGGCTGTCGCCGGGCTGCAGCGCCGAGCCGGCCGGGTCCTCGACGGGGAAGCGGACGTACGCCGAGGTGTCGACGACGTCGGCGTAGCCCTGGGCCACCTCGTGGCTGGAGAGCGCGGTCCCGCAGCGCGGGCAGTACGGGACGACCCGGTGGCCCTCGTAGAGCAGGCCCTTGTCGTTGATCGCCCGGATCGCGCCCCAGACGCGCTCGACGAAGCTCGGATCGAGCGTGCGGTACGCGTCGTCGAGGTCGACCCAGAACGCGATCCGCTGCGTCAGCGCGTCCCAGTCCTCGAGGTACTCCGAGACCGACGCGCGGCACTTCGCGTTGAACTCGGCGATGCCGTAGGCCTCGATCTCGGCCTTCGAGCTCAGGCCGAGCTCCTTCTCGACCGCGATCTCGACCGGCAGGCCGTGCGTGTCCCAGCCGCCCTTGCGCTCGACGAGCTTCCCGCGCATCGTCTGGAAGCGGGGGAAGATGTCCTTGAAGGCACGGGAGAGGACGTGGTGGCTGCCAGGTCGGCCGTTGGCGGTCGGCGGCCCCTCGTAGAAGACCCACGGCTCCGCGCCCTGCCGGCGACGGAGCGACTCGCGGAAGACGTCGCGCTCGCGCCAGCGCTCCAGGACGGCCTCCTCCAGCGCGGGGAACGACTGGTTCGGGTCGACCGGGCGGCGGGGCATCCCCTCCGATTCTAGGAACCGCCGCGTCGGTGGGCCGTGCCGGCCGGGGCGGACGGCCCGGGCCGGTGGAGCGCCGCCCGTCGCGTGTCGCGGCGGGTCCACCGCCCGGTCGCGGACCGGCACGCACGCCGGCGGCGTCCCGAGGGTCGGCTATACAGCGTCCATGCTCCGTCGCCGACCAGCCCCGCGAGCCCTCGCCGCCACCGTCGCGCTCGTGCTCGGCGTCGCCGCGCCGGCCGCCGCCCGCGACCAGGCGCCGCCGGGGTTCCAGCTCGACCTGCGCGGCGGCGTGCACGTCGAGTGCTGGGTCCAGGGCGGCACGCTGCGGTGCCTGGACTACTCGCGCGCGACCTCGCCCGGACGCTGCGACGCAGGCGGCGACGTCCCGACGACCGTGCTGCGCCGGACGGGCCCGATCCGGCGGACGTCGACCTGCGTCGACGAGGGCTACCACGGCTGGTCGCGGCTGCGGGCGACCCGGACCTTCCGCAGCGGCGCCTTCACCTGCCGCGTCCGCGACGCCCGCCGGGCCCTGCGCTGCTCCAACCGCACCGCGACGGTCACGATGGCCCGCGCCTGACCCGCGACCCGGGAGCGGGAGCGGTCGTCGCGGGGCTCCCGCCCCGCGTCGATGCGTGCCTGCGCGTGCTGCGGGGCCGACCCGCTCGAACGTGACGGAGGTCGCGCTCGGGGGATGACATCCGGCCAGGACGGCTCCGCGACCGGGCGCGACGATTGCGTTCCGCCGCCGCAGCGAGGATGCTGCGGCAGCCCCCAACCCCAACGAGACAGGAGCCCCCTTGTCCACCGTCCAGCAGGACTTCACCGCCCTGCCCCTACACCGCAAGCTCATCCTCGGCGCCGGCGCCGTGCTGCTCATCGCGTCGTTCCTGCCCTGGTACAAGGTCTCGATCGGTGGCTTCAGCGCCAGCGCGTCCGGCTGGCACGAGCTCGGCACCGTCGCCTGGCTGTTCCTCATCGCCACCCTCGCCTTCGAGGGCGCGCGGCTGGCGAAGGTCGCGCCGGTCGGCGAGAAGCAGGGCGATCAGATCGGCACCGGCCTCGGGGCCGCGACGGTCCTCTTCGCGATCATCTTCGTGATCCAGCGGATCTCCGACGGGCACTTCGGCTTCGGCTTCTACCTCGGGGTGCTCGCGCTGATCGCCTTCGCGTACGGCGTCTTCCTGCTGTTCCAGTCGATCGGCGGCAAGCAGGCCCTCCGCGACCTGCAGGCGCAGGCGGAGTCCCGCCGCAACCAGTAGTCCCCGCGGCCGGTCGGCGTCCGACGCCGGCCGGTCTCCGCGTCGACCCCGGTGACCCCCGGCCGGTCCGGCGGCGTGGCGCCTCAGCGACCGCGCCGCACGCGGAACGGCTCCTCGCCGTCCAGCAGCTGCAGCAGCCGCGAACGGGCGACGAGCGGCGCGGGGTCCAGGCGCTCGACGCCCTGGGCGCGGCGCTCCGGCAGCGGGCCGTGGAAGTCGACCACGGCCAGCTCGCCGCCGGCCGCTCGCTGCGCCGCGAAGACGAGCCGGCCGAGCCGGTCCAGCGGCACTGCGCGACCACTGAGCACGAGCGCGTCGGGCGTGATCCGCTCGAGCGCGCGGGTGAGCTCGGTCGCCGGCAGGTCGGCGCCGACGTTGATCGGCAGGACGCCGGAGCGGCGCAGCGCGAGCTCGAGGGCCTGCACCCGCAGCGCGTCGAGGCTGCCGGTGGTCGTGCCGTCGAGCAGCAGCACGATCGGCGGTCGATGCACCGGCGGGGCGGTCCGCGCGGCGGCCGCGAGCCAGCGCGACCCCCAGCGCCAGCCGAACGCGTACTCGGCGGACCCCGGGTGGTCCCGGTCGAGCCGCTCGATCGCCGGCAGCAGCACCTCGTCGACGGAGCGCTCGAGCGAGCGCAGGTGCAGCGACTCCTCGACGACGTGGTCGGCCTGCGCCTCGTCGAAGCGCCGCAGCGCGCGGCGCAGGCGGTCGACGCTCGACGGCTCCCGCCCCCCGCCGCTGCTGCGGCCCGCGACCCGACCGCCGTCGTAGGCGTGGTCGCGCCGGGCGAGGGCGACCGCCGTCGCGGCGTCGGAGGCGTGGCCGAGCGACTCGCGCAGCGCCTCGATCTCCTCGAGGTCGTACTGCCGGTGCCCGCCCCCCGTCCGCTGGGGGGTCGGGAAGCCGTAGCGCCGCTCCCACGACCGCAGCGTGCTGGCGGAGACGCCGAGCAGCTCCGCCGCAGCGGTGGTGCGGATCGCGGTCATGACCGCCGGATCCTCCGCTGGGACGCCCACGGAGGCAACCGCGGCAACGAACCGTGCGTGCCGTCCGGACGGGCTGGGACCCGCGCCCCGTGGAGCGGCAGCGGTCTTCGCGGGACGTCCGCGCCGCGCCGAGGCGTGCCCGCGGGTGGTGACGGCCGACGCGCGGGCTGGGGCCCGCGCCCCTTGGAGCGGGAGCGGTCTTCGCGGGACGCCCGCGCCGCGTCGACGCGTGCCCGCGGGTGGTGACGGCCGACGCGCGGGCTGGGGCCCGCGCTCCTTGGAGCGGGAGCGGTCTTCGCGGGACGCCCGCGCCGCGTCGACGCGTGCCCGCGGGTGTGACGGCCGACGCGCGGGCTGGGGCCCGCGCTCAGTCTCCCGTCGGCGTGGACCAGACGGTGATCGTGCCCGCCTGGTCGACGCCGACGGTGGCGTCGCCGCCGTCGTCCAGGCGCAGGACGACCTGGTCCTCGTCGCTCGTCGCGACGGTCGCGGCGATCCCGCGGCGCAGGCCGGCGTCGGCGATCGGGGTGAGCGTCGCGTCGCGCTCGTCCTCGAAGCGCAGGACGGTGACCCGGGTGCCGGGCTCGACCTCGTTGAGGCGGGTCGCGCAGCGCACCCGGGCGCCGGCCTCGATCGGGTGCCCGTGCGGGCAGGTCGTCGCGTTGCCGATCGCCGCGCGCATCCGCTCGGCGACCTCGTCGCTCAGGGTGCGCTCGATCTTCTCGGCCTCGCTGTGGACCCGGTGCCACGGGATGTGGAGCACGTCGGTGAGGAACCGCTCGACGATCCGGTGCCGGCTGGCGGCCTCGCGCGCGATCTCGCCGCCCCGCGCGGTGAACGCGATCCGCTTGCGGGCGTCGCGCTCGATCAGGCCGTCGCCCTCGAGCCGGCGGACCATCTCGTGGACCGTCGGGGCGGACACCGACAGCTCCCGGGCGACGTTCGCCGCCGTCATGTCCCGGCCGGCCTCCTCGAGCTGCAGCAGGGCCATGAGGTAGTCGACCTCGCCCGCGGTGACCTTCGCCATCGCTCGATCGTATCGGGGGCGGCCTCACCGGACCGGTCGATCGCGGGACCACCGGCGCGCGAGCGGCCCGGTGCGGTGGAACGGGGCTGGGGCGCCCCGTAGCCTCCCGCCGATGGGACGCCTCGACGAGCTCGACCTCAGCCTGCGGCTCTCCCGCAAGGAGCAGGATCAGCGGCTCGCGGCGGCCCAGCTGCGCCTGAGCCAGCTGCGCCTGACGCTCGGCGGGCAGACCGGCGCGCGGGGCGCGGAGGGCACGCACCCGCTCGGACCGCCGCTGCTCGTCGTCTTCGAGGGCTGGGACGCGTCGGGCAAGGGCGGCGCGATCAAGCGGCTCACGATGGAGCTCGACCCGCGCCACTACCGGGTGGTCCAGTACGCGGCGCCGACGCCGGACGAGCTGCGCCACCACTGGCTGCACCGGTTCTGGCTGCCGCTGCCGGGCCGCGGCGGCATGGCCGTCTACGACCGCACGTGGTACGGCCGCGTGCTCGTGGAGCGCGTCGAGGAGCTCACCCCGGAGCCGGTCTGGCGACGGGCGTATCGCGAGATCCGCGAGTTCGAGCGGATGCTCCACGACGACGGCACGATCCTCGTGAAGTGCTGGATGCACGTGAGCGACGAGGAGCAGCTGCAGCGGTTCCGCAAGCGGCGCGACGACCCGCTGAAGGCCTGGAAGCTCACCGACGAGGACTGGCGCAACCGCGAGAAACGCGGGGCCTACGAGGCGGCGATCGAGGAGATGCTCGAGGAGACCGATACCGAGGACGCGCCGTGGGACCTCATCCCGGGGGACTCCAAGCGCTGGGCGCGCGTCGCCGTGATCGAGACGGTCGTGCGCCGGATCGAGGAGCGCTGCGCGGAGCTGGGGTTCGCGTTGCCCGATCCGCTCGACTGAGGCGGCGCGGCTCCGGGCCTCCGGCCGTGCGTCGGCGATCCGCCGGCGCGGACGCCCGCTGCGGGTCGCGGCCCGGGATCGCCGGGGAGGACCGGCCGGCGCCCCGGGTGGGCGGGCGCCGGCCGGACCCCGGGTCCTGGATCAGCGGACCCGGATGGTGCGCCGCAGCGTCGTGACCTTGCCGCTGGTCGGGCGCAGGGTGATGCGCAGCACGAGGCGCCGACCGGCGACGGCGCGGGCCTTGCGCCCGGCCGCGGTCAGGCGCAGCGTCGCGCGGGTCGTCCCGGCCTTCGCCTTGGCGCTGCCCCGGCCGAGGATCGTCTTCCCCCGCAGGAGCTCGACCGTGAGCGTGCCGGCGGTGCTCGTCCCGACGGCGATCCGCTGCCCCCGCCGCAGCGTCGACGCGCGCAGGGTCGGGGTCCGCGACAGCGTCAGCCGGGCCGTCGCCGCCGCTCCGCCGTCCTGGGGCGTCTTGCCGTCGCCGCCCTTCCCGCCGTCCGGGGTCGTGCCGCCGTCGGGCGTCGTGCCGCCGTCGGTGCCGGGCCCGGTCGTGCCGCCCGGCTTCTCGGTGCCGGTGCCGGTGCCGGGACCGGGACCGGGCTCCGGCCCCGGACCCGGTCCGGGGCCCGGATCGGTCTCGGGATCGGGATCGGGATCGGGGTCGCCGGGACCGGGACCGGGCGTCGGCAGCGTGTACTCGCTGAACGACGGCATCCCGCCCGTCGCGCTGAGCCGGACGCGGTCGGTCAGGCGGCACGGCGTCTCGGGGGTGTCGGTGCGCTCGACCGTCGCGACGTGGACGCCGGACGCGTCCGACCAGGCGACGCGCCGCCCGTCCGCCGACAGGGCCATGCGCGGGAGGCCGGAGAACGCGTCGTTGCCGTTGGGCTGGATCTGGCAGGCGGTCACCGGACCGCCGGCCGGCGGCTGCCGGCCGTCGAGGGTCGTGAGCTCGAGCACGCCGCTGCCGAACCGCACGAGCACCCGCCGGCCGTCGCGCGACAGGTCGCCGCCGGTGATCGACTGGCCGCCCGCGACGAGCCACGGCTGGAAGGTGCCGTTGACCTCGACGTGCAGCTGCGTGCCGTTCGTGGCCAGCAGGCGCGAGCCGAACCAGCTGCCCTCCGTCCAGCCGGCGATGTTCACCGTCGGCGAGGTCGGGTTGCCCGGCGCGCGCGGGTCGACGACGGCGAGCGTCGGGGTCAGCGCGCTGAAGATGTCGCGGTTGTAGAGGTACCCGTAGGCGAGCGACGTGCCGCTGGGGCTCACGCGCGACCACGTCGGTCCGGCGTTCACGCCCGAGCCGATCCTCCACGGCATGACGTTGCGCTGCGGCGTGGACCCGTCGACCGGGAACCGGACGATCATCCGCGAGGTGCCGCTGCCCTGGATGGCGACGACGTTGCCGGCGTCGTCGGCGGACGGCAGCGTGTAGTAGGCGCTCGCGGATCCGTCGGTCGTGACCTGGCGACGCAGGGTGCCGTCGGGGCTGGCGAGGTGGACGTCGTTCCCGTCGCGGTAGACGACGGTCGTGGCGCCGGCCGGGACGGCGGCGCCGAGGGGGAGCAGGACGCCGACCGCGAGCGACACGGCGGTCGCCCGTCGGCGGACGGGAGCGCAGCGGGACATGGCATCACCCTCGGGCCGGGCGGCGGATCGCGCATCGGGGACCTCCCGCACGTCGAGACCGGTGGTCGTCCGGCGGGCACCGCCGACCTGACCGCTCCACCGCCCGCGCGGCGCGCGCCGGCACCCAGCCCGGAGTGCGCCCGCGTCGGCCGTGCCCTCGGCCGCGGCGCGCGCGGCGCGTCAGCCGCGCCAGGCGCCGGGCCGGGCCCAGCGCCCGCCGCGATAGCGCCACCACGTCCCGGCCAGGCGCGCGGCCATCACCACGACGATCCCGGCCCACACGCCCCGGATCCCGGCACCGGCCGCGTGGAGCGCGAGCATCGACGGGATCCCGACGAGCGCCGCGGCGACCATCGCCAGGCCGAGGAACCGCGCGTCGCCGGCCCCGATGAGGATGCCGTCGAAGGCGAACACCGCGGCCGCGAACGGCAGCATGAGGCAGAGCAGCGGCCACATCGCGCGAGCGCGATCCAGCACGTCGGCCTCGGTCGTGAACGCGTGCAGCAGCGGCTCGCGGACGGCGAGCAGCACGAGCGCGACGAGCGTCCCGCCGGCGACGGTGAGCTCGACCATGCGACGCGACGCGTCGCGCGCCTCGGCGACGCGGGCACCGCCCAGCGCGCGCCCGATCAGCACCTGCCCGGCGATCGCGACCGCGTCGAGCACGAGGGCGAGGAAGAGGAACAGCTGCCAGCCGACCTGGTGCGCCGCCAGCGACGGGTCGCCGGAGCGCGCCGCGACGGCCGAGGCGACGGCGAACGTCGCCAGCAGGGCGCCGGTGCGCAGGAGGAGGAACAGGCCCGTCGTCCCGAGCCGGCGCAGGAGCGCCAGCGACGGGCGCCGCGACGCCGGCGCCATGCCGTCGGGACCCGCGCCGCCGCGCCAGAGCAGGCGCGCGAACAGCAGCCCCATCGTCGCCTGGCCGGTGAGGGTCGCCAGGGCGCTGCCCGCGAGGCCGAGGTCGGCGCCGTAGACGAGGACGGGGTTCAGGACGACGTTGATCGCGTTGCCCAGCAGCACGACGAGCAGCGGCGTGCGCAGGTCCCCCGTGCCGCGCAGCCATCCCTGGGCGGCCATCCCGAGCAGCGCGAACCCGAGCCCCGGGGCGGCGATCCGCAGGTAGGCGACGGCGTCGTCGGCGGTCTCGCCCGTGCCGCCGAGCGCCGCGACCCACGCCGGGCCGGCGAGCACCGCGACGAGGGCGCCGAGCACGCCGAGCCCCGCGCCGAGCCACAGCGCCTGCGCCGCGATCCGGCGCAGGTCGTCCTCGTGGCCGGCGCCGGACAGGCGGGCGACCGCGGCGGTCGTCGCGTAGGTGGCGACCGTCCCGAGGCCCGTGAGGGTCGCGAGGACCGACGCCGCGAGCCCGAGCGCCGCGAGCGGGCGCTCGCCGAGGTGCCCGACCATCGCCGTGTCGACGAGCAGGTACGTCGGCTCCGCCGCGAGCGTCAGGAGCGCCGGGAGCGCCAGCCGGAGGATCTGCCGGTCGTGCGGCGAGCGCAGGCGGGGACGGGCGACCACCGCGGGTCCGTCCCTCAGCGGCCGGCGCGGGCCGGTCCGGGGTCGACGAGCACCGCGCGAGCGTAGGGCGTCCCACCGCACCGCGCGGACGTCCCGGGCCGCGGTCGGACGTCCCGGCCTCGCCCGGGCGACCGGCGCCGCGGTCGGGGACGGCCCGCGGACGACGGTGCGCGCGGCGCTCCGGACCGGGTCAGCCGGCGACGCCCACGATGCCGAGCAGCCGCCCGACCGTCGTGCCGTCGAGGACGTGCGCGACGTCGCGCTCCAGCCGCGACGCGACCTCGCGCGCCGCGCGGTCGGCGTCGAGCGTCGCGAACCGCTCGGTCCCCTCCGCGAGCGTCAGCCCGCTCATCCCGTGCGCCCGGGCGTAGGCCACCTCGCGCGCGAGGTCCCCGACGCCGTTCGTGCCCGGCAACGGCAGGAGCTGCAGGGTGCTCAGGGTCCCGAGCGCGCGGCCGTCCTGCGAGAGGAACGCGCTGCCGGAGTCGCCGGGCACGCCGGGGGTGAGCGTCAGCACGCCGTGGCTCCAGCCGCCGCCGCTCTGGCCGAGGCTCACGCCGGCCTTCGGCTTCAGCAGCTCGAGCCCGGCCCGCAGCGACGAGTTGCCGTACGAGAGGACCGGGTCGCCGGCGGACGTCGTCGCTCCCAGGCCGGTCGGGCCGCCCCAGAACGGCACGCTCGGGTTCACCCGGCGCGCGTCGGCGGGGTCGAGCTCGATCAGCGCGAGGTCGTTGAAGGCGCAGGCGTCGGGGTCGGTCTCGCCCTGCTGCTGCATCGCCAGCCAGGAGCTGTAGGCGATGCGCCCGGGGCGGGTGGCCCCCTCGACCGCGACGGTCGTCCCGAGCGGCAGGCTCTTCGCGTCGCAGCCGTCCGTCTCGGTCGCCTCGCCCGTGCCGGCGCAGTGCGCGGCCTGGCCGAGCAGCACCCGGTCGCCGATCGTGAACACGACGTTCGAGGTGCACTGGCCGCCGCCGGTCGTGCGGGTCTCGGACCCGGGACGGATCGGCGCCGCGTCGGCGGGCGCCCAGGTCGGCGCGGCCGCGGCGAGCCCCGGCGCGGCGAGCGCCGGCGCGGCGAGCGCGCCGGCGAGGACGGCGGCGGGGGCGAGCAGGCGACGCAGCATCGGGGGGTCCTCCGGACGTTCGCTACCGGCGGTAGGCCGGTGCGCCGACCATACCCCGGGGCCGGGCGCCCGTGGGCCGGCTTCCGCGGGCGCCGTCGCGCGCCGGAGCCGGTGGAACGGGCGCCGCGTGGGCGCCCGCCCGGACCGGAGCGTCCTCAGCCGCCGACCGGCCCCAGGCCGAGGAGCCGGACGATCGGCCCCCGGGCCCCGCTCGGGGCGTGGGTCGCGTCGCCGGGGAACTGCGCGTAGTACCCGAGGTCCAAGCCGACGGCGAGCATCGTGTCGCGTGCGTCGTGCGCGATGTCCGGTCGACGATAGGCGCCCGCCCTCGCGGGCGCAACGCGCGGACGCGCGAGCCCGACGGTCGCGGGGGCGCGGCCCCGGCGAGGAGGCGGCGTTCCGGGGGCCGGGAGTAGGCTCCGGCGGTCCGCGCCGGGACGGGCCCGCTGGCCCCGGTCGCGTCGCGCGGCGCCCAACCGATCCGCACTCGGGATCGGGACCTCACGACCAGGGACGAGCGATGGCAACGGCAGAGATCCTCTACGGCGGCGAGACCCAGAAGGCGGTCGAGAACTTCCCGATCTCCGGGGAGCGCGTCCCGCTCCAGGTCGTGAAGTGGCAGGCCCGGATCAAGGGCGCCGCGGCGAAGGCGAACGCCGACCTCGGCAAGCTCGACGCCGAGATCGCGCAGAAGATCCAGGACGCCGCCGCGAAGATCGTCGCCGGCGAGCACGACGACCAGTTCCCGATCGACGTCTTCCAGACCGGCTCGGGCACGTCGACGAACATGAACGTCAACGAGGTCATCTCCTCGCTGACGGGCGGCGCGGCGCACCGCAACGATCACGTGAACATGGGGCAGAGCTCCAACGACACGTTCCCCTCCGCCGTCCACCTCGCCGCGCTCGACGACGCGACGAACAAGCTCCTCCCGGCGCTCGAGCAGCTCGAGGCCTCGCTCGCCGCGAAGGCGAAGGCGTTCCACGACGTCGTGAAGTCCGGCCGCACGCACCTCATGGACGCCGTCCCCGTGACGCTCGGCCAGGAGTTCTCCGGGTACGCCGCGCAGGTCCGCCTCGGCGCCAAGCGCGTGCGCAACGCGCTCCCGCAGGTCGGCCAGATCCCGCTCGGCGGCACCGCGACCGGCACGGGCCTCAACACGCCGGCCGCCTTCGCGCCGAAGGTCCGCGAGATCCTCAAGGCCGACTCGGGCCTCGACCTCATCGCCGCTCCGGAGGATCCCTTCGAGGCCCAGGGCAACCGCGACGCGCTCGTCGAGCTCTCCGGGGCGCTGAAGGTCGTCGCCGTCTCGCTGACGAAGATCGCCAACGACATCGCGCTCATGGGCTCGGGCCCGCGCGCCGGCATCGGCGAGCTGTTCCTGCCGGAGCTCCAGAAGGGCTCCTCGATCATGCCGGGCAAGGTCAACCCGGTCCTGCCGGAGGTCGTCCTGCAGGTCTCCGCCCAGGTCATCGGCAACGACACGGCGATCACGATCGCCGGCACCCAGGGCCAGTTCGAGCTGAACGTCCGCGTGCCGCTGATCGCGCGCAACCTCCTGCAGTCGATCCACCTGCTCTCGACGGCGTCGGTCGCGTTCGCCGAGAAGTGCGTCGACGGGATCGAGGCGAACACCCGCGGCACCGACGCGTCGGCCGGCGCGACGCTCGCCACCGCGACCGCCCTGAACGAGGCGATCGGCTACGACAAGGCGACGGACATCGTGAAGAAGGCGACCGCGTCGGGCGAGCCGCTGCGCGACGTCGCGATCGCCGAGGGCGTCGACCCCGACCTCTATGACAAGACGATCGACCTGCGGAAGATCGCCGCGGGCAACCTCGAGGACTGAGGACCCCTTCCTGCAGGAGCCGCGGCTCCGACGGCCGTGGGACCACGGCGGCGCCGGTGGGCGCCGCCGCCCGGCGCCGGGCCGTCCCGCTCGGCCCGGCCGCTCCGGCCTCGTGCGCGCGGACGGCGACCGCGACGCTCGGTCTCCCGCAGCGAGGGCGGGGCTCGGGCCTCTCCCTGGAGGGCCCGCGGTCCGTGGCGGCCGCTGACCGGCGGATCTCGCCCCGCGGGGACGGGGGATCGTCCCTCCAGGCCGCCAGCCTGATCTCGGGACCCGGGAACGACCTCCTTGGTCACCGACCACCACGACTCCACGCGCCCTCCAGGGAGAGGTCCTAGCGGGGTCCCGACGGCCCGGGGCCCGTGGACGGCGTGGACCTCGCACCACGCCGCTCGGTCGGTGGAGGGCCCGTCGCGCCGGCCGCTCGCGCCGGCCGCTCGCGCAGGGCCCCGTCCCCGCCGTCGGGAGATCCCAAGAGCGCGTCCGGCGGCCCGCCGGCATGCTGGACCGCGATCGCGTCCAGGGCGGCGAGCAGCCGCCGCAGCAGCTCCTCGCGGCCCACGGCCTCGGCCTCCAGCCGCCGGCGGCGCGCGCGCCGGGTGAGGTGGATGCCGTAGGCGGCACCGCCGGCGAGCGCGGCCCAGCGCAGCACCTGGCCGAGGACCCCGAGCACGTCGCCGAGGACGCGCGCCACGTCGCGCAGCCATCCCGGCGCGTCGACGGACGGCACGCTGGGCAGCGAGATCGACGGCAGGTCGAGGTCGAGGACGTCGAGCAGCGCGGCGAGCGCCGCGAGCAGCGCGAGCAGCGGGGCGAGCAGCACGAGGAGGACGGCGGCGCCGATCAGCGGGCCGAGCAGCCGGCCCACGCCCTCGACGGCGTGGCGGGCGTCCCACAGCGCCGGGTGCCGCCGCTCGAGCCAGCGCTCGAGCCGGGCGCGGCGGTGGAGCAGCGCGTCCCGCGCGCGGAGCAGGCGTCGCGTCCCGCGGCGGCGGTGACGGGGCTCGGCGGGCATCGCCCACGACAGCCAATCACTCCGGGGCGTCGAGCGCGCGTCTGCGACAGGATCCCCGCCGATGGTGCGCTTCACCCGTGCCGAGCTCGAGGCCTTCCGGGACGAGGAGGTCCCCGACCTCCTCGGCCCGCCCGACGGTCCGTCGCTGCGGCTGCTCTTCGTCGGCATCAACCCGGGGCTCTGGACCGCGGCGGTCAAGACGCACTTCTCGCACCCGGGCAACCGGTTCTATCCGGCCCTGTACCGCGCCGGCATCACGACGTACGAGCTGTCGCGGACCGACGGCGTGCGCGACGCCGACCGGGAGCACCTGATCGAGCGCGGCGTCGGCATCACGAACCTCGTGCGACGGGCGACGGTGCGCGCTTCGGAGCTGTCGCGGGACGAGCTGCAGGCGGGCGGCGCGCGGCTGCTGGAGCTCGTCGCGCAGCGGCGGCCGCGGGTCGTCGCGATCGCCGGGATCACCGCCTACCGCGACGCGTTCGGCGAGCGCACCGCGGCCGCGGGCCGCCAGCCCGACCGGATCGGGGGGCCGTTCGGCGACAGCGCGCTCTGGGTCGTGCCGAACCCCAGCGGGCTGAACGCCCACGAGACCGTCGACTCGCTCGCCGCGGCCTACCGGGCCGCTGCGGCCGAGGCGGGCGTCGTCTGACGCCGAGGCTCCGCCAGATCGTTCCAGGGGGTGGAACGATCCGCCCGAGCTAGGCTCCCGGACGTGCCGATCGAGCTGCCACCGACCTCGTCGGCGCCTCCGAGGATCCGCTGGGTGACGCTCGCGACGGCGCGGATCCAGGAGGAGCGCGCCTTCTGGTGCGGTGCGCTGGGCCTCGAGCGCACTCCGGGCGCGCCCGACGGCGGGTTCGCGGTCGCCGTCGGCGACGGCGTGCTCGCGTTCCGCCCGGCGCCCGCGTCCGCGGCGGCCCCGGCCCACCACGTGGCGCTGGAGGTCGCGCCGGAGCGGCTCGTCGACGCGGCGGCGTGGCTCGCCGCGGCCGCGCCGCTGGTCGAGCTCGACGGCCCGGAGGGGCCGGAGCCGATCGTCGACTTCCCGGCGTGGGCGGCCCACAGCGTCTACGCGGTCACGCCCGGCGGTCACGTGGTCGAGCTCATCGCCCGTCACCGCCGCCCGTGGACGCCCCCGCCCGGCGACGGCGGTGCGCTCGTGCGCGGGCTGAGCGAGGTCGGCGTCTGCGCGCCGGACGTCGCGTCGCTCGTCGATCGCCTCCACGGCCTCGGGCTCGAGCGCTGGTTCGGCGATCCGGCGAGCGGGTTCGCGGCGGTCGGGGACGAGTCCGGCCTGCTCATCTGCGTGCGCGAGTGGCGCCACTGGTTCCCGACGGCGCGCCCGGCGGTGCCCGGCAGCGTCTCGATCGTCCTCGAGGCGGTTCCGGCGCTGCACCCCGAGGACCCGGTCGCGGTGGGCAGCGCGACCGAGCTGCGCGCCCTGCCGACCTGACCGGCGCCGCGGACCGCCGGCGGGCGACATCGCGGGTGAACCTTCGGGGAGGTCCCCGATGCGGCGTCGGGGTGGCGCGCCTACGGTCGTCGGGTGCGTCGTCCCGTCCCCGTCCTCCTCGCCGTCCCCGTCCTCGCGCTGGCGCTGCCCTCAGCCGCCGGTGCCGACATCACGTGGGGCTCGGACCCCGGCAGCACCGGCGAGTCCGTGACCTGCGCGGGATCGTGCACCGTCGCCCAGGCGCGCTCGGCGAACCAGGAGCTCGCCGAGGTGCTCTACGACGGCCGGGGCGTGGTGACGCGCTGGCGGGCGACGGTCACCGGCGGCCAGGTCCGCCTGCGCGCCCTCGGCGGCGCGGGCGCGGGCGACTGGGTCGCGCCGGGCGGCACCGTCGACCAGGCGGTGCGGATCCCCGTCGGTGCCGGGCAGCTCGTCGGCCTCGACCTGCGCGACGGCGCGCAGGTCGGCTTCCAGGCGCCGTTCGTCCCCGACGACGCCGAGGTCGTGCACCAGTGGACGCCGGCGCTGCCGGACGGCGGCGGTCCCGGTGGCGCCGAGGCGCGCCGCGGCTCGCTCGCGCTGGCGCTGACGATCGAGCCGGACGCCGACGGGGACGGCCTCGGCGACGAGACCCAGGATCCGGACGGCGGCCGCCCGGTGCCGCCGCCCCCGCCGGATCCCGATCCGGGCGGCCCCGGTCCGGATCCGGACCCGGGGCCGGGCACGCCGCAGCCCGACCCGGCGCCGCGGGTGCCGAAGGGCGGCCCGCGGCTCGCCCTGCCGCGGACGCTGAGCGCCACGCGCTCGGGCGTCGTGTCGCTGACGGTCGCCAACCCCTACGGGCAGGCGCTCAGGGGCACGGTGACCCTGCGCCAGGGCAAGCGCCGCGTGGCGCGGGCGACGCTCGCGCTGGGCCCGGAGGGCGGCCGGACCGTGAAGCTGCGGCTCTCCTCCGCGGCCCGTCGCACGCTCGCGCGCCGTGGTCGCCTGTCGCTGCGGGTCGAGATCCGCGCGAAGGCGTCCGGCACGAAGACCCGCGCGAGCGTCCGCACCGCCACCGCCACCGCCCGCCGGTCGAGCGGCTCGTCGGGCGGCGGGGCGACCGGCGGCGGCCTCGACGGCACCTATCGCGCGAGCGACGGGCAGGTGCTCGTGATCCGCGACGGCGTCGTCCAGAGCTTCAACGGCTCCCTGACCCTCTACTGCACGCGCTCGAAGCGCCAGAAGCTCGTGAGCTACTCCATGATCGGTGACGATCCCAAGCCCAAGGTGGGCGGCGATGGCCGCTTCGCCTGGGAGGCGACCCGCAACTACGGGTTCCAGAAGCTGAAGTTCGACGGTCGCGTCGCGGGCGACACGGCGACGGGCAACCTCGTCGTCGAGGACCGGTCGCCGCTCCTCGGCACGGGCCGGTTCGAGTTCGACTACTGCTTCGCCGGCAAGCAGTGGGGCCTGAAGCGATGAGCCGCCGCCCGTTCCTCGTCGCGGCGCTCGTGGCCGCGGCGCTCGCCGGCGCCGGGTCGACCCCGGCGTCCGCGGCCACGGTCCGCAGCATCGCCGACGGCCTGCCGATCCTCTCGGCGGAGGCCGCGGGCGCGAAGCTCGACGCCCAGCGCCCGCAGCTCTGCGCCGCGAAGCCGTCGAAGGCGCGCACGCCCTCGCTGCGCGCCGCGCTCGCCCAGGCGCGCAAGGTCGTCCGCCGCGGCAAGGGGGCCGCCGCCGACCGCCGGTTCCGCAAGAGCCGCGACGGCCGGTCGGTCGAGCGGGCGCTTGCGGCCGCCGGAGCGGCCGCCACCGCCGGCCGCTCGACGGCGGCGCTCGCCGCGCTCCTGCGGGCCCACGAGCTGCGCCCCCGCGACCAGCGGCCGCTCGTCGGCGCGGCGACCGTGCTCGTCGGCATCGGGCGCGCGCCGGCGGCGCTCGCGCTGCTCGACGCCGCCGCGAAGCGCAAGGCCCCGAAGGGCGCGCCGCTCGGCAGCCCGCGGCGCGCTCTCCTGGCGAACGCCCGCGGTCACGCCCTGCTGGCGCTCGGACGCTGGAAGGACGCCGAGCGGGCGCTGCGCCCGGCGGTCGCGTCGGCGCCGCTCCTGCGCGAGGCGCGCGCGAACCTCGCGCACGCGCAGCTCTGCGCCGGGAACCGGGCGGCCGCGGCGAGGACCGCGGCGGCCGCCACCCGTCGCGCGGGCGCGCCGAGCGCGACGACGAGCTCGGATCCCGACAGCGGGGGGCCGGTCGTCGTCCAGGCCGCGACGCCGCTGTGGCTCGACGTCGCGCCGGGCGTCCTGCCGACGCTGCCGACCTGGCGGATCCCGGCGAACGAGGCCGAGGCCCGTGCCCTGCGCGACGCGCTGCGCGCGCAGCACGACGGCGACCTGCCGGCGATCCGTCAGGCGGTCGCCGCCACGAGCGCGGCGTCGCAGGCCTCGCGGCCGGCGCGCCAGGCGCTCTCGGCCGCCGGCACGAGCTACCTCCGCGCCCTCGACGTCGCGTTCGCGCGGCCGGAGCGCCAGCCGGGGCTGCGCGAGCGGTGGGAGGCGATGGGCGCCCGCTGGCGGGTCCTGAACGACTTCCACACCCGCTTCGGGGCCGGGCAGGCCGGTCCCACGTGCGGCGCGTTCGCCGGCTGGCGTCAGGCGTACCTCGACTACGAGGACGCCGCGCGCCAGTACATCCGCGAGCAGTACCGCTACCACACGGGCATCGCGGCGAACGTCGCCGATCCCCGCCTGCACGCCGAGTTCATGGCCCGGGCGCGGCAGAGCCTCGTCGTCCCGATGCAGAACCTGCACCAGGCCTCGTCGTTCCTGGCGGAGTACGGGTCGAACTGCTTCGAGGGCGAGGCGGCGGCGGTCGGCCTCGACGAGACGCCGGGCGACACCCCGGAGAGCGCGAAGTGCCCGACCGGCCTGACCAGCGTCGCGTTCCGGTGGGCGCTGCCGGGCGTCGAGGTGTCGGTGAGCTGCGAGGCGATCGGGGTCGAGCTCGAGGCCGGCAGCGCGTGGCTGACGGGCTTCCTCAACGTCTCCCACCGGCCGGGCACCGGCGAGACGACGGTCGTCGTCGGGCCGCGCGCGAAGACGCCCTCGGGCCCGTTCGGGCCGAGCGCGCAGGTCGAGGACGGGCTCTACATCACCGTCGCGGGCGACGGCACGATCCGGGACGTCGGCGCGCGGGTCTCGCACACCGCGGTCCTGCAGGTCGGGCCGGGGAGCGTCGCGCTCAGCGGCGAGTCGATGGACTTCTCGCTCGTCGGCGTGAGCCCGCTCGGCGCGATCCTCGGCGACTGACCGCTGCGGGGCCTTGCCGCTTCGGCAAGGCCCCTCGCCGTCCGCGCCGGTCGCTCGTACGATCGGCGCCATGGACGAGCCGCCGCCCCGCGCCCCGCACGAGGACGGGCACCGGTCGGCGGCGCGGGCGTTCTCCGACCCGGCGGTCGTCGCCTCCTACGTCGAGCGCACGCGCCGCGCGGTCCCGGGCCTCGAGGTCCTCCACGACCTCGCCGACCGGCTCCTCGACGAGGCGGTGCCGCGCGATGGCCGGGTGCTCGTCGTCGGTGCCGGTGGCGGGCTCGAGCTGCGCCACTTCGCGGCGCACCATCCGGACTGGCGCCTCGACGGCGTCGACCCCTCGGGCGAGATGCTCGACCTGGCGCGGACGACGCTCGGAGCGCACGCCGAGCGGGCGGCGCTGCACGAGGGCGTCGTCGACGATGCGCCGGAGGGCCCGTTCGACGGGGCGACGTGCCTGCTGACCCTCCACTTCCTCCCCGCGGCGGAGCGGCTGGCGACGCTCCGCGGGATCCGCCGGCGGCTGCGGCCGGGCGCGCCGCTGCTGACCGTCCACCACAGCGTGCCGGCCGGCCCCGCGCGCGACGCCTGGCTGGCGCGGTACGCGCGCTACGCGGCCGCCCCCGGCGCCGACCCGGAGCGGATCGCCGCCTCGGCCGCGGCGCTCGGCGCCCACCTGCCGCTGCTCGCGCCGGAGGAGGACGAGGAGCTGCTGCGCCGGGCCGGGTTCCGGACGCCGGCGCGCTTCTACGCGGCGCTGACGCTGCAGGGCTGGCTCGCCCACGCCGACGGGGCGCCGTGACCCGGGCCCCGCCGGCCGGCGCGCGCGTCAGGCGCCGCCGCGCGCGCCGGGCTCCACGAGCGCGCGCGCCAGCTCGGTGCGCGAGCGCAGGCCGAGCTTGCGGTAGATCTGCGAGAGGTGGTGCTCGACGGTCTTGCGCGACACGAAGAGCTCCGCCGCGATCTCCGGGTTCGTCCGGCCGTCGGCGACGAGCAGCGAGATCCGCAGCTCGTGCGGGCTGAGCTCGTCGGCCGGGCCGCTCCGCCGCTCCCCGGTCGGACCGCCGGTCGCGCGCAGCTCCTCCCGTGCGCGCTCGGCCCAGGGGCCGGCGCCGGCGCGCTCGAGGCGCTCGAGGGCGAGCTGCAGCGGGGCGCGGGCCTCGCGTCGCCGGCGCTCCCGCCGCAGCCGCTCGCCGAGCGCGAGCCGCGCGAGCGCTGCCTCGAGCGCGTCGCCGGCGGCGTCGAGCCGCGCGATCGCCCGCACGAGCGACGCCTCGCCGGCCGGGCCGGGGGTCAGCAGCGCGTGGGTCCGCTCGACGGCGGCGCGTCCCCACGGGGTCGGGGAACGCGCGACGCGGGCCTCGAGCTGCGCGTGCGCCGCCTCGGCCTCGCCGCGCGCCCCGGCCCGCACGAGCGCCTCGACGAGGTCGACGCCCCAGCGCGCCATGTTCGGCTGCGCGAAGCCGGTGCGGGCCGCGGTCGTGGCGCACAGGCGCAGCGGCACGAGCGCGTCCTCGGGCCGGCCCACGGCGAGCTCGATCCGCCCGAGGGCGGTGTGGGCCTGCAGCGTCGTGAGGACCGCCCCGGACCGCTCCGCCTGCTCGAGCGCGAACTGGGCGTGCGCGCGGCAGGGCTCCTCGCGGCCGAGCGTCGCCTCCGTCTGCGCCAGGAGGGCGGCCGCCAGCCCCGCCAGCAGGTCCTGCTCGGTGTCCCGGGCCAGCTGCAGCGCCTCGCTGCCGGCCGCGAGCGCCGGGGCGTGCGCCCCGCGGCGCAGCTCGAGCTGCCCGAGGACCGTCAGCGGGTAGACGAGCTCGGAGACGGCGCCGATCCGCCGCGACCCCGACAGCTGTCGCTCGAGGAGGACGTCGGCGAGCTCCGTCCCGCCGCACCAGAGCGACGCGTGCGCCGGCGAGGCGAGCGGCTCGTAGCCCGTCGGCGGCAGCTCGCGGCCCTCGAGGGCCGGCAGGTGCCGGTCGAGCTCCTCGAGCGCGCCGTCCGTGCCCCCGATCGAGGCGGCCAGCAGCGTTCGCAGCAGGGCCGACAGCGCTCGGTGGACCGGCAGCCGGTCCGCGGAGAGCGCGTCGACGCGGTCCAGCGTCTCGGCGAACGCGTCGGCGTCGCCGGTGAACCAGTAGGTCGGCGTGGCGCTGAGCAGCAGCGTCGCGGCGCGGCCGGGGTCACGGTCGGCGACGACCTCGACCTGGCGCAGCAGCGACGAGGTGCCGGCGGTCGCCAGCCCCATCCGTCCCATCGCCGTGCCGCGCACGCGCTCGAGGTCGGCCCGCACGAGCGCGTCGGCCGGGGGATCGACGAGGGCGCGCTCCGTCAGGTCGCGGGCGTCGGCGAGCGCCCCGACCTGCAGCGCCATCTCGGCGGCGGCGAGGGCGTGCGTCGCCGCCCGCGCCGGGTCGTCGGCGAGCCGGACCGCGGCGGCCGCGTCCCGGGCGGCGGCGGAGAGGTCGCCGCGCTGGCGGGCGACGACGGCCGCGTCCATCAGGGCGTCGGCGAGCGCCGGGTCCGGTCCCTGCGCCGCGCCGGCGCGATGCCACGCCGAGCGATCGACGGGCAGGGCCGCGGCGAGCGCGAGGTGGGCCGCCCGTCGCTCCTCGGCCGAGGTGTCGTGCAGCACGACCGCGCGCAGCAGCGGGTGGCGGAAGCGCAGCCCGTGCCCCTCGGGCACGAGCAGCCCGCGGTCGACCGCCTCCGCGAGCCCGTCGTCGCCGGATCCGCCCCCGAGCGTCGCCGCGGCGACGGCGAGCTCGGCCCGGGTCGCGCGCTCCTCCAGGGCCAGCAGCACGAGGCCGCGCGCGGCGGCCGGTCCCACGGCGGTCAGCTCGTCGCGGAAGGCCCGCTCGATCGCGCGCGACGGGCGCCAGCCCGCGGTGGACGGCGCCGCCAGCGCCTCGCCGGACGCGCGCGCGAGCTCGACGAGCGCGAGCGGCAGCCCGGCGGCGAGCGCGAGGACCCGGTCGATCCGCTCCTCGGCCGCGCCGGCGCGCCGGGCGAGGGCGACCGCCGATCCGCGGTCCAGCGGGCCGAGGTCGATCCGCTCGGCCTGTCCGTCGTCGAGCTCCCGGCCGGCCTCCGGCCGCGCGGCGAGCAGGACGAGGGCGCCCTCGTGGTCCAGCCGGCGTGCGGCGAACCGCAGCGCCTGCAGCGACCCCGCGTCGAGCCACTGCGCGTCGTCGACGGCGAGCAGGAGCGGCCCGCCGCGGTCGGGCTCGACCTCGAGCATCGCCAGCAGCGCGACGCCGACGGCGAACGGCGTCGGCGGCGGTCCGGTCGTGCGGCCGAGGGCGACCTCGAGCGCGGTGCGGTGCGGGTCGCCGAGCGCCGTCAGGAACGGCAGCGTCGGGCGCAGCAGCTCGTGCAGGCCGGCGAACGGCAGGTCCGACTCCGCCTCGACGCCGCGGGCGGTGAGGACGGTCCCCTGCCGTGCGCGACAGCGGCCGGCGACCGCGCGCAGGAGCGCCGACTTGCCGATCCCCGGCTCGCCGACGAGGAGGGCCGCGGCGCTGCGACCGTCGGCGGCGCGGTCCAGGAGCGCGTCGAGCCGACGCAGCTCGGCGTCGCGTCCGAGGAGGTCGCTGGGGGACGACACGACTCGATCGTAGGCGGCCGGTCCGCGCGCTGCGGAGCCGGCCGCGGCGTCCTCAGCGGCGGCCGGCGCCGGTCTGCGCGGCGCGGGCCAGCGCGGCCTTCGTCACCGCGACCGCCGGCTTGGGGCGGTTCTCGTAGGTGAACAGGCCCTTCTGGTTGAGCCCGCGGACGAGGCGGATCGGGTGGCCCTTGTAGACGTTGCGGATCGAGCCGCCGAGGAACGCGGGCGAGACGCCGAAGTCGCGGAGGTTCCAGACGAGGAAGCCCTGGACGTTCGGGTCCGACGCGTACGCGTCGATCGTCGTCCGGATGAGGTTCGACTGGTAGCCGTAGCCGCCCGGCTTCGACGAGGGGTTCTCGCCGTTGGCCTCCGCGCCGAACTCCGTCAGCACGAGCGCCTTGCCGCGGTAGACCCGCTCGGCGAGCTTCAGGTACGCCTTGATCCGGCGCGCGATGTAGGACATCGGCTGGCCCGGCTCGCTGTACCAGCCCTCGTAGTTCGTGATCCCGATCGCGTCGATGTACTGGTACACCGGGCCGACCTTCTCGGGCAGGCGCGTCTCCCAGACCATCCGGCCGCGACGGCCGCCGCCGAGGTCGCAGCGCTTCGCCGTGCCGCGGCGGACCTTGAGCTCCACGACGCCGCGGGCGCTGGACATGCAGAGCTCCTTCGGCGTGCCCCAGAGGTCGAGCGCCACGAGGCGGTTCGGGTCCTTCTCCTTGAGCATCCGCGACATCGCCCGCACGTACGGGACCTGCCCGTGCCGGTTGCCGTTCTTCGCGATCTCGTTCGCGAGGTTCCAGACGATCGTCGAGGGGTGCGTCTGCTGCTCGGCGAGCGTCACCGCCACGCGCTCCCGCGCGCGGCGCTGCTGCGCGGCCGTGCGGTGCGTCCACGAGCCGGGGGAGTCGAACGGGCCGATGCCCTGCCAGACCATGATCCCGGCCTCGTCCAGGCGCTCCAGCAGCGCCGGGTCCAGCGGGTGCTGGGCCCGGGTCGCGTTGGCCCCGATCGCCTTCAGGTCGTCGATCAGCCCGTCCATCTGCTCGGGCCGCAGGCCGTCGCCGACGCCGGGAGCGTCCTCGTGGATCGACGCGCCGCGCAGCTGCACGCGGGTGCCGTTGACGTAGATCGCGCCGTTGCGCACGCTCACGACCCGCAGGCCGGTGCGCGTCTGGTAGGCGCTCTCGGACGCGACCCCGACGACCATGTCGTAGAGGTTCGGCGCGGTCGAGGACCAGAGGTCGGGCTTCTCGATCACGACGCTCGCCGCGAGCCGGCGGGTCTGGCCGCCCGTGAAGCGCTGCGACGGGAACCGCAGCGTGAACGTCCGGTCCCCGCGACGCAGGACGCCGACCGGGGCGATCGCGCGCGTGCCGGCGCGGTTCGTGAAGTCGGCCGAGACGGTGACCTTCGCGCTGCCGCCCGGCTGCAGCTCCGTGACGACGGAGGGGGCGGCGGTGTCGCTGGCCCCGAGCGGGCGCAGGGTCACGTCGCGGGTGATGCCGCCGTAGTTGAACCAGCCGCGGTGGTAGCCCTGCTTCTTCATCGTCTCGGGATCGCGCCAGTCGGCGCGGACGACGATCGTGTGCTCGCGGCCGGCCTTCAGGCCCGCGCGGGCCTCGAACGGCAGGAACTCGCCGAGGTGCGAGGCCACCTGGCGGCCGTCGATCCAGACGGTCGCCTCGTGGTTCACCGAGCCGAAGCCGATCGCGTAGTCACCGTCCTTCGGGACGGTGATCGTCTTGCGGTACCAGGCGATCGAGCCGCGGTGCCCGAGGACGCCCGCCGCGCCGGTGATGTTCTTCGCGTTCGGGACGTACGGCAGGTCGACCGTCGACCCGGTGAAGTCGCCGTCCTTCCAGCCGAGCCCGCGGCCGCTGTCGCGCGGGTCGTTGCGCACGGTCCACCCGGCGCTGATCGACGTCCGGCCGAACGGGCCGCCGACCGCGACGGGCGCGTTGGACGGCGCGTCCTCGGCCGCGGCGGCTGAGCGTGGCCCGTCGCCGAGCTCGCTGACCGCGACGGGCGCGGCGGCGAGGGCGAGGACGAGGAGCGGAACGGGGAGGAGGCGGCGACGGAGCATGGCGGACCCACGGCCGCCTCTGGCGGCCAGGTCGCGCGAGCGTAGCGGAGCGGGCCGGGTCGGCGAGCCGGGCACCGGGCCGGTCTCGGCGCCGCGACGGGGCCCGGGCGCTACCGTCGTCGGCCGTGCTCCGGCTCGCACCGTCGCACGCCGTCGTCGCCACGGCGCTCGTCGCCGCCTGCTCCGCGGGACCCGCGGTCGCGCCCGAGCGCGCCGCCGCGGCCAGCCAGCTCGTCGTCCGCGGCGCGGGCTTCGGGCACGGCGTCGGCATGAGCCAGTGGGGCGCGCGGGGGATGGCGGCGCGGGGCGCCGACGCTGCGCGGATCCTCGGCCACTACTACCGCGGCACCCGCGTCGGCCGGCTGACGCGCAGCCCGGTCGTCCGCGTGGCGCTCCAGTGGGGGCGTCGCGAGACGACGATCGCCGGGGCGTCGAGCATCGGCGGGGTCCGCGTGGATCCGGGGCGCAGCTACCGGCTGCGGCGGACCGGGCCGGGGATCGTCGCGTGGACGACCGGCGAGCGGCCGCGCCGCGTCGCCCGCGCGGCGGGGGCGGTGCGCGTCAGCGGCGGTGGGCTGCTGCGCGTGGCCGGCCGCGCTGCGGACGGCGTCGTGGACGGCGCGTTCCGCGGCGTGCTCGACGTCCTGCCCGACGGCGCGGGCGTGCTCGTCGTCGAGGAGCTCGGGCTGGAGGAGTACCTGCGCGGCGTCGTCACCGGCGAGTCGCCCGCGAGCTGGCCCGCGGCGGCGCTCCAGGCCCAGGCGATCGCGGCGCGGACCTACGCGATCACGACGAGCATCGGCGGGCGCCCCTTCACCCAGTGGCCGGACACCCGCTCGCAGGTCTACCGCGGCGTCAGCGGCGAGAGCGGGCCCGGCGATGCGGCGGTCCGCGCGACCGCCGGCCAGGTCGTCACGCGTCGGGGACGACCGGTGACGACGTACTACTTCGCCGCGAGCGGCGGGCGGACCGAGGACGTCGAGCACGTCTTCGGGGGCGCGGCCCGCCCGTGGCTGCGCAGCGTCGCCGACCCGGCCGAGGGCGATGCGCCGCTGCACCGCTGGACGCGCCGCTTCGACGCGGTCTCCGCCGACCGGCGGATCGGGCGGATCGCGCCCGTCGGCGCTCTGCGGCGGATCGAGGTCCTGCGGACGGGCTCCTCGCCGCGCGTCGTGCGGGCCCGGGTCGTCGGCGACCGCGGGCGCCGCGACGTCACCGGCGAGCAGCTGCAGCGGGCGCTCGCGCTGCCCGACCGCTGGGCGACCTTCACGCGCACGTCGATCTCCGGCTGCCTGCGCCCGCGGCCGGCCGCGCCGCGAGCCGGCACGGCGCTCCGGCGGCCGCTCGCGGCCGCCGACCCGGCCGGCGGGGCGCTGCAGCTGCTGCAGCGCGGCGCGAGCGACCTCGCGGTCGGCCTCGACCGGCGGGCGCGGGCGGAGCGGATCGTGCGCGAGCGCTGCCGGCTCGTCGGCGGCGCGGCGGGCGACGGCACCGCGGAGCGGGCGGCGCGCCTGCAGCGCCCGGACGGCCGGCGCTGGCGGACCGTCCGGCGGGTGCGCACGGACCGCGCCGGGCGGTTCGACCTGCTCGTGCCCCGCGGTGGGCGCTGGCGCGTCGTCGTCGGGGTGGCACCGACGCCCGAGACGCGCGCCGAGCGCTGATCCGCCGCCGGCCCGGCCCGGCGCACCGGTGCGTCACGCCGGACCCGTGCCGGACCGCGCGACCGGGTCAGGGCGTGAACTTCACGGTGATGACGTCGCCGTCCTGGACGACGTAGTCCCGGCCCTCGACGCGCAGCGTGCCCTGCTCGCGCGCCTGGCCGTAGCCGCCGGCCTCCAGCAGCGCCTCCCACCCGACGACCTCGGCGCGGACGAACCCGTGCTGGATGTCGGAGTGGATCTCGCCGGCGGCGTGCCACGCCGACAGGCCGCGGCGCAGGTGCCACGACTGCCCGCGCTTGCCCGAGCCGACGGTGAAGAACGTGATGAGGTCGAGCAGGTCGAACGCGCCGCGGACCACGCGCTGCAGGCCCGACTCGGCGAGCCCCAGCTCCTCGCGCATCGCCGCGGCCTCCTCGTCGTCCATCTCGGCGAGCTCGGCCTCCAGCCGCGAGGAGACCGCGACGACCTTCGCGCCCTGCGCGGCGGCGTGCTCGACGACGGCCGGCGGGATCGCCGCGTCGCCCTCGGCGAGCTCGTCCTCGCCGACGTTGACGACGAAGAGCACCGGCTTGGCGGTCAGCGGGAAGAGGTTGCGGACGACCTCGGGGTGGTCCTCGGGCGCGGGCACCGTGCGCGCGGGACGGCCGGCGTCCAGGGCGGGGATGAGCTCCTCCAGCCAGGCGAGCTCGGCCTTCGCCTCGGCGTCGCCGCCGCGCGCCGCGCGCACGACGCGGTCCTTGCGCCGCTCGGCCTGATCGAGGTCGGAGAGCACGAGCTCCGTCTCGATCGTCTCGATGTCCCGGACCGGGTCGACCGAGCCCTCGCTGTGGACGATGTTCTCGTCGGTGTGGGCCCGGACGAGGTGGACGATGGCGTCCGTCTCGCGGATGTTCGCGAGGAAGGCGTTGCCGAGGCCCTCGCCCTTGTGGGCGCCCGCGACGAGCCCCGCGATGTCGTGGAAGTCGATGTGGTCGTAGACGGTCTCCGACGCGCCGAGCATCTCGCTGATGCGCGCGAGGCGGTCGTCCTCGACCGGCGCGACGGCGATGTTCGGCTCGATCGTCGTGAACGGGTAGTTCGCCGCCTCGGCCCCGGCCTGCGTCAGCGCGTTGAAGAGCGACGACTTGCCGGCGCTCGGCATGCCGACGATCCCGATCTTCATGCTCATCGGACCGGGTCCTCCTGGGGGTCGGTCGCGGGGGCGCTCGGCTCCGCGGACGTCGGGTGGTGACGGGCGTCCTGGCGCTCCTCCGCCCAGCCGGCGAGCCGCGCGGTCGTCCGCACGGCCTTCGCAGCGACGGTCCCGAGCGCGGCTCCGATGAGGATGTCGCTGGGGTAGTGGACGCCGAGGTGCACCCGCGAGGTCGCCATCGCGCCGGCGACGACGTAGAGCGGCGTGGCGGGCAGGACGCTCGAGTACGCGCTGGCGGCCGCGAACGACGACGCGGCGTGGGAGCTCGGGAAGCTCAGCTGCGTCGGGGTCGGGATGAGCGGCGGCAGGTCGCGCAGCTGCGGGCGGGGGCGGCGGGCGACCTGCTTGATCGTCGTGTTCGCGACGTAGGCGACGGCCACGGAGCTGAGGCCGAGCGCCCACTGCTCGCGGCGCCGCCGGTCGAGCGTCACGCCGGCGGCGCCGAGCGCGAGCCAGAGCGCGCCGTGCTCGCCGGTGCGGGAGAACGCGACGATCGCGCGGGTCGACCCGTCCGAGACGGCGGTCGAGCGGATGAGGCGCATGCCGGCGAGGTCGACCTTCGCCAGCGCGCGCCAGTGCGGGCCCCGCAGCGCGCGGGCCAGGAGGCTGCGCCGCGCGTCGATCGCCTCGCGCCGCAGCGCGGCGTCGTCCAGCAGCGGGTGCGGCCGGCGCCGGCGGCCGCGCGCGGGCAGCAGCGGCAGCGGTCCCGACGGGCGGGAGCGATGGCGGGAGGCACGGCGCGGCACGCCGTGCAGCGTAGGCCCTCGCGCCCGCCGGCGGTCCGGCGGGGCCCGGTCCGCCGGGCGCGATCGACGTCTTGACGCGCATCTGACGCGCGCTCGGGCACCATGTCGGTCGTGCAGCTCGCGCTCGTCGTCAATCCGCGGTCCGGCGCCGGCCGCAACGCCGACGAGATCGTCGCGCTGCTGGAGGGCGACGGGCGGAGCGTCGCGACCTTCGAGCTCGACGACGTCGACGCCGCCGCCGCGTCCGGCGCCGACCGGCTCGTGATCGCCGGCGGCGACGGCTCGATCGGCTGCGCGTTCGAGGCGGCGGCGCGCCACGGCGTGCCGCTCGCGGTCCTGCCCGCCGGCACGGCGAACGACTTCGCGCGGGCGATGGGGATCCCGCCGTCGATCGAGCAGGCCGCGCCGACGGCCGTCGATCCCGACGCCGAGGAGCGCGCGGTCTGGGGCGGCCTGATCGACGGCCGGCCGTTCGTGAACGTCGCCTCGATCGGGCTCGGGGTCTACGCCGCCGAGCAGGCCGCCCCGATGAAGTCGCTGCTCGGCCCGGTCGCCTACGGCGTCGGCGCGGCGGTCGCCGCGTTCCGGGGCCGCTACGCCCGGGCCCGGGTCCTCGTCGACGGGGAGGAGGTCTTCGACGGCGACGCCTGGCAGGTGCTGATCGGGGCGTCCGGGTCGTTCGGCGGCGTCGCCCAGCTGCCGCTCTCCGACCCCGACACGCCCGAGCTCGAGGCGTTCGTGCTGCCGTCCGGGCCGCGCGCGTCGCTGCTGCGCCGGGCGTGGGGGATGCGCCACGGCGGCTCGCGCGGCGGCGTCCAGGTCTCCCAGGGACGGGAGATCGTCGTCGACCTCGACCCCGACCGGCAGTGGAACGTCGACGGCGAGGTGCTCGACCTCGGGGACGTCACGGTCCGGCCGCTCGGTCCGGCCCGCGTGCTCGTCCCGCCGGGCGCGCAGGGGGACGCGCGATGAGCGACCGGCGCGACGACGACGCGGCGCCCGAGGACGCGCCCGCCCCCGCGGCGCCCGGCGCCGGCCGCGACGCGCCCCCGGCGGGGGGACGTCCCGCCGACGATGGGCACCCGCCGCTGGCCGACCACCTGCAGCGCGCCCGCGACGGCTTCGCCTCGGCCGACCGCGACCGCTCGCGCAACAAGCTCGTGCTGCTGCTCCTCTTCGGCGCGCTGCCGATGATCGTCGTCTTCGTCGCGGTGCTCGGCTCGCTCGCCAGCGGGCCGCCCGACGACAACGGGGGCAGCGAGCGGCTGGGCGAGGTGACGCGGTACTGCGTCTACGTCGCGAAGGACACCGACGACAACGCCGACTGTCTGGACCGCACCGACCCGCGGATCGTCGAGCGGGAGAACTCCAACGCCGGGCGCTACGCGCGCGGCGAGCTCCTGCGGTGCCTCGACGACTCCGGGCCGCTCTGCCGGCTGAAGTAGCGCCGCGCCCCCGGGGGACGCGGCGCCGGGTCCTACAGGCCGAAGCCGATCTTCGGCTCGTCCTTGTCGACGCGCACGAAGACGACCTTGTCGAGGTTCAGGTGGACGGTGGCGTCCTCCGCCTCGACCTCGGTCCAGCCGCCCTGGTCGAGCGCCTTGCGCAGCGTCGCCAGCCCGTCCTCGGTCAGGCGCACCGCGACCGGCGGGGCGCTGTCCAGGCCGATGCTGACGCGGAGCTTGTCGTCGGACACGGGGTTCTCCTTCGGGGGTGCGGGATCGCGGCTCAGTGGTGCGCCGGCTCGGTGAGCTCGGTCAGCACCTTGCCGGTCGACTTCGGATGGACGAACGCGACGCGGCTGTTGCGGATGCCGCGGCGGGCCTGCTCGTCGATGAGCGCCACGCCGCGCACCTGCAGCGTCGCCAGCGCACCGTCGATGTCGGTGGTCTGGTAGGCGATGTGGTGCAGGCCGGGGCCGTTCTTCGCGATGAACTTCGCGACGCCGGTGTCCGGGCCGAGCGGCGAGATGAGCTCGACGTGGTTCTCGCCGACGTCGAAGAGGACCGCCTCGACCCCCTGCTCCTCGATCGTCTCGCGGTGGACGAGCTCCAGGCCGAGCACGTCGCGGTAGAGGGCGATCTGGTCCTCGAGGTCCTCGGGGGCGACGGCCACGCCGAGGTGGTCGATGCGGTCGAACATGGCGGGCAGCTTAGTGCGCGACCCGCGGCGGCCCGTCCGGCGCCCGCATCGGCCGCCGTCCGGGCGGGTAGCGTCGGCTCCGATGGGACCGCTCGCGCTCGCCCTGCTCCCGGTCCGCGTCGGCGTGGCGGCCGGCCGGATCGTCCTGGCCACCGGTGACGCGCTCGCGCCGAGCGGACCGCTGCGTCGCCCGGACGGGCTCGGCGAGCGCGTGCAGGAGATCCTCTCCGCGGGCGGGGCGCTGGACCAGCTCGCGCGGCTCGCCGATCCGCAGGGCCCGCTCGCGCGACTCGAGCAGCTCGCGGTGCTCACCGCCGACGACAAGCCGCTCGGCCGCGCGCTCTCGGGCGGCGGCCCGCTGGATCGGCTGCTCGCGCGCAACGGCCCCCTCGACCGGCTGCTCGCCGACGGCGGTGCGGTCGAGCGGCTCATCGGGCTCGACGGGCCGCTCGAGCGGCTGCTCGTCCCCGGCGGCCCGCTGGACCGCCTGCTCGCCGTCGACGGGCCGCTCGACCGGCTGACGCGCGAGGACGGCCTGCTGGACCGCGTGCTCGACGAGGACGGGATCGTCGAGCAGCTCTTCGCCCCGAACGGGCTCGTGGAGCGGCTCGCCGCGAGCGAGGGCACGCTCGACCGCGTGCTGGAGCCCGGCGGCCTCGTCCACCGGCTGATCGAGCCCGCTGGCGTCCTGGACCGCCTGCTGGCGGAGGAGGGCGCCGTCGAGCGGCTGCTCGCCCCCGGCGGGCCGGTCGAGCGGCTGGCCGAGATCGCCGACGTCCTGCCCGAGCTCGTCGACGCCGTCCGCGTCCTGCCCGAGCTGCCCGAGCGCGTGCGCGCGGTCGAGGAGGAGGTGCGCGGGATCGACCACCACCTCGTGCACCTGACGCCGCTGCTGCACGGCCTGGAGGGCGTCGTGTCCGACATGCACCAGGCCGCGGAGAGCCTCGGTCGCGCGGTCGGCCCGCTCGCCCGCGTCGCCGATCGCCTCCCTGGCGGCCGCAAGCGCCTCGAGGGCTGACGGCGGCCGCGGCCGTCCGGTCCCCGCGCCCCCGGCGCCGGCCCGCTACAGGTCGCCGAGCGGCTCGAGCCAGCGGCCCTCGGCGGGCAGCGTCGCGAACGTCAGGCGCGGCAGCGGCTGCTCGAACAGGCCGGGGACGTCCTCGAGGTCGACGACGTCGATCCCGTCGACGCTCACGAGCTGCGTGGCGTGCTCGGGGAAGACGAGCGCCGTCACGCGGATCCCGTCGGCGAGCAGCTCCCGCGCGAGCTCGGCGAACGCCATCCCGTCGTGCGACATGAGCACGACCTCGCGGAGCGCCGGCGCGACCTCGGCCGCCCGCTGGCGGACGAGCGCGAGGATGTCCTCGTCGACGTCGGAGCCCTCGGTGAGCTTCGGCTTGAGGAACATCCGGAAGCCGGACTGCCGCACGACCTCGGCCCATCCGAGGACCCCGTTGAACGTCCGCTCGGTGACGTTCGCGAAGACGGCGGCCTCGAGCGCCAGGTCCTCCTCCGCGCCGCGCTCCCGCAGCCAGGCCCCGAGGGCGTCGATCCGGGGCCGCTCGCGCCCCGTCGGCTTGCGGCGCAGGATGAGCTGCCCGAGCACCATGTCGATGTTCGGGGAGTCCCAGGCCAGCAGCACGCGTCCGTCGCTCACGCCGCCATCCTCCCGCAGCAGCCGGGGCCGGTCCAGGCCGCTCAGCCCAGCAGCCGCAGGATCACGTCGTGGTAGCAGCGGGTGGCGAACGCGAGGTCGCGCTCGTCGATCCGCTCGTCGCGCGCGTGCATCCGCCCGGCCTGGGCCGGCAGCTCGAGGTGGCGGTGCGGGAAGAACCCGTAGGCGACGCACTCCGGGAAGGCGGCGCGCCAGGTGCGCGAGTCGGTGAAGCCGGGCAGGAAGCTCGGCACGAGCCCCGCGTCGGGGTCCTCGCGGCGCAGCCAGTCGCGCAGGGCGTCCATCAGCGGGCTCTCGGCGGGCGAGCTGTTGCCCGGGATCGCCTCCGTCCACTCCAGGTCGACGCGGTCCCACGCGACGTCGTCGCCGGTGCCCCATCCGAGGGCCGCCCGGATCCGCTCGCGCGCGCCGGCCTCGTCGATCCCGGGCGGGACGCGGCAGTCCACGCGCAGCTCGGCGCGTGCGGGCAGCACGTTGAGCTTGCGTCCAGCGCTCACGATCGTCGGGCTGAAGGTGATGCGGCCCATCGGCTCGATCGCGGCGGCGAGCTCGGGCGCGTCGGCGCGCAGGCGCGCGTAGCTGGCGGCCGGATCGCGGCCGTCGAGCCCCAGGCCGTCGAGCATCGCGACGATCGGGGGCGCCAGGTCGTAGGGCAGGTCGGCGGCGACGACCCGCCGGAGCAGCGGCAGCAGCACCTCCAGCGCGTTGACGCCGAGGCCCGGCGTGGCGGCGTGCGCGGCCTCGCCGCGCGCGTGCAGCACGAACCGCACGGGGCCCTTCTCGCCGACGCCGACCCCGTGGTGGCGCCGGCCGTCGACGGTCATCGGCGCGCCGCCGCCCTCGTTCAGCAGGAAGTCGCAGCGCGCGAGGTCCGGGTGGTCGCGCGTCAGGCGGACCGCGCCCTCGTAGCCGCCGACCTCCTCGTCGACGACGACGACGACCTTCAGCGCCCCGCGCGCCGGGCGCCAGCCGCGCTGCGCCAGCGCGACCGCCGCGGTGATCTCGGCCGCGGTCTGCGACTTCATGTCGATCGCGCCGCGGCCCCAGATCTCGCCGTCCACGAGCTCGCCGCCCCACGGGTCGCGCCGCCAGTCGACCGGGTCGGCGAGCACCGTGTCGACGTGGCTCAGGAGGCCGAGGACCGGGCCGGCGTCGCGCGCGGCGGGATCGGCCGCCGCGAGCTCGGCGACGAGGTTCGGTCGGCGCGGCGCGCCCGGCACGAGCGTCGTGGCGAAGCCCGCCTCGCGCAGGACGCGCTCGCACAGCTCCACCGCCGGCTGCTCGTCCCCGGGCGGGTTGACCGTGTCGATCCGGACGAGCTGCTGCAGCAGCGGCGTCGCCGAGGGAAGGTCGTGGCCCATCGCCTCAGGCTACGGGCGGGCACGGCGCGCGACGGCAGGGGGCCGCCCGCGCTCGGACCGGCTCACGTCACGTGGACGACGCGCTCGCGGCCCAGGGCGGCTCGGCCGCGTCGGGCGAGGCCGCGGTCGGCCGTCACGAGGTGCGCGCCGAGTGCCTCGGCCGTCACGAGGTAGGCGGCGTCGTAGGCCGTGAGCTCGTCCCGTCGTGCCCACACGGCGTCGATCGTCGGGCGGTGATCCCAGAGCGTCACGGGCAGCTCGTGGAGGAGCTGGATGCCGATCTCGGCCGCCTCCGCCTCGACGACGCCGGAGCGCCGGAGCCCACGCAGCGCGTTGATCGTCTCGAGGACGAGGAACTGCGGAGCGTGTGCCTCCTCGACCGCGGCGAAGCGCTCCACGGCATCGGGAACGCCGAGGATCGTGCCCAGCGCGACGCTCGCATCGACGACCGCGATCACGGTGCCGGGCGCGAGGCGCGGACCGCGGCCGACAGCTCGTCCGGGGTGAGCGTCGGAGGCACGTCCTGGGCACGCCGGACGCGCGCGGCGAACTCCGCCGGCGTCGGCTGCGCGGCCGCGCGTCCCAGCGCGCGGACGATGACCTCGTTCACCGAGCGCCCCTCCATCGCGGCGCGCTCCTTCAGCGCGAGGTGCAGCGCGTCGGGGAGGTCGCGGACGTGCACGTTGGCCACGGAGGGCACGATATCACCGTGGTATCACGCGTCGGCCCGGGGAGGCCGACGCGCAGGACGGTGCCGCCGGGCGCAGGTGCGATCCTCCGGGGGCGGTGGATCGCCTCTTCGCCCCCGACCCCGACGACGGCGCCGCGCCCGACGACGACGCGCCGCCGGCCGACGCGCCGCTCGCCGCGCGCCTGCGCCCGCGGACGGTCGAGGACGTCGTCGGCCAGCCGGAGCTCCTCGGGCCGGGCCGGCCGCTGCGGGCGACGATCGAGTCCGGCCGGCCGCACGCGATGCTCCTCCACGGCCCGCCCGGGTCGGGCAAGACGACGCTCGCGCGGATCGTCGCCGCGGGCGCCGGGGCGGCGGTCGAGGCGCTCCAGGCCGTCGACGCCGGCAAGGCCGAGGTCCGCGCGGCGCTCGAGCGGGCGCGCGCCCGACGCGACCCGGCCCGGGCGGAGCCCCGTCCCACGGTCCTCTTCATCGACGAGATCCACCGCTTCAACCGCACGCAGCAGGACGCCCTGCTGCCGGCGGTCGAGGAGGGCCTGGTCACGCTCATCGCGGCGACGACCGAGCCGCCGTGGTCCGCGGTCAGCCCGGCGCTGCGCTCGCGGCTGCGGATCTACCGCCTGCGGGCGCTCGGCGAGGCGGACGTCCTGACGCTCCTGCAGCGCGCGATCGACCGCCGGCTGCTCGAGCGCGAGGGCGAGGAGGTGCGCGCCGAGCCCGAGGCCCTGGCCCTGCTGGCCTCCCGCAGCGCCGGCGACGCGCGGACCGCGCTCGGGGCGCTCGAGGCGGCGGCCGGCCTGGCGCGCCCGTCGGCCGAGGCCACCGGCGAGGGGCTGCGCCTGACGATCACCGCCCGCGAGGTCTCCGGCGCCCTGGACCGCTCGGTGATCGCCGCCGGCCCGGACCAGCCGCACGACCTGCTGTCGGCCTACATCAAGTCGATCCGGGGCAGCGATCCCGACGCGGCCGTCTACTACCTCGCCGGGATGCTCGCGGCGGGCGAGGACCCCCGGACGATCGCGCGCCGGCTCGTCGTCTCGGCGAGCGAGGACGTCGGCCTCGCGGATCCGCAGGCGCTGCCGCTGGCGATCGCCGCGGCCGAGGTCGTCGACCGGATCGGCATGCCGGAGTGCCGCATCGCCCTCTCCCACGTGACGATCCGCCTGGCGCTCGCCGGCAAGTCGAGCGCCGCGTACCGGGCGATCAACGAGGCGCTCGACCACGTCGAGCAGCACGGGGTCCAGGCCCCGCCGCCCTACCTGCGCGGGCGGCTCTCCGACGGCGCGCGGCCGCAGGACTACGACTACCCCCACGACCGGCCGGGCGGCTACAGCGCGCAGGAGCTGCTGCCCGACGAGCTCGCCGCGGCCGACCACCGGTTCCTCCGGCCCGCGGAGCACGAGCAGGTGCTGCTGGAGCGGCTCGCGGCGGCCCGCCGCGCGCGCGGGCGGACGCCGTGAGCACCGTCCGGCGGTGGGACGTGCGACGTCCGTCCACGGGCGACGAGGCGGCGCGGGCGCGACGACGGGGGCGACGATGCACGTCGAGCATGGTCCTCCGCATCGCGCGCCCCACGTCCCGCCCGGCCGGCCGCGCCGCGGCGCTCGGCGTCGTGCTCGGCCTGGCGCTGGCCGGTCCGGCCGCGGCCCAGGGCACGCCGTCGGGCTGCGCGGACGCCGACCTCCCCGCGACGAGCGCGAACGTCCCGCAGCTGCGTGCCGCGGTCCTCTGCCTCGTGAACAACGAGCGCGTGGCCCGCGGCGTCGCGCCGCTGGCGCAGCACCCGGCGCTGGAGCTCGGGGCCCAGCGCCACAGCGACGACATGCTCGCCCGGCGGTACTTCGACCACACCGCGCCGGCGCCCGCGCCGCACGGCGCGACGATCGCCGACCGTGCCGCGGCCGCCGGCTACGCGCCGTGGACGCGCCTCGGCGAGAACATCGCCATGGGCAACGACACCGCCCGCCGGACGGTGCTGCAGTGGCTGCGCAGCCCCGGGCACTGCGTGAACATGCTCCGCAGCTCCTCCACCGAGCTCGGCGTCGGGATCGCGACCGGCCCGCGCGCCGGCTCGATGTGGCCGCCGGTCTGGACGCAGAGCTTCGGCGCCCGCACGCCGACGACGATCACGCCGGCGTCGCAGGCCGCGATCGACGGCTGCAACGCGCGGAGCTTCTCGGATCTCGTGACCCCCGAGGGCGCGGGCACGACGACCCCCGGCGCCGGGACGTCCGGCTCCGACACGACGCCCGGCGCCGGCGGGTCGAGCGCGGCCCCCGGGGCAGGGTCGGGCACGCCCCCGCGGGTGCGGGTCACCTCGAAGCTCCGCCGGCTCAGCGGCGGCCGGTACCGGATCACGGGCCGCGTGACCCCGCGGGGTGCGACGAAGCGCGTGCGCGTCCGGCTCGCGCGCGGGACCCGCAGCCGGTCGGCTCGGGTGGCGGTTCGCGCGTCGGGGGCCTACCGGGCGACGCTCCGGGCTCCCGCGGGCCGCGGTCGCGTGCGCGTCACCGTCGTGACCGTCCGCTGAGTCCCGAGCGCCGCCGCGACACCGGCCCGGGCCGCCCGCCCGGGCGAGGAGGGCCGTGCGACCGCGGGCGACGGGGCGGGTGCGTCACCATCGCGCCATGCCCTCGTCGCGCTCGCAGGTGCCGCCGTTCGCCGTGATGGAGGTCCTCGACGCGGTCCAGCGCCGCCGCGACGCGGGTCGGCCGGTGTTCTCGCTCTGCGCCGGCGAGCCCGGGGGCGGCGAGCCCGCGGCGGTGCGCGAGCGGGCCGCGGCGCTGCTGGCCGGCGGCGCGCCGCTCGGCTACACGCCGGCGCTCGGCCTCCCGGCCCTGCGCCGCGCGATCGCGGGCCACTACGCGCGCTGGTACGGCGTCGCGGTCGATCCGGAGCGGGTCGCCGTCACGACCGGGTCGTCCGGGGCGTTCGTGCTCGCGTTCCTCGCGGCGTTCGCGCCGGGCGACCGGGTCGCGCTGGCGCGGCCGGGCTACCCCGCGTACCGCAACATCCTGCGCGCGCTCGGCTGCGAGGTCGTCGAGCTGCCCGCCGGCCCCGACGAGCGCTACCAGCCGACGCCCGCGCTGCTGGACGCCGCGGTCGCGACGGGCGGCCCCCTGCGCGGCGTCGTCGTGGCCTCGCCCGCCAACCCGACCGGGAGCATGGTCGACGGCGCCGAGCTCGACGCGCTCGGCGCCTGGTGCGCCGACCACGGCGCGACGCTCGTCAGCGACGAGATCTACCACGGCATCACGGCCGGGACGATCGAGGCGCGCAGCGCCTGGGAGCGCGACGACCGCGCGATCGTCGTCTCCTCGTTCTCGAAGTACTGGGGGATGACCGGCTGGCGCCTCGGCTGGGCGCTGCTGCCGGAGACGCTCGTCGGTGCCGTCGACGCGCTCGCGGGCAACCTCGCGCTCTGCCCGCCGACGCTGCCCCAGCTCGCGGCGCTCGAGGCGTTCTCCCCGGCCGCGTACGCCGAGCAGGACCGGGCCGCGGAGCGCTACCGCGAGCTGCGCGGCCTGCTGCTGGACCGCCTGCCGGCGCTCGGCTGGGGCGCCACCGCGCCGGCCGACGGGGCGTTCTACCTCTACGCCGAGATCGGCGAGCGGCTCGACGCGCGCGGACTGGACGACAGCGTCGCCTGGTGCGCTGCGCTGCTCGAGGAGACCGGCGTCGCGCTGACGCCCGGCAGCGACTTCGACGCCGTTCACGGCCGCCGCTGGGTCCGCCTCTCCTACGCCGCGGAGGAGGCGATCCTGCGCGAGGGCCTGGACCGGATCGCCGCCTGGGGCTGACCGCAGCGCGGGCCTCGACCGCTGGGCCGGTCCGGACCGCCCGCGCGCGAGCGGGGTGGCGCGTCCGTGGCGGCGGGCTCGCCCCGGCGGTCGTCGCGGCGCGGCTCAGGCCGCCAGCGGGGCCGGCGAGCCGTGCGGCGTCCACGCCAGGCCCGTCGGCAGCACCGGGCGCAGCACGTGCCGCGACCACGTCGCCAGCGCGCCGGTCGCCAAGCCGGTCCCCGGCGGCGTGCGCAGGCCGAACGCGCGTCGCAGCCCTCGCGGCAGGAGCGTCGCCGTCACGAGGTTCGCGACCTCGACCGCAGGGCGCAGGGCCGGCGGCACGGGCGGGTCGAGCACGATCCGCCGCGCGGCCTCGCGCGCCTCCGGCAGGACCACCATCCGGTCCGACGCGAGGGTCTCGGCGACGTACGCGTCGAACGCCCCGATGGTGCGCGGCACGGCGGACGAGTCGAGCCCGAAGAGCTCGCCCACGACGCGGTAGTCGCGCCAGAACGCCGCGCGCTCCTCCGGCCGCAGGGGACGCACGAAGCGGTCGTGGACGAGCATCGCGGAGTCCACGAGGGCCGCGAGGATCCAGAGCAGGAGCTCCGGGTCGTCGGCCCGCCACCGCGTGCCCGCCGGCCACGGGCCGGCCGCCTCGCTCAGTCGGCCGCCGATCCGGGCGTGCACCGCGCGGATCCGCTCGCCCATCCGCTCGGCGTCGCTCGCGCTGCCGAACACCGCGGTGGCCATCGCCTCGGCGGTGCGCCGCAGCCGCGCCTGGGCCAGCGCCGTCTCCTGCACCTCCGTCGCCGACCAGAACCCGCGGAACGCCAGCGGGTGGGCGGCCTGCAGGAGCAGCGCCCGCGGACCGTGCAGCATCACGAGCCGCTCGCGGTGCACGCGGCGGATCATCGCGTGGTCGTCGAAGAGGCCGTCCGGGCTGGCGTGGGGCGCCGCAAGGGGGGAGCGTCCGTCCATCGTCCCTGCCGACGGTAGCTCGCCGTGCCCGTCGCCCGCGGCAGGCGGGGGCTCTCGGGCGGCGACCCGTCGGCGCGGCGAGCTCCCCGCGCCGACGGTCTACCCTTGGGGCCATGCCTGCTGCCGCCTACCCCGGGAAGGAGTGCGTGTGCCAGTTCAAGCGCGGGATCTGCGACCAGACCTGCGTGCAGGACATGCTCGACACGCCCTTCTACATCGCGTGCCTGAAGCTGCGCGACCGCGTCGGGCTCGTCGTCGGCGGCGGGGAGCTCGGGCTCGAGAAGACCGAGGGCCTGCTGGCCTGCGACGCCAACGTCGTGGTCGTCTCGCCCGAGGTGCTGCCCGAGGTCGAGCGGCTCGCGGAGGAGGGCTCCGTCGTCTGGCTCAAGCGCGAGTACGAGCCGAGCGACCTCGAGGGCAAGTTCCTCGTCATCGCCTGCACGGACGACACGGACACGAACATCCGGATCTTCGAGGACGCCGAGCGCCGCGCGATGCTCGCGAACATCGTCGACGTCCCGCCGCTCTGCAACTTCATCCTCCCGGCGATCGTGCGCACCGGTCCCCTGGCGATCGCGATCTCGACCGCCGGCGCCTCGCCCGCGCTCGCCAAGCGGATGAAGGACGAGATCAGCGGCATGTTCGGCGAGGAGTACGCCCGCCTGGCCGTCATCCTCAACGACACCCGCGGCTGGGCGAAGGGCACGCTGCCCACCTACCAGGACCGCAAGGCGTTCTTCGAGGGGATCGTCAACGGCGACCCGGACCCGATCGCGCTGCTGCGCGAGGGGCGCGAGGACGAGCTGCACGCGATCGTCGCCGACGCCCGTCGCGCCGCCGAGGCCCAGCTCCAGCAGGCCTGATCAGCCGCGCCGGCGCCGCGTCGGCGGCTCGGCGTCCCGCGCGGCGGCGAAGCGCTGCTTCCAGTCGGCGCCCCAGATCCGCTCGCGCAGCAGGACGACGAGCGCGATGCCGAGCACGAGCGCCAGCACGGTGCTCAGCGTCTCGCTGACGATCCGGCTGAGGATCGTCCAGGCGACCATCTCGACGAGGACGAGGACGCAGATCCAGAAGAAGGGGCCGCGGACGCGGGGCTCGTCCGGCGCGGTCTCAGCCATGGCGCAAGGGTACGCGCCCTCCCGCGATGGCGCCGCGCCGCTCGGACGCCGCGCCGCGGACGATCGTCCGGGCGCCCGCGCCGCCGCCGCGTCCCGGCCGGGCGGGTCCTCGCGCCGGCCCGGTCGTAGGCTCTGCGGTCCGATGCCCGACGAGCCCACCGACGCCGTCGCGCTCGACGGGCTCGTCCGCCGTCGCGGCGAGCGGCTCGTGCTGCGCGACCTGACGCTCGCCGTGCCGCGGGGCGCGACGGTCGCGTTGCTCGGGCCCAACGGGGCCGGCAAGTCGACGCTCCTGCGCGTCCTCGCCGGCCTGCTGCGACCGAGCCGCGGCGGGTGCCGCGTGCTCGGCCACGCGCTGCCGCGGGAGCGGGCGGCGGTGAAGGGACGGATCGGCGTCCTCGCGCACGAGCCGCTGCTGCTGCGCGACCTGACCGTCCGGGAGAACCTCGTGCACCGCGGGCGCCTGCTCGGGGGGGAGGCGGCGACGCCCGCCCGGATCGACGCGCTGCTGGAGGCGACCGATCTCGTGGGACGGGCGGCGTACCCGGTCGCGGCGCTGTCGCGCGGGCTGACCCAGCGCGCGGCGGCGGCCGCCGCGCTGCTCGGCGACCCCGAGCTGCTGCTGCTCGACGAGCCGCTGGCGAACCTCGACCCCGTCGCCGCCGAGCGCCTCGGTGCCCTGCTGGGTCCCGCGCCGCGCTCGCGGTTCGGCGCCGCGGGTCCGCGGACCCGGATCGTGGCCGGCCACGATCCGGAGGCGGCGCTGGCGGAGTCCGACCTCGTCGTCGGGCTGCGGGGCGGGGCGCTCGCGCTGCTGGCGCGGCCCGCCGACGTCACCGACGCCGAGATCGGGGCGCTCTACCGGTGAGCGCCCGCGCCGACGTCCGGACGGTCCTCGCCCTCGAGTGGCGGCGCGAGCGCCGCGCGCCGCAGGTGCTGCCGACGATGCTCCTCTTCAGCGTCGGGGCGTTCGTCCTCTACCGCTTCGGGCTGCAGGACGGCTCGATCGACGGGCCGCTGGCGGCCGGCGTCCTGCTCGTCACGACGCTGCTCGCGGCGCTCCTGGGGATCGGGCGGCTGTGGACGGCCGAGCAGGACGAGGGGCAGCTCGACGCGTACCGGCTGACGCCGGCGTCGCCCGCCGCGCTCGTGCTCGCCAAGGCGCTGGCGCTGTGGACGTTCCTGCTCGCGCTGCACGCCGTCGCGCTGCCGCTCTTCGCGTTTCTCCTGCTCTCGAGCGCGCCCGGCGCCGGCGAGCTCGCGCAGGTCGTGCTCGTCCTGGTGCTCGTCGACCTCGGCATCGCGGCGGTCGGCGCGGTCGTCGGGGCGATCGCCGCGGCGGCCCGCTCGCGCGAGCTGCTCGTGCCGCTCCTGGGCGTCCCGCTGACGATCCCGGCCATCGCGATCGCGTCCGAGGCGATCGGTCCGCTGCTGCGCGCGGATCCCGGCGTGGTGGACGGGCGGTGGTGGCTGGCCCTGGCGCTCTATGATCTGGTGTTCCTGCTGGTCGGCTGGGCGGTCTCCGAGGGGATCGTCGAGGACTGAGCGGGCGCTCCTCCGCCCGCTCCGGTCGTCCCGTCCGGCCCCCCTCGCGCTCCTCGCGATGTCCCACGCCCGTCGCCTCCTCCCGCTGACGATCGTCACCACCGTGCTGGTGGTGGTCTGGGTCGTGGTGTCCGTCGCCGTCGCGCCGACGGACCAGACGGAGGGCATCCGGCAGCGCCTGACCTACCTGCACCCGGCGTTCGCGATCCTGACGCTCGCGTCGTTCGTCGCCGGCGCGGTCTTCGGGTGGAAGCACCTGAGCTCGGACCGCCCGCTCGACGACCTGAAGGCGTACGTCGCGGTCCACCTCGGGCAGGTGTTCTGCGCGATCTCGCTCATCACCGGCGCGATCTGGGGCAAGGCCGCCTGGGGCGCCTGGTGGGACTGGGGCGAGCCGGTCCTCGTCACCTTCCTCATCATCTTCCTGCTCTACGCGACGTACCAGCCGATGCGCTTCGCGATCGAGGACCCGGAGCGCCAGGCGCGCACCGCGTCGGTCTTCGCGGTCGCGGCCGGCTTCTTCGCCCCGGTCTGCTTCGGCGTCGTGCGGATGACGACGAACGTCCTGCACCCCCAGCCGCTGAACGACCCGGGCTCGAACCTCCCGGGCAGCGCCGGCCTCGCGTTCGGGCTCTCGGTCCTGGCGATCGGCGCGCTGCTCGTCACCCTCTGGCACCTCGAGCTCGTCCACAAGAGCACCCGGATCCGCCTGCGCGCGCTGCAGCGTCGGGTCGAGGGCGAGGACGCCGTCCCGCCGGTCGCCCGTTCCTCGTCGCCGGTCACGCTGTAATCCAGGAACCCGCTCGTGTCGCCCACCGCCCTCACCCTCCTCGCCCAGGCCGACGACGGCAGCCCCGGCTACGTCGTCGCTGCGGTGATCGCCGCGACGCTCGTCCTGCTCGTCTACCTGGCGATCATCGCCTTCCGCGTCCGCGGCGCGGCGGAGCGCCTCGACGCGCTCGAGCGCCGCACCGCCGCGCCCGACGAGGCGTCGTCGACGCCCGCCCGCGAGCACGAGACGGCCTGATGCACGAGCTGCTCGTCCTCGGGATCTCGCACAAGACCGCTCCGGTCGGCGTGCGCGAGCGGCTGGCCCTGACCGACGGACAGACCGAGCGGCTGCTCCACGAGCTGATCGCGCTGGACGACGTCCACGAGGCGGCCGCGGTCTCGACCTGCAACCGGGCCGAGGCGTACCTCGTCGTCGGCGATCCGGTCCGCGCCGAGTCCGAGCTGCTGACGCGGTTCGCCGAGCTCTCGCGCATCCGCCCGATCGAGCTCGCCGGGCTCGTCTACTCGCCACGCAACTGCGACGCGGCGCGTCACCTCTACCGCGTCGTGTCGGGCCTGGACTCGATGATCATCGGCGAGTACGAGATCCAGGGGCAGGTCCGGCGCAGCTACGAGCACGCGCGTCGTCTCGGCACGACCGGCCCGCTGCTGAGCCGCCTGTTCGAGGCCGCGCTGCGGACCGGCAAGCGCGTGCGCAGCGAGACGCGGATCGCCGAGCGGCGCACGAGCGTCGCCTCGGTCGCCGTCGACCTCGCCGCCGGCGTCGTCGGCGCGCTCGAGGACCGCGACGTCGTGATCGTCGGCGCCGGCGAGACGGCCGAGCTCACCGCGCAGGCGCTCGTCGCCCGCGGCGTGCAGACGCTGTTCGTCTCCAATCGCCACGCCGATCGCGCCGCGTCGCTGGCGGAGCGCTTCGGCGGGCGCGTCGGCAGCCTCGACGCCCTGCCCGACCAGCTGCGCGCGGCGGACATCGTCGTCACGTCGACGGCCTCGCCGCACCCCGTGATCGAGCGCGACGCGCTCGAGGACGTCATGCGGCGCCGCCGCGCGGAGGGCGACGATCGGCCGCTCGTGCTCATCGACATCGCCGTCCCGCGCGACGTCGACCCCGACTGCGCCGCCGTCGAGGGCGTCGCCGTCTACGACATGGACGACCTCCAGGCGGTCGTCGCGCGCAACCTCGCCGATCGCGGCGAGGAGGCCGAGCGCGCGACCGGCATCGTGGAGGAGGAGATCCTCCGCTTCGCCCGCTGGATGGGCCAGCTCGACGTCACGCCGACGATCGCGGACCTCCGCGGCCGCGCGAACCAGATCGTCGACGCCGTCGTCGCGGAGAACGCGGGCCGCTGGGAGAGCGCGTCCGACGACGACCTCGCGCGTGCCGAGCGCCTGGCGCGGACCGTCGTCCAGCGGCTGCTCCACGAGCCGACCGTCCGCCTGAAGCACCGCGACGGCGATGCCCACGGCCAGATCGAGCTGCTGCGCGAGCTCTTCGGCCTCGACGATCCGGACGCCCACGCGGCGGACGTCGAGACGCGGCGCGCCCACGCGGGTGCCCGCGCGGCCGCCGGCGGCGGGATGGTCGGGGGCGCCGGGACGTCGCGGCCCGCGGGCTCGGTGCCCGACAACGTGCGGCCGCTGGCCGAGCGTCGCGCGCAGCGCTCGTGATCCGGCTCGGGACGCGCCGCAGCCCGCTCGCCCTGGCGCAGGCCGGGGCCGTCGGCGACGCTTTGCGCGCCGCGGGGCTCGAGGTCGCGATCGTCGAGCTCGTCACGACGGGCGACCGCGACCGCGCCGCGCCGGACAAGGCGAAGTGGACGGGCGAGCTCGAGCGGGCGCTCGTCGCCGAGCAGATCGACCTCGCCGTCCACTCGGCGAAGGACGTCCCGGCCGCGCTCGCCGCGGACACCGCCCTGCTCGGCTGCCCGCGACGCGCGGCCACGGCCGACGTCCTGATCGGCGCGCCGACGCTCGAGGACCTGCCGAGGGGCGCGCGGATCGGCACCGCCAGCCTGCGCCGCGCGGCCCAGCTGCGCGCCGCGCGCCGCGACGTCGAGGTCGTCGAGATCCGCGGCAACGTCGACACCCGCATCGCGCGCCTGGCCGATGCGGGCGCCGCCCGCCTCGACGCGATCGTGCTCGCCGCGGCCGGGCTCGAGCGGCTCGGCCGCGCGCCGGAGCCCGCCGTCGCGCTCACCGGCCCGACGTTCGTGCCCGCCCCCGGCCAGGGCGTCGTCGCGCTGCAGGGCCGCACGGGCGATCCGGAGGCGGCGGCCGCGGCCGCGCTCGTCCACGACGCCGAGACCGGCCGCTGCCTCACCGCCGAGCGCGCCCTTGCCCGCGCCCTGGGCGCGGACTGCACGAGCGCCGTCGGCGCGCACGCGACACGCGTGCCCGGCGGCGAGGCGCTGCGCCTGCGGGGGTTCGTCGGCACGCCGGACGGCGGCGACTGGGCCGTCGACCAGCGCGACGGCGACGATCCGGAGGCGCTCGGCGCCCTGCTCGCCCAGCGGCTGCGGGCGGCCGGCGCGGACGACATCCTCGCCGCGTCGTTCGAGCAGGCGCCGGCGCCGCTGCGGGAGGCGGCGGAGTGACCTCCCGCCCCGCGCCGACCACCGTCCCCCGATCGCATCCTCAGCCATGACCGACGAGATCACCCCGGGCACCGTCCACCTCGTCGGGGCCGGACCCGGCGACCCGGGCCTCATGACGGCGCGTGCGCTCGAGCTCGTCGCCACCGCCGACGTCGTGCTCCACGACCAGCTGATCCCGCCGACGGCGCTCGACGGGGCCCGGCCGGACGCCGAGCTCATCGACGTCGGCAAGCGCGGCGGCGGCAAGCAGGTGCCGCAGGCCGAGACGGAGGCGCTGCTCGTCGAGCACGCGCTCGCCGGCCGCTCCGTCGTGCGGCTGAAGGGCGGCGACCCGTTCGTCTTCGGCCGCGGCGGGGAGGAGGCGCAGCGCCTGCGGGCTCGCGGCATCCCGTACGAGGTCGTGCCGGGCGTGACCGCCGGCATCGCCGGGCCGGCGTACGCGGGCGTGCCGGTGACGCACCGCGAGCACGCGCCGGGCGTCGCGTTCGTCACCGGCCACGAGGATCCGCGCAAGCCGGAGTCGACGATCGACTGGGAGGGCCTGGCGCGCTTCCCCGGGACGCTCGTCTTCTACATGGGCGTGCGCCGGCTGCCGCGGATCGCGGAGTCGCTCGTCGCGGCGGGTCGCCCGGCCGACGAGCCGGTCGCGGTCGTCCAGTCGGGCACCACGCCCGGCCAGCGGGTCGTGGTCGGGACGCTCGCCGACATCGCGGCGCGCGCCGAGGAGGCCGGCATCCAGGCCCCGGCGGTGACGGTCGTGGGGTCGGTCGCGGCGCTGCGCGAGGAGCTGCGCTGGTTCGAGGAGCGACCGCTCTTCGGCCGGCGCGTCGCGGTCACGCGGGCGCGCGCGCAGGCGTCCGGGCTCGCCCGCCGGCTGCGCGCCCTCGGCGCCGACGTCGTGGAGACGCCCACCATTCGGACCCGCTCGCTCGAGGCGCAGCTGCCCGATCTCGCGCCCTACGCGTACGTCGCGGTGACCTCGCCCAACGGCGCCCGCGAGCTCATGGCGGCGCTCCTGCGGTCCGACCGCGACGGTCGCGATCTCTACGGCACGACGCTCGCCGCGGTCGGGCCCGGCACCGCACGCGCGCTGCGCGCCGTCGGCCTGCGTCCCGACGTCGTCCCGGAGACCTTCACCGGCGAGGCCCTCGCGGCGCTGCTCGGCGCGACGCAGCCGTCGTGGTCGCGGACGATCGAGCACGGGGCGCCGAAGGCGCTGCTCTTCCGCGCGGCCGCGGCGGGCGACGCGCTGCCCGACGGGCTGCGCGCGGCGGGCATCGAGGTCACCGACCTCGCGGCGTACGAGACGGTCGCCGAGCCGCTGGGCTCCGACGACCTCGACGCGATCGCCGGCTGCGACTACGTGACGTTCACGTCGGCCTCGACGGCGCGCTTCCTGGCCGAGGCCGGCGGCCTGCCCGGCGCCGACGGCCCGCGTCCGGTGTCGATCGGCCCGGTGACGACCGAGGCGCTCGTCGAGCTCGGCATCGCCCCGGCGGTCGAGGCGGAGCAGGCGAACCTCGACGGCCTCGTCGACGCGCTGGTGGCGGACGCCGCCGAGCGGCCGGTCGTCGCCCGGCGCGGCCCGTTCTGAGGCCCGCTCCGCGGGCCCGTCAGCCGCTCCAGCGCCGCGCCGCGCCGCCGCCCTTCTGGCCCGCGGGCCGCACGCCCTGGGCGTCCGCGCTGCCGTCCGTGCGCTGCGCTCCGCTGACCGGGCCGTCGCCGGGGTGCTCCTCGTGCGGGGCCCGGGACGCGGCCTCCGCGTCCTCCGCCTTGCGGCGCACCGCCTCCGCGAAGCGCTCCTGCTGCTCGTCGCCGTGGTCGTGCTCCATGCACGGTGGGTACCCGTCGCGCGGGGCGCCACACGCGGGCCGTAGTGTCCTGCGCGCGCCGCCTTCCCCGTCCTCCGACCGCCCCGCCGATGCCGACCGATCAGCCCACCGTCACGTTCCTGTCCGACTACGGGTTGCATGACGAGTTCGTGGGGGTCTGCCACGCGGTGATCGCGCGGATCGCGCCGCAGGCCCGGATCATCGACCTCACGCACGGGATCCCGTCCTACGACGTGCGGCTCGGCGCGATCACGCTCCAGCGCGCGCTGCCGTACGCCCCGCCGGGCGTCCACCTCGCGGTCGTCGATCCCGAGGTCGGGGGCCGCCGCCGGCCGATCGCGCTGCGCGTCGCCGAGGACGACCGGATGCTCGTCGGCCCGGACAACGGGCTGCTCTGGCTCGCCGCCCAGCGCTTCGGCGGGATCGTCGAGGCCGCGGACCTCAGCCGCTCCGCCTACCGGCTGGAGCCGGTGTCGGCGACGTTCCACGGACGCGACATCTTCGCGCCGATCGCCGCCCGCCTCGCCACGGGACTCGACCTCCACGACGTCGGCGAGCCGCTGGACCCCGACGACGTCACGATCCAGGCGATGCCGCTCGCCGAGGTCGAGGCCGACGAGGTCGTGGCCCACGCGATCGCCTTCGACCGCTTCGGCAACGTCATGCTCGACCTCGAGCACGAGGAGCTGACGATGGGCGTCGGCCTGAAGCTCGGCGAGCCGGTCGAGATCAACGGCGAGCGCGGCGTCTACGCGTCGACCTTCGCCGACGTCGACCCCGGGACGCTCATCGTCTACGAGGACGCGAACCGGGCGATGGCGGTGGCGGTCAACCGCGCCTCGGCCCGCGAGCGCCTGGGCCTCGCGGTCGACGGTCCCGTGCGCATCCGCCGCCCGTAGCGTCTCGCGGGGTCGGCGCGGCAGCGGGACCTAGGACCGCAGCGTCCAGGTGCCCCGGATGAGCCGGCGTGCATCCTCGCGCCGGCGGCGGTCGCGCTCCTCGGCGAGCGCCGCGTAGGCGACGACGAGCGCGAGCTCCCGCGCGGGCCGCGGCTCCTGGGCCACGAGGCGGCGTGCGTGCGCGAGCCCGTCCTCGCCGGCGCGCCGGACGAGCAGGGCGAGCGCATCGCGCTCGTCGTCGTCGAGGTCCAGCAGCGCCGCGAGCTGCCGCGGGCGCAGCGTGCGCCCGACGGCGCGGTGGACGAACGCGGTGCGCCGTGCGCTCTCGGGCACGCCCTGCGCGACGGCCTCGACGACGGCCATCACCCGCCGGCCTTCGGCATCGACCTCGTCGCCGTGGACCTCGCGCGCCAGGCGCCGGGCCCGCCGCGCCGAGGCCGAGAGCGGCAGCCGGTCGGCGGGGCGGGGGCGTCGCGGGGCGGTGACGAGCGCGCTCACGGTCGGTCCCGGCGGGCACCGGCGCGCTGCGGGGGCGCCTCGGTCGGCGGGCGGCGCTGCCAGCCGATCCGGCGGGAGCGGGTCCCGGGCCACGGGGCCACGGCCTCGGCGGGCGGGATCGGGCGGACGCGGCGGGCCGGGGTGGACGGAACGGTGGTGGGGCGGGGGTGCGTCATCGAACGGGGCGCGGGTCGCGCGGATCGCGGGGCGGGGAGCCGGAGCCCGACGGTGGGGACTCCGGCCGGTCCGCCGGCCCGCCGGTCCACGCCGCCGAGGCGGTCGCGGTGGGCGGGCCGGCGGGGAGAGGAGCGTCTCGGGCCGGTGCGCTCGGGAGAGCGGAGCGCGTGCGATCAGGAACATCGATCACGGCGGGCGGCGCGCACCCCCGACGAGACCGAGCGGCGGCCCGGGAGCGTCTGGCGGCGAACGACGACCACGGCCCCCAAGCTAGCGATCGCCGTCGCGCCAGTCAAATTCGGATCGAAATTACGAGATTCGGAGGCGCGCCGAAGAGGCGGGCCTCGGCGCCCCGTGGCGAACCGACGCCGACCCCGCGTGCGGACGTGGGAGGATCGGCGTCCCACGACCGAGGCAGCGGATGAGCGAGCAGACGACGATCGGCCCCGGCTGGGTCCGCCACCACCACGACGAGCTCGGCTCGACGAACGACGAGGCCCGGCGGCTCGCGCAGGAGGGGGCACCGCACGGGACGACGGTCACGGCCGAGTCGCAGACCGCCGGCCGCGGCCGGCAGGGGCGCGCATGGACCGCGCCGCGCGGTCAGGGCCTGACGGCCTCGTTCCTGCTGCGCGGTCTCGACCGTCCCGGCCTGCTGCCGCTCGCGGCCGGCGTCGCGGTCGCGGACGTCGTCGGGCCGGCGGCGCAGCTCAAGTGGCCCAACGACGTCGTGCTCGTCGGTCGCGACCGCCCGGACGCGCCGCCGGCCGGGGACGGGCTGCGCAAGCTCGCCGGGATCCTCGCCGAGGGGCGCCCGGCGGAGGACTGGGCGATCGTCGGCATCGGCCTGAACGTCGCGATCGACCTCGCGGCCCTCCCCGAGGACGTCGCGCGCCGCGCGGCGACCCTCGGTCGGACGGCCGGCGAGCGCGACGCGGTGCTCGACGCCCTCGCGCATCGCCTCGACGAGGCGCTCGCGCTGGCGCCCGACGACCTGCTGCAGCGCTGGGCCGAGCGCGACGCGCTCCGCGGTCGCGACGTCCGCTGGACCGCCCTCGACGGTTCCGCCGACCACGGGCGCGCCGACGGGGTCGACGCCGACGGGCGCCTGCGCATCGTGCGGGGCGACGGGTCGGTCGTCACCGTCGACGCGGGCGAGGTCCACCTCGCCGTCGGCGCCTGACCCCGTCGTCGGGGACGTCGTCGTCCGGCGGCCGCTCCACCGCGGACGGAACGCCGAGCGGCGGGTGGCGATCCGCGGGGGCCCCGCGCCCCGGACCGGCTTCAGGCCACCTTGGACGCCGGCGCCTTGCGGGGCCGGCCGGCGGGGGCGTCGCCCTCGGCGCTCGGCGCATCGGCGTCCGTCGCCGGGGCCTTGCGCGCCCGGGTGGCGCGCTTCGGTGCCGGCGCGTCGTCCTCCGTCGAGGCCGTCTTGCGGGTGCGGGTGGCGCGCTTCGGTGCCGGCGCGTCGTCCTCGGCCGAGGTCGTCTTGCGGGTGCGGGCCGCGCGCTTCGGCGCGGCGGTCTCGTCGCCCGATGCGGGCCCGTCGGCCGTCGCCTTGCGGGCGCGGGTGCGCTTCGGCGGGGCGTCGTCGGGTGCGGCGCTCGCCGCGGCCGGCGCATCCGCGGCGGCGACCTTGCGGGTGCGGGTCGCGCGCTTCGGCGCGGCGGCCTCGTCGCCGGCCTCGGAGGCCGCGGCGCCCGCGGTCCGGGTACGGGACCGCGGGGCAGGCGATGCGTCGTCGGCGTCCGGTGCAGCGGCGGTCCTGCGCGGGCGCTTCGCCGGGGCGTCGTCGTCGGCGTCGGAGGCCGCGGCGGTGGCCCTGCGGGTGCGGGTCGCGCGCTTCGGCGCGGTCGCGTCGGCGGTCGCCGTCGCGTCGGCGGCGGCCTTCCGGGTGCGGGTGCGCTTCGGCGGGGCGTCGTCCGTCCCGTCGGGGTCGGGGGTCGCCGCCTTGCGGGTCCGCGGGGTGCGCGCGGCCTTCGGCGCCGCCTCGTCGTCCGCGGCGGCGGTCGCGGCCTTCCGGGCACGCGTCGCCCGGCCCTTCGGCGCCGCGTCCTCGTCAGCGGTGGCGGCCTTCCGGGAGCGCGTCGCCCGGCCCTTCGGCGCCGCGGCGTCCTCGCCCGCGCTCGCGGTGTCGTCGGCGGTCGACGTCGCGCTCGCAGCGCGTCGCGTGCGTCGCGGCGGCGCGTCGTCGGGACCGGCGCTCGCCTCAGCGGGGGCCTCGACGGCCGCCTTGCGCGTGCGGCTGGTGCGCTTGGGCTTCGGGGCCTCGTCGGATGCCGTCTCGGGGGCGACCGCGCGGGCGCGCGTCGCCGCCTGGTCGTCGCCCGTCGCGCCGGCGTCCTCGGCCGTCGTGGCGTCCGCGGACGACGCGTCCGTCTCGGCGGCGGCGCGGCGGGCACGCGTCCGACGCGGCGGGCGGTCGTCGGGGCCGGCGCTCGCCTCGGAGGGCGCCTCGACGGCGGCCGCGCGGGCGCGGCTCGGGCGCTTCGGCGCGGCGTCGACGTCCGAGGTCGCCACGCGACCGTCGGAGGCGACCTCGTCCGTAGAGGTCCTGGGCGACCCCGACGCGGCGCCGCGCCGGGTCCGGCGCGCCGGGGCACCGTCGACGCTCGTGCCCGGCTGCGCAGCGTCCGACGCCGAGACCGCGTCCGCGCGGACCGCCGACGCGGCGTCGTCGCCGGGCGCGCCGTCCGCGGCGACCGGCGCGGCGCGACCCGGCGACGGATCGCCGACGGCGCGGTCCTCGCCGGCGGTCGGCGCGTCCCCGCCGGCCTCGGCGGTCGCGGTCGCGTCGGCCGACGCGCCGGAGGCGGCTCCACCCCCGCCGCCACGGCGTCGGCGTCGGCGTCGCTTGCCCTGCCCGGGCTCGGCGGTCGCGGTGGTCTCGGAGGCCGTCGCGTCCGCCGTCCCCTCGCCGGTCGCCGCCTCCGCGCCGGTGGCGACGGCCTCGGTCGTCGCCTCGGCGCCCTCGCCGCCGCCCTTCTTCTTGCGCGGGCGCTTCTTGCGCTTCTTGCCCTTCGGGAAGTCCTTCAGGAGGTCGCGGGAGAGGGCGCCGGGCTTGCGCGCCAGGCGGGTGCGCGCCTCGCGCAGGACCTCCTCGGCCTCCGGCGTGTGGGCCACGGCGGCGGCCAGCAGCGCGGCCTGCAGCCGGCGGTCGTGCTGGCGGGCGGCGTGCACGAGGCGCCGGGCGTTGCGCGCGTGCGCGGCGCCCGAGGAGTTCACGAGCAGGCCGAGCAGGTGCTTCGTCGCGGGCCAGCGCTGGGCGGCGTACTCCTCGTGGAGGTCGCGCGTCCACTCCGCCAGGCGCCAGATCCAGGCGGTCGCCTGGTCGCGGCGGCCGATCCGGCGGTCGGCCATCGCCTGCAGGAGGATCCGCGACGCCTCGCGCCGCTCGTCCCGCGGCCACTGGCCGACCTGGTCGATCGCGGTGTCGAAGGGCTCGGCCTCCTTCAGCGTCGCGATCTCCTGCACCGCGCGCAGCCGCAGCTGCGGGTTGCGGTTGCGCTCCAGCGCGGTGACGAGGAACTGCCGGCGCAGCTCGCCGGAGCGGTCGAAGTTCAGCATCGCCCGCGCGCGGCGCCAGTTCGTCGGCGACGCCTTCGCCCCCGCCAGCGCGGCCCAGACGCGCTGCTCGCCCCAGTCGAGCTGCTCGACGGCGATCCGCCAGAGCTCGCGCTCGAAGACCTGCCGGCGGCGCTCGATGTCCGGGGTCACCGGCAGCACGCGCCGCTCGACCTTCACCCGCCGGCCGCGGCCGCGGCGGACGGGACCGACGACGATCGCGCCGCCGCGGTAGACGTCGCGGTCCAGCAGCGAGTGGAGCGTCACGACGGGGTCGTCGTGCGTCGTCGCGGGGTGGACGAAGTCGACGACGACGCCCGCCTCCTTGCCCGGCTGGCGGCGGGTCACGCGGCCCACGCGCTGCTGGTAGATGCGCTTGGACGCCGTCGGCGCCAGGTGCATGCAGACCGTGGCGCGCGGGGAGTTCCAGCCCTCGGCGAGCAGCTGGGCGTTGACGAGGACGTCGATCTCGCCCGCCTCGTACTGGGCGAGGATCTTCGCGAGCTCGCGCTTGTTCGTCTCGCCGGAGACGGCCTCGGCCTTCATGCCGGCGGCGCGGAAGCTCTCGGCCACGTTGTAGGCGTGCTGGACGCCGGCGGCGTAGACGACGCCCGGGGCGTTGCGGAACCGCGTCCGGTAGAGGTCGGCGATCGCGAGGTTGAACGGGACCTGGTCGAGGAGCTTGGCCAGCTCGTCCTGGTCGAACTCCATGTCGACCTCGCCCTTGCGCAGCGGCACCTTGGCGATCGTGCGCACGCCCGGTCCCGGCGGGATCCGCAGCGCGCGCAGCGGCGCGATGACGCCGCGACGGGCGGCCTGCGCGAGGTCGAAGCGCGAGGTCTGGGTCGGGAAGAGGTCGGTGACGTGGCGGGCGATGAGCGCGCCGGTCGCCGTCATGCCGATGAAGATCGGACCCGTCCACGCGCGGATCGCCGCGGAGGTCTTGTCGCCGAGCGCGGTGTGGGCCTCGTCGCAGATGACGACGGTGTAGGCGCCCGAGATCTGGCCGGCGTTGCGGACGAACCACTGGTACGTCTCGATCGTGACCGGGCCGTGCGCGTCGTCGGCGTCGCCGAGCAGCGGCTTGGAGAGCCGGTCGCCGTAGCCGCGGTCGCGCAGCTCGGCGATGAACTGGTCGACGAGGTTGCGGCGGTGGGTGAGGATGAGGATGCCGCCCGAGCGGCAGCTCTCCACGAAGCCCATCGCGGCGACGGTCTTGCCGGCGCCCGTCGCGTGCTCGAACCAGAAGCGCTTGTGGGCGTTCGGGTCGTCGAGGGCGAGCTGGTCGATGTCCTCGTCGACGTCCTCCTCGCCCTCGTCGTCGTAGGCCGAGTCGAGCTTCGCCGCGGTGGCGGCGTCGAGCTCGGGCAGCTCCTCGAGCTCCTCCTCGGCGTCCGGCGGGTCCTCGTCGCGGTCGTCGTCCTCGTCCTCGTCCTCCTCCGCCGGGACCTCGGCCGCCTTCGGGGCGGGCTCCTCCTCCGGCTCGGGGGCGGGTGGCTCCTCGAACGAGAGGACGAGCTCGTCGTCCTCGTCGCCGCCGCCGCGGGCGCGCCGCTGGGCGTCGGCCAGGAGCGCGGCGTACGTGCCCGAGAGCGCGTCGACCTGGTGCGGGTTGAGCGTCGTGCCGTCGGCGAGCGCGGGCTCGTCGTGGTGCAGCGTCCGGTCGAGGCCCAGGAGCATCGACCAGCGGCGCCGCCACTTCTGGCTCGGCTCCGCGGCGCCCGCCTCGAGCTCCGCCAGCGCCAGGTCGAAGGCGACGCGCCGCATCGTGCCCGGGGCGAGGACCTCGGCGGCGACCTCGTCGTCGCAGACGAACGGCTCGTGCGTGAACGCGGCGACGCGCAGCACGTCCTCGTGCGACGGGACGTCGCGGGACGGAACGGGCGTGGCCTCCGTGGCCACCGACGGATGGTTCGCCATGCGCGGCTCGATGGGAATGCGAGAGGACCCGATGCCGGCCGATCCACGCAGGGAGCGCGATCGACAGCGGGAGGGGCACCAGCGGGCGGTGACCGGGGAATCGACTGGACCCCGCCCGTACAGGCACGCCAGAGAGTACCGGACGCCCCGGCCGCAGGCGCCCGGCCCTCGTCCGTCCGGGGTAGGACGGCGTCCCGCCACGATCGGCGACACTCCACGGGTGCGCTGGAGCCGTCCGCTCGTCGCCCTGGCGGTGCTCGCCGTCGCGGTCGTCCTCGTCGTCGGCCTGCTGCAGAGCGACGGCGGCGGGCCCGACGCCACCGCCGTCCCGGACCGGGCGGAGGTCGCGCGGCGCCTCGCCGGCGCCCCGCCCGCGCTGCGGTCGCTCTACGCCGACGGCCCGGCGCTCCTGCCGGCCGGCGAGCGCCGGGCCCGTGCGGTGCTGCGCCGGCTGCGCGGGCACCCGGTCGTGCTGAACCTCTGGGGCGCGTGGTGCGGGCCCTGCCGCGCCGAGTTCCCGCTGCTGCGGCGCGCGGTCGCCGAGCACGGCGCGCGGATCGCGTTCCTCGGCGTCGACGTCCGCGATCAGCCGGGGAAGGCGCGCGCCTTCCTCCGCCGGCAGCCGACGGCGTACCCGCACCTCCAGGACCCGGAGGGCCGGCTCGCCGTCGCGCTCGGCGCCGGGGCCGTCAGCACCCCGTCGACGATCTTCCTCGATCCCGACGGGCGTATCGTGCAGGTGAAGCAGGGCTCCTACCGGACCTACGAGGACCTGGTCGGGGACCTGCGGCGCTACGGGCGCGCCGCCGGCTGACGGCGTGCCCGCCCCGTCCCGCCGGTTCCCCGCCGGTGCACCCCCGCCCGAGGACTCGATGACCGACGACCGCCCCGTGACGCTGCGCTGGGTCACCCAGGCCGCCGAGCTGCGCCAGGCCCAGGAGCTGCGCATCCGCGTGTTCTGCGACGAGCAGGGCGTGCCGCGCGAGCTCGAGGTCGACGACCAGGACGCCGTGGCGCGGCACGGGATCGCCGTCGCGCCGGACGGCCGGGTCGTCGGCACCATCCGGCTCATCGTGCGCGGCACGACGGTGAAGGTCGGGCGGGTCGCGGTCGACGCCGCGTACCGCGGCCGCGGGATCGCGTCGGCGCTGCTGGACCGGGCGGTCGAGTACGCGCAGGACGTCCGGGCGGAGGAGCTGCGGCTCGCGGCCCAGCTCTCCGCGGCGTCGCTCTACGAGCGCGCCGGCTACCGACGGACGAGCGAGCCGTTCGACGAGCCCGGGACGGACATCCCCCACGTGTGGATGGCGCGCGAGGTCGTGCCGCGGCGGCCACGGCGCGCCGCCCGCCGGTGAGCCTGCCGCTGCTCGTCGTGACGATGGTGCTCGCCGTCGGCGGCGGGCTCCTCGCCGAGCGGCGCTGGCACGAGGGCGCGGTCGCCGCCTCGCAGGGCGCGATGCGGCTCATGCTGCTCTGGGTCCTCCCGCCGGTCTACCTCGTCCTCGTCTCCCGGCTGCACCTCGACGCGACGCTGCTGAGCGGCATCGCCGCGGCGTACGTCGTGCTGGGGATCGTCGGCGTGCTGGCCTGGCTCGCCGCCGAGCGCTGGCTGCGCCTGCCGCGCGCGACCGTCGGCGGCGTCGTGCTGGCGGTGATCCTCGCGAACACCGGGTACTTCGGCCTGCCGTTCAGCCAGGCGGTGCTCGGGCACGACGCGCTCGGCCCGGCGATCGCGTGGGACAGCTTCGTCTCGGGCCCGATGTTCTTCGGGATCGCGTTCGCGGTCGGCGCCGCGTGCAGCCCGGACGTCGGCGCCGGGGCCGACGGCGAGAGCCGGCTCGGCGCGTTCCTGCGCAACCCGCTGCTGTGGGCGGCGATCCTCGGCCTCGCCGTGCCGTGGGACGCGCCGGAGTGGGCCGCCGACGTCGCGCGCGTGATCGTCGTCGCGCTGCTGCCGGTCGGCTTCCTCGTCGTCGGGATCCAGCTCGGCCGCGAGGCGGAGGACGGCGTGCCCGTGCTGCCGCCCCCGCTGACGCGGCCGATCGTCGTCGTGATCGTGCTGCGCCTGCTCGTCGCGCCCGCGATCGTCGTCGGCGCGTCGGCGGCGCTGCTGGACCTCCCCGACGGGATGCTCCTGCAGGCCGTCGCGCCGACGGGCCTCAACGGGATGCTCGTCGCGCACCGGTTCGGGCTCGACCTGCGCCCGATCGCGGGCGCGATCGTCTGGACGACCGCGATCGTCACCGTCGGCGCGCTCGTGGCGACCGCGCTCTGATCGCACGGACCGCCGGCAGGGGCCCGTCCGGCGGCCGCGGCCCGTCGCGAGCTGCGACGCTCGACGCGATGCGTGCGCTGGTGCAGCGGGTGAGCGAGGCCTCCGTCGTCGTCGACGGCGCGGTCGTCGGGGCGATCGGGCCGGGGCTGCTCGTCCTGCTCGGCGTCGCGCGCGGCGACGACGAGGCGACCTGCGACTGGATCGCCGACAAGGTCGCCGCGCTGCGGCTCTTCGCCGGCCCGGACGGGCGGATGGAGGACCCGGTGGGGGCCGACCCGGCGCGCGGGATCCTCTGCGTCAGTCAGTTCACGCTCTACGGCGACACCCGCAAGGGCACCCGTCCCTCGTGGTCGCGCGCGGCGCCGGGGCCGGAGGCCGAGCCGCTCTACGAGCGCTTCTGCGCGCGGCTCGGCGCGCAGCGCGGGATCTTCGGCGCCGACATGGCGGTCCGGTCGGTGAACGACGGGCCGGTGACGCTGCTCGTCGAGCGCGACCCGCGCTGAGCGCCGCGCGCGGCCCGCCCGGACGGGCGCGATGGCCCCCCGCCGGGGCCGTCCGGCGGACCGGACCGGGGCCCCGCCGGGGAACGACCCCGCACGCGTGGCACAGCCCCGGCGGCGACGCCGTTGTCCGCCCGGACAATCGTCGCCGGACGTTCTTGGTCAAGAAACCTCACCGACGAACGGGGCGGCGGTAGAGTCGCCCGATGAGCGGCCCGACCGCTCACCGGCCGCCCCTGAGCACCCGCCGAGTCGCCTCCTCCCCCGAGGTCCCGATCCCCCGATGAGCACGACGATCGCGGCCGAGCCAGGCCCCGAACCGCCCCTTCCCGACGCCGACGCCTCCGCGGCGCCGATCGCCGCGCGCTCGCCGGCCCAGCTCTTCTGGGGCCGGCTGAAGCGCGACCGGGTGGCGATCGTCGCCCTCGGGTTCATCGCGGTCGTCGTCCTGATCGCGATCCTCGCGCCGGTCATCGTGAAGCTCTTCGGGCTGCCGGACCCGAACTTCCAGAACGACGACGCCCTGAACGACTTCGGCTCGCCCGTCGGGCCGTCCGGCGCGCATCCGTTCGGCGTCGACGACCGCGGCCGCGACGTCCTCTCGCGCGTCCTCTACGGCGCCCGCGTCTCGATGCTCGTCGCCCTCGTGGCGACCGCGGTGACGATGACCATCGGCACCGTCCTCGGGCTGCTGGCGGGCTTCTACCGCGGCAAGCTCGACGCGTTCATCAGCCGCGTCACCGAGATGACGCTCGCCTTCCCGACGATCCTCCTCGGCATCGGGCTCTCCGTGGCCTGCGCCGACGGCTGCGAGATCGGGCCGGTCACGCTGCAGCCCGGGCTCTGGGTCGTCGTCATCGTCATCTCGCTGACGTCCTGGCCGTACGTCGCCCGGCTCGTCCGCGGCCAGGTGCTGTCGCTGCGCGAGAAGGAGTTCGTCGAGGCGGCGCGGTCGCTCGGCGCCCGCGACCGCCGGATCATCTTTCGCGAGATCCTGCCGAACCTCACGGCGCCCCTGATCGTCTACGCGACGGTCCTCATCCCCCAGAACATCCTCGCCGAGGCGGCGCTGTCGTTCCTCGGCGTCGGCGTGGACCCGAGCACGCCGAGCTGGGGGGCGATGATCTCCGACGCGATCAAGATCTTCGAGACGGCCTGGTGGTTCATGTTGTTCCCCGGCCTCGCCCTGCTCTTCACCGTCCTCGCGTTCAACATCCTCGGGGACGGCTTCCAGGACGCGATCAACCCCCGCACGAGCAAGGGCTGATCCCCGCTTGACCCTCGTCCGGCGGCGGTCGCGTCGTCGGGCCCCTCGTTCCCCCGACACCCCCAGGACAGAAAGGACACGTCGATGCGACGCATCCTCAGCGTGCCACTCGCGATCGCGGCCGTCACCGTCGGCGCCGCCGGCCTCACGGCCTGCGGCGACGACGACTCCGGCTCCTCGTCGAGCTCCGGCTCCGGCGGCGGCAGCGGCTCCGCCATCGCCCCAGGCGCCTACGACCCGAGCCAGACGCCGCCGAAGGGCAAGCGCGGCGGCGTGGGCACCATGCTCTCGGCGTCCGACGTCGACTACATGGACCCGGGCCAGAGCTACTACCAGTTCGGCTTCCTCGTGGCGGAGGCGACGCAGCGGCGGCTCCTCTACTTCCAGCCGAACAACGCCAAGGAGGTCATCCCCGACCTCGCCGAGGCGGTGCCGGAGGCCTCCGCCGACAACCGCACGGTCACCGTGAAGCTCAAGCGCGGCGTGAAGTTCTCGCCGCCCGTCGACCGCGAGATCAAGGCCGACGACTTCAAGTACGCCATCGAGCGCCTCTTCACGAAGAGCTCGCCGGGCGGCTACACGAACTACTTCGACTTCATCGAGGGCGCCCCCTCGGACCTCCAGGGCTCGACGCCGGACATCAAGGGCATCGAGACGCCGGACGACCACACGCTCGTCTTCAAGCTCACGAAGCCCTACGCCGCGCAGTTCATCCAGTCGATGGTGCTGCCCTACACCGCCCCGGTGCCGCGCGAGTACGCGTCGAAGTTCGACAAGAGCAACCCGTCGACGTACCAGGACAACCTCGTCGGCACCGGCCCGTACATGGTGAAGAACAACGCCGCGGGCAAGGTCGACGGGATCGGCTGGGTGAAGACGAAGCGGATCACCCTCGTGCGCAACCCGAACTGGGACGCGAAGACGGACTTCCGGCCCGCCTACGTCGACCAGTGGAACATCAAGACGGACGTCTCCGACGGCACCGTCGCCGCGCGGCAGGTCATCGACGGCAGCCACCTCCTGCTCGACACGAACCCGCCGGCGAACATCCTCGAGCAGCTCGCGACGCGGACCAAGGACCAGTACGCCCAGACCCCGTCGGGCGGCTTCCGCTACTTCGCGATGAACACGAACATCAAGCCGTTCGACAACCCGGACGTCCGTCGCGCGGTCGTCGCCGGCTTCAACCGCGACGCGGCCCGCAAGGCGCGCGGCGGCCGGTTCGTCGGGCCGATCCCGACCCACTTCCTCACCGAGGGCTTCCCGGGCTACGAGGAGGCCGGCGGCGAGAAGGGCTTCGGCGTCGACTTCATGAACTTCCCGAAGGGCAACGCCGAGCTCTCGGCGCAGTACTTCAAGAAGGCCGGCTACGCCTCGGGCAAGTACGAGGGCAAGGAGTCCCTGCTGATGGTCGGCGCGAACGCCGATCCGGGCAAGGCCGCCGCGCAGGTGGCCGCGAACGAGTACAAGCGGATGGGCTTCAACGTCCGCCTGCGCCTCGTCCCGCAGGACGCCGTCTACAACGAGTGGTGCGGTCAGCAGTCCAAGAAGGTCGCGATCTGCGGCACCGCCGGCTGGTTCAAGGACTTCAACGACCCGTCGACGCTGCTGCAGGTGCCGTTCTGGGGCGGCGCGATCCCGAAGGAGAAGGGCCAGGTCTCCTACAACCTGTCCTACCTGAAGGACCCGAAGGTCGACGCCGCCATCGACAAGGCGCTGCCGACGTCGGGCGAGGAGCGCCTGAAGGACTGGGCCGCGGTCGACAAGGCGGTCGTGGAGGCGGCCCCGGTCGTGCCGTTCGTCGCCGACAAGACGACGGTCGTGCGCTCGAAGGACGTCATCGGCGTCCCGAGCTCGTTCAACAGCCTCTGGGACCTGAACTTCACGTCCCTGAAGTAGCTGCCGGAGCACCCGCCGCCCCTCGCCCCCGGCCGCGCGCCGGCGGGGGCGGCGGGGGCGGCCCGCTCCACCCGACCTCCCCTTCCCCGACGGATCGCACCCTCTCCCGTGGCCCGATACATCATCCGACGCCTGCTCTGGACCGTGGTGACGCTCGTCGTCATCACGACGGTGGCGTACGTCCTGTTCCGCGTCCTGCCGTCCGGCGACCCCGTGCGCGCCCGGGCCGGCAAGGCCCCGACGCAGGACCGTCTCGACGCGATCCGCGAGTCGCTCGGGCTCGACAACCCGTGGTACCAGCAGCTCGGCGACTTCCTCTGGAACGCCGCGCACTTCGACTTCGGTCGCTCCTACATCTCCGACGCCGAGCTCCGCCCCCTGCTGCTCGACGCGCTCGGCGCGACGGTCTGGCTCGTCGTCGGGGCCGCGATCCTCTGGCTCGCCGTGGCCGCCGTCGTCGGGACGATCTCGGCGCTGCGGCGCGGATCGATCCCCGACCGCCTGGCGATGGGCGGCGCGCTCGTGGCGATCTCGGCCCCGGTCTACTGGCTGGGCCTCGTCGCGCTCTACCTCTTCGCCAGCGACATCGGCCAGTTCAAGGTCTTCCCCGGGGCCGGCTCCTACGCCGACGCCTCGAACGTCCTCGACCGCGCGTGGGCGATGGTCCTGCCGTGGATGGTCCTCGCGGCCGCGTTCTCCGCCATCTACGCCCGCCTGCTGCGCTCGAGCATGCTCGAGACGATGAGCGAGGACTACATCCGGACCGCGCGCGCGAAGGGCCTGACCGAGCGGCGGGTCGTCGCCCGCCACGGCGCGCGCGCCGCGATCACGCCGATCGTCACGGCCCTGGGCGTCGACGTCGGCTTCCTCATCGGCGGCAACGCGATCCTCACGGAGTCCGTCTTCAACATCCCCGGCCTCGGCCGGCTGTCCTTCGACGCGATCCAGCGCGGCGACGTGGCGACGATCCAGGCGACCGTCCTCTTCCTCGCCTTCTTCGTCTGCATCTCGGCGCTGATCGTCGACCTCCTCTACGCCGTCATCGACCCGCGGGTGAAGTACGAATGAGCGACCCCCAGGAGACCCCCCGGGACCTGCCCCCCGCCGAGGCCGAGGGCCCGACGCCGCTGCTGCGCGTCGAGGACCTCTCCGTCGCCTTCCGCTCCGAGGACGGCGTCGTCCAGGCCGTCGACCGGGTGTCCTACGACGTCGAGCAGGGCCGGACGCTCGGCATCGTCGGCGAGTCCGGGTCGGGCAAGTCCGTCTCGAGCCTCACCGTCATGGGGCTGACGCGCTCGTCCGCGGCGACGATCACCGGTCGCGTGCTCTTCCAGGGTCGCGACCTCACGACCCTCGGGGCCGAGGAGCTGCGGCGGATCCGCGGCAACGAGATCGCGATGATCTTCCAGGACCCGCTGTCGTCCCTGCACCCCTTCTACCGCGTCGGCGACCAGATCATCGAGGCGGTCCGCGCGCACAACGACGTCACCCGCAAGCAGGCCCGCGCGCGGGCGGTGGAGATGCTCGGCCTCGTCGGGATCCCCGACCCCGACCGCCGCGCGGACTCCTACCCGCACGAGTTCTCCGGTGGCATGCGCCAGCGCGTGATGATCGCGATGGCGCTCTGCAACGACCCGAAGCTCCTCATCGCCGACGAGCCGACGACCGCCCTGGACGTCACCGTGCAGGCCCAGATCCTCGAGCTCATCGACCGGCTCCAGCGCGAGCTCGGGACCGCCGTGGTGATGATCACCCACGACCTCGGCGTCGTGGCGGAGACCGCCGACGACATCGCGGTGATGTACGCCGGGCAGATCGTCGAGCGCGCCCCCGTCCACGACCTCTTCGCGATGCCGCGCCACCCCTACACGTGGGGCCTGCTGCGGTCGATCCCGCGGCTCGACCAGCCGCGCGACGTCGAGCTCGTGCCGGTCGACGGCCGCCCGCCGAGCCTCATCGGGCTGCCGGACGACTGCCACTTCCGGGCGCGCTGCCCGTACGCCGCCGGGTGCTGCCGGCCCGGGATGCCGCCGCTGGGGCAGGCCGACGGGGCGCCGGAGCACTGGCTGCGCTGCACGATGCCGCCGGAGCGCCGCGAGACCATCTGGGGCGTGCTGGCCGCCGGGGGCACCCCGCGCGAGGCGGCCGAGGCCGCCGGGATCACCGCCGGGACCGGGGAGGAGGCGGCATGAGCACGCAGGATCCGTCGCTGAACCCGCAGGCGGAGGCCGCGATCGACGGCCTGCAGCCGACGGTCGAGGACCCCCAGGCGGCCGCGGTCGCGGCGACGCCCGCGGTCCGCCGCGACACGCTCGGCGAGGGTGACAACATCCTCGAGGTCCGCGAGCTCGTGAAGGAGTTCCCGATCACGAAGGGCCTGCTCGTGCGCCGCCGCGTCGACGCGGTGCGCGCGGTGCGGGGCGTGAGCTTCGACGTCCGCCGCGGCGAGACGTTCGGCCTCGTCGGCGAGTCGGGCTGCGGCAAGTCGACGACCGCGCGGATGATCTGCCGGCTCATCGACCCGACGTCGGGCTCGATCGCCTTCGACGGCCGGGACGTCGCGCCGCTGCGGCGCGGCGAGCTCGGGCCGTTCCGCCGCGACGTGCAGATGGTCTTCCAGGACCCGTACTCGTCGCTGAACCCGCGCCACACGGTCGGCTCGATCATCGGCGCGCCGCTGGACATCCACGGGCTGGCGACCGGCCAGGGCGAGCGCAAGCGGCGGGTCCAGGAGCTCATGGACCTCGTCGGGCTGAACCCCGAGCACTACAACCGCCTGCCGCACGAGTTCTCCGGCGGGCAGCGACAGCGGATCGGGATCGCTCGCGCGATCGCGCTCGAGCCGAAGCTCCTCATCGCCGACGAGCCGGTCTCCGCGCTCGACGTGTCGATCCAGGCGCAGATCCTCAACCTCCTGCGCCGGCTGCAGCGCGACCTCGGGCTGTCGCTGCTCTTCATCGCCCACGACCTCTCGGTCGTGCGCTACATGTGCGACCGGATCGCCGTGATGTTCGCCGGCGAGATCGTCGAGCTGGCGACCTCCGAGGAGCTCTACGCCCAGCCCGGCCACCCGTACACCCGGCGGCTGCTGGACGCGGTGCCGGTGCCGGACCCGGACGCGCGCGCCCGGCGCCTGCGGGCCCGCGCGGGCGCGTCCACGGACGCCTCGGCGCCGCCGGCCTGACGCTCGGACGGGCGCGGCGCGCCGGGCGCCGGGCGTCGGGCCCGGCGGTCCTCCGGGTGCGACCCGGAGGACTCGGGAGGTCCCCGATGTGGCGGGCCGACGGCCCGGGCACGATCGCCGGGTGCCCGGTCCCCGTCCCGTCCTCCGCGCCCTGCGCCGCCGTCCCAGCGTGAGCTCGGCGCACCTGCTGGCGCTGCTGGCGCTCTTCGTGTCGCTCGGCTCGACCGCGACCGCGGCGGTGATGATCACCGGCCGCGACATCAAGGACGGCAGCGTGACCTCCGCCGACGTCCGCGACCGCTCCCTGCGCGCGCGGGACTTCCGTCGCGGCGACCTCCCGGCCGGCGCACGAGGCCCCGCCGGTGCGAAGGGCGATGCCGGAGCCCGCGGCGAGGCCGGCGGGCGGGGCGAGCCCGGCCCCCGGGGCGAGGCCGGCGCCCGCGGCCCCGCCGGTCCGCAGGGGCCGGCCGGCGACGCGGGGCCGGCCGGTACGCCGGGCGAGCCCGGCGCAGCGGGGCCGCAGGGCGACACCGGCGCGCGCGGTCCGGCCGGGGAGCGCGGCCCCGCCGGACCGGAGGGGCCCGCCGGCCCGTCGACCGGCCCCGCCGGCGGCGTCCTGACCGGCAGCTTCCCGAACCCGGGCCTGGCCGCCGGCAGCGTCGGCCCCGAGCACCAGGCGGCGCTCCCCGCGGTCCGCCTGCGCAACCCGATCGTCTACTGCGGGACGGGCACGAAGACCGTCCTGGGCAACAAGAGCTACGCGCAGTGGCTCGTCTGGCGGACCGAGGTCTACGACGCGACGTCGATCCACGACGAGGAGTGCACCGCGTCGAGCTGGATCCGTCCCGCGCGGGCCGGCACGTACCTCATCACCGCCTCGGTCGAGTGGCCGTCGCAGGCCGACACCGCGACCCGGACGATCGGCATCCACCGGTCGCGCAGCGAGTTCCTCGCCGCCGACACCCGCACGAACACCCCGGGCCAGGGGCTGCAGCAGGTGGTCAGCACCGTCGCCCGGCTCGAGCGCAACGACTACGTCGAGATCGCCCTCTACACGCGCGGCCCGGACGCGACGCTCGACCCGAGCCTGCCGACGACGAACATGTCGTTCACCTGGGTCGCTCCCTGAGCGGACCGGCGCTCCTGCGCCGGTCGGGGCGCCACCCGCCCGAGGGCGTGGCGCGTCGCCGCCGGGCGCGGAGGTGTCCCTAGACTGGCGCCCGATGCCTGAGCTCGAGCGCTTCCTGCCCCGCTACGCGGCCGAGCCGCCGCAGGAGACCGCGCCGTACGGCCGCTGGGCCGCGCGGCTGAAGGCGGCCTTCGACACCGCCGTCGGCGAGGTCGAGCTCGACCCGGACGAGGAGTGGCCCGCCGACGGCATCGGCGAGGCCGGCGAGTTCACCTGGTACCCGGACCGCACGTGGCACGGCCGGACGTTCGTGCCGGTCTCCACGCGCACGTCGACGGGCCTCGAGGTCTACGGCCACGTCCGCTACGTGCCCGCCGGCGACGACGGCTCCGAGCCGCGCGCGCTCGAGGGCGAGGCCGACGTCACGAGCGAGCTCGCCGAGAACAACCCGGACTGGACGATCGACCTCTGCGACGCCGTCGTCGGCTCCTGGCGAGGCGACGGCGACACCGCGGCGATGACCCTCGTGTGGGGCCGCGCGCTCGTCTCCGGCGGCGATCACGCCGTGGCCGTCCTCGACGAGACGGTCGTCGACCGCTGCCCGCTGCGCGAGGGCGCGTTCACGCTGCTGGCGCCCGACGACTACCACGGCGACACGCTCGAGGTCCGGATCGTCGACGGCAGCGGCAAGGAGCTCGCGCGCGAGTCGCTCTACGCCGACGACGAGGACGAGGGGTGAGGCCGGGCGCCGCCCGGGTCCTGACTCTCGGCGCCGCGGCGCTCGTCGCCTGGGGCGCGAGCGGGTGCGGCGACGCCGAGCGGTTCCCCGACGACGACCCGCGGACCGCGGTCGGGCGGCTGCTGCTGGCGACCGTCGGCCAGGCGAATGGCGCGCGCGCCTGCGCGCTGCTCACCCAGCGCGAGCAGCGGCGCCTCGACGAGGGCCCCGCCGGGTCCTGCCGAGGGGCGCTCGGGAAGGTCGCGGCGGTGCTGCCGGGCCAGACGGACGAGCCGTCCGCGTCGGACCGGACGATCTCGAAGCTCGACTTCACGACCCGGGTGGCCGGCGAGCGCGCGGTGGTGCGCGTCACCGGGCGCGGACTGGACCTGCGCTTCACGCTCGTGCGCGACGACTTCGTCGCGCCGCGCGCGACCGATCCCGGCGTCCCCTGGCGGGTCGACGGCGGGATCGAGCAGCTGCTGCGCGGCTGAGCGGCCGGCCTCCGCCGGTCGTCCCGGCGGCGGCCGCTCAGCCCGCCAGGTCCTTGCGGCGCATCGACCACATCTGCGACGGCCGCTCGAGCTCCAGCGCAGCCGGCCACGAGATCGCCGGCGGGCCGAGCTCGATCCGCAGCGAGCGGGCCGTCCGGCGCGCGAGGGCCGGGTCGGCGCCTGGGATCGCCGCGAGCTCCTGGGCGCGCGCGACGACGTCGGCCGCCGCGACGGCCTCCCACGCGAAGCCGAGGGTCACGGCCCGCGCGCCGTCGATCCGCTGGCCGAAGAGCGCCAGGGCGTTCGTCGCCTCGCGGTTGCCGCTGCGGCCGAGCAGCACGCCGTGGCCGCCGCCGGGGTGCAGGCCGATCGGGATGAACCCGGAGAGGAGCTGCGCGTCGCTCGCGACGATCCGCAGGTCCGTGGCCATCGCGAGGTTCATGCCGGCGCCGACCGCACCGCCGACGATCGCCGCGATCGTCGGCACGGCGAGCTCGCCGACCCGCGCGAACGAGCGGTAGAGCGTGCTCATCCCGTCGTACTCCTCGGGATCGGCCGGCCGCTCGCCCGCCGCCGCCAGCGTCGGCCGATCGCCGCCGGCGGAGAAGTAGCCGCCCTCGCCGGTGACGACGACGGCCCCGACCGTCGCGTCGGCGTCGAGCGCGTCGCAGGCGTCGATCAGGGCCTGCGCCATCTCGACGGTCAGCGCGTTGCGCCGCTCCGGGGCGTTCAGGCGGATGGTCGCGACGCCGCCGTCGCGCTCGATCAGGATCTCGTCGCTCACGCGCGGGACGCTACCCCGCGGCACGAGCGTCCGCGGGCCGGCGGGTCGGCGTCCGCGCCAGGCTCAGGCGGCGGCCGCCTCGGGCGCGGGGTCGACGGCCGCCGGACGGGCGCGCGGGCGCAGCGCGAGGGCCGCGCCGCCGGCGAGCAGGGCGGCGACGATCCCGAAGAGGTACCCGTCGTCGGCCGCCGCGCTCGCCCCGGCGAGCGTCGTCGGCTCGCCGACGATCGCCACGAGGATCGCGGTGCCCAGCACCGCCCCGAACTGCCGGAACGCGCCGTTGACGGCGCTCGCCACGCCGAACCGCTCGGGCGGGACGTCCGCGGCCGCCGCGGCGCCGAGCGTCGGGAACGCGAGCCCGATGCCGATCCCGGTGAGCGTCATGGCCGGGAGCCACGTCCCGACCCAGTCGGGCTCGTCGCCGGCGCCGCGCAGGAGCAGCAGCCCGCAGGCGTAGACGAGCGCGCCCGGCACGATCACCGCGCGGTGGCCGAGCCGGTCGGCGAGGCGGCCGGCGGGACCGGCGACGAGCGCGCTGGCCAGCGGGCCCGGCACGGTCGCCAGGCCGGCGTCGAGCACGGAGTAGCGCCAGACCCCGGTGAGGAAGAGGATGTTCCCGAGGATCGTCGCGAAGAACGCCATCGCGAACAGGAGGGTCCCGAGGTTGCCCCAGCGGAACCCGGCGAAGCGCAGCAGCGCCGGGTCGACGAGCGGCCGCGGGTGCGTCGCGCAGCGGCGCGCGACGAGCGCGGTGAGGGCGACGGCGGCGGCCGCGGAGCCGAGGGTGCCCGCGCTCGTCCATCCCCACCGCTCGCCCTCGACGATCGCCAGGGCGAGCAGCCCGAGGCCGAGTGCGGCGAGCACGGAGGCCCCGAGGTCCGGGAGGCCGGTCGCCTGCTCGTCGCGCTGCTCGTCGAGCGTCCGCAGGGCGACGAGCACGACGAGCAGGCCCAGCGGCAGGTTCACGAGGAAGATCCAGCGCCAGTCGGCGACCTCGACGAGCAGCCCGCCGAGCGGCGGTCCGCAGGCCGCCGCCAGCGCGGCCGACGCGCCCCAGATGCCGACGCCCTGCGCCCGTCGCTCGACCGGGAAGAGCGGCAGCAGGAGCGCCAGCGACGACGGCGTCGCGACGGCCGCGGCGAGGCCCTGGAGGATCCGCGCGGCGATCAGCGTCTCCCAGGTCGGCGCGACGGCGCAGAGCGCGCTGGCGAGCGAGAAGGCGGCGATCCCGCCGACGAAGACGCGCCGGCGCCCGATCCGGTCGGCGATGCCGCCGGCCGGGATGAGGAACGCGGCGAGCGCGATGAAGTACCCGTCGAGGATCCAGGAGAGCTCCGAGGTGCCGGCCTCGGGGAACGAGGCCCGGATGTCCGGGAACGCGACGTTCACGATCGTCGCGTCGAGGAAGCCGAGGAAGGCGCCGCCGCAGAGGGCGACGAGCGCGAGCGTGCGTCGGGTCATCGGGTGCTCCGGTCCGGGTTCCCGGGCGACGGGCGCCGCCCTGGGTTGCGAATCGCAACGCACCCTAGGGGTGAGCGTTGCGATCTGCAACTCACCGGCGGCGCGGGCGCTAGGCTGGACCCGTGCGGCACGACGAGCTCGCGACCATCGACTGCTCCGTCTCGCGGGCCTCGGCGATCCTCGGCGAGCGATGGGTCTTCCGGATCCTCCAGGCGGCGTTCCTCCGCGCGCGGACCTTCGAGGACTTCCAGCGCGGGACCGGGGTCGCGCGCAACGTCCTGACGGACCGCTTGCGGATGCTCGAGGAGCGCGGCGTGCTGGAGCGCCGGCCCTACGACGAGGCCGGCGAGCGCGTCCGCTACGAGTACCGCCTGACCGCGGCGGGACTCGAGCTCTACCCGATCGTCGCCGCGCTCATGGACTGGGGCGATCGCCACACGGGCCTGCCCGACGGCCCCCCGACGCTGCTGCGCCACGAGGCCTGCGGCTGCGACACGCACGCGGTCGTCGTCTGCGGCTGCTGCGGCGAGCGGCTCGACCCCCGCGAGGTCACGCCGCGCCCGGGCCCCGGTGCCGGCCCCGACCACCCGCTGCGGCGCTGGGCGCGACCGGGCGACGGGGATCGGCGGGGGGCGCCCGGCCTTCCGGCCGGCGGGGACCGCGCCGCCGGGTAGGTTGCGGGCATGGCCGGGACCGCCGCCGAGGACCGCGCGCTGCTCGCCGCCGCCCGCCGCGGCGACGAGGCGGCGTTCGGCCGCCTCGTCGAGCCCCGTCGACGCGAGCTCCAGGCGCACTGCTACCGGATGCTCGGCTCGCTGCACGACGCCGAGGACGCGGTCCAGGAGACGCTCCTGCGCGCCTGGCGCGGGCTGCCGGGCTTCGAGGGCCGCAGCTCCCCGCGCTCCTGGCTCTCCTCGATCGCCACGAACGTCTGCCTCGACGCGATCGCGCGCGGGCGCAAGCGCGTCACCCCGCTGGACCTCGGCCCCGAGTCCGACGCCGCGCTCGGACCGGGACGGCCGCTGACGGAGTCCGTCTGGATCGAGCCGTTCCCCGACGCCTGGCTCGGCGACGCCGACCACCCCGCCGGTCCGGCCGCACCCGCCGCGCGCTACGCGCAGCGCGAGTCGGTCGAGCTCGCGTTCGTCGCCGCGCTGCAGCACCTGTCGGCCCGCCAGCGCGCCGCGCTCATCCTCTTCGAGGTCCTCGGCTACTCCGCGAAGGAGGTCGCCGACACCCTCGACACGACGGTCGCCTCCGTGAACAGCGCGCTGCAGCGGGCCCGGCGCACCGTCGAGGAGAAGCTGCCGGCCCAGAGCCAGCAGGCGACGCTGCGCGCGCTCGGCGACGAGCGGCTGCGCGAGATCGTCGACGGCTACCTCGCGGCGTGGGAGGCCGGCGACGTCGCCGCGATCGAGGCGATGCTCGTCGAGGACGCGGTCATCACGATGCCGCCGATGGCGACGTGGTTCCGCGGTGCCGGCTTCCGGACGTTCCTCCGCGACTGGGCGTTCAACGGCCGCGTCTACGACGCGCTGGGACGGCGGCGCGTGCGGGTCGTCGCCACGTCCGCGAGCGGCCAGCCGGCCTTCGGCACGTACTCGTGGGACGACGCGGCCGGCGCCCACCGGCCGACGGTCCTGCAGGTGCTGACGCTCGACGGCGGACGGATCCGCGAGGTCACCGGGTTCGTGCAGCCCGAGCTGTTCGCGCGCTTCGGCCTGCCGCCCGAGCTGCCCTGAGACCGTCCCCGCCGGGCGCGGCCGATGAGTCCGGCGGCGGGTGCCGGTCGATACGGGCATGGAGCTCGCGCCGCGCCGTCACCTCTTCGTCCTCGTCCACGGCGGCGGGGGCAGCCGCTGGGACTGGCACCGCGTGGCTCCGCGCCTGGAGGCCGCCGGGCACGCCGTGCTCGCCGTCGACCTGCCCACCGACGACGCGGACGCCGGGCTGTGGGATCTCGCCGACGCGGTGGTGGACGCGATGCCCGCGGACGCGCCGGCGCCGGTCGTCGTCGGGCACTCCCTCGGCGGCTTCACCGCGCCCCTGGTGGCCGCGCGCCGGCCCGTCGCCCAGCTCGTGCTGCTCGCGGCGATGATCCCCCGGGCCGGGGAGTCCGTCGCGGACTGGTGGACGGACACCGGCCACGGCGAGCTGGAGGGCACCGACGACGACGCGGCGTTCTACCACGACGTCCCCGCCGCGCTGATCGCCGAGGCGCGCGTGCACGAGCGCGACGTCCAGGCCCGCGCGATGGCCGAGCCGTGGCCGCTGCCGCGCTGGCCGGACGTGCCGACCCGCGTCCTGCTGGCCGCCGACGACCGCTTCTTCCCCCCGGCGTTCCAGCGGCGGGTCGTGGCGGAGCGCCTCGCGCTGGAGCCCGAGCTCGTCGCCGGCGGCCACTACGCGCCGATCAGCCGCCCGGACGCGGTCGCGACGGCCCTGCTGGAGGGGCTGCCGGACGGTCCTGGCCGGACCATCGGGGGACGCCGCCCTCCTCCGACGGGATGACGCTGCGACATGGACAGGTGTCGGGGAGGACGGTTCGGGGAACGGGGGCAGCCAGCCCGTTCGACGAGAAAGACCGTGCAGCCCGCGTCGGGCGGTCCGGCCGCCGCTACCCTCGGCGCCGGGCCACCCGCGTCCGCGGGTCCGTCGCGCCGTCCCGGCCCCCAGAACCATGCCTGAGCACTCCCATCAACCCGACGGCGCCGAGCTCGCCGCCCTGCGCCGCTCGCTCGACGAGCTGCGGATCGCGGTCGGCGAGGCCAGCCGCGCCCTCGCCGCGGCCGCGATGATCCTCGCCGCGAGCGCGGCGGACGCCGAGGAGACGCTCGGCGGCCCCGTGCCGTCCACGACGGACGCGGGTGGGGAGGACGTCGGCCCGGCCGCCGGGCCGGCGGAGGACGGGCCGCTTCCGCCGACGGCGGCCGAGGAGGCCGTGTCCCTCGACCCCGTCGCCCGCACGCAGGCCGCCCACGCCGCGCTGCAGGCGCAGCAGGCCGAGCAGCAGGGCGTGGCGATGATGGGCTTCGACCCGCCGCCCGACGCCGACGTCCCGCTCTCGACCGGGACGGATCCGCTCGGGGACGACGGGCACGGCGGCCGCGACGTCGTCCGGCACGCCGGGGCCCTCGCGCCGCGCGAGCAGCACGTGGACGGGGAGCTCGCGGTCGCCGAGGACGTCAGCGAGAGCCAGGCGGCCTGGGCCTCCTACGGCGCGGGTCCGAGCGCCCGTCCGGTCGACGCGGGCCTGGAGGGCGTCCCGCTCATCAGCTCGGACGTCGTCGAGATCGTGCTCGGGCCGCTCCTGGACCTCGGCGACCTCGACGGGATCGTCGACCGGCTCGCGGCCCTGCCCGTCATCGAGAGCGTCGGCGTCGTGGCGTTCGACGACACCGAGGTCGTCCTGCGGGTGGCGCTCACCCGGCCCGCGCCGCTGGCGGGGCTCCTGCGCACGGAGCTCGGCCGCGCGGTCGAGCGCTGCTACCTCGCGCAGGGCCGGATCGTCGTCGAGTTCGGGAGCGGGTCGTGAAGCCGATCCTCGCCGGCACGCTCGCCGCGCTGCTCTTCGCCGTCTTCTTCGTCGTCTTCCTCGCCGTGCCGCTGATCGTCATCGCGGTGGCGTTCCTCGTCATGAGCTGGCAGGCGCGTCGCGCCCGCAACCGGGCGAGCGCCGGGTCCCCGGAGGGCGCCGCATGAGCGACCACGACCGCGGCCGCGCCGGCGGCGACTCGCTCGCCGCCGCCTGGGCCCGCCGGACCGCCGAGCGGCTCGGGATCGAGCTCGTCAACCTCGCCGAGCAGCCGCCCCCCGGTCCGCTCGTGGCCGGGCTCCTGTCGGAGGCCGAGTCGCGCGAGCTGCGCGCCCTGCCGCTCGCCTTCCACGACGGGCAGGTCACCGTCGCGGTCGTGGACCCCGCCGCGCACGACGGCGGCACGGCGCTCGAGCGCCGGTTCGGGCGGCCGGTGCGCCTCGTCGTCGCGGCGGCCGACGACCTGGCTCACGCGATCGACCGGCGGTTCCCGCCCGAGGAGCTGCACGGCGAGCACGAGACCGAGGACCTGCGGCGCTCGCGCCTGGGCGACATCCTCATCGCGCACGGCGCCGTGTCGCCGATCGCGATCGACGCCGCGCTGCGCTACCAGGAGCAGGCCGGTGGCCGGCTCGGCGAGCTGCTGCTGCACGACGGCCTGATCGACGAGGCCGCCCTGCTGCGCGCGCTCGCGCGCCTGCACCGCCTGCCGGCGGTGGACCTCGGCGCCGTCGAGCCCGAGCCCGCGGCGCTCGCCGAGGTGCCCGAGGTCGTCCAGCGCGAGCTGCGGATCGTCCCGATCGCCATCCGCGAGGGGAACCTCCTCGTCGCGGCGCACGACCGCCTCGACGACGACGAGCTCGACCGCCTCGCCGAGGTCACCGAGCTCACCGTCCAGGAGGCGCTGGCGACGCCCACGCAGATCGACCAGCTGCTCCAGCGGCTCAACGAGCACGCGTACTCGCGGACCGCCGTCGACCTGCTGCAGCTCACCGACCCGGAGAACTCCGGCAGCGTCGTGGCGACCACGGCGCAGAAGCTCTTCCTCCTGCTCGTCGCCATCGTCTTCGTCGGCTGCGTGATCTGGGAGCCGATCATCACGCTCGCCGTGGTCTTCGGCCTCTACAGCGCGTTCCACCTCTCGGTCTCGCTGTACAAGCTGCGGCTCATCCTCCAGAGCCTCGGCCGGCACGCGCGCGTCGACGTCACCGACGAGGAGATCGCCGAGCTCGACCCGCGGACGCTGCCGGTCTACACGATCCTCGTGCCGCTGTTCCACGAGGCCGCGGTCATCCCGCGGCTCGTCAACGGCATCCACGGGCTCGACTACCCCCGGCACAAGCTCGACGTCCGCCTCCTCTGCGAGGCCGACGACGACGAGACGATCGACGCGATCCGGGCGCTGAACCTGCCGGCCCACTTCAAGCTCGTCATCGTCCCCGACAGCCTGCCGAAGACGAAGCCGAAGGCCTGCAACTTCGGGATGATCCAGGCCGCCGGCGAGATCACCGTCATCTACGACGCCGAGGACCGCCCCGACGCCGACCAGCTGAAGAAGGTCGTCGTCGCGTTCCGCAAGGCCCCGGACGACGTCGTCTGCATCCAGGGCAAGCTGAACTACTTCAACGCCGACCAGAACCTGCTCACGCGCTGGTTCACGGCGGAGTACTCGATGTGGTTCGACCTCATGCTGCCGGGGCTCGACGCGGCGAACGCGCCGATCCCGCTCGGCGGCACCTCGAACCACTTCCGGACCGACAAGCTCCTCGAGCTCGGCGCGTGGGACCCGTACAACGTCACGGAGGACGCCGACCTCGGCATCCGCCTGGCGCGGGCCGGCTACCACACGGCCGTCGTGGACTCCTCGACCTACGAGGAGGCCAACTCGGACATCCACAACTGGATCCGCCAGCGGTCGCGCTGGATCAAGGGGTACTTCCAGACGTACCTCGTCCACATGCGCCACCCGATCCGGACGTTCCGGCAGCTCGGGCTGCGCGGGTTCATCAGCTTCCAGCTGATCGTCGGCGGCAGCCTGACCTTCCTCTTCAACCCGGTCAGCTGGTTCCTCACGACGCTCTTCACGCTGACCCAGCTCGGGTTCATCCGCGAGATGTTCCCCGGCTTCGTGTTCTACGCCGCGGTCGCGCAGCTGCTCGTGGGCAACTTCGTCTTCATTTACGCGAACCTCGCGGGCACGATCCACCGCGGGTACTTCCAGCTCGTCCGGTACGCGCTCTTCACGCCGATCTACTGGGGCTTCATGTCGATGGCCGCCTGGAAGGGGTTCCGGCAGCTCGTCACGAACCCGTTCTACTGGGAGAAGACGGTCCACGGGCTCGACGCCAGCCACGCGCCCGCGCTGCCGGCGTCCGGTCCCGCGCCTGCGCCGGCCGGAGCCCTCGGCCCGGCCCCGGGCTCGGCCGCCACCTCGTCGACGACGTCCTCGGGAAGCCCGACCCATGTCGGCTGAGCTCGAGGTCGCGGCGCGCGGGCGCCGTCCGGTCGCCCAGCTCCTCGACACGCCGGTCCCGTCCGACCTCGGTCCGGCGGCGCCACGCCGCCCGGACGACGTCCCGGCTCCCGTGCCGGTCCACTGGGGCGAGGCGCTGCTCGTCTTCCTCCTCGGGTGGGCGATCTTCGCCGGCATCGGCTACCACGCGGTGGTCGTCCAGCACATCGTCCCCGGCGACGCGCTGAGCGCGATGAGCCGGGCGTTCTACGTCTGGCACAACGACCCGGCGAAGCTCGCCGCGATCGGCTTCGACCAGCCGCCGCTGCAGACGATCGCGCTGCTGCCCTTCGCCCTCGTCAAGCCGCTGGCGAGCTCCCTCGTGGCGCTCCCGGTCGCCTCGGGCTTCTGGGCCGCGATCGCGCTGCTGTTCGTCCACCGGACGTTCGCGCGCTGCGGGATGCCGATGGCGTTCCGCCTCGTGGCCGTGCTGCTCGTCGCGGCGAACCCGCGCCTGCTCTTCTACGCCGGCACCGGGCTGCCGGACATGGTCTACGTCGCCGCCCTCTCCGGCGCGCTCTACTTCCTCTTCACGTGGGTCATCGAGGACCAGCCGCGGTTCGTGGCCGGCGTGGGCATCGCCCTGGGCCTGCTCTGCGTGACCCGGTTCGGGTTCATGATCTGGGCGCCGCTGATCATGCTCGTCATCTACCTGGCCCTCGTGCGTCACGGGGCCGACGAGCGCGAGCGGGAGGGGCTCGTCACGACGGTGCTCGCCCCGCCGTTCGCGTCGATCGTCGTCTGGATCGTCGTCTGCTGGGTCATCGCCGGCGACCCGTTCGGCTGGCTGCAGTCGACGGGCGACAGCCACGGACTGGCGTCCGCGGCGGCCGTGCCGTGGGACGTCGGCTCGCTGCTGTCGAACACCGGCTGGCTGCTGCTCGGCTCGACGACGATGACGCTCCTGGCGCTCGTCGCCCTCATCTGGCGCGCGAGCCTCGGCGACGCGATCGCCACCGGTCTGGCGATGCTCACCGTCGGGGCGGTGGTGATCATGGTCGGCGACGTCGTCGTCAACGACGACCTCGCGCTCCTGTCGCTGCGCTCGGCGCTGCCGATCGCGGTCCTCGGCCTCGCCGCCGCCGCGTGGCTCTCGCGCGTCGGCGGGCCCGCCGGCATGGCGATGACGCTCGTCGGGCTCGCCGTGTCGATCCCGATCACCGGCGTGGCGATGGACCGCTACCCGTACCAGAACCTCGAGCAGGCCTTCCTGCGCGGCCTGCTGCACCCGGGCGAGGACCAGGAGGGCACGCGGTCGCGCGGCGGCTACAACGTCGGCATCTCCGCCGACCAGCGGATGGCGGCGTTCATCAAGGCGATGGCCGGCAAGCAGCGCGACAGCGTCCTGGCCGACAACTCGACGACGGCCGGCGTCATCCTGCTCAGCGGTCGCCCCGAGGTCTTCGCCGACCGCGTCGACCGCGGCGACGGTCCGTTCCAGTCGCTCATCCGCTCGCCCTGGGGGCGCGTGCGCTACATGCTCGTGGCTCCCGGCGCCGGGGGCGACGCGATCGAGCGCACGTGGCCCGGTGCCACGCGGGGCCGCGTCCGCGGGCTGCAGCCGGTCTTCTCCGTCGGATCGACGACGCTCCTGCTCGTCTCGGCGAGCGACCCGCGTCGCGCGGTCGCGCCGGCGACGCCCGGCTCGCGCGGCGGCTCGTCCGGGTCGGGCTCGTCCTCCGGGTCGGGCTCGACGTCCGGCACGACGACGACCGGCAGCGTCCGACCGGACTCCCTCGCCACCGTCCAGCCGGAGCTCGCGCCGTGACCGTCCTGCGTCCCGTGCCGGTCGCGCTGGCGACCGCGCTGCTGCTCGCCCTCGCCGGCTGCGGATCCGGCGACGACGGTCCGACCACCACGAGCTCGGCGGCCGGCGCGCGGCCGACGCCGCGCGCCGCGACGACCGACGTCGGCGGCGTCCGGCCGTTCGCGGCCTCCAGCGTCTGGAACCAGCGCGTGTCGGGCGCGAGCGCCGCCCTGGACTCCCCCCGGATGATCCGCCTGGCGGCGGAGTCGCCCGGCCCCGCGGACGACATCTCCCGTCGCTCGCGCCTGAACCGTCGCCGGCTCTTCGTCAACACGCGTGGCTGGGCGCCGCCCGTCTACCGCGTCGGGACGGGACGTCCGGTGCGGCTCCTCTGCCGCCAGGGTCGCTGCGTCGCCGGCGGCGGCGCGGTCCCGAGCGAGCTGCGGCTGCCGGACGACGCGAGCTCCGACCCCGGCCACGACGGCTGGATGATCCTCGTCGACGAGCAGCAGGACCTCGTCTGGGATCTCTGGCGCGCCCGTCGCGTCGGCGACACGATCTCGTACCAGTTCTCCCGCCGCTGGCGGCTGAGCGGCGACGGCGCCGGGATCCTCGAGTCCGCCGCCACGCCGCGCACGCCGAGCGTCCGCGGCTCGGGCGTGCCGCTGCTGGCCGGCCTCATCCGCCCCCAGGAGCTCCGGGCCGGGCGGATCGAGCACGCGCTGGCGATCTCCGTGCCGTCGCCGGCCGCCGGCCGGTTCGTGCGGCCCGCCTCGACGACGAACGGCCTGGGGCCGGTCGGCTCGCTGCCGGAGGGCGCCCGGCTGCGGCTGAAGGCCGACGCCGCGACCCGCGCGCTGCGGGCCGCCGGCCGCCTGCGCACGAGCGATCCCGCGGTCGTCGACCCGGCCGAGATCAACCGCGCGAACCCGCTCGTCAGCAGCTCGGCGATCGAGGGCGGCGACGACGCCTCGACGCTCACCGGCGACGGCTCGACGGGACGCCTGGACACCGTCCGCGAGCGCTCGGCGCGGGCGATCGTCCGCGCGCTGCGCGAGTACGGGGCGATCGTGGTGGATCGCGCCGATGCGCCGACGCTCTACGCGCAGAGCAACGTCGACTACGGTCGGCTGCTCTACGGCAACGAGCTCGGCGAGCTGCGGCTCACCGACTTCGAGGTCGTCGACCTCGGTCGCGAGCTCGAGGACGACGACGCACCCGAGGAGGCGGTCCGATGAGCGTCCTGCGCCACGTGCTCGCCTGCACGGCGACGGCCCTCGTCCTCGCCGGCTGCGGCATCAGCACCGGCAGCGACGTCATCCGGGGCGATCGCGCCGCCGCGGAGCAGCGCGAGGAGGCGGCCCGCGAGCGGCTCGCCGCCGAGCAGCAGCGGCGCTCGTCGCTGCCGAGCCGCCCGGACGGGTCCGCCGAGGTCTCGGTCTCCGGCGAGCAGTCGCTGCTGAAGCGCGCCGTCGAGGCGCTGCAGTCGCGGAACAGCTCGATGAGCTACGGCGTTCGCGTGCAGCCCGCCGACTCGGGCTTCGAGGATCTCTGCGCCGGTCGGATCGACCTGCTGCAGACCTCCCGTCCGATCTCGCGCGACGAGCTCGCGCGCTGCCGGGCCAACGGGCTCTCCGTCGGCAGTCCGGTGACGATCGGCTTCACGACCGCGATCGTCGTGACGCGCAACCGCGTCGATCTCGGTGGGGACTGCATGACGGTCGCCGGCCTGCAGCAGCTGCTGCGCCGCGGGTCCACGATCCGCAACTGGCAGGACGTCGGCTTCGCCGACAAGCCGTTCGGCGCCATGACGCTGCCGCTGTCCTCCGGGGTCATGCAGACCATCGGCCGGGTGGTCTTCGACAAGCCGATCGGCGAGTTCCTGGCGTCCGACCTGCGCGGGGACCTGCGCACCGTCGACGGCGAGTCGCGCATCGGCTCCTACGTCTCCGGCGACGACCTCGTCGCGCTGCTCGATCGCCGTGTCGCGGCCTACCGGACGAGCTACGCGCAGCGGCGTCGCAGCGAGTTCGCCGCGACCCGCCGGCGGCTCGTCAACGAGGCATCGCGGCGGGTCGTGGCGCAGATCGGGCGCGAGAACCGCGCCCGCAGCCGACGCAAGGAGGCGGTCCGCGATCCGGAGGGGCTGCGGCGGCGCAACGCGCAGCGCGTGGCCGCCGCCCAGCGGTCCGCCAACCGGGTCGCCGATCGTCAGGAGCGCGTCGCGGTGGCGCGGGCCGCCCGGCAGTTCCGCAACCAGAACCTCGCCGAGACGCTCGCGCCGGGTCGGCTCGGCATCGTGAGCTACCCGTACTACGAGGCGCACGCCGACATGCTGCGCCCGCTCGAGGTCGATCCGCGCGACGGGCGCGGCCGGGACTCCGAGGCGCCGAACTGCCGCTTCCCCTCGCAGGCGACGATCAACGCGCAGAGCTACCCGCTCGCGCGCGGCGTCTACGTCTACGGCGACGACCGGCGCCTCACCTCGGTCGCCGCCCGTACGCTGATCGCCTACGTGCTCGACGAGAACGCCACGCTCGTGCAGCGCGACGAGCTGACGCCGCTGTCGACGGCCAGCGCGAACCGCGTGCGTCGCCGCCTGCGCATCGCGGTCCCGGACCCGCCGTCGGGCGACCGCGGCACGACGACCACGACGACGACCCCGGCGCAGCCGTCCTCGCCGCCCTCCTCGGGGGTCCCGGGCATCGGTGCCGCGCCGTAGGGTCATGCGCGGCGGGCGTCCCGGAGCCCGGGCCGTCGCCGGGGTCGTCGTCGTGCTCTCGATCGCCGCGTGCGGATCGACGGGCGACGCGACGCGCACCCGCGCGGCGACGACCCCCGGCATCGCGAACGTGCCCGCCGCGACGCCGCGGGCCGCGAAGGCGAAGCCGGTCGGCCCGATCGGGGTCCCGAAGGGCTGGCCCGCGCGCCTGACCATCGGCCTCAGCGACGTCGAGGACGGCGCCGCGACGCTGCGCGAGCGGGCGCCGTTCGGCGTCCGCTGGGCCTACCTGTCGGGCGGCGCCGGCGGTCCCGGGACCTGGCAGCGCTGGCGCCAGGGCAACGGCAGCTTCGCGACCGCGTTCGTCGCGGACTCCGCGAGCAACGGCCAGGTGCCGTTCCTCTCGTACTACGTCCTGCAGCAGACCGAGGGCGCCGACCACCTGTCCCACGAGCGCGACAAGGTCGTCACGGGCCTCCGGGACCCCTCCGTCCTGCGTCCGGTCGTGGCGGACCTCACCGTCGCGCTGCGCCGGATGCAGGAGGGCGGGGCGCGCCTGTCGGTCCTGCAGGTCGAGCCGGACCTCTGGGGCTATGCGCAGCAGCGGTACGGCGAGGACGCCACGAAGGTCCCCGTCGCCGTGCGGGCCTCCGGCGGCGCGCTCGCGAAGGGCCTGCGCAACGACCTGCGGGGCTTCGCGACGCTCGTCACGCGGATCCGCAACCGGTACGCCCGCTCCGTGCGGCTCGCCTTCCCGGTCAGCATCTGGGGCACGAACAAGGACATCGTCGGCTCGAAGCCCGACGAGGACGAGCTGCGGGCGATGATCGGGCGCACGACCCGCTTCTACCGCTCGCTCGGCCGCCCGTTCGACCTGCTGACCTTCGAGTACGCGAACCGCACGAGCGGCTACGCCCGGATCGTCGACGGCGTCCCGGCCGATCAGGTGGAGTGGTCCAGCGCCGACTACGCGCGGCACCTGCGCTACGTCCGCGGCGTCATCGCCGGGACGCGGCGCGCCGGCGTGCTGTGGCAGGTGCCGGTCGGCAACGACGTGATGGCCGCCAGCGACGACACGAAGGGCCACTACCGCGACGACAAGGTCCAGCGGCTGCTCGGGGACCGCGGCCGCCCGCTGCTGCGGTCGATGCGCGCGTCGGGGATCATCGGCGTGCTCTTCGGCTCGGCCTTCCCGAACGACACCTGCGCCTGCGACGCGCAGAAGGACGGCGTGACCGGCAAGGAGGCCCGGGACGGTCGCCGGGCGGCGCTGTCGGCCGACGACGACGGGGGCTACCTCGTCGAGCAGGTCAAGCGCTACGTTCGCGGCGGGGCGCTGCGCAACGCCGGCGTGCCGCGGCGCTGAGCCGCGTGCGCGCGACGCCGCCCGCGACGGGCACGCGGGCCGGCACGACGGAGCCCGCGACGGCGTCTTCGGGCCGAGGAGGCGGGTCCCGACGCTGCCGCCGGCTCAGCGGCCCTCGGCGATCGCGGCCAGCGCGCAGGAGTTCTGCGCCGGGTCGGGATCGTTGAGCTTCCAGCGCGAGGAGACGAGCACGCTGCCGCCCCCGGCGACGTCGATCTGGACCTGGCTGTTCGGCCCGAGGTCGGTCGCCAGCGGCCCGGCCGGGTAGCCGACGGTCTCGTCGACGCCGGCCTGGCGCACCGTGACGGTGCCGCCGTAGGGGGTGTCGAGGACGACGCGCCGCAGGCCGTCGGGCTGCGGCTGACAGGTCAGCGCGAGGGTGCCGATCCCCGGGACGACCGTCGCGGCCACCTGGCGCTCGGCCGGCGGGACCGGCGTCTCGCGGCCGTCCCAGACGACCTGGGCGTTGCGGACGGGCGCCCCGCCGGCGCCGTCGACCTGCGAGAGGACGTCGAGCGACGCGGAGCAGGACGACGTCGCGGGATCGGTGAAGTCCCACTTCCACGTCAGGCGGTACCGGATCGGGGCGGCGAGCGGCGCCGATCCGGGCGCGCCGATCGGCCCGCGGTCGGTCACGATCCCGATGAACTCGCCGGTCGAGCGCTTCTCGGCGGGGGTGAACTTGTTCCAGCCCTCGTTGAAGTCGCGGCCGGTGCCGGTGGTGAGCAGCGCCTCGCGGAGCGCCTTCTCCGGCGTGGCGCCCCAGTCGCGGTAGGTCCAGGTGAGCATCGACGTCTCGCGGCGCGGGTCGGTCGGGAAGACGCGGATCCACTGCGTGTCCGGTCGGCAGACGATCTGGGCGGTGCCGATCCCCGGCAGCTGGACGCCGGCGCGGTCCGCGTCGAGGTAGCGGCCCTGCGTCCAGGAGACGACCGCCCGCTGGCGTGCGCGCTCGTCGGCCGTCGGCGGGTTGGGCGCCGGCGGGGCTGCGGCGTCGCCGCTCGGCGGAGCGGTGACCGTCAGCGGCTGCGCGGACGCGACGGCCCGGGTGGAGGCGCCGGCCCGGAGCTCGATGACGTAGCGGCCGCTCTCCGGCGTGCCGGTGAGCGGGACGGTGAGCGTCGTGGTGCCCGTCGCGGCGATCGTGCGGCCGGCGGTCGTGCGGCCGATCGTCCGCCGGCCGTCCCGGAGTGTCGCCCGCACGCCGGCGACCCGGCGCCGGCCGACGCTGCGCACGCGCAGGTCGATCGACGCGCCGGCGGCCGTGGCGACGGCCCGCACCCGCGAGCCCACGACCCGGACCGGCGCGCTGGCGCGCCGCAGGGTCTGACGGGTCGACGTGCGCGCGCGGCCGCAGCCGGGGACCCTCGCGGTGACGGTCGTCTCGAACCGCCCGCTCACCGGCCGGCGCCGGAGCGTCAGCGGGACGCGCAGGCGGCCGCGCCCGCTCGCGGTGCGGGACCCGGTCGCGACGATCCGTCCCGCGCGGCGGACCGTGACGCGCACGCCGCCGACCCGGCGCCGCACGGTGACGGTCGCGCGCGGGACGTCCTCGAACGCGACGACGTCGGTCGTCGGCAGGGCGGCGCGCACCGCCGCGGCGCACGTGCTCGCCGCGGCGGCACGCCCCGGCAGGACCAGCGCGGCGAGGAGCCCGGCGACGAGCAGGGGCAGGAGGACGAGGGAGGGGCGCGGAGCGGACACCGTCCTCAGTATCCGCCATCGCTCGCGGGCCGCGCGGCGGTCGCTGGCCGTCCGTTCGACCTCGGTGCTCCCCCGGGTGGCCGAACCCCCGTCGAGCGTGGCGCGCCGGCGCTCTCACCCCGCGAAGGGTGTGCGAGGATCGACCCGTCGCCTCCTCACGACCCCAGGAGATCACCGTGGCGCACACGATCATCGTCGGATACGACGGCCGGGCCGGCGGGCGCGCGGCCCTCGAGCTCGCGCTCCGGTCCGCCGACGTCCGCGCCGACGCGGAGATCGTGGTGGTCACCGCCGACAGCGTCGGCGACAGCCACCAGCCGGCGGTCCGCGCGGTCGAGGCGGCCCTGCTGGAGGCCGCCGAGGAGCGCCTCGCGGGCGCGCGCGAGCGTGCCGGCGACCGCGCGGGCGTGTCGTTCGAGGTCGTCCGGGCGTCGTCGCCCGCCGCGGCGCTGCACCGCCGCGCGGAGGAGCTCGGCGCGGCGCTGATCGTCGTCGGCGAGAGCCACCTCGGCGTGCTCGGCCGGATCGCGGCGGGCAGCATCACCGAGCAGGTGCTCCACGCCGCCCCGTGCGCGGTGGCGGTGGCCCCGCACGGCTACGCGCCGGTCACCGAGGGCGCGCCGCGGATCGGCGCCGCGTACTCCCGTTCCGCGGAGGCCGGCCTGGCGATCGATGCGGCCGTCGAGGCGGCGCGGCTCACCGGCGGCACGCTGCGGCTCATCCACGTCATCGGCACCGAGCTGCTCTGGTACTTCGGGGCGGTCGGCTCGCAGACGCTGCAGGAGGTCCGCGACGGGTTCGTCGCCGAGATGCGCGAGCGCGCCGAGGCGATCGACGGCGTCGAGGTCGAGGTGGAGGTCGTCGAGGGCGACGCCGCGATCGAGCTCGGTCGCGCGGGCGAGCACCTCGACCTCCTCGTCCTGGGATCGCGCGGCTACGGGCCGGTCCGCCGCGTGCTGCTCGGCTCCGTCAGCGCGAAGGCCGTGCGTCACGTCCGCTGCCCGATGCTCATCGTCCCGCGCGGCACCGGGGAGTGACGGCCGCCGCCCCGCACCGGCGTCGCGGGCGCCGCGCGTGAACTTCGCGCGCGACGTCGTCGGCGGCCGGGATCCCGCGGCCCGGGCGCTCGTCGAGCTCCGCCGCGACGGGGGGCGCCGCGAATGGACCTTCGGCGACGTCGACGCCCGCAGCGGCGCCCTCGCGGGGGCGCTGCAGGCGGCCGGCGCGCGTCGGGGCGACGTCGTCCTGACCCTCGTCGGCAACCGCGTCGAGTGGGTCGAGGCGATGGTCGCCTGCTTCCGGCTCGGCGCGGTCGTCCTGCCGTGCACCGAGCAGCTGCGCCCGGCCGACCTCGCGTCGCGGCTGCGGGTGGCCCGCCCGGTCGCCGTCGTCTGCGACGAGCGCAACCGGACCGCGCTGGAGGACGCCCTGACGGCGGTGTCGATCGACCCCGCGGTGCTGCTCGTCCCCGATCCGGCGCTCTACGACCACGCCGCGCCGCCCGCGGCCGAGCTCGACGACGAGGACCCGTGCCTCATCACGTTCACGAGCGGGTCGACCGGGACGCCGAAGGCCGTGGTCCACGCCCAGCGCTACCTCACCGGGCAGCGCCTGCAGGCCGGCGGCTGGCTGGCGCCCGAGCCGGGGCAGCTCGTCTGGTGCACCGCCGCCAGCGGCTGGTCGAAGTCCGCGCGCAACGTCTTCATCGCCCCGTGGATCCGCGGCGCGGCCGGCCTGCTGCACGACGCCCGGTTCGACCCGGACGAGCGGCTCGCGCTCGTCGCCCAGGAGCAGGTCGACGTCCTGTGCATGGCGCCGACGGAGTACCGGATCGTCGCCAAGCGCGCCGAGCTGCGGCCGCTGCCGTCCCTGCGCGGGCTCGTCGCGGCGGGCGAGGCGCTGAACCCCGAGGTGCTGGAGACCTGGCGGGCCGCGACGGGGCTCGACGTGCGCGACGGGTTCGGGCAGACGGAGACCGGTCAGCTGACCGGCAACCCGCCCGGCGTCGCGGCGCGTCCCGGGTCGATGGGCCGGGCGCTGCCCGGCGTGCGGCTGTGGCTCGACGACGGCGAGCTCGTCGTCGACCCGGCGACGGTGCCGACGTTCTTCCGCGGCTACCTCGATCCGGAGCGGGGCGGCGCGCGGCCGCTGGACGACCTCGTCGTTCAGGACCGCGGCGTGCCGTGGCGCACCGGCGACCGGGTGCGCGAGGACGCCGACGGCTACCTGTGCTTCGAGTCCCGGGCCGACGACGTGATCGTCAGCGCCGGGTACCGGATCGGGCCGTTCGAGGTCGAGAGCGCCCTCGTCGAGCACCCGGCGGTCGCCGAGGCCGCGGTCGTCGGCGCACCCGATCCCGAGCGCGGGAGCGTCGTGCGGGCCGTCGTCGTCCTGCGCGACGGGCACGCGCCGGGCGAGGCGCTCGCCCGCGAGCTGCAGCAGCACGTCCAGCGCGTCACGGCGCCGTACAAGTACCCGCGGATCGTCGAGTTCCGCGACGCGCTGCCGCTGACGGCGTCCGGCAAGGTCCGCCGCGCCGCGCTGCGCGACGAGACCGCCGACTGACGCGCGGCGCGCCGGCTGCCGCGCCGCCCCGGACGGCTGGTGCGTCGCGTGAGCCCCGGGGGCCGGGGCTCACGCGACGCGTCCCGAAGGGCCCGCTCTCGGCCGGGCCCCTACCGCTTGCGCAGGCCGACCGTGCGGTAGGCGCGGCGGCCCTGCGCGTCGCGCAGGACGACCTCGACCTGGGCGCCGCGGGTCCGGCGCAGGGCCGCGCGGACCCTCGTGGGCACGCGCACGGACACGGTCGTCGTGCGCGCGGGGCGCGTGACGAACCGCCGCGCCCCGATCCGCGCCTTCGCCCGGTACGTCCGGCCGCTCGTGCGCAGGCGCTCGGCGGTCCGCACGGTGGCCACGCCGCTGCAGCCCTTCGCGCAGCGCAGGACGACGTCGACGTTCCTGCTGCGCAGCGTCGCGGTGCGCACGGCGCCCCGGGTCGCGGCGCCGCTCGTCCGGGTGACGGTCGCGGTCGCCGAGAGCACGGCTCCGGGTCCCTGCGGCGTCGTCGAGGTCGCGTTCACGGTGTTCACGAGCTGCGCGCTGCCGCTGCCGATGGCCGTCGGGTCGCCCGTTCGGTCGTCGAGGCAGAGGAGCTGGAGCTCGACGGGCCGAGGCGCGGTCCCGGTGCTGGACAGCGTGAAGACCCGCGACTTGATCTGGGGCTCGTGACCGGCCAGCACGACGCCCGGAGCCAGGGTCCAGCCGGCCACGATCCCCTTCTGCTGCTCGCCGCAGATGAGCTGCTCGTCGACCGTCGCGCCCGCGGGCACGACGACGGTGCGGCTGATCGTCGTCCATCCGAGCCGCACGGCGCCGCGGTCCGCGGCGGTCTGTCGCTCGAGGCAGCCGGCCGAGACGGTCAGGTCGGCGCCATCGGGGCCGACCTCGACGACGAGCCGCCGCGTCGCGCCGTCGTCGGTGGCCCGCGACCCGACGATCCGGGCGCTGCCGCGCACGACGTCGATGCCGGGGCGGATCGCGATCCGATCGGTGCCGCAGGCCAGCGGCAGCTCGTGGGTGCCGGCGGGGAGCGTCGCCGTCGTGACGACCGGCGCGGCCGTGCGCAGCCCGCGTCCGCCGTCGGTGGCGGCCGGCAGGCAGGCGAGGTGCAGGCGCCCCTGCGCCCGGCCGCGGCCGTGGTGCACGAGCACCGCGTCGAAGGTCCCGGGAGCCGTCGCGGTCGCGCGGCGTACCTCGATCGCGCCGCGGTCGTCACCGTACTGGGGGTCGATGTCGACGACGCGCACGGAGCCGTCGCCGAGCAGGTCCCCGGCGCGGCAGGCGAGGCTGACCGTCGTCGACGCACCACCGTCGAGCGTCCAGTCCGACTGGACCTTGTAGGGCGTGATCCGGTCCGCGCCGCCGCCGATCGGGGTCGACGGGGCCTCGACCGTGACCGGGATCCGGAAGGTCGCGCCGTCGCCGGGGACGAGGGTGCCTGCGACGCAGCGGACGGTTCGCCCGTCGCGCGTGCAGCCGGAGGGCAGCGTCCCGATCGTCAGGCCCGCCGGCACGACGTCGGTCAGCACGACGTCGGCGGCGGCCGTGCCGCCGCGGTTCGTCGCGCCGAGGGCGAAGGTCGCGACCTCGCCGGGCACGGCCGTGGTGCGGTCCACGCCCTTCGTCGTCAGGAGCTCGGCCGGGGTGGCGGGGGCCTCCGCCGTCGGGAGGCAGCCGGTGAAGAGGTGCTGGTGGGTCTCGTAGCTCGACGAGAAGCCCTGCGCGATGACCTGGCCGAGGTTGTGGCCGATGCTCTGCGCGACGACCTGGGCTCGCGGGGCGAGGATCGATCCGCCGTAGGCGGCGTTCGTGCTGAGGGTCATCCCCGTCGCGGCCGGCAGGTTCCAGAGCGTCGTCGCGTTGCGCTGGGTCGTGCCGTCGCTGGACTGGATGAAGCTGTTGCCGGAGCGGTAGCGGATCTCGCCGTTGACGGTCACCGGATCGGCGCCGAGGACGTTGATGAGCGTCGTCGAGCCGGCGGGCGTGTCGATGAACGTCGCCCGGATGCCGGTCAGCTGCCCGCGGGTGACGGTGAAGACGTTCAGGTCGCTGTTCGTGCCGGTGAGCAGCAGGACGTTGCCCCCCATCGGCGTGACCGTCGCATCGGAGTCGACGACCGACGCGGTCCCCGTGCTCGGCAGCGCGCCCCAGCGGGCCGACGCGTCGCGCAGCGCGACGAACGCCGCGGGGAGGTCGAGCGGGTTGGTCGCCAGCCGGCTGCCGCCGCCGTTGAAGTTGATGTGCCCGGTGAGCGTCCCGACGTAGGCGCTGCCGCGCTGCAGGTTGAACGAGCCGCCCGTGCCGGCGACGACGAGCGTCGGCGTCGCGGCCGCGGCGGAGAGGCGCGTGCCGACGGTCATCCCGCCGGCCTGCAGCGAGCCGCCGTAGGCGATCGCGCCCTCGGACTCCGAGCCGCGGCGGCCGTCCCCGGCGACGAACTCGGTCCAGCCGGTCGCGGCGCCGAGCGGCGCGGTCTCGCACCGGACGGGCGCCGCGGTCGCCGGCGCGACGTCGCGGCCGCCCAGGAGCAGCAGCAGGGCGCCGGCGAGGAGCGTCACCAGCACGACGAGGCGCGGCGCGGATGGACGGAGCGAGGCGGGAGGCGTCATGGGGTCTCGGAGCTGGTCTGGCGAGCGGCCGCCGACGGGGCTCCGATCCGGTGATCGGCCGCGGCCCGGGCATTCTGACCGCTCGGGGCCGCGCGACACGCCGCCCGCCGGTCGACGGCGGTCCCGGCGGGTGCCACCTGGCGTGTCGGGGGCGCCCCCGGGGCCGGGCGCACGCGATGCGCCCGGGGGCTCGCGGTGGGCGCGCGGATGGGCGAGGAGGAAGAGGACTCAGGCGCGCTGCGAGAAGCGCCGGCCGAGCAGCTCGCCGGCCAGGACGTTGCGCATGATCTCGACGGTGCCGCCGGCCAGCGACATGCCGCGCGCGTCGCGGTAGAGCCGCTCGAGCGGCAGCGCGCGGGTGTAGCCGGCGTGACCGTGGAGCTGGATCGCCTGGGCGCAGATCCACTCCGCGGCCTCGTTCGCGGCGACCTTCGCCATCGCGGTCGCGCGGGTGGCGGGGAACCCCGCCTCGTCGGAGGAGGCCGCCCGAGCGAGCAGCAGGCGCGCGCCGTCGAGCCGGATCGCCATGTCGGCGAGCTTCCACTGCAGGCCCTGGAACTCGGCGAGCTCGCGCCCGAACTGGCGGCGCGCGCGGACGTGGCGCAGCGAGAGCTCCAGCGCGGTGCCGGCGCAGCCGAGCGTCATCGCGGCGTTGCCGCACCGCTCGGGGTTGAACTGGCGCAGCATGAGCGCCGCGCCGGCCGACGAGCCGCCGTCGGGCGGGACGAGGACGTCCCCGGCGTCGATCCGCACGGCGTCGAAGCGCAGGTCCGCCTCGGCCATCCCGCGACCGCCCATCTTCGGCTCGGACTCGCGACTGGAGAACCCCTCCGCGGCCCGGTCGACGAGGACCGCGCCGATCCCCCGCGATCCGGCGGTGCCGGCGAGCCGCGCGAAGACGAGCACGACGTCGGCGGCGTGCCCGCCGGTCGTGTAGCACTTGGCGCCGTCGAGCCGGAAGCCGCCCGTCCCGTCGGGCGTGAGCGTCGTGGTGAGCTCGGTCGCCGCGGACCCGGCGTCCCGCTCGGTGATCGCGATCGCGATCAGCCGCCGGCCGGCGGCGACCTCCGGCAGGTGCGTCGCCCGCTGCTGCGGCGTGCCGAGCCGGTCGATCGCCCGTGGCGGCCCGTTGAGGTAGAGCTGCGCGAGCATCGCGGAGGCGAAGCACGAGCCGGCGAGCTCCTCGAGCACCGCGCAGGCCTCGGGCACGCCGAGCCCGTCGCCGCCGTGCTCGACCGGCACGGTGAGCCGCAGGAGCCCCGCGTCGCGCAGCGCCGCATACGAGGGCGCGGGGAAGCGGTCCTCGGCGTCCCACCGCGCGGCGTCCGGCGCGATCGCCGCCGCCACGTCCCGCGCCCGCAGGCGGACCTCGCCGAGCGGCCCGTCCTCGACCTCGCGAACGGGCGGGATCACGGGCTCGGACACGCCGTCCAGGCTAGTCGAGCGCGCCGTCGATCGCCGTGCCCCGCCGGCCGCGCGCCCGCGCGTGGACCGGGCCTCCGGCGCCCCTGGGCGGGTACCCTCCCGCCTGCCGCCCCCATAGCTCAGGGGATAGAGCATCGGTTTCCTAAACCGTGTGCGCAGGTTCGAATCCTGCTGGGGGCACCTCGACGCGCTGGCGCATCGCCGCGTGGTACTGGCGCACCCGGGGCCTGAACGCCCTCGCCGACGCAGGCGACTTCGTCGGCGTGACGCGGCGGATCAACGGCGGCACGAACGGGCTCAACGATCGGCGCCGCTGCCTCGGGCGCATCGACGACGTCGACTGCCGTCCGGGCGTCGCGAAGCACGAGGCCGATCCGCGGTACGGGCTGCTGACGAAGGGCGAGCGCGAGGCCGTCGACCGGCTGCTCGCCGCCCGACGAGTGAAGTACCGCCACGGCGGTTCGTGGGCGAAGGTGCCCGGCTGGTCGACGAAGGCGGCCGCGGCGGCGGCGCGCATCGGCGTGCTGCTCGCGCGGATCGCCGTCGGCTCGCATCCAACCGGCCGAAGCGCCGGGCGTACCTGCGCAAGGTGCTGCGCCAGGGCTCGATGACCCGGCCCTGCGGGCGACGCAGAGCGCGCGTCTCTTCGCAGCCCCCGGCTCCCGCCGGGGTTCTCGTCGTTCTACGCGTCGCGCTCGGCGGCGACGTCGGTCACGATCTGGTGCACCCGCTGATGGGACAGTCCGACCGCCTCGGCGATCGCACGGCGGGAGAGCCCGCCAGCGGTCGACGCTTCCCAGAGCCCGACGCGGAACGCCGTCTCGGCCTCGTCGCGCTCCTGGCGCAGCCGGCGGAGCCGCTCGAGGTGGTCGGTGCTCACGCCGCGACGGTGACGGTCACGGTCTTCGCCGGCGCCGCGACCGCCGCGCTGTACGTCGCGTGGATCGCGTCGCGGTCCAGGTCGTGCGCGTCGATCACGGCGTCGAGACGCTGTGTCGCGTCGTCGCTGCCGACGCCGAGCAGCTCGATCGCGACGAGCTCGCCGGCGTTCAGGACGGCGTAGGCGCCGGGTGCGACCTCGCGGTTGCGGTCGTTGCCGTCGCCGTGGTCGGCGAGGTGGATCATCAGCGCGCGGGCGCGCGGGTCGTACTTCGCGTGCATCGTTCAGACCTCGTCCGGGCGGTAGATGGTGACGATCACGTCCCAGTCCTCGGACTCGGTGCAGACGACGATAGCGCGGTCGTCGAGGGCGATTCCATGGTGGAGCGTGGTGCCCCAGGGCTGGGCGGTGCGGGTGTGGGCGGTGGCGATCACGTGCTCGACGTCGAGGCGGGAGATGTTGCGCTCCTCCATCCGCTGCTCGGCGTGCTCGGTGATCTCCATGCGCCTAGTAAACTAGACGGCCCGGCTCTTGTCAAGCAACCTAGACGCGGTCCGCTTCGGCCCATGACGCGAGGCCACTCAGTCAGCCGATCACGCTGAACGCCTGCAGCGCGACGAAGACCAAGCTCCGTATGACCGCGGCGCCAGCGCGAGACCTGGGTTTCGTTCACGCCGATCTCAGCACGGTCCGTCCTCGTTCGCGCGCCGTCGCCGGCGGGCGCGGCGGTCTTGGAGCGGGCCACGAGCTCCCCGGCGCGTTCGCAGGCCACGCGCGCGGGTCCACCGAGGCTCGGGACGTGCCGGGACGCGAGACGGGACCCACGATCCTCGACGGGCGCGCTGCGGTGCTCGCGGCGGTGGGGGGCGACCTCGGGATCTCCGGGTGGCGGGTGGTCGGACAGGCGGAGATCGACGCCTTCGCCGCGGTGACGGGGGACGACTACTGGGTGCACGTCGACCCGGCGCGCGCCGGGGCCTCGCGGCACCGGGGGACGATCGCCCACGGGCTGCTGACCCTGTCGCTCGGCCCGGTGCTCACCTACGAGCTCGTGACGTTCCGGGGGTTCTCGTCGATGCTGAACTACGGCTTCGACCGGGTGCGGTTCATCCGTCCGGTGCCGTCGGGGTCGCGGGTGCGAATGCGGCTGCGGGTCGTGGACGCCGAGATCGTCACCGGCGGCATCCGGGCGCGGATGGAGCAGGCGTTCGAGCGCGACGGCGAGGCGGGACCCGCGTGCGTCGCCCGGTCGGTCGTCCAACTGCTCGACTGACCTCGGGCGAGGCGTCGCGGGCGGGAACAAGTTGTGCATGCAATTTCCGTCGGGTTCCCCGCGGACGGTCGTCTCACCCTCTGAGCGCCTGCTTCGGCGGGCGCGCTCAGACAGTGCGAGGCGCGCTGGATGGGATCCGGTCCCGGAGCCGGTGCGGACGTCGATGGGGGATCACGACGCGCCGACCGGGACCTCGCCAAGACGGTCCGGGCTCGTTGGGGGACGTAGCCCGGGCCGTCTCGGCACGCCTGCGGCCGGTCCGAAGATGGGGCCATTCCGCCATTGCCCGCAGCGGGTCCCCGACGCAGGATCCCTGGCATGCCGATCGAGGGCGTGCCGCGGACCCCTGCGGCTCCGGTGGACGGGATCTTCGACGCCGCGTGCGAGCTCGTGCTGGCCGCCCGCGCGCTGGAGCGCGAGAGCGTGGCCGCGCCGTCGGTCGCGTCGCTGCCGGCCGGCGTCGGCGCGGTCGAGGAGGCGCTGGAGGCGCTGCGCGCCGCCACGGACGCGCTCGACGCGCTGGCGGTCCGGGCCGGCGACGAGCGCACGCACCGCGCGCTGGACACGCTCTTCCACGCCCTCTCGACCGCGGGGCGGCGGTGCGAGGAGGCGCGCCGGACGGCCGCGCTGCGCTCGGCGCGGACGGGTCAGGGCTCGACGAGCCCGCGCCGGATCGCGTAGCGCGCGAGCTCGACCCGGTTGCGCAGGCCGAGCTTCTCCAGCGCGTTGGACCGGTGGCGATCGACCGTGTGCGGGCTGATGACGAGCCGCTGGGCGATCTCCTCGGTCGTCAGGCCCTCCGCGATCTGCTTCACGACCTCCTGCTCGCGGGCGGTGAGGACGTCGCGCGGCAGCGAGCCGCCCGCCCGGGCGTCCTCGAGCAGGTTGCGCGTCAGCGTCTGCAGCGCCTTCGGATAGAGGAACGGCGTGCCGCGCATCGCCGCGCGGCACGCCTCGACGAGGTCGCGGTTGGCCGCGGACTTCAGGACGTAGCCCGCGGCGCCGGCCTTCAGCGCCTCGAAGAGGTACTGCTCGTTCTCGTGCATCGAGAGCAGCAGCAGGCGGACGTCGGGCCGGCGCCGGGTGAGCTCGCGGGCGACCTGCAGCCCGGTGCGGCCCGGCATCGAGACGTCGAGGATCGCGAGGTCGACCTCCGTCCGCAGCGCCACCTGGAGGGCCTCGTTCCCGTCGCCCGCCTCGGCGACGACCGCGAGGTCGGGCTCGTGGTCGAGGATCATCCGGATGCCGCTGCGCACGAGCGCGTGGTCGTCGGCCAGCAGGATCCGGGTCGGTCCGTGCGCGGTCACGCCCCTGCCTCCCGGGGCGGGCGCCGGCAGACGACGACGGTGCCCGGGTCGCCGGCCTGGAGCTCGAGCGTCGCATGGACGAGCCGCGCGCGCTCGCGCATGCCGGCGATCCCGCCGACGCCCGGGACGGGGCCGTGGACGCCGCGCCCGTCGTCGGCGACCCGCAGGGTCACCCCGTCGTCGTCGCTGCGCAGCGTCACCCGCACGCGGGTGGCGCCCGCGTGGCGGATCGCGTTCGTGAGCGCCTCCTGGGCGATCCGGTAGAGCGCCAGCGCGACGTCGGGGTCGAGGTCCACGTCGAGGGGGTCGAGGTCGCGCAGCACGGGCAGGCCGCTCTCGTCCTGCACGCGCACGCAGAGGGCGATCAGCGCGTTGACGAGCCCGAGGTCGTCGAGCCCCTCGGGGCGCAGGCGGTGGGCGATGCTGCGCACGTCGCGCAGCGCGCGTCCGACGGTCCGCTGCGCGAGCTCGCGCTGGTCGCCGTCCATCGTCGCCCGCTCGAGCTGGAGGCTCAGCGCGGTGAGCGTCTGGCCGATCTCGTCGTGGATCTCGCCGGCGACGCTGCGGCGCTCGGCCTCCTGCGCCGCCGCGGTCCGGCGGTCGCTGTGCAGTCGCTCGACGCGGAACCGCTCGAGCATCGCCTCGAACGCGTCGAAGAGCTGGTCGACGTCGCGGTCGTCGGGCGCCACCCACTCGCGCAGGCCGGGGTCGGGGCGCAGCGGATCGACCGTCTCCATCGCGTGCGCGAGCCGGTGCAGGGGGGCGAGCAGCCGTCGCAGCGCGAGGTAGATCGTCAGTAGGACGACGGCGAGGGCGCCCAGCACCGTCGCGAGGTCGGCGGCGCCGGGCGGGGACGAGATCCGCACCGGCAGCAGCGCGAGCACGGCCGTGACGGCCACGAGCACCGTCGACGCGACGAGGAAGATCTGACGCGCCAGCGGCATCCGGACGAGCAGGTCCATCACCCGACGGTGCCAGACCGCCGGGTCACCGGGGTGCGACGGTGCCGATGCGCACGACGCGCAGCGAGCGCACGCGCCCGTCCGGCAGCGCGATGTCGACGACGTCGCCCGACGCGCGCCCGACGAGGGCGAGGCCGACCGGCGAGAACGCCGAGACGACCGTCGTGCCCTCCTCGCCCGGCACGTCGACGTCGAAGGCGAGCCGGTACCGGCAGCGGCGACGCCCGTCGTCGACGTCGACGACGGTGCCGACGGCCACGAGCAGGTAGCCGGCGTCGTCGGGGTAGGCGACGACCGCGCGGTGCGCCGCCGTCTCGAGCTGGACGATCTGGTCGGCGACGTCGGCCGCGGGATCCGCGTCGCGCTCGGCGCGACGACGGTCGAGCTGCGCGAGCAGGGCGTCGTACTCCGGGCGCGTCACGAGGAGGGCCTTGGTCGCGGGCGGCGTCGCGGTCTCGGGCATGCCGGACACGATGGACGGCCCGGTCGCGCACGGCCATGGCGGAAGACCGCCATTCCGCGTGCGCCCGGGCGCCGTCCCGTCGGGCGGAGGGGGCCGACGCGGTCGGTCAGCGGGCGGGGGCGACGGACGGTGCGGCGAGCGCCGTCCCGATGCCGAGGAAGAACGTCGTGGCGCGCTCGACGAGCTCGTCCTGCGGCCACCGCACGCGCTCGACGTGCCAGGCGGAGAGGACGTCCGCCAGGCCGCCGATCGCCAGCTCGCCGGCGAGCCGGGCGGCGGCCCGGTCGGTGACGTCGGGCCAGAAGAGGTCGGCGCGCGCGGCGATCTCCTCGGCGAGCGCCGCCGCGGTGACGGCCCGGCCCCGCGCGACGACCTCGCTCGAGTGGCTGTCCGTGGCCAGGATGCTCAGTCGCGGCTCGGCGAGCAGGAACGCGAGCAGGCCCTCGACGAGACGCGCCGCGCGGTCGTGCGGGGTGCCGCCGGCGCTGCTGGCGCGGTCGAGCGCGTCCACGGCGGTCGCGATCACGTCCTCGAAGAGGGCGTCGATGAGCGCGGCCCGGTTGGCGAAGCTCTCGTAGAAGTAGCGCTCGCTGAGCCGTGCCGCCTGGCAGACGCCGGTGACCGTCAGGGCCTTCGCGCCGCCGTCGGCGAGCAGGCCGCGCGCCGCCTTCAGCAGCTGGGTGCGGCGCTGCGCGCGGCGCTCCTCGGCGGTGAGGCCGTTGTAGACGCGCTGGCCGGCGGAAGCCACGGGGGCACATCCTGGCAGAGGCGCCCCGCATCTGACAAGCGGCCTTCTTGACATCTGGAAAGGGCCCTGTCAGAGTGGCGCCGCTCGTGACGTGCGACGCTCGCGCGAGCAGGGGGAGAGGCACCGTGCATCCAGCGATCGACCACCACGTGGTGCGCCGCCCGGACCGGGGCGTGGAGGCCGTGCGATGAGCGCGGGAGCCGACCGCGCGCCGGGGTCCTCGCCGGTCCTCGACTCGCGGCCCGCCGGGGTCCTGCTGCAGGCCGGGGGGATGCTCCAGCTCGCGGGCCAGGCGCTCTGGCGCGGCCTGCGCCCGCCCTACGACTACGGGCCCGAGCTCGTCGCGCAGCTGCGCTTCGCGCTGCGGATCTCGCTCTTCCCGCTCGTCCTCACGTCGTTCGCGCTCTCGTTCGGGCCCGCCGGGATCCAGGCGTCGAACTTCCTCGGGCTGTTCGGCGCGCTCGACCGGCTCGGCGGCGTGTACGTCATCGTCGTCATCCGCGAGTTCGCGCCGCTCGTCACCGCGATCGTCGTCGCCGGCGTCGCCGGGACCGCGATCTGCGCCGATCTCGGGGCGCGCGCCGTGCGCGAGGAGCTCGACGCGCTCGAGGTCCTCGGCGTCGACGTCGTGCGCGCGCTCGTCGTCCCCCGCGTCTTCGCGATCGCGATCGTCTGCGTCCTCTTCGACGTCTTCGCGCTGCTGGCCGGGGTGCTCGGCGCGATCCTCGTCGTGCTGCAGAACCACGCGCCGCTCGGCCCGTTCTTCTCCACGTTCTTCAACAGCGCCACGACGCTCGAGCTCGCCGCGTCGTTCGTGAAGTGCGCGATCTACGGGGCGATGATCGCCACGGTCTGCTGCTACAAGGGCATGAACGCGACCGGGGGCGCCGCCGGCGTCGGGCGGGCCGTGAACCAGTCGGTCGTCATCGCGTTCCTCGCCACCGGCGCGATCAACTACGTCTTCACGCAGCTCCTGCTGGCGACGAACCCCGTGCTCTCGGAGGTCCGGTGAGCACCCGGCTCGCCGGACGGCGCGCCGCGCAGGCGCGCGAGGTCCTCGACGTCCTCGGCGACGGGGTCGACCTCGGCTGGCGGATCACCCGCGGCGCGCTGAGCCCGCGGATCCGGCGCTACCTCGCCGAGGTCCTGCGCCAGGCGAGCATCCTCATCACCGGCTCGCTGCTCATCGTCCTCGGGCTCGTGCTCGCGCTCGGCCTCGCGATCGGGATCGAGGGCGCGTACGCGTCGAAGATCGTCGGCGCGCCGTCGGTCGCCGGCGCGTTCGCCGCGATCGCGGACCTCCGCGAGATCACGCCCTACGCGTTCGGCTACATGATGGCCGCGAAGCTCTCCACGGGCTACGTCGCCGAGATCGGGACGATGCAGATCGCGGAGGAGGTCGACGCGCTCGAGGTCATGGGCCTGGACTCGGTGCTCTACCTCTGCTCGACGCGGCTGCTCGGCACGTGGCTCGTGCTGCCGTTCATCTACGCGATCGCGATCGTCGTCGCCTACACCGGCTCGTACTTCGCGGTCGTCACGCAGATCGGCCAGGTCTCCGCCGGCGGCTACCTCGAGCTGTTCTGGAAGTTCCAGAGCCCGCAGGACTACCTCTTCTCCGGCCTCAAGGGCATGGCGATGGCGACCTTCGTCGTGATCGTCGGCTGCTACTACGGCTACCGCGTGCGCGGCGGCCCCGTCGAGGTCGGTCGCGCCACCGCCCGCGCGATGGCGGTGAACCTCGTCGGCGTCCACGTCATCGGCATCCTCGGCTCCCAGCTGTTCTGGGGAGGCATGCCCCGACTCCCGATCGGCGGATGACGGTGGTCCCGCCACGCCTCGTCTCCCAGGTCGTGCTGGGCCCGCCCATCCCCCGACTCCCGATCGGCGGATGACGGTGCTGCTGCCACGCCTCGTCTCCCAGGTCGTGCTGGGCCCGCCC
>NZ_JAXAVX010000006.1:0-194161 GCF_033949425.1 Patulibacter brassicae | reverse complement strand
AGGTGACGGATCGCCGCCCGGTGCCAGCCGCCCGCGAGCCGGCGCTGCACGTGCTCCCACGGCTCGCCGGGCTCGCCGATCACCTCGACGAGGGTCTCGCGGATCGCGCGGTCGGCGACGAGCGCGCGCCGGCGACGGCGCACGCGCCAGCCGAGGCCGCCGAGGAGCCCGAGCGGGACGAGGAACACGCCGACGAGGAGGAGCACCGCACCGGCGACCTCGGCGATGCGGCCGGCGTCGGACAGCGCGTCGCCGATACCCCAGCGCCCGTCGTCGGCCGGGGGCGGCAGAACCGCCTCGTCCGTCGTCGCCGTCGTGACGCGCAGGGCGATCCGGGCGCTGTCGGTCTGCTGGCGCAGGCTGCGGCGCTGGGCCTCGAGGCCGGCGATCTCGTTCGTCAGCAGCCGCAGCTCCCGCCGCAGCGCCGCACGCCGGGACGCGCTCTCCGCCCGCGCCAGCTGCAGTCGCAGCGACGAGCGGCCCGCGCGGCGATCCTGCAGCTCGTCGTCGAGGGACGCCGCGCGCTGGGTCACGTCCTCGTTGCGACGCTCGAGCCGGACGAGCTCGCCGATCCGCGAGAGCTCGCCGACGGTCGCGTCGAGCCGGGCCGTCGGGACGACGAGCTGGAACGTCGCGCTCGGGCGGCTCGCCCGCTCGCGGACCTCGGAGGCGCCGACGTAGCCGCCGGCGTCCTGCACGATCCGGGTGATCCGATCGGTCGCGCGGCCGACGTCGCGCCGGCCGACGCGAACGGTCTGCTCGACGTCGCGGACGACCTGGCGGTCGCGGGACCTGAGCTCGCCGCTCGTCGCACCGCCGGACGGGGGGACAACCCGCTTGGAGAAGTCGGAGCGCTGTCCGGCCTGGGGCGCGACCGAGGGCGCCGCCGCGGAGGCACCCGCCGCGCCTTCCGCATCGCCACCGGGGCCCGCGTCGAGCTCGCCGGCACGGCCCTCCTGGGTCAGGGACTCGGTCGTCGTGCTCCGGTCCGGCGTCGACGGAGCGCCGTCCGAGAGCGCCATCGACTGCGTGTCGCTGCCGCCGTCGCGGTCGCCGAGCAGGACGACCGCAGGCACCGCGACCGCGGCTGCGACGACGAGCGCCACCGCCGGCTTCCAGCTGGCGGGGCCGCGCCAGCGGGCGAGGAGCCCGCCGCTCGAGCGGGGCGCGATCGGCGGTCGCCCGCCGGACGCGGGACGCGGACCGGCGGCGTCGGGCCGCGTCCGGCCGTCGGCGGACGCGGACGGCGAGCGATCGGCCTCGCGCCGAGCCGCATCGGCCACGCGGAGGTCGAGGCGCTCGCGCGCACCGGCGTCGAGGGTGGGCTTGTCGGCCGCGACCGCGGCCACGAGCAGCGCCAGCTCGGCGTCGACGTCGTCGGCGCCGGCGAGGGCCGCGTCGAGGGCGTCGAGCTCGGCGACGACCTCGGGGGACAGCGGGGTCTCACGCTTCCACATGGCAGGCCTCCCTCAGGCGGGTCAGGATCCGGTGCAGGCGGCTGCCGACGTTCGTCGGCGACAGCTCGAGGACGCGGGCGATCTCGGCGTTCGAGAGCCCGGCGTGGAACTTCAGGGCGACGAGCTCGCGGTCGCGGCCCGGCAGCGACGCGATCGCCGCGGCGACGGACGCGTCACGCGCGGCGCGCTCGTCGCGCTGCACGACGAGCTCGGCCGGATCGGGCTGTCGCTCGTCGACGGGATCGTGGGTCAGGGCCGCGCCCTTCGTCCCCCGTCGCAGCTCGTCGATCGCCGCGTTGCGCGCGATCGTGAAGAGCCAGGCCCGCGGTGACCCGCGCCGGTCGTCGAAGCGCCCCCGGCGCGCGAGGGCGCGCTCGAAGGCGACGGCGACGACGTCCTCGGCGAGGGTCGGATCGCGCACCACCGTCCGCACGTAGGCGTAGAGGTCGTCGGCGCAGGAGCGGTACAGCGCCTCGACGTCCATCGTTCTCCGGCGGGGGGTGGGCAGCGCGAGCGTGGCGGTCGCGGTCTCGCTCATGGGGACACTACGGGCCACCTCCAGATCCGTCACGCGGCGTGATCGCTCGCCGTCTCCGGGCCGCGACCGCGCCCGCGGTGCCGTCCGGGTCGCGGCGCGACTCGCGGGGGCCCGCCACGGCGGCGTCGGCCGCGGGTGCCCCAGCGTCCGGTGGCCGGTGGCCGGCGCGACGCGCGCCGACACCGGCACGCGGATCGTCGAGGTCGGGGCGCCCCACGGCCCGAGCACGACGAACGACACGGGCGACTTGCAGAACGTCGAAGTCGGGACGCCGCACGGCGCGAGCACCACCAACGACACGGACGACCTGCAGAACGTCGAGATCGAGACGCCGCGCGGCGCGAGCACGACGAACGACACGGGCGACCTGCAGAACGTCGAGGTCGTGAGACCGCCCGGGACGAGCTCGACGCCTCGCACGGGCCGGAACGGCGCCGCGACACGAGGCGGTGCCGCGGGCCGAGCCCTCCGCGCGAGCGTCGTGACCGGTCTGGAGTCGCATGCGGAACGTCGGTCTCGGTGCGGAGACGCGAACGAGACCGACGGGTCGCGCGCATGGCACGCCGAAGGTCGAGGTCGCGCGGCGCGGGACGACGAGCGCGACGTCCGGCATCCGACATCCGACCTACCCGGCGTCCGGAACCCGGAACCCAGCACCCAGCACCCAGCACCCAGCACCCAGCACCCAGCATGCTCACCGCCCTCGGCCTCGTCCGGGCGGCGGGTCGCGCCCCGGCCGTCCCGCCGCGCCGCCCCGGTGCTTCCCCGTGCCGTCCCGCCGCGCCGCCCGGTGCTCCCCCGCGCCGCCCGGTGCTTCCCCGTGCCATCCCGGCGCCGATCGCGGCGCCCGTGCGACGTCAGCCCGCCGGCACCAGGCGCGGGTCGTTCGAGATGACCCCGGTGACGCCGAGCGCGACGAGGCGGGCGGCGCGGGCGGCGTCGTCGACGGTCCAGGCGTAGAGCTCGCCGTGGGCGGTGACGGCGCGGGCGAACGCGGGGCTCACGAGGGACTCGTGGGCCATGACCGCGTCGACCCGGCCTTCGCGCAGGGCGGCGATGAGCCGCCGCGGCAGGATCCGGCGCGCCGCGAGGACGGCGGCGACGCCGATCGGGCGGGTCGCCGGATGGCTCAGCGGGTTGCGGCGCACCCGCGGCACCGACCAGCCGAGGCGCAGCGCCGGCTCGATCTCGCGCAGGCGGACGAGCGTGACGACCTCCATCGTCGACACGAGCGTCCGGTCGAGCAGATCGCGCTCCCGCAGCGCGGCGACGATCTGCTCCTCGTCGCCGTGCCACTTGCTGTCGAGGTCGATGCCGAGGTGCGCGAGGTCGGGCTGCGCGAGCCGGTCGAGCGCCTGGGCGAGCGTCGGGGCGTCAGGGCGCGCGGCGAGGTCGTCGGGGTCGTGGGCCAGTCGCAGGCCGCCGTGACCGTCGGGGAGCGCGTCGAACTCGACCGCGTCGACGCCGAGCTCGGCGGCCCGCTCGAGCGCCTCGAGGGTGTTGCCGGGCACGACGGCGGCGCAGCCCTTGTGGCCGATCCGTAGCGTCCGGCCGCTCGCGCGCGCGGCCGCCCCGGGCCACCCGGCCGCCCCGCTCATCGCTGGCACCCTGGGCACCACGAGGTCGTGCGGTTGTCGTCGCCCATCGCCGCGCTGCGGATCGTCGTGCCGCACCGCGGGCACGGACGGCCCTGCTTGCCGTAGACGTGCTTCGGGCGCAGGTGCGTGCCCTCGACCGCGCAGCGGCGGATCCCGGGACGGACGGCGGCGAGGATCGCGTGGAGCTCGTCGTCCGTCGTGCGGCCGAGCGGCCGCCACGGATCGATCGCGGCGGCGAAGCAGCCCTCGCTCTTCCAGACGTTGCCGATCCCGGCGACCGAGCGCTGGTCCAGGAGCGCGTCGCCGACGGGCCGCGTCGGGTCGTCCTGGCGCAGGCGGGCGACGGCGCGGTCGGCGTCGAAGGCCTCGGCGCAGAGGTCCGGGCCGAGGGCCGCGAGCCGCGGATCGCCGGCGACCTGGGCGCTCGTGCGCAGCTCGAGGAACGGCCCGCCGATCTGCAGGACGTCCTGCTCGCCCCGGCCGAGCACGAGCCACGTGCGGGCCGAGTACGGCCGCCCGCCGCGGCCGGCGCCGCGGCGGGCGGGGGCGCCGGGGCGCGCGGTGACGGCGAGATCCGGACCCGTGCCGCCCGGGGCGGGGCGGACCCGCCAGCTGCCGGTCATGCGCAGGTGGCTGTGCAGGACGAGGCCGTCGTCGAAGCGGATCAGCAGGTGCTTGCCCCGCGGGTCCAGCGCCACGACCTCGCGCCCCGCGAGGCGCCGGTCCCAGCCCCGCGGCGCCGTGCGCGGGCTCGGCGTCACGACGCGGTCGAGCGGGCCGCCGAGGACGACCCGGCCGATCCGGCGGGCCGCGTGATGGATCGAGTCGCCCTCGGGCACGCCGCCCAGGGTCCCACGTCGGGCCGCCCGGCCCCGCTGGGACGACGACGCGCCCGCCGGCCCGGTCGGGCCGCGTCCGTCCGCGAACCGCAAGCGACGCGGGTCGGCGGCCCACGTCGCCGTCGAGGTCGCCGGTCGACGGGCGGGCGAGCGCGCTGCTCCCGCGAGGGCGCGACGGGGATGGCCGACCCCGTCCGACCGCCGGCCCGCTCGCCGCGAGCGCGCCGGAGGATCCCGCCGGGGCCCGGGGCCCTCGGGCTCCGCCGCGACCGTCGCGCGGTCGCCGCGCGGCGTGCCTCAGGACCGGGCGAGGACCGACCGGATCCGCTCCCGCGCCGTCGCGACCGTCGGCTCGCCGCCCGTGGCCGTCGACGGACGGCGGACGACGATCACCGGGATCCCGAGGTCCCGCGCGGCGTCGAGCTTCGCGCGGGTGCCGTCGCCGCCGCTGTCCTTCGTCACCACGACCTCGATCCGGTGCTCGCGCAGCAGCGCGGTCTCGCCGTCGCGGTCGTACGGACCGCGGTCGAGCAGCAGCTCGTGCCGCGCCGGCAGCGGCCCGTCGGGGCGCTCGATCGAGCGGACGAGGCACCACACGCCGTCGAGACGGGCGAAGGCCCCCAGCTCCTGCCGGCCGACGGCGAGGAACGCGCGCCGGCCGACCGCGGGCAGCAGCGCCGCGGCGGCCGCCACGTCGTCCACGTGGTGCCACGCGTCGCCAGGGCCGGCCGTCCAGCCCGGGCGGACGAGTCGGACGAGGGGCACGCCGGCCCGCCGCGCGGCGGCGCGCGCCTCGACCGAGACGGCGTGCGCGAAGGGGTGGGTGGCGTCGACGACCACCGCTGCCCGCTCCGCGGCGAGCCAGCGCGCCATCGCCGCGCTGCAGCCGAAGCCGCCGACCCGGACCTCGCCCGCCACCGGGCGCGGCTCGCGGGTGCGCCCCGCCAGCGACGTGACGGCGCGGACGTCGCCGTCGGCCACGAGCGCGTCGGCGAGCTCGCGGGCCTCGGTCGTCCCGCCGAGGATGAGGACGGTCGGACGGTCGTCGCGCGGCAGGCCCCGAGCGTAGTCCGTGGGCCGCACGGGGGGGGCGCTCCTAGACCCGACCCGCCCGCCGCTCGCTCACGAGCAGCCACAGGAGGTATGTGCCGCCGAGCGCGCCGGTGACGACGCCCACGGGGATGCGCTCAGCGCCGAAGACGCGCTGCGAGAGGACGTCGGCGCCGAGCAGGAGCACCGCGCCGGTGAGCGCCGAGAGCACGGGAGTGGGCACGCTCGTCCCGGCGATCCGGCGGGCGATCTGCGGCGCGGCCAGGGCGACGAACAGGACCGGCCCGGTCGTGGAGACGGCGACGGACGCCAGCCCGACGGCGACGAGCAGGAGCAGGCCCTGGGCGCGGCGCACGCCGAGCCCGAGGCCGACCGCGACCTGCTCGCCGAGCTCGAGGACCCGCAGGCGACGCTCGAGGAGCACCGCGCCCGGCAGGAGCACCGCCAGGGCGATCGCCACCGGGACGGCGTTCTCCCATCCCCGCGCGTTGAGGCTGCCGGTGATCCAGACGTTCGCCTGCGCCGCCGTCTGGAGCGTCGTGCGCGTGAGCATCCACTCGGTCAGCGCGATGAGCACGAAGCTCAGGCCCACGCCGATGAGCACGAGCCGCGCGCCGGCCACGAGGTCGCTGCCGCGGAGCGCCAGCAGCCAGACGACGACGGCCGTGCCGGCCCCGCCGACGAGCGCTGCGAGCGCGATCGCCGCGGTGTCGCCGCCGTCGACGAAGACGATCTGCGCGACGGCGCCGGCCGCGGCGCCGGACGTGAGCCCGACGACGTCGGGGCTGCCGAGCGGGTTGCGCGTGACGCGCTGGAAGATGCCGCCGGCCGTGCCGAGGGCCGCGCCGACGAGCAGCGCGCAGACCGCCCGCGGCAGGCGCAGCGTCTCGACGATGTAGGAGGTCGAGCGGTCGCCGCCGCCGAGCAGCGCGTCGACGACGTCCCGCAGCGGGATCGAGAACTCGCCGGTGGCCACGGAGACGACGACGAGCAGCGTCGCCACGACCCCGAGGGCGACGCCGACGACGAGCGCGCGCGGACCGTCCGCCCCTGGACGGCGGGGACGGCGGCCACGACGCCGCGCGAGGTCCGGGACGACGCTCACAGCCGCGGCACGCCCCGGCGGCGGACGAGGAGGATGAAGACCGGACCGCCGATGAGCGAGATGACGATCGAGACCCGCAGCTCCTGCGGCGAGGCGACGACCCGCCCGACGACGTCGGCGAGCAGCAGGAGCGCCGGTGCCAGCACCAGGGCGTAGGGCAGGCTCCACCGGTGGTCGGGGCCCGCGAGGATCCGCGCGACGTGCGGGACGACGAGGCCGACGAACGCCAGCGGCCCGGCCGCGGCGGTCGCCGCGCCGGCCAGCAGCGTCGCGGCGACGATCGTCGTCGTGCGGGTCGCCCCGGCGCGCAGCCCGAGCGCCCGGCCCGCCTCGTCACCGAGCGCCAGCGCGTTCAGCGGCCGAGCGAGGAGGAGGGCCAGGACGATCCCGACCGCGAGGAACGGCGCCATCTGCAACACCCGGTCCGGGTCCTGGCCGCTGAGCGAGCCGACCTGCCAGAACCGGTAGCGCTCGAGCGCGCTGCGGTCGAGGATCGTCGCGCCGCGCACCACCGCGTAGAGCGCGAAGGTCATCGCGATGCCGGCGAGCGCCAGGCGCACCGGCGTGGCGCGCGAGCCACCGGCGACCACGTAGACGACGGCGGTCGCCGCGCCCGCGCCGAGGATCGCGAACCACACCTGCAGCGCCGGAGCGACCGGCCCGAGCAGCGCCACCGCGACGACGACGGCCGCCGCGGCGCCGTACGTCACGCCCAGCAGCCCGGGATCGGCGAGGGGATTGCGGGTCAGCGCCTGCAGGAGCGCGCCCGCGAGGCCGAGCCCCGCGCCGACGAGCAGCCCCAGGACCGTCCGCGGCAGGCGGACCTCGTGCACGATGAGCGAGGCCTCGCTGTCGTCGCGGTGCACGACGAGCGACCAGACGTCCGCGATCGGGATCGAGCGCGAGCCGACGCTGACGCTCAGCACGACCGCGACGAGGAGCAGCAGCGCGGCGAGCAGCAGCCCGGTCGCGCGGGCAGGCGTGCCGCGCACCGAGACGGTCGGGCGGCGCACGGCGCCTCAGGATATCGGGCGGGTTCGGGGTGCCGAACCCGAACCGTGTTCGGCATCCCGAACGCAGTACGGTGCGCCCATGCGACGACTCCTGACGGTCCTCCTCGGCTGCGCCGCGCTCGCGCTGGGCGCCTGTGGCGACGACGACGAGGGCACGACGACCTCCGCTCCCGCGGCGAGCACCGAGGCGTCCGCCGCCGCGTTCCCGGTGACGATCGACCACGCCTTCGGCCGCGCGACGATCGAGCGCGCACCGCAGCGGGTCGTCACCGCCGGCTTCAACGAGCAGGACTTCGCCCTGGCGCTCGGCGTCAAGCCGGTCGCGATCCGCGAGTTCCTCGGGCCGTACGACTACCAGGACCGCCCGTGGGCCCCGGAGGCCAAGAGCGACCCGGCGACGCTGATCGGCGGGGAGCAGATCTCGATCGAGAAGGTCGCGGCCGCCAAGCCCGACGTCATCCTCGGCATCTACTCGTTCATCGACCAGGCCGTCTACGACCGGCTCGCGGCGCTGGCGCCGACGGTCGCGCAGTCGAAGGACGCGCCGACCGGCGGCACTCCCTGGGACGACCAGCTCCGCCAGACCGGCGAGGCGCTCGGCAAGGAGGCCGAGGCCGCGAAGGTCATCGAGGACGTCGACGGCCAGTTCGCGGCCGCCGCGAAGGCGCACCCGGACTTCCGGGGCAAGGAGCTCGTCGTCGCGTTCGAGTCCGGGGGGACGCTGTTCACGCTCGGCAACGACGACCTGCGCCAGCAGTTCTTCACCGACCTCGGCTTCGTGACGCCGAAGGACGGCGGCGAGGAGGAGATCAGCCGCGAGCAGCTGCGCCTGCTCGACAAGGACGCGCTCGTCCTCATCACCGACGACGCCAAGGGCATCCTGCGCGACCCGCTCTACCGCCGCCTGAAGGTCGTGCGCGAGGGTCGGGTCATCACCGCGACCGGCGACTCGAACTTCGCCGGCGCGCTCGGCTACAACAGCCCGCTGAGCCGGCCGTACCTGCTGAAGCAGGTCGTGCCGCAGCTCGCTGCCGCGATCGACGGCGATCCGGCGACGAAGGTCCCCGCCACGAGCTGAGCGGGGAGCGACCGCGCTCGCCGAGCTCGGCGGGCGCGGTCGGACGCGGGCACCCTTCCGGCCTGGGCGCGGACCGGACCGACGGTCCGGACCCGTCGACCGGGTGCGGCGGCGGGTCCTCGTCCGGCGGAGACGGAGGAGCCCGTCAGCCGGCGTCCGGGCGCAGGTCGCGCACGAGCAGCGCCTGCGCGCCGCGACCGATCGGCCCGCGGGCGTCCGCGAGGTCGGTCGTCGCTGTCGCGCCGCCACCGGGCTCCAGGTGGGTCCGGGCGGCGACCTCCAGCCACTCCCCGACCGGATCGCGGAACAGGTGCACGGTGATCTCGGAGTTGATCGCCGGCCACCGCAGCGGATCGACATCGAAGCTCATGCCGTTGCCGGAGTCGGCGACCGTCAGCGCCCGCTGCCACGGCGAGGGCTCCTCGCCGGCGACGAGCGGGATCCGCTGTCGGACCCAGGCGGTGCTCGGACCGAGCTCGGCGAACGAGCCGGTGGTCCAGCGCCAGTCGATCGACGACACGTAGCCCGCGACGTGCATGCCCGGCATCCCCGCGGTCTCGGGGGCCTCCGGCGGCAGGTCGGCGGGCGGCGCGACGCCGTCGGTCCCGCTGCCCGGCACGGTCGGAGGCGTGCTGGCGGGCGCGAGCGCGTGTCGCCACCCGCGTGCGACGAGCATCGGCCGGCCGTCGACCGAGGCGGTGGCCTGCAGCAGCTCCACGGAGCGGCCGGGTCGCAGCGTCTCGACCGTCACCGCGAGCGGCTCCAGCGGCACCGAGCCGAGGATGTCGACCGACAGGCGCGCGAGGCGCCGGCCCTCGCCGCCGGGCGCCCGCTCGATCGCCCGCGCCAGCAGTGCCGACGGCGGGCCGGCGTGCTGGGCGTGCGGGCCCCACGGCCCGGCCGTCGCCGGGGTGCTCGCGAAGGTTTCCTCGTCCAGGGGCTCGTAGAACGCCATGCCAGGATCCTGCCGCACCCCGCGCGTGGGGCCCGGGTCTCGGGCGATGCGCCCGCGCGGACGAGGCCCGCGGGCTCAGCGACGGGCGACGTACTTCGTCGCCGTCGGCCGGAATCCCGCGGGTTCCAGGAGGGGCTCGAGCGGATGGCCGAGGACCGCGGCGCCGTCGATCCGCTCGAGCTGCAGGCCCTTGCGCTGGTCGGTCGCCACGCGCCCGTCGACGACGTGGCGCACGAGCTCGGCCAGTGCGACCGGCAGGCGCGCGTCGCCGTAGGGCACGAGGACCTGGATCCCACGGCCGGCGCGCTCGACGAAGAGCACCGGGTCGGGGCCGACGAGCACGAGCTTCGCCCCGACGGCGCGCTGCGGGGCGGGAGGCTTCGCGTCGGCCGGCCGCTCTCGGTCGTCCTCGGGCACCGGCGGCCACGGCAGCAGGGTGCCGTAGGGCTGCGCGGGCTCGGCGGCGTCGAGCAGCACGACGGGCAGCGGCTGGCCGGACGCGTCGACCGGCGACCCGGGCGGCTCGATCCGCTGCGCCCGCAGCCGCTCGACGGCGCCGGGGAGCGCGAACTGCGCGCCGCCGAGTCCCTCGACGAAGTACCCGCGGCGGCAGACGCCGAGCGTCTCGAGCGCTCCGAAGCTGTCGTAGAGCGTCGAGAAGCCGCCGGGGATCCGCTCGGCGCGGACGTGCTCCCGCGTGACGATCCCGTGGCGCTCGAGCAGCAGCTCGGCCTGCGTCCGCCGACGGGTGCCCGGATCCTGGGCGTCGGGGCCGTCGAACAGCGGGGCGGTGAGCGAGAAGCGCCCCTGGGTCGCGCCGCGGGTGGCGGTGCCCGCGCGCGGGCCGAAGCGCCGGCGACGGCCGGCGGCCCCACCGCGCGGTGCGGCGGCGGCCGGTCGGGCGGCCTTCATGCCCGCGCGGCCGGCGCGCAGCGGCGCGAACAGGTCGCACGTCACCTCGCCCGACCAGATGAGGTCCCACAGCGCGTCGCGCAGCGCGACGGGATCGCCGGGCACGGCGACGAGCAGCTCCTCGAAGAAGGCCGGGCGCCGCCCGAGCTCCTCGCGCAGCGCGACGTGGATCGGGCCGTCGGGCGCCGCGACGGCGGCGGCGCCGGCGCGGCCGGGACCGCCGGGCGCCGGACCCGGCGGCGCGGCGAGGACGGTCCCCGGCGGAGGACCGATCGCGGGCGCGTCGTCGCGGAAGTACAGCGCGACCCGGTTGCGCGACCCGCCCGAGGCGCCCGCCCCCGCGCCCACCCACACGACCTCGCCCGACGCGCACAGCCCGTCGAGCCACGCCGGCTGGTAGCCCCCGAGGCGCCGCGGCAGGACGTCGCGCTCCCACAGCTCGACCGGCAGCGCCAGGCCCTGCAGCGGGACGAGGACCTCGCGCAGGAGCTCCGGCCCGCGGTCGGGGCGGCTGCCGCGCGCCGCGCGCCGCCGGTCGATCCCGTGCCAGCCGGTGGTGAAGGCGACGAGCGCGCGCGGCTCGGCCGGCTCGATCTCCTGGCGCAGGACGGCGAGCGACAGCCGCCGCAGCCGCCGCAGCACGTCGGGATCGCACCACTCCGTCTCGGTCCCGCCCGGGCGGATCTCGCCGCGGACGAGCTCGTCCTCGCGCAGGAGCTCGCGGAGCACCGCGCTCGCGTCGACGCCGTAGCGGTCGCGCAGCTCGTGGTCGGGGAACGGCCCGTGGGTGGCCGCGTAGCGCACGACGAGCCGCCGCAGAGGGCGCTCGACGTCGGCGAGGAACGCCTCGGGCAGGCCGCCGGGCGGCACCGCGCCGAGCGCGTCGCGGTAGAGGCCCGCGTCGTCGCCGGCGATCCACCGCTCCTCGCGGCCGATCCGCATCCGGACGGCCCGTCGCTGGGCGCCGAGCTCCAGCAGCCAGTCCTCGGCGAGCCGCCGGTGCTCGTCGGCGACGGGGGAGCGTGGATCGATCGCCCGCCCGCCGCCGACGGTCGGGACGCTGGCGACGCCCTCGTCGGGCACCTCGCCGCCGCGGGGCGCGACCCGGCAGGCGACCTCGTCGAGCGCCAGGTCGCCGACGCGCCGCAGGACCTCCGCGAGCGCGTCGGCCGAGCGCGCGATCGTTCGGGGGGAGCGGTGCTGCAGATCCGCCTCCAGCCGCGCGAGCGCGCCGGCGTCCAGCAGCTCGCGCAGCTCGTCCTGGCCGAGCAGCTCGCGCAGCAGGTCCCGGTCCAGCGAGAGGGCCGCCGCGCGCCGCTCGGCGTTCGGCGCGTCCCCCTCGTACATGTAGGTCGCGACGTAGTCGAAGAGCAGCGAGCCGGCCATCGGCGAGGCCATCTGCGTCTCGACCTCGACGACGGTGACCTCGCGCCGGTCGATCTGGCGCAGCAGCTCGAGCAGCCCCGGCACGTCGAGCACGTCTCGCAGGCACTCGCGGTAGGTCTCGAGGATGATCGGGAAGTCGCGGAAGCGCGAGGCGACCTCGAGCAGCGTCTGGGCCTTCAGCCGCTGCTGCCAGAGCGGGGTGCGGCGGCCGGGCTGGGCGCGCGGGATGAGCAGCGCGCGGCCGGCGTTCTCGCGGAACCGGGCGCCGAAGAGCGCCGAGGAGCCGAGCTCGCCGACGATGAGGTCCTCCGCCTCGTCCGGGTCGAGCAGCAGGAGCTCGGCGATCCGCGCCTGGACGGCGCTCTCGCCCCCCTCGCCGTCGCCGTCGAGGTCTCCGCCGTCGGGGAGGTGGAGGATGATCCCGTCGTCGGACCAGAGCGCGTCGGCCTCGAGCCCGAGCTCGTCGCGGATCCGCCGCGCGACGGCGAGCCCCCACGCGGCGTGGACGCGTCCCCCGAACGGGGAGAGCAGGCAGACGCGCCAGTCGCCGATCTCGTCGCGGAACCGCTCGACGACGATCGTGCGGTCCGACGGCAGGACCCGCGTGGCCTCCTGCTGCTCGCGGAGGAACTCGAGGAGGTTGCGCGCCGCCCGCTCGTCGAGGTCGTAGTCGGCGACGAGGGTCTCCTCCTCCTGGTCGACCGCCCAGCGGCTGAACGCGCCGATCGCGCGGCCGAGCTCGACCGGCCGGCCGCGCTGGTCGCCGCGCCAGAACGGCACCGCACCGGGCGTGCCCGGCGCCGGCGTCACGACGACGCGATCGCGCTGGATCTCCTCGATCCGCCACGTCGACGCGCCGAGCAGGAACGTCTGGCCGGCGCGGGCCTCGTAGACCATCTCCTCATCGAGCTCGCCCACCCGGCGGCCGTCGGGCAGCGTCACGCGGTAGAGCCCGCGGTCGGGGATCGTGCCGGCGTTCGCGATCGCGAGCCGCTGGGCCCCGCGGCGCGGGCGGATCGTCCCGGCGACCCGGTCCCAGACGATCCGCGGCCGCAGGTCGGCGAACTCCTGCGACGGGTAGCGCCCGTCGAGCATGTCGAGCACCCGCTCCAGCAGCTCGCGCGGCAGCTCGGCGTAGGAGTGCGTGCGGGTGAGCAGCGCGTAGAGGTCGTCGACCGCGACGCCGTCGCCGAGGCCCTCGTCGACCGGCGCCGGCGGCCGGTCGTCGTCCTCGGCCGGCTCGTGGCCGTCGTCGACCGCGATCGCCTGCTGCTCGCCGCGCGCCGGGTCGCGGACGAGGGTGCGGGAGCTCGTCGGCCCCGGGTCGCGCGGCGCCCGACCGCTCCCCGTCCCGCCGCCCGTCGCGTCGGTGCTCGACGCCGCGATCGCGACGATCTGCTGCGCGAGGACGTCGAGGGCGTTGCGCGGGACGCTGATCGGCTCGATCCGCCCCTCGCGCATCCGCCGCGCGACGACGGCGCACTCGAGCAGGTCGGCGCGGAACTTCGGGAAGATCCGGCCCTTGGCGACCTCGCCGACGCCGTGACCGGCCCGGCCGATCCGCTGCATCCCGGCGGCGACCGACTTCGGCGACTCGACCTGCAGCACGAGGTCGACGGCGCCCATGTCGATGCCGAGCTCCAGCGAGCTCGTCGCCACGAGGCACGGCAGCTTGCCCTGCTTCAGCAGCTCCTCGACGACCTCGCGCTCCTCGCGGCTCAGCGAGCCGTGGTGGGCGCGGGCGACCTCGACCGCGTGCGGGCCCGCGGGCGTGGGAGGGGGGGAACCGGATCCGCCCGGCGCCGCGCCCGCGGGCGCGGCGTCCTCGAGCGGCGCGACCGGCCGGGGGTGGATCTGGGCGTGGCGCTCCGGACTCGCCAGCGTCGCGTCGAGGTCGGGCGGCAGCCGGCGCAGCTCGCCCGGCGGTCGCGCCGCCGGATCGTCGGGATCCCAGCGCGCGTCCGGGTTGCGGTCGGGGTCGGCCTGCGCGGCCGCGCCGCCCGCCGCCAGGTCGGCCGCGGACGCGGCCGCCGCCTCGGCGTCGAGCGCCCGGCGCTCGGCGAGCTCGTTGAGCCGCAGCGCCAGCCGCTCGGCCGCACGACGGCTGTTGACGAAGACGATCGTCGAGCGGTGCTGCTCGACGAGGTCGAGGATCGCCGGGTACATCGCCGGCCAGATCGAGTTGCGGGTCGCCTCGTTGCCGGCCGGCAGGACGTCGAGGGGGTCGACGACGGGACCGACGCTCGCGCCCTCCTCCGGAGCCTCGTCGTCCCCGGGCTCGGTCGGGTCCGCCCCGGCCGACGGCGCGTCGCCGGATGTGGTCGAGGCCGCCCCCGACGGGCCCTCCCCCGTGCCGGCTGCCCCCTCGCCGCGACCGCTGAGCGGCGAGACGACGGAGTCCAGCTCCGTCAGCGACTCGACCGGGAGCTCGATCCGCAGGTCCATCGCCTTGCGCTCGCCGGTGTCGACGATCCGGCACCGGCGACCGGGTCCGACGAGGAACCGGCCCACCTCCTCCAGCGGGTTCTGGGTCGCCGAGAGGCCGATCCGCTGGACCTCATCGCCCGACCACGCGCCCGGGAGGGCCCCGGCCTCGCCCGCCGCCCGCAGCGCGGCGAGCCGCTCGAGCGTCAGCGCCAGGTGGCTGCCGCGCTTCGTCCCCGCCACGGCGTGGATCTCGTCGACGATCACCGTCTCCACGCCGGAGAGGATCTCCCGGGCACCGGAGGTGAGCATGAGGAAGAGCGACTCCGGCGTCGTGATGAGGACGTCCGGCGGCTTGCGGCGCATCGCCTGCCGCTCGCGCTGCGGCGTGTCGCCCGTGCGCAGGCCGACGCGGATGGCGTCCTCGCCGCCCGCGGCGGTGATGCCCTTCAGCGGCGCGCGGAGGTTGCGGTCGACGTCGTGGCTCAGCGCCTTGAGCGGCGAGACGTAGAGCAGCCGGACGCGTCGGTGCTCGTCGGCCAGCGGGGCGGCGGCGAGGCGATCGAGGCCCCAGAGGAAGGCGGCGAGCGTCTTGCCCGACCCGGTCGGGGCCGAGATGAGGACGTGCTCGCCGGCGGAGATGAGCGGCCACGCCTGCTCCTGGACCGGCGTGGGGTGCGCGAAGGCGCGAGCGAACCAGTCGCGGACCGCGGGGGTGAAGGCGTCGAGGGACACGCCCCGTCCAGCCTACGGCCCGCGCCGGATCGAACGCACGTTCGCCCGCCGGGACACCCCCGGCGGGCGGGCGCCGCGTGGACCGTCGGTCAGGCGGCGACGGGCCGCCTGGCGCCCTCGGCGAGCTGCGCGACGACGCGCGCGACCTCGGCCGCGATCTCCTCGTCGTCGCGCGGGTGCAGCTGCGCGAACCGGACGACGGACTCGGCGACGGAGAGCTTGACGTCCTGGAGCACCGCGCCGCCGGCGATGCCGAGGGCCTTGCGGGTCTCGTCCTGGGCCCAGACGCCGCCGTACTGGCCGAACGCGGTGCCGACGACGGCCACGGGCTTGCCCTGCAGGGCACCCTCGCCGTAGGGGCGCGAGAGCCAGTCGATCGCGTTCTTCAGGACCGCCGGGATCGTGCCGTTGTACTCGGGCGAGAAGAGCAGCAGGGCGTCGGCCTGGCCGGCGGCGTCGCGCAGGCGCTGCGCGGCGGCCGGGCGCTCGGCGTCGGTGTCGACGTCCTCGTTGTAGAACGGCACGTCGCCGAGGCCCTCGAAGAGCTCGACGACGACGTCCTCCGGGGCGCGCTCGGCGGCGGTCTCGGCGAGCTGGCGGTTGTGGGAGCCGGAGCGGAGGCTGCCGACGAGGGCGAGGATGCGCGTGGACATGGAAGGACCTCGGGACGGGGAGTGTCGTGGGGACGGGAGCCCGGTCCGCCGTGCGGCGGACCGCGGTCCGTTTCAAACGTTGTAGCACAGGAGCGGACCGTGGTCCACTTCGGCGCGCCGCGGTACGATGGCCCTGTGGCTCCCTCGACCACGCCCCTCACCGTCCTGCCGACCGTGGCCGGCCCGTCGCTCCCGATGGCCGGAGCGGAGCAGGAGCGCGCGGACGCCGCGCGCAACCGCCGGCGCCTGCTCGACGCCGCCGCGGCGCTCGTCGCCGAGCGCGGTGCGGACGCGGTGACGATGGAGGCGGTGGCGGCCGCGGCCGGCGTCGGCAAGGGCACCGTGTTCCGCCGCTTCGGCGACCGGGCCGGGCTCATGACCGCGCTCCTGAACCACACGGAGATCGAGCTGCAGGAGGCGTTCCTCTACGGCGACGCCCCGCTCGGCCCCGGCGCCGACCCCGTCGAGCGGCTCATCGCCTTCGGCTGCGCGCGGCTGAAGATGGTCGAGCTGCACGGCGAGGTGCTGCGGGCGGCCGCGCACGGGACCGCCCGCTTCTCGGCGCCGGCGCGCGCCGTCCACCTGACCCACGTCGCGACGCTCCTGCGGGCGGCGCGCGTCGACGGCGACGTGCCGCTCCTGGCCGACACCCTGCTCGCGTCGCTGGACGCCGCCCTCGTGCTGCACCAGCAGCAGGTCCTCGGGTACGAGCCCGACCGGCTGCACCACGGCTGGGCCGACCTCGTCCGCCGCGTCACGCGGACCTGCGGCGACTGACGCTCAGCCGTCGGCGAGCTCGCGCGCGCGGACGAGGACCGCGTCGAGCATCGCCGGGGTCAGGCGCCCGGTGAACGTGTTCTGCTGGCTCGGGTGGAAGCAGCCCAGCAGCCGGTAGGGGCCCACGTCGGCGACGACGCCGTGCCCGAACCGCGGCCGCGGGCGCGGCGTCGGGATCCCCCGCGCGGCGAGCAGCCGCAGCGTGCCGTCCCACCCGAACCCGCCGAGGCAGACGATCGTCCGCACCCGGGGCAGCAGGTCGAGCTCGGCCACCGTCCACGGCAGGCACGTGTCCCGCTCGGTCGGGGTCGGCTTGTTCGCGGGCGGCGCGCAGCGGACGATCGCGGTGATCCAGCAGTCCTCGAGCGCGAGGCCGTCGTCGAGCGCGACCGAGGTCGGCTGGTTCGCGAAGCCCGTGCGGTGCAGCGCGGCGAAGAGGAAGTCGCCCGACCGGTCGCCGGTGAAGATCCGCCCGGTGCGGTTGGCGCCGTGCGCCGCGGGCGCGAGCCCGGCGAGGAGGACGCGGGCCGCGGGGTCGCCGAAGCCGGGCACCGGCCGGCCCCAGTAGACCTCGTCGCGGTAGGCGGCACGGCGCTCGCGCGCGACCTGCTCGCGCCATGCGACGAGCCGCGGGCACGCGCGGCAGCGCGTCACCCGTCGCTGGTGCTCGGCGAGGGTCCCGGCCACGGCGGCCTACGGTAGCGTTCCGCCCGTGTTCGCCCTGCGTCCTCGCCTGGCCCTGTTGCTCTCCGCCGGCGCGATCGCGCTCGTGACGACCGGCTGCGCCCCCACCCAGGGAGCGTCGGACGACGACAAGGAGTTCACCGGCGTCCAGGGCCAGGTCGCGAACACGATCGACAAGCTCGACGACGCCTACGAGGACGAGCAGCAGGACACCGACAACGGCGCGAAGACCGTCTGCCAGGAGCTGCTCTCCAAGCGCCTCGTGGCGCAGCTCGAGGCGCGCGGCGGCTGCGAGAAGGTCACCCGGGACGCGCTCGAGGACGCCGACCCGATCTCGATGAGCACGCAGGCCGTCCAGGTCCGCGGCGACCAGGCGATCGCGACGGTCCGCCTGAAGCTCACGAACGACGACTACCGGACCGACACCCTCACGCTCGTGCGCGAGGGCCGCGGCACCTGGAAGCTCGACGCCACGAAGCGCGGCGCGGTCACCGGCGGCGACTGAGCCCCGGCGCCCGGGCCGGCCCGGGCGCTCCGCCCCCGGCCACGACCGACCGGCGCCGGGGACTAGAAGGCCGGGTCCTGGCCGTACACGCGGCGGTAGTAGGCGCGGTACTCGTCGGTGGCGACGAGCGGCTTCCACCACCACTCGTGGTCGCGGTACCAGTGGACCGTCGACTCCAGGCCGCCCTCGTCGAAGTCCATCCGGGGCTCCCAGCCGGCGAGCGCGCGGAGCTTCGAGGAGTCCAGCGCGTAGCGGAAGTCGTGGCCGAGGCGGTCCTCGACGTGCTTCACCTGGTCCTCCGAGGCCCCGGTGAGGGCGATGATCCGCCGGACGACGTCGAGGTTGATCTTCTCCTTCGCGCCGCCGACGTTGTAGGCCTGCCCGGACTCGCCGTGGGCGAGCGCGGCGTGGATGCCGGACGCGAAGTCGTCGACGTGGAGCCACGTGCGGACCTGGTCGCCCTGGCCGTAGACCGGCAGCGGGCCGCCGTGGATCGCGTTGAGCGTCATCACCGGGATGAGCTTCTCCGGGAACTGCCGCGGGCCGTAGCAGTTGGAGCCGCGCGCGATGACGACGTCCTGGCCGTACGTGATGTGGGCGGCGAGGACCATGAGGTCGGCGCCGGCCTTCGATGCCGAGTACGGCGACGAGGGCTCGAGCGGGTGCTCCTCGGTGAAGGCGCCCTCGCGGATCGAGCCGTAGACCTCGTCGGTCGAGACCTGGACGTAGCGCACGCCCCGCCGCCGGGCCTCCTCGACGAGGGTGTAGGTGCCGACCGCGTTCGTCGTCACGAACGCCTGCGCGTCGAGGATCGAGCGGTCGACGTGCGTCTCGGCCGCGAAGTTCACGATCGCGTCCACGCCGGCGGCGGCCTGCTCGACCGCGCCCGGGTCCTCGATCCGGCCGACGACGAGGTCGACGTCGAGGCCCTCGACGTTCTCCCGCCGGCCGGCGTACGTCAGCGCGTCGAGCACGCGGACCTCGTCGCCGGCGGCGACCCGCTGGTGCACGAACGCCGAGCCGATGAACCCGGCACCACCGCAGACGAGCAGCTTCATGGGCCGGAACCCTACGCAACGGCGGCCCGGTCGGGACCGGCCGCTCGCCGGACGGGCCCCTAGGATCCGCGCCGATGCCCGACCCGGAGGAGCCGACCACCGAGCGCGCACGCGAGTGGCGGGTGCGCCGCCGCTGGCTGCCGTGGCGGCGCCGGATCCGCGACGTGCCCGACACGGGCATCGGGAACGTCACGCTCGGCGACGACCCGATCAGCGCGGTGATCGGCATCTTCCTGCTGATCCTCGCGCTGCCGGTCCTCATCGTCCTGCTCGCGCTGCTGCTCGAGCTCCTGCTCCTGCTCGCGCTGCTGCCGGTCTTCGTGCTGCTGCGGCTGGCGCTGCCGGTCCCGTGGACGATCGAGGTCCACGCCCGGCCCGCTCCGCGCTCGCGCTGGTCGCGCCTCGTCGCCTGGGCGACGTGGACGCTGCAGCGCGAGGAGCGCGTCGCCGGCTGGCGGGCGTCGCGCGAGCGGATCGCGCAGCTGCGCCGCGAGCTCGGCGTGACGCGCGTTCCGTCGCCGTTCGGCTGACCCGCGAGCGCTCAGGCGGATCCAGGCTCAGGCGGCGCGGGCGGCGCCGACCTCGACGAGGTGCGCCGCGACGCCCTCCTGCCACGCGGGCAGCGCGGGCACGTCGTCGCGGGTCGAGCCCAGGACGCTCCAGGCCGGCCGCCGCGCCGGCCGCGGGAACGCGTCGGTGCCGACCGGCACCGCGCGGGTGCCGCCGCCGATCCGGGAGAAGACCTCGGCCGCCAGGCCGCACCACGTGACCTGCCCGCCGCCCGCGAGGTGGGCGATCCCCCGGGCCTCGCCGCCGGCCGCGCGCACGAGCGCGGGCGCCAGGTGCCCGGTCCACGTCGGGCAGCCGGTCTGGTCGTCGACGACCTGGACCTCGTCGCGATCGGCCGCGAGGCGCACCATCGTGTCGACGAAGTTCCCGCCGCCCGCGCCGAAGACCCAGGCCGTGCGGCAGATGAGGTGATCGGGGTTGTGCTCGGCGACCTGCTCCTCGCCGGCGAGCTTCGTGCGGCCGTAGGCGGCCTGCGGACCGGTCGGCGCGTCCTCCGGGTAGGGCTCCTGGGCGTCGCCGGGGAAGACGTAGTCCGTCGAGACGTGCACGAGCCGCACGCCGAGCGCGGCCGTGGCCTTCGCGAGGTTGCCCGCGCCGTCGCCGTTGACGGCGAGCGCCTCGGCCTCGCGCTCCTCCGCGCCGTCGACGTCGGTGAACGCCGCGCAGTTCACGACGACCGTCGGCGCGTGCTGCTCGAGGGCGACCGTCGTGCGCTCGAGGTCGGTGATGTCGAGCTCCACGCGGGTCGTGGCCACGACGTCCCAGCCGTGGACGCGGGCGACGTCGACGACCCGCTGCCCGAGCATCCCGGCGGCGCCGGTGACGACCATCCGCCGGCGGCGCTGCCCGGCCGGCGGCGCGTCGCTGTCGTGGCGCTCGAGCTGCCCGCGGTTCGGCCGGATGATCGTGTTCGGTCCCAGGCGGGCGATCTCGCCCTGGCGCACGTAGCCCATGTCGCCCCGGAGCGTGGCAGAACGACGGGCCGGGCCGTCGCATCACCCGGGAGGAGCACCGCTCCTCGAGGCGGCGGAGCTCGCGGAGACGGGCCCGAGCAGGTGCAGGACCACCGCCGCGGTGCGGCGGAACGCCGCGCGCTGCAGCCGGGGCGTCCGGTCGCAGGGGCGGTGGCGACAGGCGTTGTCGACGACGCCGAGCTTCATCGCGGCCATCCCGGCGAGGGCGAGCTCGCGGTGGTCGGAGTTGCCCGCCCCCTCGTCGCGGCGCCACGCGACCGGGACGCGCGCGCGTCGGGCCGCGGCGAGCAGCGCCCGCTCGACGCCGCGCCGGGCGCGCGGCGCGGGCGAGCGCAGGTGGAAGCGGCGCCCGCGACCGACCTCGTCGAGCGAGAGCGCCCAGCGCACGTCGGCCGTGCGGCGCTCCCGCCGCAGCCGCCGCACGAGCGCGGAGGCCCCGAGGTGGTCCGGGCGGCCGGTGAAGAGCCGCTCCTCGGCGCCCGTGGCGACGAACCACGTCTCGCACCCCGGGGCCCGCTGGCGCTCGGCGAGCTCGACGAGCAGGCCCACGCCCGAGGCGTTGTCGAGCGCGCCGACGGTCCCGGGCATCGAGTCGGCGTGGGCCATGAGGATCCACAGGCACGGGCGCCGGCCGGGGCGGATCCCGACGACGTTGCGGGAGCGGCCGTGGCCGGGCACCGCGAAGCGGTCGTGGCGGACGGTGAGGCCGGCGGCGCGCATCCGGCCGGCGACGAGCGCCTGCGCGGTGCGCTCGGCGGCCGAGCCCGCCGGTCGCGGCCGCGCGGCGATCCGCTGCGCCAAGGCCCAGGCCGCGTCGCCGGCGGGCGGGCTCGGGGTGGTCGCGCGGGACGCGGCGGCGCGCGGCGGGGCGGTGCCGCTCGGGACGGGCACCGCCGTGGGCAGCGCCGCGACGAGCGCGCTGGCGAGGACGGCGAGCATGGTGATCAGCATCGCCGACGCGCCGCGCGCCGACCGGTCAGAGGATCTCGATCTCCGAGTTGTCGCCGACCATGAAGCGGTAGGCGCGGGGCGTGCGCTCGCCGCGGCGGACGGTGACGTCGCGACCGAGCAGCGAGGACTCGATCCGGCCCTCGAGCCCGATGAGCTTCGCCCGCTCGAGGAGGATCGAGTGCTCGACCTCGGAGCGCTCGACCACGGCGTCCTTCGCGATCGCCGAGTAGGGACCGACGTAGCTGTCGGCGACGACGGCGTCGCGGCCGATGACGACCGGGCCGCGGACGACGGAGCGCTCGACGCGGGCGCCGGCCTCGATCACCACGCGCCCCTCGACCTGCGAGCCCTCGTCGACCGCGCCGTCGATCCGCCGCTCGATCGTGTCGAGGATCAGGCGGTTCGCCTCGAGCATGTCGGCGAGCTTGCCGGTGTCCTTCCACCAGCCGTGCACGACGTGCGGCTCGACGCGGTCGCCCTGGTCGACCTGCCACTGGATCGCGTCGGTGATCTCGAGCTCGCCGCGGGCCGAGGGCTCGATCGCCTTCGCGGCCTCGAGGATCCGCGAGGTGAAGAGGTAGACGCCGACGAGCGCGAGATCGGACCGCGGCTCGGCCGGCTTCTCGACGAGCCGCGTGACCTGGCCGTCGTGGAGCTCCGCGACGCCGTAGGAGCGGGGGTCCTCGACCTGCTGCAGGAGGATCATCGCGTCCGGCGCGTTCGTGCGGAACTGCTGCACGAGGCCGGTGAGGCCGCCCTGCAGGAGGTTGTCGCCGAGGTACATGACGAACGAGCTGTCGCCGAGGAACGCCTCCGCGGTCAGCACGGCGTGCGCCAGGCCGTCCGGGGACGCCTGGTCGATGTACGTGATCGACGCGCCGAAGGCGGAGCCGTCACCGGTGACCTCGCGGATCTCGCCGCCGGTCTCGGGGTTGAGGATGATCCCGATCTCCGTGATCCCGGCCTCGACCATCGAGCGGATCGCGTAGAAGAGGACCGGCTGGTTGGCCACCGGCACGAGCTGCTTCGCGCTGGTGTGGGTGATCGGGCGCAGCCGCGTGCCCCGGCCCCCGGACAGGATCAGACCCTTGAGCTGCGTCATCGCGGCCGGAGCCTAGCGGCGGGGCGCCGCCACGGGACCCGCCCGCCCGCCGGGCGGGGTCCGCGAGACCGGCTCAGTAGACGCCGGCGGCGAGCTTGCGGTGGTCCCAGGTGGCGCGGCGCCGCTCGACGAACTCCATCGCGATCCGCTTCGTCGCCTGCTGGTCCACGGCGGCCTGCATCGCGTCCGGCAGCGGGCCGTCGCCGATCCCCGGCGTGTAGCGGCGGAAGACCTCGGTGCCCAGCGCGCTGACCGTCTCGAGGTCGCGGTGGATCACCGTCTCGCACTCGAGCATCACGCCGCGCAGCTGGTCGTAGGTCTCGCCGGCCTCGACCTGGAGCGTCGCCCGCGGATCGCGCTCGAGGTTCTTCGTCTTCTGGGACTTCGCGAACGTCCACGCCCAGATCCGGCCGTCGCGCACGACGTACCAGAGCGGCATGAGGTGCGGCCAGCCGCGCGGCCCGGCGGTCGCGCAGACGAGGGTCCGCTCCTCGTCGAGGAAGGCGAGGACCTCGTCGTCGCTCATCGTGATCTGATCGCGGCGGCTCATGGCCGCGCACGCTATCCGGCGCGCGGCGCGACGGCGGACGGGGCGGCCGGTGGACGTCGTGGCGCGCCACGAGCCGCGGGCACGAGCGGGAAGCGCGGCGGAGCGTGACCGATGACGCACCCGGCCGGTGACCGGGGCCGCGGACCCTGTCGCCGGCCGGCGACAGGCTGTGCGCGTACCCCACACGCGGCCCCGAACGAGCCGCAGGCACCGACGACGCGGCCCTCCCGGTCCTTCTCCAGGTCCCCCCTCGGCGACCGGGCCCGCCGCGAGACGCGACGCGAACGGGCGGACCTCCGGGTCCGCCCGGTCCGCGGTCCGTGGACCGCCGGTCTGCAGGACTCCCGCGAGCTGGGGCGCCTCCGCGGTGCTCAGCGCCCGCGGCGCTCAGCTGCGAGCCAGGCGATCCGCGACGGCGCGCACGGCGTCGCGCGCGTCCTGCGGCTCGAGGATCACGAGGTCGCCGATCTCGGTCAGCACCTCGCGCACGAGCCAGTCCACGCCCGCGAACGGGATCTCGATCACCAGCGCGCCGTCGTCGAGCTCCTCGACGACCTGGCGGCGCTCGCGCTCCCACCGCGCGCGCTCCGGGCTCACCCAGACCCGCGCGGTGCGGCTCGCCGGCACCTCGCCGGTCCGCGGCCACCCGGCGACCTCGGCGGCGGGGTCGACCTCGGGCCGCCGCTCGAACTGCTCGTCGGTCGCGCGCGCCGAGCGGATCCGGTCCAGGCGGAAGTGGCGCACGTCCTCGCGGCCGCGGTCGTAGCCGGCGACGTACCAGCCCTCGCGCCCGTTGATGAGCGCGTAGGGCTCGAGCACGCGCTCGCTGAACTGGTCCTCGTTGGGCTTGTAGTAGTCGAGCTCGAGCACGCGCCGGTCGGCGATCGCCTCCGACACGAGCCGGGCGAGGTCGCGGTCGTCGCCGCCACCGTGGGCGACCTGCAGGCCGTGCTCCAGCGGGTCCTCGCCGAGCGCGTCGACGACCTTCGCCCGCGCCGTGCCGAGCGAGCCGGCGGGCAGGTGGTCGCCGATGAGGTCGATCGCCGCCACGAGCGCCTTCGCCTCGACGGGCAGGAGCCGCGCGGGGCGGGCGAAGTGATCGCTGTAGGGCTCGTTGTCGACCTCGATCCGACCGTCGTCGGTCACCTCGGCGTAGAGGACGTAGGAGCCGCCGCCGAAGTTCACGATGTTCAGGACGTTGATGTCGTCCCGCAGCTCGCTCTCGTTGACGTTCAGGCGGTCCAGCACCTCCGGCAGGTCGAGCGCCTCGCCGCCGCGGCCGGCGTGGATGAGGATCGACGCGAGCGTCACGAGCCGCGCGAAGCGCTCCGGGCGGATGATCCCGTCGCGGGTCGGCGGCGCCGTCGCGCCCGGCTCCTCCTCCTCGAGGTAGGGGCGGCCGCCCGCGATCGCGAAGTCGCCCTCGTGGCGCTGCCGCACGAGCGCCACGCGCTGCGCGTACTCGTCGCGCAGCGGCGCCGGGTCGAGGATCTCGGCGTGCTCGCCGATCCGCATGACCCACCCGAGCAGCGCGCGCGGCACGCCGTAGGCCGTCTCGAAGACGACGTCGCCGCGCAGCAGCCCGTCGTCGCTGCGCTCCTCGGCACCGTCGCCGGCGGGCGCGAACGTCCCCTGCCGCGCGTGGTTGCGCTGGACCTGCCACGCGATCCGCTCGGCGATCCGGATCCGCGCCGTGGCGACCGGCTCGGCCATCTGCCAGTCGGCGCGGTCGCCGTAGGGCCGCGGGTCGAAGTCGTCGGGCCGGCGGAAGTCGTGCTCGGCCTTCGTCGCGTAGGCGACCTTGTCCTGGATGCGCGAGAGCCGGAAGACGCGCAGCTCGTCGCGCTCGTGGTCGCGGCCCAGGAGGTAGAAGTGGCCGCCGCGGAAGAGCAGGTGGTACGGGTCGACCTTGCGCGTCTCGACCGTGTCGCGGTGCAGCGAGTGGTAGCCGAAGACGATCGTCTTGTTGCGGAAGATCGCCGACTCGACCTTCGCCAGCCGCTGCGCGGGGTCGCGGCCGCTGACCTGGGCGGTGATGCCCAGGCCGACCATGCCCGCCCCGGCCGCCTCGGCGCCCGCCAGGGGGCTCGGCCGGCCCCACGAGAGCTGCTGCAGCGCCAGGCGCAGCGGCTCGGCGTAGGCGAACTCGCCGTCGAGCAGCGAGAGGGCGAGCTGCAGGCTCGCGAGCTCGTCGTCGCTGAAGGCGATCGGGGGCAGGTGGAAGTTCTCGCTGCGCAGCGAGTAGTGCTCCTGCTCCGCCGTCCCGTCGCCCGGGCGCTCGATCGTCAGCTGGATCCCGAGCGACTCGAGCTCCGCGCGGTCGGCGTAGAAGCGGCGGGCGAACGCGTCCTCGTTCATCCCGCTGTAGCCCTCGACGTCACGGCGGATCTCCAGCGCCGTCACGGGACGGCGCTCCGCCATGAGGTACGAGATCAGCGAGAGCTGCCGGATCAGCTTCTCGGTGTCCTTCGCCATCGCCGGTGGACTGTACGCGGACGGCGCGCGCCCCCGCCGTTCAGGGGGCCACGAGTTCCCGCAACACGCGAGAAACGGCCGGGCCCTCCGGCGCTTCCCGCCCCCCGTCGACGGCCGAGGCGTCCAGGTCGCCTGGGAACGGACGCGGAGGCCGGCCGACGGTGGGGCGTCAGGCGGCGCGGGCCGGCAGGACGGGGGCCGGCAGGGGCGCGAGCGCCTCGAGGTCCGCGTCCCGGCGCACGGGCCCGAAGTACGCCGCCGAGCCCACGCCGCGGTCGTAGGCGCTCCACTGCGCGTCCGGGGCCAGGCCGCGCTGCAGGCGGTCGAAGCTGCCCATCCGCGCGGCGAGGTCGTCGGCGTGGTGCACGAGGACCGCCTCGCGGGTCGCCGGCACGACGGGGCTGCCGTACTCCTGCTTGCCGTGGTGGCTCAGCACGATGTGCCGGACGGCGAGCGCCGTCTCCGCCGGGAAGCCCTCGAGCGCCTCGACCGCCGCCCGGACGATCTCGTAGCCCAGGACGATGTGGCCCTCGAGCCGCCCCAGGTCGGTGAGGTCCGGCGCGAGCGGGTCCGTGGTGTACGCCTCGGCCTTGCCGATGTCGTGCAGCAGCGCGCCGGCGACCGCGACGTCGCGGTCGACGTCCGGGAACAGCGGCGCGAGGGCCTCCACGGCCTCCGTCACCCGCAGCGTGTGGTCGAGCAGCCCGTGGGGGTAGGCCTCGTGGAAGAACTTCGCCGCGGGCGCCTCCCGGAACCGCAGCCAGAAGGGCGTCTCGCGGTCGAAGACGCGCTCGAGCAGCAGGCGCAGCCAGCGGTCCGCGGTCCGCGCGATGAGCGCCTGGAACCGCCGCTCGAGCTCGGCCACCGGGATCGCCGGCCCCTCCGTCAGCTCCGCGAGGTCGACCGTGCCCCGGTCGACCGGGGCGAGCGACTCGAGCGCGAGCTGCCGGCCGAACCGCTCGTCCTCCTCGACGACCCCGCGGAAGCGGACCGCGGCGCCGCGCTCCGCGAACGCCGCGATCGCGTCGACGTCCTCGCGGACGATCGCCACGAGCGCCTGCGAGCGGTCCCCGAGCTCGAGCCGGAGGTACTCCGAGCCGTCGTCGCGCCGGCGGCGCCGCGCCGCGGCGCGGACCAGCAGCACGCGGTCCACCGGTGCGCCGGCGTCGAGATCGCGGAGATCCATGCGAAGGACGGTACGACGCGAACCGGACGGCACAGGCGACGGGCGATCGGGGTCGGCGGGCGCCGCGAGCGACGCGAGAACTCCCTGCAGATCGGCAGGTTCCGGCCGCGCCCGCGGGGCGCAGCGACGGGCGGCTCGGCGCGGCCGCGGGTCGACGGACGGTCCACGGCGCTTCGAAGCGCATCGAACACGGTGTTAGCGTTCGGTCATGGGTCGACCCGAGATCACCGAGCGGTTCATCGAAGCCGCCGGGGTGCGGACGCGGCTCCTCGAGACCCGCGGCTCACGCCTGGGCGGGCCACCGCTGCTCCTCCTGCACGGGTACTCCGACTCCGCCGACACGTGGCGGCCGCTGATGCTCGACCTCGCCGACCGCCGGCAGCGGTCGGTCGCGATCGACCTCCAGGGGTTCGGCAAGGCGGACCGGCTGGTGCCCGACGAGCCGATGCTCGAGCAGTTCGCCCGGCTCATCGACGGCGTGCTCGCCCAGATCGCCCCCGACGAGCCCGCGGTGATCGCGGGCAACTCGATGGGCGGCGCCGCGACCTTGCTCGCGGCCGAGCGGCGGCCCTCGCCGGCCGGGATCGTGCCGATCGACCCCGCCGGCTTCGACCACCCGCGGTGGTTCGGCCTCATCTCCCAGCAGCCGCTGCTGCGGTTCCTGCTCGCCGACCGCAACCCGGTCCCCACGCCGCTGATCCGCGCGATCGTCGCCCAGCTCTTCCGGCAGCTCGCGTTCGCGCGGCCGCTGCGCGCGCGCCGCGACGTCCTGCACCGGTTCGCGCAGCACTTCGAGTCGCGCCGCGACGTCCGCCGCCTGCTGCACACCGGCCGCCGGCTGCTGCCCGAGCTCGAGAGCCCGTTCGACCACTCGCGGATCGAGTGCCCGGTGCTGCTCATCTGGGGCGACGGCGACCGGATGGTCCATCACGACGGCTCCCGGCACCTGCGCGACGCGCTGCCCGCCACCCGCTACGAGCTGCTGCCCGGGATCGGCCACTGCCCGCAGCTCGAGTGCCCGGCGATCGTCGGCGAGCTCCTCGCCGAGTTCTGCCGCGAGGTGCGCGTGGCGCCCGCGGCGGACGTCGCGCCGCCCGCCGCCGTCGCCGGCTGACGCGCGTTCCCGGCCGACGCGGCGCCGGGATCCGGCCGCGGACCCAGCGGGGCGCCCCGCGCCGCGCGGCCGTCTCGCCGGCGACCGCGTCCGAGGCGGTGGCCGTCGGCGCGGCCCGACGCGCCCGCGGACGCACGAGCCCGTGCAACCGTCGCCCGTCCGCGCGCGGGTGCCTAGCCTGGACGCATGCCGTCGTCCCTCCGCCCGCCCGCGGGTTCACGTCCCCTGGCCGCGGCCGCGCTGACCCTGCTCGCGCTGGCCGCCCCGGCCGCCGCCCACGCCCAGGACCCTTCCGCGACCGTCCCGGCCCCGCCGACGACCACGACGCCCGCCCCGCCGGCCGAGCCGACGGTGAAGCCGGGCGTGAAGCTCGGCGACGTCGACCTGTCCGGCCAGACCGGCAAGCAGGCGACCCGCACGATCGCCGCCGCCCTGCGCGGCCACAAGCCGTCGGACGCCCCGATCGTCGTGACGATCGCCGAGCGGCCGCACCGCCTGGCGATGGACGCCATCGACTACCGCTACGACGCCTCCGACACCGCGGCGGCGGCGCTGAAGGCGAAGGCCGGCACCCGGATCGCGCCCGTGATCCTCTGGCGCCAGTCGGCGGTGAACCGCTGGATCGCGTCGCTCTCGAGGATGGGCCGGGCCGCGCGCGACGCGACCGCGCGGATCGGCATCAGCAAGCAGCGGTACACGGGCTCCAAGCGCGGGTGGAAGGTCGACCGCGCGAAGCTCGAGAAGCTCGTCCTCGGCGCGCTGCGGGACCCGGGCGCGGAGCGGGCGACGCTCACGCTGAAGGTCACCCGCACACGGCCCGCGGTGACCGTCGAATCGCTGAAGCGCCGCTACGCGACGCTCGTGACGGTCGACCGCCAGACGTTCCGCCTGCGCCTGTTCAAGCGCCTGAAGTGGGTCAAGACGTACAAGATCGCCGTCGGCGCGGCCGGTCACGGCACGCCCGCCGGCACGTACTCCGTGACGTCGAAGCAGGTCAACCCGGCCTGGCACGTCCCGAACTCGGCCTGGGCCGGATCGCTCGCCGGCCAGGTCATCCCCGGCGGCGCCCCGAACAACCCGCTGAAGGCCCGCTGGCTCGGCCTGCGCGACGGGATCGGGATCCACGGCACGGCGGAGACCTGGTCGCTCGGCTCCCGCGCCTCGCACGGCTGCATCCGGATGCACCCGAGCGACGTCATCGACCTCTACCCGCGCGTGCCGATGGGCACGACGGTGAAGATCCGCTAGCGATCGGCGCCCTGCCTCGGGGGCGCCGGCTAGCGCCGCGGGCGCAGGGTGTTGCGGGCGAGGAACCCGCTGATCCCGGCGCCCACGAAGCCGACGACGACGAGGGCGCCGGAGCCGATCACGAGGCCGACGATGCCGGCCGCGCCCAGCGCGACGGCGGCGACCCCGAGCTTGAAGGCCCGGTCGACCCGCTGCGTGCGGGAGAGGTTCGAGCCGGAACGACGCTGCAGGTTGCCCATGGTCGGCCCATCGTCCCACACGAGCGGGGACGTGCCAGCACGGTCCTCGGCACCCGTGCGGCCGGCCGTCTGCTGTCATGGGAGCCGTGGAGCCCGAGCTGCGCGTCACCGGAGCCGTGCGGATCCCCCTGCGCGAGATCGTCGTGCGCGCCAGCCGGTCGTCCGGCCCCGGCGGCCAGCACGCGAACGTCACGGCGTCGCGGATCGAGGCGACGTTCGACGTCCGCGCCAGCGAGGCCCTGACCGACGCCCAGCGGACGCGGATCCTCGAGCAGCTCGGCCCGCTCGTGCGCGCCGTCGCGCAGGACGCCCGCAGCCAGTCGCGCAACCGCGAGCTGGCGCTCGAGCGGCTCGCCGCGCGGCTGCGCGGCGCGCTGCACGTGCCGAAGGACCGTCGCGCGACCCGGCCGACCCGCGGGTCGCAGCGCCGCCGGGTCGAGGCGAAGGGCCGGCGGGGCCAGCTGAAGCAGTCTCGCCGCCGCCCGTCGGCCGACGACTGATCCGCGGTCCCGCACCGGCCGCCGAGGCCGGTCAGGGGCGCACGACGTTCGCCAGCGGCTCGCCGGCGGCGAAGCGCCGCAGCTGGTCGATCACGAGCCGCCGGGCGCGCGGCGGGAAGCTCGCCGACCCGCCCCCGACGTGCGGGGTCAGCAGCAGCCCCGGCGCGTGCCAGAGCGGGTGGTCGGCGGGCAGCGGCTCCGGATCGACGACGTCGAGCGCCGCGCGCAGCCGCCCGGACTCGAGCTCGGCCCGCAACGCGGCGGTGACGATCGCCGTCCCGCGGCCGACGTTCACCACGAGCGCCCCGTCGGGCAGCAGCGCCAGGCGGCGGGCGTCGAGCGTGCCGCGCGTGGAGGGATCGTCGGGCAGGACGAGGACGACGATCTCGGCGGCCGGGAGCAGCGCGTCGAGCTCGTCGACCCCGCGAACGCCCTCGGCGGGGCGGGCGCGCCGCGCGACCGCGGTGACGACGGCCTCGCACGCCTCGAGGCGCCGCGCGATCGCCCCGCCGATCGAGCCGGCGCCGACGAGCAGGACGCGCCGGTCCGCGAGCGAGCCGACGAACGACGGGTCCCAGCGGCCGGCCGCCTGGTCGGCGACCCAGCGCGGCAGCTCCCGCTGCGCGGCGAGGATCAGGCCCAGTGCGTGCTCGGCCGTCGAGGCGTCGTGCAGCCCGCGGCCGTTGGCGATCGTCACGCCGTCGGGCACGAGCGGCAGGAGCTCGTCGACCCCGGCGCGCAGGCTCTGCACGACCGCCAGCCCGGTGAGCCGCGGCAGCGCGTCGTAGGCGCACGGCGCGCCGTAGGGCAGGACGTGCAGGCGCACGTCGCCGAGGTCGCCCTCGGGGGCCGGGCCCGTCCCGTCCCAGACGTCGACCCGCAGGCCGAACGGCCAGTCCCCGCCGGCCTCGTCGGCGAGGTCGAACGGGAGCAGGACGCGGGCGCCGTCGGCCATCGCCCGATCATCGCGCACGACCGGACGTCCCTCGTCGGCGCGCGGCCCGACCTCGGCGCGGCCGCCCCGACCGGGATCGGATCCGCCGCTCCCGGGACGCACCGGCGGCCGTGGCAGGATCGGGGCGTGCCACCGTCCGCCCGTCACCGCACGTCCGCCGGGATCCTGCTGCACCGCGGCGACCCGGACAGGCTGCGCGTCCTGGTCGCCCACATGGGCGGGCCCCTCTGGGCGCGCAAGGACGAGCGGGCGTGGTCGATCCCGAAGGGCGAGCACGGCGCGGACGAGGAGCCGTGGGCGGCGGCGCGGCGCGAGTTCGCCGAGGAGCTCGGCCTGCCGGCGCCCGACGGCGAGCCGCTCGACCTCGGCGAGGTCCGCCAGGGGTCGGGCAAGCGCGTGCGCTGCTTCGCGATCGCCGGCGACCTGGACCCCGACGCCGTCGTCCCGGGGACGTTCACGATGACCTGGCCGCCCCGGTCCGGCCGGACGATCGAGGTGCCGGAGGTCGATCGCGTCGCCTGGCTGACCCTCGACGAGGCGCGGCCGCGGCTCGTCGCCGCGCAGGAGGCGTTCCTCGACCGGCTCGTCGCGGCGCTCGGCGGGGACGGGACCGGGGCCGTGGTTTGATCCGCCCGTGAGCGACTCCGCCCCGACGCGCGCCGACGCGCTGCTGGACGCCCAGGTGGCGTTCCTGCTGCGCGACCTGTCCGAGGAGCGGTTCGCGACGCTCGCCGCCGAGGAGATCGACCACGCGCTCGCCGCCGCGCGGACGCTGACCCTCGACGAGGTCGTCGACCGCGCGGCCGTCCAGGCGGTGGCGCGCAAGTACGTCGCGAGCTTCCGGATCAGCCGCGGCGCGATCCCCGAGCTCATCGGCCAGGTCGCCACCCGGCTCTACGACCATCCCGTCCACGACGAGCACCCGATCGGGGCGATCCTCGACGAGTCGCTCGTCGCCCCCGTCGCCGAGAAGCTCCTGGGACCGGGCCCGCTGCGCGCCCGGCTGCTGGAGGCCGTCGCGCGCAACCCCGTGGCCGTCCGCGGGCTCGCCTGGCTCCTGCAGCGGATCGTCGTCGACGCGCGCACGCAGGCCGAGCGGCTCCCCGGCCTCGGACCGCTGCTCGAGGCGGGGCTGCGGGCGGTCACCGCGGTCGCGCCGGGCCCGAGCGAGCTCGTCGACGCGCAGCTGCGGGAGCTCAGCGAGCGGGTCGCGCGCGTGCTGCTGCGCGAGGCCGAGCGGGCCGGGCAGCGCGAGGACGACGGCCTCGTCGAGGCGGTCCTCGAGCTGCTCGCCGAGGTCGAGGACGAGCCCGTCGGCCGGTTCCGGGCGCTGCTGGCGCGCGAGGACCTCGAGGACCTGCTCGTCATCGCCTACGAGCTGTGGCTGCAGCTGCGCGAGCACCCGTGGCTGCTGGCGCTCGTCGACGAGGGCGTGGCGCTCTTCTTCGACGAGTACGGGCCGGTGCCGCTGCGGGACCTGCTCGAGGAGATCGGGCTGACGCGGGAGGACCTGCTCGAGGAGGCCCGGCGGTTCGGCCCCCGGGCGCTCGCCGTGCTGCGGGAGGCTGGGCTCCTCGAGGCGCTCCTGCGTCGGCGGCTGGCCCCGTTCTTCGCCTCGGACGAGGCGCGGGCGCTGCTCGGCGAGGCCTGAGCCCCCGTCGGGTCACCGTGTCGGGGCCACCGGTCGAGGGACCGGGCCGCCCGATGCCTCGCGCGCTCCCCACCGCCCGCGCCGATGCGCCCGACGGCCGGCTCGCGGTCGTGCTCATCCGTCGTTGCCGCGCGGCGTCGCCCGGCGACCCGCGGCGGGTCGGGCGCGCAGCTCCGGCAGCCGCCCGAGCGCGTCCGCCTCGGCGAGGCTGCCGTCGAGGCTCAGCAGCGCGAGCAGCCGCACGGCGCGGCCCCCCTCGGCGGCCGCCTGGAGCTTGTGGTGCCCGTCGAGGAGGAAGTGCGTCAGCGCCCAGTGCCAGTACCACTCGTCGCCGTCGCCGTCGGTCGCCGGGGCGCAGACGTCGAGCGTCGTCAGCGCGACCGCCGTCGGCCGCGCGGTGTGCGCCAGGAGCTCGCGGTGGCGGTCCACGACGGCCGCCTCGTTCCAGCTCGGCGGCACCATCGGCACGACGAACTCGTAGAGGTGCGCGTCGTCGGCGACGCGGGTCTGCCACGTCCGGTAGTACGGCGTGCGGGGGGACTCCGGCAGGTCCCAGAACGGGTCGACGCCCCAGGTGCGCACCTGCTCCTCGGCGAAGTAGTCGCCCGGCGCGGCCGGGCGGACGAGGCGCGGCCGCAGCTCCAGCAGCAGCGGACGGTAGGACCCGCGCGGCAGCAGCGCGCCGAAGAGCTCGGCGACCGGGTCGTCGGGGTCCTCGACGCCCTCCGTCAGGCGGTCCGTCGCGGCGCGGACGGCGAGCTTCTCGTTCGCGCCCTCCAGACGCTGGAAGAGCACCCCGCAGGTCCCGCACCACGGCGAGAGGTCGAAGGCGGCGCGGCCGTCCAGGCGCAGCGTCCGGCGCGGGAACGCGTCCTCGACGCCCGGTGCGGCGAGCCGCAGCCGCGGGTCGGCGGAGCCGAGCGTCCGAGGCGTTCCGGCGGCGAGCAGCACCGGGTCCAGCGTAGGGGAAGCGCGCCGCGCCGCCGCCGGTCCCGGTTGGACGTCCGCACAGCGCTCCGAGGACCGCCCGTGGCCGGCACGGAACGCGTCGGCGAGGATGGCGGCGATGACGAAGCTGCGCCTCGGCCTGAACGTCGGCTACTGGGCGGGCGGCCCGCCGCCCGGGATCGAGGAGACCGTCGCCGAGGCCGAGCGGGTCGGCTTCGACTCGATCTGGTGCGCCGAGGCGTACGGCTCCGACGCGCTGACCCCGCTGGCGTGGTGGGGCAGCCGGACGCAGCGCCTGCGGCTGGGCACCGGCATCGTGCAGCTCTCCGCGCGCCAGCCGACGGCGACCGCGATGGCGGCGATGACGCTCGACCACCTCTCCGGCGGGCGGTTCGTCCTCGGCCTGGGCGCGTCGGGGCCCCAGGTCGTCGAGGGCTGGTACGGCCGGCCGTTCGAGAAGCCGCTCGCCCGCACCCGCGAGTACCTCGGGATCCTGCGCGACGTCTGGGCGCGGGGCGGCCCGGTGACGAGCGACGGTCCGGCGTACCCGCTGCCGCTGACCCCGGACGCCGGCCAGCCCGGCGTCTCGGGGCTCGGCAAGCCGCTGAAGTCGTCGATCCGCCCGCTGCGCGAGGACATCCCGGTCTTCCTCGCCGCCGAGGGGCCGAAGAACGTGGCGCTCGCCGCCGAGCTCTGCGACGGCTGGATCGCCATGCTGCTGGACCCCCAGGAGCGGTTCTACGCCGATGCGCTGGCCGAGGGCTTCTCCCGCGACGGCGCGCGGCGGACGCCCGAGGACTTCGAGGTCGCCGCGATGGTGCCGCTCGTCGTGCACGACGACGTCGAGGCCGCCGTCGACCGCGTGCGGCCGTTCTACGCCCTGTACTTCGGCGGGATGGGCGCGAAGGGCCGCAACTTCCACGCGAACGTCGCGATCCGGATGGGCTACGAGGAGCACGTCGATCGGATCCAGGCCCTCTACCTCGACGGGAGGAAGGACGAGGCGGCCGCCGCGATCCCGTCCGAGCTCATCCAGCGGATGGCGCTGCTGGGCCCCGCCGACAAGATCCGCCACGACCTCGCCGCCTGGGAGGACTCGTTCGTCACGACGCTCCTCGTCGACGGCGATGCCGAGACCGTCCGGCAGGCCGCCGAGATCGTCCTGGGCTGACCGAGCCCGGACGCCCCACCGGTGCGTCGCACGCCGCGTGCGGCGCGCCGCGGGGCGCGCGACGTGCCGCGCACCGCCCCCGTGCCGAGAACGACGGACACGGGCGGCGCCGCCGCAACCGACGCGCCGCGCCCGCCCCGTGCGTGAGACGACGCCCCCGGGGACGCTCCGCGCACGAGGCTCGGGGGGCACGGACGCCGTGCGGCCGCCGTCGCCTCCGCGCGCCGAGCCCGTAGGCGATGTGCGGCGCCGCGGGGCCGTGGGCGAGCCGGGGCCGCGGATCGTCCGGCGGGCGGCTCCGGGTCAGGCGCCGACGTAGTCGGCGAGGTGCTCGCCGGTGAGCGTCGAGCGTGCCGCGACGAGGTCGGCCGGCGTGCCCTCGAAGACGATCCGGCCGCCGTCGTGGCCGGCTCCCGGACCGAGGTCGATGATCCAATCCGCGTGCGCCATCACCGCCTGGTGGTGCTCGATGACGATCACCGACCGCCCCTCGTCGACGAGCCGATCCAGCAGGCTGAGCAGGGCGGCGACATCGGCGAGGTGCAGACCGGTCGTCGGCTCGTCGAGCACGATGACCGCGCCCGTGCCCGGGGCGTCGGGGGCGGGGCGGCGGGAGGATCCCTTCCCGGACATGTGGGCGGCGAGCTTCAGCCGCTGGCGCTCGCCGCCCGACAGGGTCGTGAGCGGCTGCCCGAGCGTGACGTAGCCCAGGCCGACCTCCTCCAGCCAGACGAGGATCTTGTGGGCGGCGGCGATCTTCCCCTCGCCCGCGCCGAAGAACGCCCCCGCCTCGGCGACCGGCATCGCGAGGACCTCGCTGATGTCCTTGCCGCCGAAGCGGTGCTCCAGGACCTCGGCCTGGAACCGCTTGCCCCCGCACTCCTCGCAGACGGCCGGGGCACCGGCGACGATCCCGAGGTCGGGGTAGATGACGCCCATCCCGCTGCAGACCGGGCAGGCGCCGTCGGAGTTCGGGCTGAAGAGGCCCGGCTTCACGCCGTTCGCCTTCGCGAACGCCTTGCGGATCGGCTCGAGCAGGCCGGTGTACGTCGCCGGATTGCTGCGCCGCGAGCCCTTGATCGCGCCCTGGTCGACGGCGACGACCCCGTCGCGACCCGCGATCGAGCCGTGGATGAGCGTGCTCTTGCCCGAGCCGGCGACGCCGGTCACGACGCACAGGACGCCGAGCGGCACGTCGACGTCGACGTCCTGGAGGTTGTGCCCGTCGGCACCGCGGACCTCCAGCACCCCGGTCGCGGCCCGGACCGCGTCGGCGGGCTTCAGCGACGCGCGGTCGTCGAGGTGGCGGCCCGTGCGCGTGTCGCTGGCGCGCAGGCCCTCGACGGTGCCCTCGAAGACGATCTCGCCGCCCGCCGTGCCGGCGCCGGGACCGAGGTCGACGACGTGGTCGGCGATCGCGATCGCCTCCGGCTTGTGCTCGACGACGAGCACGGTGTTGCCCTTGTCGCGCAGCTGCAGCAGCAGGGCGTTCATCCGCTCGATGTCGTGCGGGTGCAGCCCGATCGTCGGCTCGTCGAAGACGTAGGTGACGTCGGTCAGCGACGAGCCGAGGTGGCGGACCATCTTGACCCGCTGCGCCTCACCGCCCGACAGCGTCCCGGAGGGTCGGCTCAAGGACAGGTAGCCGAGCCCGATCGCCACGAACGAGTCGACGGCGTGACGCACCGACGCCAGCAGCGGCTCGACGCTCCCGGGCACGTCGAGCTCGGCGACCCAGGCGGCGAGGTCGGTCACCTGCATCGCGGAGACGTCGGCGATGCTCTTGCCGGCGATCTTCGACGACCGCGCCTCCTCGCTCAGGCGGGTCCCGTCGCAGTCCGGGCAGACCGTGAAGACGACGGCGCGCTCGACGAACGCCCGGATGTGGGGCTGCATCGCCTCCACGTCCTTGGAGAGCATCGACTTCTGGATCTGCGGGATGAGGCCCTGGTAGGTGAGGTTGATCCCGTCGACCTTGATCTTCGTCGGCTCCCGATGGAGCAGGTCGTGGCGCTCGCGCTTGTTGAACGTCGCGATCGGCTTGTCCGGGTCGAAGTAGCCGCAGCCGCGCAGGATCCGGCCGAACCAGCCGTCCATGCTCATGCCGGGGATGGTGATCGCGCCCTCGTTGAGCGACTTCGCCTCGTCGAAGAGCGCGGTGAGGTCGAAGTCGTTCACCGACCCGCGGCCCTCGCACCGCGGGCACATCCCGCCGGTGCGGCTGAACGACGCGCTCTGCGTGATCGTCCTGTCGCCCCGCTGGACGGTGATGCCGCCGCTGCCGGAGGCCGACGCGACGTTGAAGGAGTACGCGCCGGGACCGCCGATGTGCGGCTCGCCGAGCCGGCTGAAGAGGATCCGCAGCAGCGCGTCGGCGTCGGTCACGGTCCCCACGGTGGAACGAGGATTGGCTCCCAGCCGCTCCTGGTCGACGACGATCGCCGTCGTCAGGCCGTCGAGGACGTCGACCTCCGGCCGCGAGAGCGTCGGCATGAACCCCTGGACGAAGGCGCTGTAGGTCTCGTTGATGAGCCGCTGGGACTCGGCGGCGATCGTGCCGAAGACGAGCGAGCTCTTGCCCGATCCCGACACGCCGGTGAAGGCGGTCAGGCGGCGCTTCGGCAGCGCGACGCTCACGTCCTTCAGGTTGTTCACCCGCGCGCCGCGGACGCGGATCAGGTCGTGGGCGTCGGCGGGGTGCTGGCTGGGGTCGGTGCGCATGTGGTGCTCGGGACCGGGGACGGGGACGGGACGGGACGGCGGTCGGGGTCGCGGGACGGGCGCCCGCGGTGGCTGCGGCGGCGGCGCGCCCGGGGCCCGCGGCGCGCCGCGGCGGCTCAGACCTGCTGCAGCCGGATGAGGGTGCCGGCGGGATCGCGGATCGACGCGTCGCGGATCCCGTAGGGCTGGTCGGTCGGCTCCTGGACGACCTCGACGACCTCGTGGGCCTGGAGCCGGGCGAAGGCCTCGTCGACGTCCTCGGTGGCGAGGTTGATGCTCGCGAACGTGCCCTTGGCCATCATCTCGGCGATGAGCCGCTGCTCGTCCTCGGTGACGCCGGGGTCGGCGGTCGGCGGGTAGAGCACGATCGACGTCTCGGGCTGGTCGGCGGGGCCGAGCGTGATCCAGCGCATCCCCTCGTAGCCCACGTCGTTGCGGACCTCGAAGCCCAGGGCGTCGCGGTAGAACGCCAGCGAGGCGTCCGGGTCGGTGTGGGGCAGCATCGACTGGTGGATCTTCAGGCTCATGGGATCCACCCTAGGAGCGGCTCGCCGGTCCCGCTTCTCGATTCCTGACCGGTCGCGCCACGCGCTTGGCGACGCACGGCGCGAGGGTGGGGTAGGGGTCCCGTCCCGTGGCCGCCTGCTCGCGGCGGTAGACGCTCGGCGGCACCCCGACGAGCTCGGTGAAGCGCGTCGAGAACGTCCCCAGCGACGAGCAGCCGACGGCGAGGCTCACCTCGGTCACCGTCAGCTCGCCCACGCGCAGCAGCGCCATCGCCCGCTCGATCCGACGGGTCATGAGGTAGCTGTAGGGCGACTCGCCGAACGCCCGGCGGAACGCGCGGCTGAAGTGCCCGGCGGACATGCACGCGTCGCGCGCAAGCGCCTCGACGTCCAGCGGCAGGGCGTACTCGCGGTCGATCCGGTCGCGCACGCGGCGCAACCGCCGCAGGTCCTCGAGCCGGGCCGCCTCGCGCCCCGCGTCCGCCTCCGTCGCGCCGGTCACACGCGCATCGTCCCATGCGCGACCGGGCCCCGGCGCGGGGACCGCACGACCCGCTCGGGTCCGCGATGGGCGACCCCGCCGAGATCCCCCTCAGGCGTCGACGACCTCGCCGACGCGCCGGTCGAGGCCGGCGGCCAGGACCTCGCGCGCCGCGCGCTCGCCCGCCGTCAGGGCACCGTCCATGTAGCCGGAGAACCGCTCGGCGGTCTCGGTGCCCGCCCAGTGGATCGCGCCGCACGGCCGCCGCAGCGCGAAGCCGATCGACGTCAGGACGCCCGGCGGCAGCATCCCGGCGTAGCCGCCGCCGCTCCAGCGCTCCTCCGCCCAGGCGCGTTCGACGTACTCGCTGGGGGTCGCCGCCCGCGGCCCGAAGTACCGCGTGAAGCAGCCGACGACCGCGGCGCGCCGCTCGTCGACGGAGACCGCCCCGAGCGCCCGGGCGTGCGCGCCCTCGAGGAAGCCGATGAGGACGCCGACGCCGCCGGTCGAGGGCGTGTTGTCGAAGACGACCTTCACCGGGCCCTCGGTGCTCGTCACCTGGCCCGAGAGCCCTTCGGCGCGCCAGAACGGCTCGTCGTAGACGGCCATGCACTTGATGACCGAGCCCATCGCCATCCGCTGCGTGAGCTGGTCGCGCCAGCCGGGCAACGCGGGCTCGTACGCGATCCGCCCGGCGATCGTGGGCGGCACCGCGACGATCGCGCGCGCCGCGCGCGCCGCGACGCCGTCGGCCTCGACGACCAGGCCGTCGCCGTCCTGCGCGATCCGGCGCACCGGCGCGTCGAGCACGACGCGGTCGCCGAGCTCCTCCGCCAGCCGCTGCGCGACCCGCTGGGATCCGCCGACGACGCGGTCCTGCTGCGCGCCGCCGTCCGTCTCGATCAGCGCGTCGAAGCCGCCCCCGGAGTGGAGGTAGAAGAGGACGTGCAGGAGCGAGAGCTCCGCCGGCTCGGCGGAGAAGACGGCCTCGCACATGAGCGTGAAGAACTCCCGGGCCAACGACGTGGCGGTGTTGCGCGCGATCCACGTCGCGAAGGTCTGCGCGTCCCAGCGGGTGGCCCGCGGCGCCCGCCAGGGCGCGTCGAGGGGCACGTGCCGCGCCATCCGGTCCAGCCGCGCCTGCGCCTGGGCGACGTCCGCGAGCGCCAGCGGGTTCACGCGCGGGATCGCGCCGCGGTAGCGGGAGCGCCGCCCGCGGTGCTCGAACTGGTTGTCGCCCTCGTCGTACGTCGGGAACCGCTCGAGGCCGAGCTCGTCGATCACCGCGTTCACGCGGTGCTGTGCCGGACCGACCCACTGGCCGCCGACCTCGACGATCCCGCCCCCGGCGAGCTCGTGGTTCAGCAGGCGTCCCCCGACGCGATCGCGGGCCTCGAGGACGACGACGGAGGCGCCGGCGGCGACGAGGGTCCGGGCCGCCGCGAGACCCGAGAGCCCCGCGCCGACGACGACGACATCGGTGGTCGTGCTGCGCATGCCCCGAGGCTCGCGGGCACCCGGGCGCGGGCGCTCCACGACCTTCGCCGATCGCCACGCCCGCCCTCGACGAAGATCGTCGAACGGCCGCCGTGGGTCGTCGCCGCCGGACAGGGCAGGAAGGCGACGGCGGCCCCCAGCGACGAGGTGTCGGGCGGTCGGCCCGCGGGCTGGAGCGCGCGGCGATCCGCCCGCTCGGCGATGGTCGGGTGGCGGAGGCGCGGCGACGGGACTAGGTTCGACGACGGTGGACACGCGGACCCGGCAGCAGCTCGTCGATCGCGTCGCGAACGCGATCCGGGAGCGCGAGGACGACCTCGTCGAGCGGATGCTCGCGCGCTTCGCGGCCGAGGTCCCCGACTCCGGCGTCGGCACGGACCCGGAGATGACCGCGGCGATGCGGCGCAGCTGCCACGGCAACCTCCGCGCCGCCCTCGCGCACGCGGTCCGCGAGGGCGACCCGCTGCCCTTCGGGCCGCCGTCGGACGCGATCGACGAGGCCCGGATCGGCGCGCGGATCGGCACGCCGCTCGTCGCCGGCCTGCGGACGTACCGGATCGGCGAGGCCGTGGCCTGGGAGGCGCTCCAGGACGCCGTCGACGCCCTGGAGGACGTCGACCCGGCGACCCGCAGCACGCTCCTGCGGCGCTGGACGCGGGGGATGTTCGCCTACGTCGACGCGGTGATCCCCTTCGTCGTCGACGAGTACACCCGCGAGCGCGAGCGCCTGCTGCGCGGCCGCGAGCAGCGGCGCGTCCAGCTCGTGCGCGACGTGCTGGACGGGGGCGACGTCGACCCCTGCGCGCTGGGCTACGACCTCGCGGCGACGCACCGCGCGGTCGTGGCGTGGGGCCCCGGCGCGGAGGGCGAGATCGGGCGGATCGCGGCGACGGCCGGCGCACCGTGCCTCGTCGTCAGCGTCGGCGAGCAGACGTGCTGGGGCTGGCTCGCGGGCGCGGGCGACGAGCGCGATCTGCGCGAGGCGCTCGGCGGCTGGGAGGGCGGCCTGGCGCTCGGCCGTCCGGCCCGGGGAGCCGACGGCTTTCGCCGCAGCCACCGCGAGGCGCGGGCCGCTCACCGGATCGGTGCCGCCACCGGCGACCCGGTGACGCGCTTCGACGACGTCGCGCTCGAGTCGGTGCTCCTCGCCGACGAGCGCGCCGCCCGGGCGTTCGTCGCCGCCGAGCTCGGTCCGCTCGGCGACGGCCGCGACGGGACGAAGCTCCGCGAGACGCTCGTCGCCTACTTCGCCTGCGGCTTCAACGCGTCGGCTGCCGCCGCCGCGCTCGGCGTCAACGACCGGACGGTCGCCTACCGACTGAGCGGCATCGAGGAGCGCCTCGGCCGACCGGTCCGCGCCCGTCAGGCGGAGCTCCAGGCCGCGATCCGTCTGGAGCGGGTCCTCGGCGCGCCGCCGCCGCGCTGATCCCCCGAACGACGAAGGCCCCGCATTGCGGGGCCTCCGGGAGTGGCGAGACCCGGACTCGAACCGGGGACACCACGATTTTCAGTCGTGTGCTCTACCAACTGAGCTATCTCGCCGAGGATGCGACAGGGTAGCGGCTGCGCGGCCGTGCGCGCGCTCAGCCGTCGCAGGGGTTGGGCAGCTTCACGAGCACCGGGTACGGGTCGATCGCCCGGTCCCGGTTGCCCGACCACGGCTGGGGCCGCATCTCGAAGTGCAGGTGCGGCTCGTAGTCGCCGCCGGAGTGACCGGCGTTCGCGAGCGCCTGGCCGGCGGCGACGCGCTGTCCGGCGCGGACGACGGTCGAGCCCGGCTGCAGGTGGAGGTAGCCGTAGGCGATGCCGTCGTCGCCGTTGAGGACGAGGGTCCAGCCGCCGCCCGCGTCGTCCCACCAGGTGCGCTCGATGACGCCGGCCGTGAACGCGACGACGGGCGGGGAGCCGTCGTAGGTGCCGATGTCCTGGCCGTTGTGGCGGCGTCCGCCGCCGCGGCCGGCCTGGAACCGCTGGGCCTGCAGGCTGCGGAAGTTGCAGCGGCCCTGCACCGGGAAGACGGTCGTCGCCCCCGCATGGGGCGTCGGCGCGGTCGCGGTCGCCTGCGCCTCGCGCACGCGCAGGTTGCGCAGCGCCGGGGCACCGGCGCGCCGCGCGCGCTTTCCCGTCGCGTCGGTCACGACGAGCCGCAGCCGGTAGCGGCCGGGCTTCGCGGCGATCGCCTTCGTGACGTCCTGGGCGACGTCGACGCCCGAGCGGACGGTGCCGAGCGCCTGCTTGGCGACGAGGCGGTGGCTCGCACGGTCCTCGATCCGCAGCTGCACCGTCGCCGCGGTCTGCCGCGCCGCGTCGAGGCGGATGCGGACCTGCGGGGCGGCGGCGCCCGCGCGCCAGACGCTGCGGGTGAGCTGGAAGCGGGTGATCGCCGCGCGCACGCGCGCGGGCGCCTCGGGGGTCGTCCCCCCGATCGAGGTCGTCGTGGTCGGCGCGTTGATCGTCTGCGACGCGTCGAGCCCACCGCCCCGTGGTGCGGCGGCCGGCTCGACGGTCGTGGTCGGCGTCCGGACCGAGGCTCCGGCGGCATGGGCCTCGGTCCGGGCGTCGACGAGCGGCAGGGTCACGGCGGCAAGAAGGACCGCTGCCGTTTGCAGCACCGGAGCGCTGCGTGGTTGTGCCCGCGACATGGCTGCAGGAGCGTGCCGCCTGGCAGCACGCTCGCCGGACGGCGTGCAGCTTCGGTGCAGGATTCGGTCCCCGGGCGCGCGCCGCGGCGCAGGTTCCGTGCAGGTTCGCCGGATCCTGCACGCGATGGCCCGGGAAGCGGGGCCGCGGACCACCCGACTGCGAGCGGCGGCCCGTCGCGTTCCGCCACGCCGTCCGCGTGAGCGAGCGGCGCCCCTGGCGCGGGCGCCGACGGCGTCGGCCCGGTCTCGTTCGCCGCCCCAGCGGCGGCTCCTCCCCGCCACGACCGCGGTACGGCGCTCGAGCCGGTCCCCGGGGCGAGCGCCGCGCAGCCGTCGCTCCCCGGCCCCGGTACGCCGCTCGCGCGAGGCGGGCCGGTGAGCGCCGCACCGCGCAGCGCCTCCGACGACTACCCTGCTCCCGTGACGTCCGACGTCCCCACGACGTACGAGGACCAGGGCGGGTCGTACCTCGTCTCGCCCGACTGGACGCTCATCGCGTGGACGGCGGTGGGCCTCGTCGCCGTCGTCGTGGTGCTCGTCGCCGGGGCGGTCACCGCCGCGAAGGGCCACCGACGGATCCTCCTGTGGGGACTGCTGCTCGCCGGGCTGCCGTGGCTCCACGGCGCGCGCCTGCCGGCGCAGCCGGGCAGCCGCTGGGCCCGACGGCGCGCTCGGCGCTGATCGGGCGCCTCGGCCCGGATTCACCGACGGTCGGCCCGGGCCAAGGACCACGGGTGGGCAGACCACGGCCGGGACCATCGGAGGGCGTCCGTCCTCGGCCACGCGCCGGTCCTGGCCACCAGGCGGCCCGAGGATCGGAGCTCAGCGGGTCCCGGTCAGGCGGCCCAGCAGCTCCAGCGCGCCGGCCTTGTGCAGCGGCTCGTTGAGGTTGCCGCACTTCGGCGACTGCACGCACGACGGGCAGCCGGCCCGGCACGGGCACTCGTCGATGAGCGTCCGCGCGTCGCTCGCCCACTCCTCGAACCGGCGGTAGGCCTGGCGGACGATCCCCACCCCGCCGACGTGCCCCTCGTAGACGATGATCGCCGGGCCGCCGAGCTGCGGGTGCAGGTTCGTCGACAGTCCTCCGACGTCCCAGCGGTCGCACATCGCCAGCAGCGGCAGGACCGCGATCTGCGCGTGCTCGGCGGCGTGCAGCGACCCGAGCAGGTGCTCGCTGGGGAACGCATCCCACGCCGGGGGCCCGCCGGCCGCACCGCGAGCGCCGGTCGCGGGCGCGCCGCCGACCGCCGCGGCCGGCCGGGCCATCGCCCGTCGGGGGTCGGTCCCCACGAACGGCCCCGGCTGCCACCAGACCGCCTCGGTGGTGAAGGACACCGACGGCAGGTCGATCGTCTGCAGGTCGATGATCTCGCCGCTGCCGCTCTTGCGCCGCTGGTAGCCGAGGACCGTGTCGGTGACCGTCACCGTGCCGAGGTGGATCGGGACGGCGTCGCCGCCGCGGTCCGGCCACGCCTCGCGGTGGTCGAGGATCCGCTCGAACGTGATGTCGATCTCGCGCTTGGGCTCCGTCCACCAGCTCCCGTGGAACGGCTCGACGACGGCGAAGCCGCGGTCGAGGTCGAGGTCGGCGACCTCGTAGCGCTCCCCGAGGTGCAGGTAGACCGCGCCCTGGTGCACGACCGAGGGCGCCTTGTCGCGCTCGACGTGCCCGAGCTCCTCGCCCGTCGAGCCGTCGACGATCACCACCCGGGCGCTCGACGCGCTGCGCAGCGCGACCTCCCCGGCCGCGAACCGGTCCGCCTCGACCGGGCGGAAGGTCGCGTCGCGCTCGCGCAGCGCCCCCCGCACGACGAGCTCCTCGGCGTGCGCGCGCCAGCGCGGCCCGAGCGTCGCCGCGTCGCGCGCGTCCAGCGGCGCCTCGTGGGCGGCGCAGAGGAGGTGGGCGAGGTGGATCGGCTCGTTCTCGTGCTGGAGGATCGCCGCCTCGACCGGCCGGTCGAGGAACCCGTCGGGATGGCGGCAGAACCACTGGTCCAGCGCGTCCTCGCCCGCGACGTAGACGGCCAGGCCGCGACCGCGACGACCCGCGCGACCCCACATCTGGCGCAGCGACGCCACGGTGCCGGGGAAGGTGACGACGACGCACGCGTCGAGCTCGCCGATGTCGATCCCGAGCTCGAGCGCGGTCGTCGTGACGACGCAGCGGACCTCGCCGTCGACGAGCCGCCGCTCGAGCTCGTGGCGCTGGCGGGTCGTGTACCCGGCGCGGTACGGGATGACCTGCGCGGCGAGCGCGTCGCGGCCCCGCTCGCGCAGCTCCTCGGCCGCCATCTGCGCGACGACCTCCACGCCCTTGCGGGACCGAACGAAGCAGATCGTGCGGACCTCGCGCTCGGCGAGGTCGGCGAGCATCTCGGCCGCCTCGGTCAGGGCGGAGCGCCGCGTGCGGCCGGCCTGCAGCTCGGACGCGTCGAGCAGCTCGACCTCGTCGGGGTCGGCTGGCGTCGGCGCCGGCTCCGCGTCGGCGGCGCCGGGTGGCGCGACCGTCGCCGGCGGATCGGCCGCCGCGCCGGGCTCGTCGCCGGGCGGGCCGGCGGGCCGCTGGCGGACCTGCGCGGCGACCCAGTACGGGTCGTCGTCGGGCTCGAGCAGCGGCGGGTTCCAGAGCGCGATCCGCCGCGCGACCCCGGGCGAGCCGTCGTCGTCGATCAGGGCGACGTCCTCCAGGCCGGTGAGCGCCTGGGCGTGCTCGACCGGGTTGGCGATCGTCGCGCTGGCCAGCAGCACGCGCAGCGCGCCCGGTGCGGTTCCCGAGGTCGGCGTCGCGCCGGCCTGCGCGGCGGCGGCGAAGAGGTCTCCCTGGCCCGCGGCGAGGCGACGGACCGCGGCGCCCGGCGTCTGGTGGCGCTCGACGAGCCGCCGCAGGCGGCGCACGACGTTGGAGACGTGCGAGCCGAAGACCCCGCGGTAGACGTGCGCCTCGTCGATGACGAGGATCCGCAGGCGAGCGAGGACCTCGGCCCAGAGGTCGGGCCGGGGCAGGATCCCGACGTGGAGCATGTCGGGGTTCGTGAGGATGACGTTCGCGCGTCGGCGGATGTCGCGGCGCGCCTCGCGCGGGGTGTCGCCGTCGTAGATCGCGATCCGCAGCCGGTCGCCGAGGCCGAGCGCGGCGAGCGCGCGGGCCTGGTCCTGCGCGAGCGCCTTCGTCGGGTAGAGGAGGATCGCCCGGGCGCGCGGCTCGCGCAGCAGCCGGTCCACGAGCGGCAGCTGGAAGCAGAGCGACTTGCCGGACGCGGTGCCCGTCGTGACGACGAACGGCCGCGGCGCCGGGATCGCGACCGCCTCGGCCTGGTGCGCGTAGAGCCGCTCGATGCCGCGGCCCGCCAGCGCGGCGCGCAGGTCCGGGTGCAGCGCCTCCGGCAGCGGCGTCGTGCGCGCCTGGCGTGCGCCCTCGAACGCCGAGGCGACGAGTCGCTCGTCCTCGCGGCCGGCGTCCAGCAGGGGGCGCCACGGCTCGGGGCTCCGGGACGCGCCGCTCACCCCTCCAGTGTGGCGAACCGCCCGGAGCGGCCCCCGGTGGCGGGCCGTGCGCCGCCGCCGTGCCCGGACGACCGGGTGGCCTCGACGATCGCGGACCCGGGGCGCGACGTCCCACGGGTACCGGCCCACGGCCCCGGGTAGCCACCCGTCATGAGCACGAGTTCCGACCCCCAGGACGTCGCCCCGGGCGACGAGGCGCCGCCCGGCACGCCCGGGACCGGCGAGGACGTCTGCCCGCGCTGCGGCGGCGACGGACGGCTGGACGGCGAGCGCTGCCCCGACTGCGCCGGCACGGGCCGGATCGTCCGGGGCGTCGGGGGCGGCTGAGATGGCGGAGGTTCGCCTGACCGTCCAGGCGACGGACGCCGAGCGCGAGCAGGTGCGGGAGTCCCTCGGCGTCGCCGACGACGTCGTCGCGGTCCGTCCGCTCGACGACGGGTCGATGGTGCTGCGCCTCGCCGGCTACGACCGGCCGCAGGCGGAGTCCCGCGCGCAGGAGGTCGCGCGCACCGCGGCGGCGGCCGTCGGCCTGGCACCCACCGCGATCCGCGTCGACGGCGAGGGCTGGTCGTTCGGCGAGGACGGCGTCGACGCGTGACGGCTCACGCGCCGGCCGCGGCGCGGTTGCGCTCGTGCAGGGCCTGCTGCGTGGCGTCGCGGCGGGCGATCGGCAGCGCCCAGTCCTCGACGTAGGCGACGTCCTCGCGCCAGATCGCCAGCGCGCGGGCGGCGTCGATCGGCCCGCCGTGCCCGGGCACGACCCAGTCGGCCTGCTCGATGAGCGGCTTCAGGCGGTCGAGCGTCGCGCGGTAGGCCGTGCGCGAGCCGTCGGCGTCGTGCCAGGTCGGGATCTCGACCGGCGACAGGTAGTCGCCGCAGAGCAGCACGCGCGCCCACGGCACCCAGATCGCCATGCCGTCGCCGGTGTGGCCGTCCGCGGCGTGCAGCTCGAGCTCGTGACGCGGGGCCGAGCCGCCGGCGTCCTCGCCGGCGCCGAGCTCGAGCTTCCCGGGCACCGGCAGGGCCTGCACGTCCCCGAGCCCGGGCCCGCGCTCGCGGGCGACGTAGTGCTCGGCGTCGAAGGCCCGCATCTCGCGGACCGCCTGCCCGCTGTGCCCCGTCAGGCGGGCCGCGGTCGTCTCGGCGACCCCGAGCGCGGCCTGCGGGAAGGCGAGCGGGCCGAGCAGATGGTCCCAGTCGCCGTGCGTCGCCAGCAGGCCGGCGACGGAGAACCCCGCCTGACCCGCGACCTGCGCGGTGAGCTCGAGCTCGTCGGGGTACACCGGCGAGTCGACGAGGAACGCCTCGCGGGGCGTCGTCGCCGCGCCCGGGCCGCTCGGCGCGTCGGCCGGGGCCGGGGCGCGCACGAGCGCGGCCGTCGTCTGCCAGACGCGCGAGACGACGACGAGGACGTCGGAGTGGACGGCGAGAGCGCGCACGAGCGACGACGATGCCAGAGGGCGCTCGCCGCCCCGCGGGCGGCGGGCATCCCGCCGGCGGCTACTTCAGGCCGAGCTCGCGGACCGCGTCCAGCAGCGTCCGCACCTCGAGCGTCGGCTGCTTCGCCTTCGGCTCGAGCTCGACCCCGTTGCGGTTGATCCAGATGACCGGGATCTTCGCCTTCAGGCAGGGCTCGACGTCGCTCTTGTACCCGGCGGCGATGTGGACCCAGTTCTTCTTGCTGCCGTAGCGGCGCGCGATCTCGGTGAAGTGCGCGGCGTCGGGCTTGTAGGAGCGCACCTGCTGCGCCGTCACGACGAGGTCGAAGTCGTGCGGGATGTGGCGCCGGGTGAGGCCGAGCAGCTTGTCGTCGATGTTCGAGACGATGCCCGTCTGGAACGCCTTGCCGAGCTTGCGCAGCTGCGGCATGGTCTCGCGGAACGGGCGCCAGCGCTCGACGGAGTCCGGCAGGAAGTTCGCGCGCGAGGGCTCCTGGCGCAGGTCGTCCCAGCCGATCTCCTCGGCGACCTCGCGGGCGGTCCGCCGGAGGACCTCGGCGTAGAGCTCGTAGGAGCCGCCGGCGATCTCGTCGTGCTTCTGGTGGAACAGTCGCAGCGTGAGGTCGCGGTCGATCGTGAAGCCGTCCTTGCCGGCCTCGCGAACGAACGCATCCAGGACCCCGGCCTCCCAGTCGATCAGGGTGCCGTAGACGTCCATCGTGACGAAGTCGATCTGCTTCGGAAGCGGCATGACCGACGAGTATGACAACGTATACGTTGTATACGTACGCCGCCCGCGGTTCTCCCTGCATGCGCCGCGGGCGGGTGACGAGCGCCGCGCTCCAGGACGCCCGCCCGCCCGGGCGCCCCGAGCGCCTCGCGGTCGTCCCGGGGCGGCCCGGGACGACGGCGAGCGCTCAGACCCGCTGGTAGCGGCGCAGCGCGAGCCACGCCATCACCACGGTGATGGCGACGATCCAGACGAACGAGACCCAGACGTCGGAGTTCGCCGGTGCCGCGGGGCCGCCGATGAAGAGGTGTCGGATCGCGTCGACCCAGGTCGTGAACGGGTTCGCCTCGGCGAACTGGCGCAGGCCGTCGGGCATCGTCTCCGGCGGGACGAACGCGCCGGAGGCGAACGTCAGCGGGAAGATCACCGTGAAGCCGATGGCGTTCGACGTCTCCGCCGACCCGGCCGTCAGGCCGATGAGCACGAAGACCCAGCTGAAGGCGAAGCCGAGCGCCAGCAGCAGGACGATCCCCAGGAGGACGTTCCCGACGCTCGCGCCGAACGAGAAGCCGACGAGCAGTCCGACGCCGATGAGGACCACGAGCTGCAGCGCGTTCAGGACGAGGTCGGCGAACGACCGCCCGGCGAGGACCGCGATCCGCGACATCGGCAGCGACCGGAAGCGGTCGATGAGGCCCTTCTTCATGTCGTCCGCGATCGCCAGCGCCGTGACGAACCCCCCGAAGGCGATCGACTGGACGATGATGCCCGGCATGAGGAACTGCGCGTAGTTCTCGAACGGCGTCTGGATCGCCCCGCCGAACACGTAGCGGAACAGCAGCACGAACATCACGGGCTGGACCGTGTAGCCCATGAGCAGGTCCGGCTGGCGCGGGATCCGGCGCAGCTGCCGTCCGGCGAGGACGAGCGTGTCGGAGAGCGTGGTCGCGAGGGACATCAGGCCTGCTCCTCCTCGGCGGCGGCCTCCTCGGCCGGGCGGCCGGTGAGGGTCAGGAACGCGTCGTCGAGCGTCGGGCGCGCGACGGCGATCTCGCCGATCCCGACGTGCGCGGCGTCGAGCCGGCGGACCGCCTCGGCGACCCCGCCGGCGTCCGCGCGCAGCGGCACGCGCAGGACGCCGTCGCTGCCGAGCGCGTCGCCGTCGGGCCGCGCGTCGAGCAGCGGCGCGAGGGCGTCGATCGCGGCGGCGACCTGCCCGGGATCGGCCGGACGCAGCTCGAGCCGCTCGCCGCCGACCTTCGCCTTCAGCTCGTCGGCGGTGCCCTCCGCGATCACGCGGCCGTGGTCGATGACGGCGATCCGGTCGGCGAGGCGGTCGGCCTCGTCGAGGTACTGCGTCGTCAGGAGCACCGTCGTGCCGTCGGCCACCCGCTCCTCGATCGTCTCCCACAGCGCGATCCGGCTGCGCGGATCCAGGCCCGTGGTCGGCTCGTCGAGGAAGAGGACCGGCGGGCGCACGACGAGGGCGGCCGCGAGGTCCAGGCGCCGGCGCATGCCGCCGGAGTACGTCGAGGAGACGCGGTCGCCGGCGTCGGTGAGCGAGAACTCCTCGAGCAGCTCGGTCGCCCGGGCCGCCGCCTCGCGCTTGGACAGGTGGTAGAGCTGGCCCACCATCCGCAGGTTCTCCGCGCCCGTGAGGTACTCGTCGACGGCGGCGTACTGCCCGGCGAGGCCGATGCGCGAGCGCAGCGCCTGGGCCTGGGTCCGGACGTCGAGCCCCGCGACGCGAACCTCGCCGGCGTCGGGCTCCAGGAGGGTGGTCATGATCCGGACGGCCGTCGTCTTGCCGGCCCCGTTGGGGCCGAGCAGCCCGAGGACGGAGCCTGCGGGAGCGCTCAGGTCGACGCCGGAGAGGGCCTGGACGTCGCCGAAGGACTTGACGAGACCGCGGACCTCGATCGCGGTGTCGGAAGGGGGCACGCGCGCCAACCTACACGCCGCCCCGGCCCGCGTCATGCGATCGCGGGGCCGCCCCGGACGGGTTCGAACCGAGCGGCGACGCGCCAGGTGCGCACGCGGGCCACCCCCGATCCGGGGGGAGCGGCCCGGCGCCGGGGGCCCGGGGGCGCCGTCGGGCACGCGGATGGGTGGCCGTCCTACTAGTGTCCCGCCGGTCGCTCGGGTATGGCGTCCTCGACGCCCCCGTCCCGCGCGACGTCTCATCGGGACCCGCGACCGCACGCCGACGCATCCGCCGCCCGCGTCGAGGCCGCTCACGACCACACGACTCAGGAACCACCGCATGGACCTGCTCGAGTATCAGGGCAAGCAGCTGTTCGGACGCCACGGCCTCGCCGTCTCCGACGGCAAGCCGGTCACCACCGTCGAGGACGCCGTCGCCGCGGCCAACGAGATCGGGTACCCGGTCGTCGTCAAGGCCCAGGTGCTGATCGGCGGCCGCGGCAAGGCCGGCGGCGTGAAGCTCGCGGCCAACGAGGACGAGGCGCGCGAGCACGCGTCGAACATCCTCGGCCTCGACATCAAGGGCCACATCACCCGCACGGTGTGGATCGAGCACGCCTCGGACATCGACACGGAGTACTACGCGTCGATCCTGCTGGACCGCTCCGCGAAGAAGCCGCTGCTCATGTTCTCCATCGAGGGCGGCGTCGAGATCGAGACGGTCGCCGAGGAGACGCCCGAGAAGCTCATCAAGCACCACATCGATCCGCTCGTCGGCCTGACGCGCGAGGAGGCGATCAAGGTCGCCACCGACGGCAAGGCCGCCGACGACGTCATCGAGGGCGTCGCCGACGCGCTCGTCGCGCTCTACGAGGTCTGGATCGAGGAGGACGCCTCCCTCGCCGAGATCAACCCGCTGATCGTCACCCCGGACCGCAAGGTCAAGGCGCTCGACGCGAAGGTCACCCTCGACGGCAACGCCGCGTTCCGTCACCCCGACCACGCCGAGCTCGGCGACTCCGCCAACGCCGACCCGATCGAGGTCAAGGCCGCGGAGCAGGGCGTCACGTACGTGAAGCTCGACGGCGACATCGGGATCCTCGGCAACGGCGCGGGCCTCGTCATGTCGACGCTCGACGTCGTCGCCCAGCACGGCGGCACCCCGGCGAACTTCCTGGACGCCGGCGGCGGATCGGACGCCGCGAAGGTCAAGCAGGCGGTCGAGCTGATCCTCGCGAACGAGAACGTCAAGGCCGTCCTCTTCAACATCTTCGGCGGGATCACCCGCTGCGACGAGGTCGCCAACGGCCTGATCGCGGCGTTCGAGGACCTGAAGCCGAGCGTCCCGTTCGTGGTCCGCCTCGACGGCACGAACGACGTGCAGGGTCGCGAGATCCTGGAGCAGGCCGCGCTGCCGAACGTCTACGCGGCGAAGACGATGGACGGGGCGGCCGAGCAGGTCGTCGCGCTGGCGAAGGGGGCCTGAGCATGTCGATCCTCATCGACGAGAACACGAAGCTGGCCGTCGCGGGCATCACCGGCCGCGAGGGCTCGTTCCACACGCTGAACAACCGCAACTACGGCACGAACGTCGTCGGCGGCATCAACCCGAAGAAGGCCGGCTCGGACGTCGAGGGCATCCCGGTCTTCGCCGACTGGAAGACGACGGTCGCGGAGACCGGCGCCAACACGGCGATGATCTTCGTCCCGCCGCCCTTCGCCGCGCAGTCGGCGCTCGAGGCCGCGCAGGCCGGCGTCGAGCTCGTGGTGATCATCACCGAGGGCATCCCGGCGCACGACGAGCTGAAGCTCTACAACCAGGTCAAGCGGGATCATCCGGGCACCCGGATCATCGGGCCGAACTGCCCGGGCCTGCTCTCGCCGGGCAAGGCGAACGTCGGCATCATCCCGGCGTCGTTCTTCAAGCCGGGCAACGTCGGCGTCGTGTCCCGCTCGGGCACGCTGACCTACCAGATCGGCAACGAGCTGGCCCAGAAGGGCTTCGGCAACAGCTCGATCGTCGGCATCGGCGGCGACCCGGTCCCGGGCAGCTCCTTCGTCGACATCATCGAGCTGTTCGAGCAGGACGACCAGACCGAGCTCATCGTCATGTCCGGCGAGATCGGCGGCTCGGCCGAGGAGGAGGCCGCCGAGTACATCGCGGCCCACGTCTCCAAGCCGGTCGTCGGCTACATCGCCGGCTTCACCGCGCCGGAGGGCAAGCAGATGGGCCACGCCGGCGCGATCGTGTCCGGCAGCGCCGGCACCGCCAAGGCGAAGGCCGAGGCGCTCGAGGCGAAGGGCGTGCGCGTCGGTCGCACCCCGACCCAGACCGCCGAGATCGCGATGGAGATCCTGGGCAGCCCCACGGCCGCCTGATCCACCCCACCGCGCAGTCCCGACGGGGCGGCTCCGGCCGCCCCGTCGTCGTTCCCGGACCCCGTCCGGGCGCCGGGCCGGACGGCGGCGGCACCGGCCGCGCCGGTACGGTCCTGCCATGAGCGCGACGGACACGCCGGCCGAGGGACGGATCGCCGCGATCCAGGCGACGTGGCACAGCGAGCTCGTCGACCGGGCGCGGGAGGCCTTCGTCGCCGACCTCGTCGCCGAGGGCACCGATCGCGAGCGGATCGACGTGCTGCAGGTCCCCGGGGCGTTCGAGATCCCGCTGCACGCGCTGCGCCTGGCCGAGTCGGGGCGCTACGCGGCGATCGCGTGCTTCGCGCTCGTCGTCGACGGCGGGATCTACCGCCACGACTTCGTCGCCTCGACGGTCCTCGACGGGCTCATGCGGGTGCAGCTGGACACGCGCGTCCCGGTCTTCTCCGTCGTGCTGACGCCGCACCACTTCCACGAGCACGCCGACCACGAGGGGTTCTTCGCCGAGCACCTCGTCGGGAAGGGCGCCGAGGCCGCCCGGGCGCTGCGCGCCACAGTCGCGTCGCTCGACGCGCTCCCCGCCTGAGCGCATCCGCCGATCGGGGGCCTACAGTGGGCATGTGCCGGGTTCCCTGGATCTCGCCGGGATGCTCGCCGCGCTGGAGGGCCGCCGGCCGCCCGCGCCGCGGCACCCGCTCGACGAGCTGACGCTCGCCGGGCACCGGGCCCGCGCCGGCCTGCGCGCGTTCGGCCCCGAGCGGGTCGAGCCCGACCCGGCCCGTCCCGCGCCCGCGCGACCGCGCCCGCACGGCGACTGACCGCGCCCCGCCGACCGGCGGGACGGCCTCGCGGGACCCCACCGCGAGCGGGCATCGAACGCAGATCGGCATCTAAGCTGGCTCCATGGCCGACACGATCTCGTTCTCCCGCGGCGCGCCGTCCGCCGACATCGTCGACATCGAGGGCCTGAAGCAGGCGGCGATCGAGGCCTTCGAGCAGGATCCGGCCGGCGTCGCCGGGTACGGCACCTCGATCGGCTACGTCCCGCTGCGCCGCTGGATCGCCGAGAAGCACGGCGTGCCGGAGGACCACGTCCTCGTCACGAACGGGTCGATGCAGGCCGACGCGTTCCTCTTCGACGAGCTCGTCGCCGCCGGCGACGCCGTCGTGACCGAGCGGCCCACGTACGACCGCACGCTCCTGGGCCTGAAGGAGCGGGGCGCCGACGTGCACCTCATCGGCCTGCAGGAGGACGGGATCGACGTCGACGAGCTGCGCGCCGCGCTCGAGGGCGGGCTGCGCCCGAAGCTCGCCCACGTCATCCCGAACTTCCAGAACCCCGGCGGGTCGACGCTCTCGCTCGAGAAGCGCCGGGCGCTGCTGGCGCTCGCCGCCGAGCACAGCTTCGTCATCTTCGAGGACGACCCGTACGTCGACGTCCGCTTCACCGGCGAGTCCCTGCCCCGGATGCTCGAGCTGCAGCCCGGCGGCCAGGCCGCCACCGACGGGCCGGTCGTCTACGCCTGCTCGTTCTCCAAGACGGTCTGCCCCGGCGTGCGCGTCGGCTACCTCGTCGGTCCGCCGGCGCTGATCGCGAAGATCGCCCGTCGCGCCACGAACACGTACATCGCCCCGAGCCAGGTCGCCCAGGCCATCGTCCACCGCTTCGTGAGCGGCGACCGCTTCCCGACGGCGCTGCAGACGGTGAAGGACGCGCTCGCCGAGCGCTCCTCGACGCTCGCCGACGCCCTGCGCACCCACCTCCCCGAAGCGACGTTCGTGCAGCCGGAGGGCGGCTACTTCCTCTGGGTCTCGCTGCCCGAGGGCGAGGGGCACGACTGCGCCAGGATCGCCGACGAGGCCGCCGCCCGCGGCGTCCAGATCGTCAAGGGCACGGACTTCCTCCTCGAGGGCGGCGAGAGCGCCTTCCGCCTGGCCTACTCGGCGGTCACGGCCGACAAGGTCGACGAGGGCGTCCGGCGCCTCGCCGAGGCCGTCGCCGCCGCGAAGGCCTGATCGACGGAGCGGCGCGGCGTAATCGCCGCGCCGCTCCCGGCAGAGAGGGAGCGTGAGCCCTCCTCTCCTCGATCCCGGTGGCCGCGACGACGGCCCCCGCTGGACCCTCTTCGAGCAGCACCACGACGCCGTGCGGCGCTACGTCGCGCGACGCGTGGAGCCCGCGGCCGTCGACGACCTCGTCGCCGAGACGTTCGCCGTGGCGTGGCGCCGGCTGCCGCGCGAGACCGACGAGCCGCTGCCCTGGCTCTACGCGGTGGCGCGCAAGGTCGTCCACGGGCACCGGCGCAGCACCGCTCGGCGCTCGGCGCTGTCCGTGCGCGCCCAGCGGCTGGCGGCGGACCGGACCGATGCGGGCGACCCCGCCGATCGGCTCCCCGGCGACCCGGTGCTCGCCCGCGCGTGGGCGACGCTCTCCACGACGGAGCGCGAGGCGCTCGCCCTCGTCGTCTGGGAGCGCCTGGACCACGCCGAGGCCGCGCGCGCCGCCGGCTGCCGCCCCGGGACGTTCGCCGTCCGCCTGAACCGCGCCCGCCGGCGCCTGCGCGACGCGCTGGAGCCGGAGCCCGACCCGGGCGCCGGGCGCCGCCGCGCCCCGACCACCGCACGTCCCGCCACCCTCGATCCGGAGCACTGACATGACCCTCCTCGACGACCCCGTCCTGCGCCGCCTCGAGGCGGCGGACCCCGCCGCCGGCCTCGACGAGGCCGCGCCCGACCGCGCCGCCCTGCGGCGCGCGCTCGCCACCCGTCACCGCCGCCGCCGGGTCGGCGCGCTCGTCCCGGTCCCGCTCGCCGGCGCGGGTGCCGCCGTCGTGCTGCTCGGCCCGTCGAGCTCGCCGGCCGTCGCCCAGATCGTCGACCGGGCGCTCGACGCCAGCACGCCACCGGCCGGCTCGATCGTCGCGAGCCGCTCGACCGTCGAAGGGCGGTACTGGGGCGCGAAGCAGGGCCGGTCGAGCTCGGAGAGCGAGGAGCGCGGCTGGGTCCGGATCGCCGCCGACGGCGAGGTGACGGACGTCCGGACTATCCAGCTCCGCCACGCCGCCAGCGACGAGCCGACGCGCACGACGCCGGTGGAGACCGCCACGAGCCGGTCCGAGGGGGGCGAGCCCGTCCTGCGGACCTACGACGGCGCCACCGGCCGCACCAAGGTCGACCGGGGCGCGTGGGAGGTCCCGCGCGAGACGTTCCAGGCCCGGGACCTGCTCCGCGCCGCGCGCGACGGGCGGACCGACGTGCGCCTCGACGGCGAGGAGACGCGCGCGGGCCGCCGCACCTACCGGCTGCTCCTGACCGGCGAGGGGCGCGGGCTGCCGCAGCGCCTGCACCTGCGCACGACGCTCTACGTCGACGCCGCGACGTACGCCCCGGTCGAGCTGCGCTCGCTCACGTGGGGCCGCGACGTGCAGGACGAGCCGTTCCGCACCGAGGTCGTCCAGCGCGTGCTGGAGCACGAGGTGCTGCCCGACGACGCCGCGCACCGGCGCCTGCTGGAGCTGCGGGGCCCCACCCGCCCGTAGCAGCGGCGGCCGCCGCCGGTCCCCGGCCGGGGACCGGCGGCGCGTCAGCGGCCGAAGGCCTCCTGCTCGAGCACGACCGCGGCCGGCAGGCCGACGCGCTCCGGCGGGGAGGGGTCGGCCTTCACCGAGACCGTCTCCGCCGCGCTGAGCGTCAGCGCGTGGCGCTCGCCGTCGGCGTCCTCGTAGACGACGCGGTCCTCGTCGCGCTCCACCAGCCGACCCTGCTGGCCCGGGCGCACGCCCTGACCGTAGAGGTAGTGCAGGACCTGCTCGGCCTCGTTCTCGAACCGCAGGACGCGGATCGCGGCCCCCGGCTCGACGTCGGCCAGCGGCGCGCCGGGCTCCCGCTTGCCGACCTCGATCGGGTGGCCGTGCGGGCACGTCGTCGCGTCGCCGATCGCGTCGCGCATCCCCTGCTCGATCGCGGGGCTCATCGCGTGCTCCATGCGCTCGGCCTCCTCGTGGACCTCGTGCCACGGGATCCCGAGGACGTCGGTGAGGAACCGCTCGACGAGCCGATGGCGGCTCACGACGTTCTCCGCGACGCCGAGACCCCGGTCGGTGAACGAGATCCGCTTGCGCTCGTCGCGGGTGATGAGGCCGTCGGCCTCGAGCCGCTTGACCATCTCGTGGACCGTCGGCGCGGAGAGCATCATGGCGCGCGCGACGTTCGCCGCGGTCAGCGGCAGGCGGACCTCGTGCAGCCAGTAGAGCGTCTCCAGGTACTCCTCTTCGCCGGCGGTCGGATGGCCCATGCGGCCATCGTACCCCGGCGCCCGCGGCGCCCGGGCGGCCTTCTCCGCGGAGCGGCGTCGCCGCGCCGCGGCCGCGGTAGGCTGGGGCGGTGGCGACGAAGCGCGGCGACTCCGGCCTGAGCACCCTCGACCTGGCGAAGATCGTCCTCGCGATCGTCGTCGCCGTCGTCCTCGTCAAGGTCGTCCTGGGGATCATCGGGGCGGCCGTCGCCCTGCTCTCGACGCTCCTCATCGCCGCCGCGGTGATCGCGGCCGCCTGGCTCGTGTGGAGCCTCTTCCTCCGTCGCGACGACGGTGCCTGAGCGCGCACGCGCGCACGCGCCCGACGCCGTCCCGCCCAGCGGGCCACGCGACGAGCGCCCCGTGCTCGTCGCCCCGGACGCGTTCAAGGGGACGCTGACCGCGGCCTAGGTCGCGGGCGCGATCGGCCGCGGGATCGAGCGCGCCGGGCTGCGCCCGCCCGACCTCTGCCCGGTCGCCGACGGCGGCGAGGGCACCGCCGCGACGCTGCTGCTCGGACTCGGCGGCGAGACCGCGGGGACGACGGCGCGCGACCCCCTCGGACGACCGCGACCGGCGGGGTTCGCGCTCGTCGAGGACGGAGCGACGGCGATCGTCGAGGTGGCCGCCGCGACCGGGCTGCCCCTGCTCGCCGCCGACGAGCGCGACCCCCTGCGCGCGACGAGCCACGGCACCGGCGAGCTCATCGTCGCGGCGGTCCGCGAGGGCGCGAGCGTCGTCCTCGTCGCGTGCGGCGGGAGCGCCACCGTCGACGGCGGAGCGGGCGTGCTGGAGGTCCTCGGCACCAGCGGGCTGCGCCTCGGCGGTCCCGGCCCGGTCGACGCGCAGCTCGTCTGCCTCTGCGACGTGCGCACGCCGTGGGAGGCCGCGGCGGCGACCTTCGGCCCGCAGAAGGGCGCGTCGGCCGCGACGCTGCCGCTGCTCGAGCGCCGGATGGCCGAGCAGGCCGCGGCGCTGCCCCGCGATCCGCGCGGCGTGCCGGGGACGGGCGCCGCCGGCGGCATCTCGGGCGCGCTCTGGGCGGCGCACGGCGCGGTCCTCGAGCCCGGCGCGCCGTTCGTGCTCGGCGCGCTCGACGTCGAGGCGCGCGTGCGCGCCGCCCGCGCGGTCGTCGTCGGGGAGGGCCGGATCGACGCCACGACGCTCGAGGGCAAGGTCGCGGGCGAGATCGCCGGGATCGCCCGGCGGCACGGCGTCCCGGTCCTCGCCGTCGCCGGGGAGGACGCGCTGGAGCCCGCGTCCCGGCGGGCGCTCGGCCTGCGCGCGGTCCTCGAGGCCGGGGACGTCGCGACGCTCGAGGCGGCGGGCGAGCGCGTGGCGGCGTACCTCTGAGCGCGCCCTCGGGTAGTACTTCGCAGTCCGTCGATGACCGATCGTCCCCGTCCCCTCCCGGCGCCGCTGCGCGGCGTCAACCTGCCGAACCCCCTCGGGCGCCGCGCCCTCGTGGTGGGCGCCGGCTCGTTCGGCACCGCCGTGGCCGTGCTGCTCGCGCGCGGCGGGTTCCGCACGACGCTCCAGACGCGGACCGCGCAGCAGGCCGAGCAGCTGCGGCGGGACGGCGAGAACGCCCGCTACCTGCCCGGCGTCGAGCTGCCCACGAGCCTCCGGATCGAGCCGATCGACGCCGGTCCCGGCCGCGCGGAGTTCGTCTTCCTCGGCGTGCCCTCGGCGCACCTCGGCGACGCCGTCCGGCGCCTCGAGGCCGACGGGCTGGATCGGCGGGCGAAGGTCGTGTCGCTGAGCAAGGGGCTCGTCCCGCCGCACGGGATCCCGCCGACGGTCCTGCTGGCGGAGCGCTTCGGCAGCGCCCGCGTCGCGTGCATCGGCGGTCCCGCGCACGCGAAGGAGATGGTCACCCAGGGCGCCGGGCTCGTCGCGTCCTCGGCCGACGAGGAGCTCGCCGCGACGATCGCCGCCGTCTTCCTGCGGGCCGGCGTCGTCTGCGAGCACACCGACGACCCGGTCGGCGTCGAGCTCGCCGGCGCGGCGAAGAACGCCGCCGCGCTCGCGGCGGGCGCGACCGAGGGCCAGGGCCTGAACGCCGCCGGCGCCGCCGCGGGGCACATCTTCAGCGAGGTCTGGCGGCTCGCCGAGCGGCTCGGCGCGCAGCCGGTGAGCTTCATCGGCCTGGCCGGCACCGGGGACCTCGTCGCCACCGCCCTCGCCCCGCAGAGCCGCAACCGCCGCGCCGGCGAGCTGCTCGCCGAGGGCGTCCCGACCGCCGAGATCCCCGCGCGGGTCGGGCAGGCGATCGAGGCGTTCGAGTCGGTGCCGCTGCTCGCCTCCGCCCTGCGCCGGTACGGGATCGACGCGCCCGTGACGACCGGGCTCGTCCAGCTCATCCAGGGGACGCTCCCGCTGCCCGCGTGGGTCGGGCTCGTCCGCACGACCGTCCCGCCGCCCGCGCGCTGGAGCGCCGGCGAGCCGGGACCGCTGCGCCGCTGGTGGAACGGGCTGCTGCGGCTCCTGCGCATCCGTCGCGATCCGCCGGCGCTCGAGGCGACCCCGGCCGCCCCCGCCGTCGAGGGCTCGGCGGTCGAGGAGGCCCCCGCGCTGACCGCGGGGGGCGACGGCGCGCCGACGGCGCCGGCCGCGACCGAGCGCTGACCCGCGCGCCCGGGGGCGCCTCCACGCCCGGTTCACGGGTTCCCCGCCGCGTGCGCCTAGAGTGAGGGGCGTGTCACCCGCTCCGCGCCGCACGAAGATCGTCGCCACGATCGGCCCCGCCAGCCGGGACCCCGACGTCCTCGTCCGGATGATCCACGCGGGCATGGACGTCGCCCGGCTGAACTTCAGCCACGGCAGCCACGAGGACCACGCCGAGACGGTGCGGCTCGTGCGCGAGGCCGCCGAGCGCGCCGGACGGCCGGTCGCGATCCTGCAGGACCTGCCGGGGCCGAAGATCCGCCTCGGCCAGGTCGAGCCGGAGGTCGTCGACCTGCGGGAGGGCGACCTCGTGACGCTGCGCTCGGGCAACGTCGAGGACGTCGGCGACGAGCGATCGCTCGTCGTGGCCTGGGACCGGTTCGCCGACGCCGTGGAGCCGGGCGAGGAGGTCCACCTGGCCGACGGCATCGTCCGGCTCAAGGTCGAGGCGGTCCGCACCGGGGAGGGCGAGGCGGATTGCCGCGTCGAGCTCGGCGGCCCCGTCTCCAGCCGCAAGGGCGTGAACCTCTCCGGGCCCGCGGACCTGCTGCCCGCCGTGCCGGAGGAGGACCTCGCGCACGTCGCCGCCGGTCGGCAGATGGGCGTCGACCTCGTCGCCGTGTCGTTCGTGCGTCGCCCGGAGGACATCGAGCTGCTGCGCTCGAAGACCCGCTGCCCGCTGATCGCGAAGTTCGAGAAGCCGCAGGCGATCGAGAACGCCGAGGCGATCGTCCGCGCGGCGGACTGCATCATGGTCGCCCGCGGCGACCTCGGGATCGAGCTGCCGATCGCCCGCGTCCCGCGCGTGCAGAAGGAGCTCATCGCGATGGCCGGCGCGCTCGCGCGGCCGGCGATCACCGCGACCCAGATGCTCGAGTCGATGGTCCACAGCGCCCGCCCGACGCGCGCCGAGGTCACCGACGTCGCCAACGCGATCCTCGACGGCACGGACGCCGTGATGCTCTCCCAGGAGAGCGCCGTCGGGCGCTACCCCGTCGAGGCCGTCCGGACGCTCGCGGAGGTCGCGGTCGAGACCGAGGCCGTCGCGCCGACCTGGGACTGGAACCAGCGCCGGGTCCGTCGCGACAGCGCGGACCCGTCGTGGGCGGTCGCGCGCAGCGCGGTCGCGGTCGCGCAGGAGCTCGACGCCGCCGCGATCGTCGTCCCGACGCTCTCGGGACGCTCGGCGCGCCTCGTGTCCGCCCACCGTCCCGATCGGCGGGTCATCGCGCTCTCGCCGAGCCGCGAGACCGTCGCGCGCTGCAACCTCATGTGGGGCGTCGAGGGCGCCATGATGGCCCACCACGGCATCACCGAGGAGCTCATCGCGGACGCCGCGGCGCGCGTCCGCGAGCTCGGCTGGTGCCGGCCCGGGGATCGCGTCGTCATCACCGCCGGGCTGCCGTCCGGCACCCCGGGCACCACGAGCCTCGTCCAGGTCCAGACGATCTGAGGGAGAGGGCCGGGCCCCGCCCTGCTTCTCGTCTCGGCCGCGGCCTCAGCGTCCGGGAAGCTCGGGCGCAGGGCACCCGGGAGGGCCGGGCCCCGCCCTGCTTCTCGTCTCGGCCGCGGCCTCAGGTCGTCGCGGCGAGCTCCTCCGGATCCCAGTCCTCGCGCGGGTCCGGGATCGGCTGCAGTCCGGCCTCGACCTCGGCGCGGCGGGGCTCGAGCCACGGCGGCAGGATGATCTTCCGGCCCCACTCCTCCCGCGGGTTGCGCGCCTCGAACCCCGGCTCGTCCGTGGCCAGCTCGTAGAGCACGCCGCCCGGCTCGCGGAAGTAGATCGAGTGGAAGTAGAAGCGGTCGACGAGGCCCGAGGTGTGCAGGCCGGCCGCGCGGACGTGCGGGTCCCAGGCCTCGTAGTCCGCCTCGCGGATGCCGAAGGCCACGTGGTGGACGGTTCCCGCGCCCTGCAGCGGGCGCTGCTCGGGCGCCGCATCGACGAGCACGTGCGCGCCGCGCCGGTCCGAGCGCAGCTCGTGGGCGCTCAGGGGCGCCCGGCCGGTCGCGGCACCGCCGGTCCGGTCCACCGTCGCCGGGTCGTCGACGCGGCGCGCGCCGAGCGGGCCCTCGAGCGCGGTCGCGGTGGCGCCCGGGTTGCGGCTGTACAGCCGCACCCCGGCGAACCCGCGCAGCGCGACCTCCGCCGGGATCCGCGGGTGGACGGCCGAGAGCGGCTCGTCGGGCGAGTCGTCCACGACGAGCTCGAAGCCCAGGCCCTCGGGATCCTCGAACCAGAGCGCGTCGCCGACGCGGCGGTTCGGCAGGCCGTACCGCGTGAGGCGCTGCTCCCAGAAGGCCAGGGCGTCGACGTCGGCCACGCGGTACCCGATGCGGTGCACCATGCCGGCGCCGTCCCGCCCGCGCGGCAGCCCGCGGACCTCGAACATCGTGAGGTCCGCGCCCGGCTGCGCGTCCTCGTCGGTGAAGAACAGGTGGTACATGTCCGGCGCGTCCTGGTTCACCGTCTTCGCCGCCAGGCGCAGCCCGAGGACGCCGGTGGCGAACTCCGTCGCCGCGCGGCCGTCGCCGGTCATGGTCGAGATGTGGTGGATGCCGTCGATCTGCATGGTCCCCGCCCTTCATTTGTTGCGGACGCAACAACGATGATACGCCTCTCCCGGCCGCGGTCAAGGGCGGCACCCGGGCGTGACCGATGACGCATCCGGGGCGTGGCGCAGGCCGGAGAGCGGGACCGATCCCGGACCTAGCCTGCGACGCACCGTGACCGCCACCGCCCTCCGCCCCACCCCGAGCCGGCGTCGCGCTGGCCGTCCTCCCGCCCGTCCGGGCACCGCACGGCCCGCCGCCCGCTCAGCCGACGGCGCCTCGCTGCACGACCTGCGCGAGCGCCGCGACGCCGCGCGCTTCGTCGGGCGCGAGCCCGAGCTCGCGCGCCTCCTCGACCCCGCCGACGACGCGTCGATCGTGCTGCTGCACGGGCCCGCCGGCGTCGGCAAGAGCGCGCTGCTGCGGCGCCTGGAGCAGCGCGCCCGCGACGCCGGTCGACCCGTCGCCCGGCTCGACCTCGACGCCGGGGACGACCTGACCGCCGTCGCCGACGCCGTCGCGGCGCTCCCCGCCGACGGACCGTCGCTGCTGCTGCTCGACGCGACCGACGGCGTCGTCCACCTGCACGGGCACCTGCAGCGCCGGGTCCTGCCCGACGCCCCGGCGGGCCTGCGGGTCGTCCTCGCCGCCCGCCGGGACCCGAGCGCGCGCTGGAGCGACGAGGGATGGGACGCGCTCGTCGCGCGGATCCCGCTCGAGCCCCTGGACCGCACCGCGGCCGAGGCGCTGCTCGCGCAGCGCGGCGTCCCGGCGGAGCGCCACGAGCGGCTCCTGCGGTGGTCGCGGGGCCTGCCGCTGGCGCTCGTGCTCGCGGCCGACGCCGAGCAGGGCGCGGCGCCGGGCGGGCTCGCCCAGGAGCTCCTGCACCGGCTGGCCGGCGACGAGCTCGCGGCGGCGGACCCCGACGTGCTCGCCGTCACCGCGATCCTCCCGGCGGTCGACGGCCGCCTCCTCGCCGGCGTCCTCCCCGGCCTCGACGGCGACGCTGCCGAGGCGTGGCTGCGCGCGCGCACCGTGAGCCGCGAGGTCGGCACCCGCGTCGGGCTGCACGACCACCTGCGCGCGGCGCTCGCGGCGGAGCTGCGTCGCCGCGCCCCGCTGCAGGAGCGCGCCCTGCGGCGGACGATCGCCGACCACCTGCACCAGCGCGCGACCCTCGGCGAGCCGTGGCTGCTCGACGACCTCGTCGAGGCCGTCCCGACCGCCGCGGACCGCGCCGCGCTGCGGGCGGTCGTCGCCGCCGGCGGGGCGCGCCCCGAGGACGTCCACGCTCGCGTGCTGGCGACGCTCGGGGTCGCGGTCCCCGCCGTGGATCGCGGCGCGCTCTGCGTGGCGGTCGTCCGCGACGCGCTGCGCGCGTTCCACGACCCGCTGACCCTCGCTGCCAGCCCGCTCGCGCGCGGGGCGGGACCCGAGGAGCGGGCCGCGAGCGTCCGCCGCCGCCTCGCCGCCGGCATCGAGCGGGCCTTCGGCGCCACGCCGGACGAGCAGCTCCAGCGCGCGGTGCTCCAGCGGGGCTACCTCGACGCCGACCGCGGCCACGGCCCCGCCGCCCGCGAGCTGCACCTCAGCCGCTCGGCGTACTTCCGGCGCCTGGCGTCGGCGACCGAGCGCCTCGCGCTGCTCCTCGGCCAGGAGCGTCCGTCTCGCGCGTGAGGACGCACGGGATCGTGCGGCGTCTCCCGAGTCCGGTTGCGCTCGGTAGACGACCTCCGCGGTCGAGGAGGACGTCACCCGGACCGCTCGTGCCGCTCGGGCAGCGCCGGCTGCTCAGGGGATCGACCGGGAGGCGGAGACGCCGCGCGCGCCCGTCCGGAGGCGCACCCGCACGTCGCCAGCGCGGCTCCCCGGAACGACGATGATCGTCGTCCTGCGCGTCACGCGCAGGCGCGACCGGGCGACCCGCCAGCGCCCGCAGCCGACCCGGACCTGCACGTCGACGCGGACCGGCGTCCTCGCGGTCACCCCGGGCACCTTCAGCGCGATGCGCACCGACGAGCCGACGCGCCGCACGCGACGGATCACGGGCCGACGGACCCCCGTCGCGCGGGCGGCCCGGCAGGTGCGCACTGCCGGCGGCGGCGCCAGGGGCACCCGCCCTACGTCAGGGCGCGTCACCTGCGGCCGCAGCGTCAGCAGCGCGGCGAGGACCGCCTCCGCGGCACCGGCCGGGCGCGCGGGCGAGTCCTCCGCGGCGGCCGGCGTCTCGTCCGCTCCGGTCCCGACGTCCCCCCCGTCGGGCGCCCGCGGATCGTCCATGGCCGGGATCACGCGCTCGATCGACGCCTCGTTGCCCGCCGCGTCTGTCCCCTGCGCACGGATCACGATCGGGCCCTCCGCGACGACCTGCTGCGGGCACCAGGGGTGAGCCGAGCTCGCGACGTCCCCAGAGCGCACCTCGCAGGTGCGCTCCACCACGGGCGACTGCTCCGTCTCGCGGCCACGATCCACGACGAGCTGCGGGAGCTCTACGACACTGCCGCGCCGGACCGGACCCGGGTCGCCGCCGAGGAGCTCGAGGACCGGGGGCGTCGTGTCGATCCCGAACGCGTAGCGCTGCTCGGGCGATACCCGTGCCCATCGATCGCGCGCCCGAACGGCGACTTCGTGCCGTCCATCCCGGTCGGCGATCCCTTGCTCGCCGCGTCCGACCGCAATCCCCTCGCACGCCACCCACGCGGGCGCGTCGTCGAAACGGCACTCGGCTTGCCGCGGCTCGGCCGGCGGCGCGACGTCGAACGCGACCGCCACCCGGCGCTGCCACGGCAGGTTCACGTGATGCGTGCCCGGGTCGGCGAGCGTCCGGGTCACCCGGAACCCCCAGTCGTCGGCACGGCGCACCTCGAGACGCGCCGACCCGTACTCCTCGTTCCCCGCCCGGTCCCAGCTCCGCAGCTCGACTTGGTAGCGCCCCGAGCGCGGTACCGCAACGATCCACGGCGACCGGCAGTCCTCGTCGACCACGTCCTGCTCCTCGGGTCCGACGAGCCGGCAGCGGACGACGTCGGTCGGCCGCTCGTCGTCGATCGTGAACCGGACGGCCAGGTCCGGACCGAGCTCCGGATCGCCGAACGGCTCGATCGTGATCCGGGGTGACGTGCCGTCCTGTTCCCAGCTCGCCTCGTCCGGGTCGCTGACGTTCCCAGCGACATCGATCGCGCGCACGCGGAACCGGTGCGTGCCGTCCCGCTCGTCACGGGTCGAGAACCCCTGCTGGCAGGCGCGCCAGGGACCGCCGTCGATCTGGCACTCGAAGCGGGCGAGCGGATCGTCGGAGGCATAGTCGAAGATCCCCTCCGTCGGGCCACCGACGAGGTCCGTCGGCCGGCGGGTGATCCGGACGGTCGGTGGCGTGCGATCGACGGTCAGGACGTACCGGGATGGGGGCAGGTCGTCAGCCTGGAACCACAGGTCGTGCTCACCCTCGGTTTCGAGCTCCGGAGTCGTCCAGTTGGACCCGCAGGGTTCCCAGGGACCTGCGTCGAGACGGCATCGCGCGGTCCGTCCCTCCTCGATCTCCAGTGGCACGGTCACCCGCCGCTCTCTCGTCGTGTCGGGGTAGTCGCTGAGGCCCTCGTTGTCCGCCAGCACCGTCCGGAGCCGGCGCAGCGCCACGCCGCGGGGCCCCGGCGTCAGGCGCACGTGATTCCCCAGCCGCGCGACCGTCGGCCCCGACCCGCTGACGAGACCTCCGACCGCGCCGCGCATGGTCCACTCCGACACCGGCTGCCCGTCGGACAGTCGCCGCACGCTGACGGTCACTTCGGGCCGGCCCGACGCTCCACGGGGGCGCTCGCGGACGGCGACGACCGCGTCGCCGTCGAGGCGGACGCTCACGCGGTCGTCCCCGTTGCGTTCCCGCAGCGGCACGCGCCAGCGCACCGAGCCGGACGCGTCGACCGCCACCAGCTCGGACCAGCCGTCCAGCAGCCACGTGCCGTCGCGAACTGCGATCGGGTCCGCGCGCGGTGGATCCGGCAACGTCGCGAGCGGCTCCCCCGTGGCCGCGGCGCGAAGCGTGACCGCCTCCGGAGAGGTGTCGGCCACGACACCGTCCGCGGCGATCGGGGGCGGCCCGGAGCCGAACGACGATCGGCATCCGGTTCGCTGCTGCTGCCGCCACAAGAGGTCGCCGGTGCCGGCGTCGTGCACACGAAGCTCGCAGGTGGCGCGGCTGAAGACCCTGCCCTCCGCTACCGACAGCGCACGTCCCATCGTGCGCTCCCACACCACCGTCCCCGTCGCGCGATCAAGGCGCCGCACCCGGGCGAGCTCCTCCGACGCGGACGTCCCGTAGTAGACCGCGTTCCCGTCGATTGCCACGCCTCGCGGAATCGGGTCGCCGCCGTCGGGGACGTATCGCCAGAGCCGCCGGCCGTCGTGGGCGTCGAACGCCTCGACGCCCTGCGCACCGGAACCCTCCACGACGACAAGCCCCTCGGCCCCCCAGAGCTCCAGCGAAGGACGATCGTCCTGGAGTGCCTTTCCCGTCACGTACGGGAGCACCGTGCTCCACCGAGTCCGACCCGTCTCGGCGTCGACCGCGAGGAGCCGCGATCCACGGCGGCGTCGTTCGAGGCCGACGATCACGGCCGGGTCCTCAAGGGTCACGGTGTCGGTGGCGATCCAGCGCTCCCACGACGGGCGCACACCGTCCGCCCAAGACGCTGCCCGCGCGCCGTCCGCCCAGGCGCATCCCACCGCCAGCAGGAGGGCCGTCCACAGCAGTCGCCGCCCAGGAGTGGTCACCCCTGTTCTCTCGGCCGGTCGGCGTCCCGCCTTGAGCGACCCGGACCCGCCGGACGCACGACCTGCCGCGGCAGCGCGGACGACCGGTGTTCGTGGCGGGGGCCCAGCGGACGCCGGAACGACGACGGGCCGCCCTGGGGCGGCCCGTCGGCAGGTGCGCGGCCGAGGCCGGCGCGAGGCGCGCTACGCGTCGGCGGCCTTGATCGTCGCGATCAGGTCGCCGGTGTTGATGGGCTCGCCCTCCTTGGCGGCGAGCGTCGTGATCGTGCCGGCCTTGTGGGCCACGATCTCGTTCTCCATCTTCATCGCCTCGATGATGCAGATCAGATCGCCCTCGGCGACCTCCTGCCCCTCCTTGGCGACGACCTTCCACATGTTGCCCTGGATCGGGGAGGGCAGGTCGTCGGCGCCGCCGCCGGCGGCCTTCTTGCGCTCCGAGCGCTTCTTCGGGGCCGGACCGGCCGGCGCGGCACCGGCGGCACCGGCGACCGGCGCGAACGCGGTGCCGTGGACCTTGACGTCGAACTTGCGGCCGGAGACCTCGACGACGTAGTCGCGCGTGACCGTCTCCTCGTCGTCCTGCTCGACCGGGACGACCGGCTCGGCGGGCGCGGTCGACTTCAGCCACTCCTTGTCCTCGAGCAGCTCCGAGCAGGTGGATGCCTCGGCCCAGTTCTGCGTCGCGAAGATCGTCGCGTGGAACGGGATGAGGGTCGTGAGGCCCTCGATCTTGTACTCCGACAGCGCACGGCGCATGCGCTGCGTGGCCTGCTCGCGGTCCGCGTCCCAGACGATGAGCTTCGCGACCATCGGGTCGTACTGCGGCGAGACGACGCCGCCGGCGCCGACGCCGGAGTCGACGCGCACGCCCGGGCCGGTCGGCTCGAGGTACTCGCCGATGGCGCCCGGGGTCGGGGCGAAGTTCATCGGCGCCGACTCGGCGTTGATCCGGGCCTCGATGGCGTGCCCGCGCAGGACGACGTCCTCCTGCTGATACTCGAGCGGCAGGCCCGCGGCGGCCTTGATGCCCTGCTTGACGATGTCGATGCCGGTGACCATCTCGGTCACGCAGTGCTCGACCTGCACGCGGGTGTTCATCTCGAGGAAGAAGTACTCCCCGTCCTGGAGCATGCCCTCGATCGTGCCCGCGCCGACGTAGTTCACGGCCTTCGCGGCGTCGATGCCGATCTGCCCGATCTTCGCGCGCAGCTCCTCGTCGACGACCCACGGCGGCGCGGGAGCCTCCTCGATGAGCTTCTGGTGGCGACGCTGGATCGAGCAGTCGCGCTCGCCGAGGTGGATGCAGTTGCCGTGCTTGTCGGCGATGATCTGCACCTCGACGTGGCGCGGCTTGGGCAGGTAGCGCTCGAGGTAGACCGTGCCGTCGGAGAAGAACTTCTCGCCCTCGCGGGAGGCGCCCTCGAAGGCGTCCTTGAGCTTGTCCTCCGTCAGCGCGACGCGGAAGCCCTTGCCGCCGCCGCCGGAGGCCGCCTTCACCGCGACGGGGAAGCCGATCTCGTCCTTCGCGATCCGCAGCGCGTCCTCGTACGTGTCGACCGGCTCGGTCGTGCCCGGCACGATCGGCACGCCGGCCTTCTGCATGAGCTCGCGGGCCTTCGTCTTCGAGCCCATCGCGTCGATCGCCGAGGCGGGCGGCCCGATGAAGGTGATGCCCTCGGCCTCGAGGCGCTCGACGAACGCCGCGTTCTCGGAGAGGAAGCCGTAGCCGGGGTGCACGGCGTCGGCGCCGGACTCCTTCACGACCTCGACGATCTTGTCGACGTTGAGGTAGCTCTTCGCCGCCTCGGCCGGACCGAGGAGGTACGCCTCGTCGGCGCGCTGGACGTGGAGGGCGTCGCGGTCGAGCTCGGAGTAGACGGCGACCGTCTTGATCCCCAGCTCCTCGCAGGCGCGCATCACGCGGATCGCGATCTCTCCACGGTTGGCGATGAGGATCTTCCCGAACATAGGCCGCCGGAATCTATTGGATCGCGCGCGGCGTCCGCCGTGCGCGTCGGGCGCACCCGCCGGGTGGCGGGGCGCTCGCGTGGACGGCGACGCGGCCCCGCCACGGGACCGGCCGGGCGGCGCCCGCTGGGGGACCCCGGCGCCCGCGACGCCGCGCCGGACGCGACGGCGGTCCAGACGGTCGCCGCTCGACGGCCCGGGTCCAGTAGAACTGTCGGCGTGAGCCAGCAGCGGGAGATCGGGACGGCCCGGGCCACCGACCTGCTCGCCGCCTGGGCGGTCCACTTCGCGGGGACGGCGGCCCGCGGGTTCGATCGAGCGGCGCAGGCCGCCGCCGCGGACCTCGGCACGAGCCTCGGCGTCGACCACCTGTCGCTCTCGCTCTCGCTGCCGTCCCGCGATCGCCGCGAGGTCGTCGCCTGGTCGACCGCGGGCGAGATCGGCGACGTCCAGCGGCGCGCGCTCGTCGACCTCGCCGGCGACGAGCCCCTCGTCGTCCCGGACCGCGACGCCCACGACGTCCCGCCGGCACTGCGCGCCGCGCTCCTGGACGCCGACCTCGGCGCCGTGGTGCTCGTGCCCCTCGGTGCCCCGAAGGACGATCCCGGGAACGGACCGGAGCTCACCCCCGGCAGCCACCTGCTCGCGGGACGGCGCTCCGGCAGCCCCTGGTCGCCGGACCAGACCGCGGTGCTCCGCGGGGCGGGACGGGTCGCCGCCGCGACGTACCTCGTCGCGCGCGGCGTCGCCGGCGCCGAGCACCATCCCGCCGTCGCCGAGGCGCTGCGCTCGATCGGCCACCGCGACCCGGTCACGGGACTCGGGAACCGCACCGGCCTGCGCGAGCACCTCGACCGCATCATCGCCGAGGGCCCCGGCCCGGTCGCGGTCGCGTTCGTCGACCTCGAGCGCTTCAAGCGGATCAACGACACGCTCGGGCACCTCCTGGGCGACCTGCTGCTCGAGCGGGTCGCCGAGCAGCTCACCGCCGCGATCCGGAGCGCCGGCGCGCCCGAGGGCACCACCGCCTTCCGCTTCAACAGCGCGGACTTCGTCGTCGTCATCCCCGGCGGCGGCGAGGAGGCCGCCGAGGACCTCCTCGGCGTGATCGCCGCGGCGATGGTCGAGCCGGTGGACGTCAACGGCCACCGCGTGTCCCTGCAGTCGCGCGGCGGGATCGCGGTCGGTCCGCGGGACGGGGGCACCGCCGACCAGCTCATCGGCGCGGCCGATCTCGCGATGCTCGCCGCGAAGGCCCGCGGCACGACCCGCGAGACCTTCACGCCCGAGCTCGCCGAGCGCGCCCGCATGCGGCTGGCGATCGAGGAGCGGCTGCCGCGGGCGCTCGAGGACGGGGGGCTGAACGTCGTCTACCAGCCGCTGCTGCGCCTCGCCGACCGCTCCCTCTTCGGCGTCGAGACCCTCGCGCGCTGGAAGGACCGGGAGCTCGGCACCGTGAGCCCCGGGGAGTTCGTGCCGATCGCGTCGGCGACCGGCTCGATCGTGGCGCTCGGCCGGGTGGTCCTCGACCTGACGCTCCGCCAGGCGCGCGAGTGGCGCCGTGCCGGCTCCGTCGCCCCCGCCGCGGTGAACGTCAGCGCCGAGGAGCTGCGGACCGAGGACTACGCCGACGTCGTGCTCAACGCGCTGCGCGCCCACGGCCTGCCGGCGGGCGCGCTGGAGGTCGAGATCTCCGAGGCGACGATGATCGACCACGACGAGGCCGCGATCCACACGCTGCGCCGGCTCGAGGCCGCCGGCGTCCGGCTCGCGCTCGACGACTTCGGTGCGCGGTTCTCGAGCCTCGCGCACCTGCGCAACGTGCGCCTGCACCACATCAAGCTCGACCGCGACCTCGTCGAGCGGGTGGACAGCTCGACGACCGACCGCGCGATCGTCAAGGCGGTGGTCGACGTCGCCCGCGCGCTGCAGGCCGACGTCACCGGCGAGGGCATCGAGCGCGAGGCGACGATCGACGCGCTGCTCGAGCTCGGGGTCGACGTGGGTCAGGGCCACGCGCTCGCCCGGCCGGGCAGCCCGGACCAGGTCATGGACCTGCTCGTCCGCCCCGCCGCGGACTGAGCGCGCCCGTCCTCAGTCGGACGCGACGGCGTCGGCGTCCGCGGGCAGGCCGACCGCGGCGAGCTGCGTCCGCCCCCGCACGCCGAGCTTCGCGTAGACGTGCTTCAGGTGGGTGGCGACGGTGTTCGGCGAGAGGTGGAGCGTCCGGGCGATCTCCGCGTTCGTCAGCCCGGCGACCGCCGCGCGGGCGACGCGGAGCTCCGCCGGGCTGATCGCGTCGCGGTCGCGCGCCGGGCGTCGGCGACCGCCGGCGAGCCGCAGCTCGCCGGCCGCCAGCCGGACCAGGCCACCGGCGCCGGCGGCCTCGCTCGTCGCGAGGGCGGCGGAGAGCGGCGCTCGCGCGTCGACCGGCCGGCCGCTCCGGCGCAGGGCCGCGCCGAGGGCGAGCTGCGCGACGGCCCGCTCGAGCGGCAGGTCGACGGACCCCAGCCGCGCCAGCGCCTCGTGGAACCCGGCGATCGCGCCGTCGAGGTCGCCGTCGTGCTCGGCGAGCCGCGCGCGGCAGAGGGCGAGGGCGAACGCCGGCCAGACGCCTGGATGGCCGTCGGCGAGCTCCGCCAGCAGCGCCGTGACGCGGCCGGCGTCGTCGCGTCGACCGGCGAGCAGCTGGGCCTCGACGCCCTGGGCGAACCACGGGGTGTGGTTCGGCTCGCGCACGCCGGCGTCGGCGAGCCGACGCTCCATGCGCGCGAACGCGTCGGCCGCCCGCGGGTCGCGCTCCTCCAGCCGGGCGATGCCCTCGGCCCACGCGTGCCAGAGCGGCACGATCCAGGCGACCCCCTCGGTCGGGACCGCCACCGGCTCCTGCCGCGCGCCGCGTCGCGCGAGGACGAGATCGCGCAGCGATCGCGCGACGGGGACGGCGAGGGGCGTGCCGGCGAGCTGGCGCGCGCGGTCGGCCCCGCGGAGCGCCTCGGCGAGCCGCCCGCGCCGGATGAGGTGGTTCGCCCGGAAGAGCTCCACCATCGAGACCGCGTCGTCGGCCCCGGCCTCCACGAGGCGCTCGAGGGCCGCGTCCAGCGCGGCGAGGCTCTCGTCCAGCAGGTCCGCGAACTGCGCCGCGTGCGCGTACGGGTAGAGGTCGGCGACGGGGGAGACGAGCTCCGTCGTCGTCCGCGACGAGGCGACGGGCTCGGGCTCGAGGCGCACGCCGCGCGCGACGGCGGCGCGCAGCGCCGCGTGGTCGCCGCACTCCGCCGCGACTTGGTCGCGGGACACGCGCGCGCGGGAGCGCAGCGCCTCCGGCCCGTCCTGCGCCATGGCGACCGCCCGCTCGTTGTAGGGGAGCGCGCGGGCCGGACCGGCCACCGCCCAGCCGGTCGTCGCGTGGTCCAGGAGCGCGCCGACCGCGGCGACTCGATCGTGGTCGGCGGCGAGCTCCACGGCGCGGTCGAGCGCCGTCGCACCGAGGTCGCCGGCCCCGGTGAGGTACTCCGCCCGTCCGAGCAGCCCGAGGGCGTCGATCCGCCCCGGGAGGTCGAGCGCGGGATGCAGGAGCGCGGCACGGGCCGCGTCCCCGGCCTCGGCGGCGCGCCCGGCCGCCAGCAGCGCCGTCGCCCAGCCGCGCAGCAGCTCCGGGCGCGCCTCGTCGCCCCGCGCCAGGACCGCCGCTCCGAGGACGCGCAGCGCGCGGTCGATGGCTCCGCGTCGCAGCGCGTCGGCCCCGGATCGCTCGAGGAGCTCCACGAGCTCGCCGTCGCCGGCGACATCGCCCTCCAGCGCGTGCTCGGCGGCCTCGGCGACCCGCCCCCGGCGCGCGAGCTCGCGCGCCGCGCGAGCGTGCATCCGCCGGCGGGCGGTGGGCGCGACGTCGGCGCGGAGGCGTGCCGCCGCCGCGGCGTCCGCGAACCGGGCGCGGCCGTGGTCCTCGGTGAGGAGCGTCCCGTCCCGGACGAGCGAGGCGACCGCCGCGTCGGCGCGCCGCTCCGGCAGCCCGGCGACCACCCCGACGGCGTCGACGGGGAACGGCGCGGCGAGGAGCGCAGCGGCGATCGCCGCGAGGCGCTCGTCGGCGGGGGTCGGCGCAGCGCCGCCGCCGCGCGCGCGTTCCGGGGACGACATGGATCCGAGCCTAGCCCCGGGCCGCTGAGGATCACCAGTTCCGGGGTTGCGGATGCGGTCGTCCGCCCCGACCGTGGCGTCGTGCGCTGACCGGACGCCCCGCGAGTGGTTCGCCGCCCTAGCGGATCATCCCGCCGGCGACCGTGTCGTTCGTGCCCTCGTCGATGAGGATGAACGCCCCGGTCGCGCGGTCCTGCTCGTACGGGTCGGCGACGAGGGGACGCTTCACGCGCAGGCGGACGCGGCCGATGTCGTTCAGCCCGAACGCGTCGACCGGGCCGGCCTCGCGCTCCAGGGTGTGCAGGTCGACGCGGTCCAGCAGGGCCTCGACGCGCGCCTGGGTCGTCGTCGTGAGGTGCTTGACGAGCAGCCGGGCGCCGGGGCGCAGCGGCGTCTCGCTCATCCAGCAGACGTCGGCCTCGAGCTCGCGCAGGACCTGGGCCTCGTGCTCGTCGTCGAGTCCGACGAGGACGTCGCCGCGGCTCACGTCGAGGTCGTCCGCGAGGTGGACGGTCACCGAGAGCGGCGGGGCGGCCTCGTCGAGGTCGCCGGTCAGCGTCTCGATCCGGGCGATCGTCGACTCCTTGCCGGACGGCAGGACGCGAACCGCGGAGCCCGGACGCAGGATGCCGCCGGAGACCTGCCCCGCGTACCCGCGGTAGTCGTGCAGCTCCTGGGAATCGGCGTCCCCGGGGCGGATGACCCACTGGACCGGGAAGCGAACGTCGGTGAGGTTGCGGTCCGCCGCGATCTGCACCGTCTCGAGGTGCTCGAGGAGCGTCGGATGATCGGCATCGGCGCGGTACCAGTCCGGCGAGTCGCCGTGCTCGACGACGTTCGTGCCCTGGAGCGCGCTGATCGGGATGACGTGGATGTCCGGGATCCCGAGCCGGCGCGACATCTCGGTCGTCTCGGCCTCGATCGCGCGGAACCGGTCCTCGTCCCAGTCGACGAGGTCCATCTTGTTCACCGCGAACGTCACGTGGCGCAGGCCCAGCAGCGACGCGATGAACGTGTGGCGCCGGGTCTGCTCCACCACCCCGTTGCGGGCGTCGACGAGGACGATCGCCAGGTCGGCGGTCGAGGCGCCGGTGACCATGTTGCGCGTGTACTGCACGTGCCCGGGGGTGTCGGCGAGGATGAAGCTCCGCGCCCCGGTCGTGAAGTAGCGGTAGGCGACGTCGATCGTGATGCCCTGCTCCCGCTCGGCCCGCAGGCCGTCGGTGAGCAGCGAGAGGTCGACGACGCCCTCGCCGTGACGACGGACGGAGGCCTGCTCGACCTGCTCGAGCTGGTCGGCCAGGACGCTCTTCGTGTCGTAGAGCAGGCGGCCGATGAGCGTCGACTTGCCGTCGTCGACGGAGCCGGCGGTCGCGACCCGCAGGAGGTCGGCGGAGGTGAGCTGGTCGGCGGCGGACACTAGAAGTACCCCTGGGTCTTGCGGTCCTCCATGGCGGCCTCGGACGCGCGGTCGTCGGCCCGGGTCTCCCCCCGCTCGGTCACGCGCGTGGCGGCGATCTCGGCCACGACGTCCTCGAGCGCCGTCGCGGTCGACTCGACCGCCCCGGTGATCGTCAGGTCCCCGACGGTGCGGTACCGGACGCTCAGCCGCTCGACGGCCTCGCCCTCGCGCGGCTGGAGGAACGCGCTGACGGCGTAGAGCATCCCGTCGCGGCGCAGCACCTCGCGCTCGTGGGCGAAGTAGATCGGCGGGAGCTCGAGCCGCTCCTCGGCGATGTACTGCCAGACGTCGAGCTCGGTCCAGTTGGAGATCGGGAACACCCGCACGTTCTCGCCCTGGCGGATCCGGGTGTTGTAGAGGCTCCAGAGCTCGGGCCGCTGGTTCTTCGGATCCCAGCCGCCGAAGTCGTCGCGGAAGCTGAAGATCCGCTCCTTCGCGCGGGCGCGCTCCTCGTCGCGGCGCGCGCCGCCGAAGCACGCGTCGAAGCGGTGCTCCTCGATGCAGTCCAGCAGCGTCTGCGTCTGCTGCTGGTTGCGCGAGCCGGTCATCCGCGCGGCGTCGTAGCCGTCGGCGACGCGACCGGCGTCGATCGTGTCCTGGACCTTCGCGACGATCAGCCGCTCGCCGAGCTCGGCGACGCGCCGGTCGCGGTAGTCCAGGACCTCCTGGAAGTTGTGCCCGGTGTCGACGTGCACGAGCGGGAAGGGGAACCGGCCCGGCCGGAAGGCCTTCTCGGCGAGGCGCAGCAGGACGATCGAGTCCTTGCCGCCGGAGAAGAGCAGCGCCGGGCGCTCGAACTCCGCGGCGACCTCGCGCATGACGTGGATCGCCTCCGCCTCCAGCGCGCGGAGCTTCGTCAGGGCGGGTTCGGTCATGGTCGAGGAAGGATCGCTCATACGGGAAGGGGCTCGAGGCGCCGGCGCCGCTGATGGCGGCGATGGACGTACGTGGCGAGGGCACCGGCGACGAGCGGCGCGACGACGATCGCCCACGGCGGGACGTCGGCGCCGGCCTTCGACAGCACGCCGAGCGCGCTGGCCAGCAGCACGCAGGCGAGCGCGGGGCGCAGGCCCGCCGCCGGCACGCGGGGCAGCAGCCAGGTCCCGATCCAGACGCCGGGGATCGAGCCGAGCAGCAGCGTGCCGGTGATGACGAGGTCGACGTTGCCCGCGACGCCGTGCGCGAGCGCGGCGGTCCAGAGGAGGATCGCGGCGTGGAAGACGTCGGTGCCGACGACCCGGTGCGGGGTCAGGCGGAAGACGAGGATGAGCGCCAGCCCGATGAGCGCGCCCGAGCCGACGGAAGTCATGCCGAGGATGACGCCCATCACCGCGCCGATCGAGACCGCCTGGAGCTTCACGCGCCGGGAGAGCTCGACCGTGTCGCGCTCGCGGTCGGCGGCACCCGGGTCGAAGAGGACGCGGTAGAGGATCGCGACGGCGACGATCGTCAGCGCGATCGCCACGCCGGTGAGGAGCACCGCGTCGAAGTCGTCGCCGACCGCGTCGTGCAGCCGGTGCACGAGCCAGACGCCGACGAGCGAGCCGGGGACCGACCCGAACGCGAGCCACTTGGAGACGCCGAGGTCGACGGTCCCGATCCGCAGGTGGCGCCAGCCGCCGACGGTCTTCGTGACCGCGCCGTACGCGAGGTCGGTGCCGATCGCCATCGTCGGTGGAACGCCGCCGGCGAGGATCAGCAGCGGCGTCATCAGCGACCCGCCGCCGATGCCCGTCAGGCCGACGAGCACGCCGACGACGAGGCCGAAGAGGATGAAGAGCGGATCCATGCGCGGCGGAGCGCGAGGACGCCGGTCAGGCGTCCTCGAGGTGCAGGCCGCACTCGGTCTTGTCGTTGCCGGCCCAGCGGCCCTCGCGGCCCGCGCCCGGGCGCGTGCAGGGCACGCAGCCGATCGACGCGTAGTCGCGGTCGTGCAGCGGGTTGTACGGCAGGCCCTCGCGCATGACGTGGCGCCAGACGTCCTGGTCGCTCCAGTCCGCCAGGGGGTTGACCTTCACGAGGCCGAAGGCGGCGTCCCACTCGACCTTCGCGGCGGTCGCGCGCGCCGGCGACTGGTCGCGGCGGATGCCGGTGATCCACGCGTCGAGCTCGGCGAGCCCGCGACGCAGCGGCTCGACCTTGCGGATCGCGCAGCACTGCGACGGATCGCGCGCCCAGAGCTGATCCCCGTAGCGCTCGGCCTGCTCGGCGAGCGTCGGGCCGCGCCAGCGCTCGATCGTCGTGTCGTAGCGCTCCTCGACCTGGCGCCAGAGGTCGTAGGTCTCCTCGAACAGGAGGCCGGTGTCGAGCGCGAACACGCGAGCGTCGGGCCGGACGGAGAAGATGAGGTCCAGCAGGACCGACTCCTCCTTCTGGAACGAGCACGCCAGCGCGATCCGCGGGTGGTAGCGCTCGAGCGCGTACGCGACGACGTCGCGGGCGCTGGCGGACTCGAGGTCCGGCAGCTCGAGCTTCGCGACGGCGTCCGTGGGCATCAGGCGGGCAGCGGCCGGGGGTCGAGGGAGACACCGGCCGGGCCATCCAAAGTAGCAACACGGACCCGGAATTCAGCCATTCCAATCGGCCGAACGGCCATTCCGTGCCGGAATCCGGTCGGGGCGCGCCACGCCGGTCCGTCGAGGATGCCCGGCCCCTACCGCGGCGGGTCCACGGTGGCGACCGCCGGACCCGTGTCCGCGAGCGCGGCGACGATCCGGGCGACGGCGGCGTCGACGTCCTCGTGGGCGGTCCGCACGCGGACCTCGGGCTGGAGCGGCGGCTCGTACGGCGAGCCGTCCCCGGTCATGTCGGGCAGGCCGCCGTTCGTCGAGCGGGCGTACAGCCCCTTCGGGTCGCGGCGGCGGCACTCCTCCAGCGGCGTGTCGACGAAGACCTCGACGAACGGCAGCGCGGCGGCCGCGTGCAGGGCCCGGACCCACCAGCGGTCCTCGCGGAACGGCGAGACGAGCGACGCGACGGCGACCCCTCCCGCGTCGGCGAAGAACCGCGCGACGTGGCCGACGCGGCGGACGTTCTCGCTCCGTCCCGCCCGGTCGAAGCCCAGGTCGCCGGACAGCCCGTGGCGGACGTTGTCGCCGTCGAGCAGGTAGGCGAAGCGCCCGGCCGCGACGAGCTCGCGCTCGAGCTCCACGGCGATCGTCGACTTGCCCGAGGCCGGCAGCCCGGTGAGCCAGACCGTGGCGCCCTGCTGGTCGAGCGCCCGCCAGCGGTCCTCGCGGGCCAGGTGCCCCTCGTGCCACTTCACGTGCGGGCTGCGCCGCTCGGCGCTGTGCGCCTCGGCGTCCCGCAGGGGGTCGCTCACGTCGCCTTCTCCTCGGCGAGGAAGCGCTCGCGCCACGCGCCCGACGTGCCGTTGGCCTGCCGGCGCATCCGGGGCGTCGCGAACCCCGCGGCGGGCTCGTCCTCGATGCCGAGCTCGCCGAGCAGCGCCCGGACCGTCGGCTCGAGGGCGGGGACGAGGTCCTCGTAGACGACGACCCGCACCGGGGTGATGCCGTGCTGGGCGAACCAGGCGTCCCAGGACGCCTCGCCGGACGCGAGCAGGTCGCGCAGGTGCGCGATGGCGCCGCGGTGGTAGACGGGCTCGGCCGGGGAGCCCGGGGCCGCCGCGCCACGGGCGGTCGCGTCGGCCGCGGCGATCGCCGAGGACGCGCCGGCCGCCTCGCCCTCGTCGCGCCAGCGCTGGGTCTGGATCGCGCGCCACAGCGAGATCGCCTGCCCGAGCTTGTCGGCCCGCCGGACCTGGACGTACGCCACGTCGCCGCCGCCGGCGAGGGCGCGGGAGATCGTCGTCGGGTCGTCGAGCCCCGGCTCCCCGAGGGCGAGGCGCGCCCCCGCGAGGAAGTCGCCGAGGTAGCCCCACATGAGCTTCGTCCCGAACACGCCGTTGGCGGTCGTGCCCTCCGCGATGGCGCGGTCGATCCGCTCCGCGGCGTCGTCCGCGTCGATCGCCCGGTGGATCTCGCGAGGCGGCAGCAGGGCGAGCAGCTCCGCGTCGCCCACGTCGCGGAAGTAGTCCCGGGGCTGGTGCGGGAGCCCGGTGTCGGCGAGGCGCTGGAACGGCTCCTCCGGGCGGCCGGCGACGGCGGAGGCGCGTAGGGTCTCGCAGAGCAGCGTGCTGCCGCTGCGCGGGGTCGCCGCGACGACGTACGAGCGACGCGGCGGATTCTCTGGAAAACCCATCGGATTCATAGTATTCGCCTGGTGGCCGCTCGTCGACCCAACGTCCTGTACCTGCACTCCCACGACACCGGTCGCTGGGTCCAACCGTACGGGCACGCGATCGCCACGCCCCGGATCCAGCGGCTCGCGGAGGAGGGGCTGCTCTTCCGCCAGGCGTTCTCCGCCGCGCCGATCTGCTCCGCCAGCCGCGCCGCGCTCCTCACCGGCGAGTACAGCCACACCGGCGGCATGCTCGGACTGGCGCACCGCGGGTGGCAGCTCCTGGACTACGAGCACCACCTGCTCCACACCCTCGCCGACGCCGGCTACCGCACGGCGCTCGTCGGCGAGCAGCACCTCTCCGCCACGCCCGAGGTCCTCGGCTACGAGGACGTGCTGCCGGTCCCCGACACGACCCAGGAGCACGTCGCGCCCGCCGCGGCCGCGTGGCTGCGCGACCGCGCCGGCGACGAGCGCCCGTTCTTCCTCTCCGTCGGGTTCTTCGAGACCCACCGCGAGCTGCGCGAGGCCCCGGAGGAGGAGGCGCGGTACGTCGCCGTGCCGGCGCACCTGCCCGACACGCCGGAGGTCCGCACCGACGTCGCGGCCTTCAAGCGCTCCGCGGCGGCGCTCGACGTGGGCGTCGGCGTCGTCCTCGACGCGCTCGCCGAGAGCGGCGCGGCCGACGACACGCTCGTCGTCCTCACCACCGACCACGGTCCCGCCTTCCCCGGGGCCAAGGCGACCCTCACCGACCGCGGGATCGGCGTCCTGCTCGTCGTCCGCGGCCCCGGCGGCTTCACCGGTGGGCGGGTGAGCGACGCGCTCGTCTCGCAGATCGACCTCTTCCCGACGATCGTCGACCTCCTCGGGGTCGAGCGGCCGGCGTGGCTCCAGGGGCACTCGCTGCTGCCCCACGTGGCCGACGCGAGCGTCGAGGTGAACGACGCGATCTTCGCGGAGATGACCTTCCACGCCGCCTACGAGCCCCAGCGCGCCGTGCGCACGCGGCGCTTCAAGTACATCCGCCGCTACGACGACGAGCACGTCGGACCGGTGCTGCCCAACGTCGACGACAGCCCCTCCAAGCAGATCCTCACCGACGCCGGCTGGGCCGAGCGGGCGATCCCGCCGGAGCAGCTCTACGACCTGCACTTCGACCCGGGCGAGACCGTCAACCGCGTCCCCGACCCCGCGTACGAGACCGTCCTGGCCGAGCTGCGCGAGCGCCTGGATCGGTGGATGGAGGAGACCGACGATCCGCTGCGCACCGGGCACGTCCTGCCGCCCGACGGCGCGCTCCTGAACCGCCGCCACCAGCGCTCGCCGCGCGAGCCGACCTACGTCTTCGAGTCCGGCGGCGGCATCTGACCGCCGCACCCGCACCGCCATGCTCCGCTTCGACCTGCAGTCCCACTCCACCGCGAGCGACGGCGCCCTGGCGCCCGCCGACGTCGTGCGCGCGGCCCACGCGGCCGGCGTCGAGCTGCTCGCCCTCACCGACCACGACAGCGTCTCGGGGATCGACGAGGCGCTGGCGGCCGCCGACGAGCTCGACGGCATCGCGCTCGTCCCGGCGATCGAGGTCTCGTCCCTGGACGGCGACCGCGCGGACCTGCACGTCTGCGGCTACGGGATCGACCATCGCGACCCGGCCCTGCGCGCGACGCTCGAGGAGTGGCGCGCCGACCGCGTGGGGCGCAGCGACCGGATGGTGGCGGCGCTGCGCGAGCTCGGCTGGGCGGTCGACGACGCGCCGCTCGTGGCGCGTCGCGAGGCCGGGGGCACGATCGGCCGGCCGCACGTCGCCGCCGCGGCGTTCGACCATCCCGACAACGCCGAGCGGCGGGCGGCGGAGGGCCTGGAGACGGCGACCGACCTGCTCGTCGCGTACCTGACGCCCGGGGCACCGGCCTTCCGCGAGCGCACCCGGCCGACGGTCGCCGAGGCGATCGACGTCCTGCACGCCGCCGGAGGCGTCGCCGTCTGGGCGCACCCGTTCTGGGACGTCGAGGCGCCCGCGGCCGTGACCGAGCGGCTCGAGCGGTTCGCCGGCCTCGGCCTCGACGGCGTCGAGGCCTTCTACCCGAGCTTCGACGAGGCGCAGACGCGGTTCCTCGTCGGGGAGGCGGAGCGCCTCGGCCTGCTGAGCACCGGCTCGGCCGACTTCCACGGACCGGAGCACCCCGTCTTCTCGCGGTTCCGGTCGTTCGAGACGTACGACCTGACGCCGCGGCTCGGCCCGATCGCCCCGGCCTGACGCCGCGGCGGCCGACGCGCGGCGCCGTGCCGCGGAGCGGACGGCGTCAGGCGTCCGCGGCGCAGCGAAAGCCCTGGTGCCCCGTCGTGCCGGCGGGGTCCGCGGCGCTGCGGGCGGCGACGCGGTAGCGCTCGCAGTACGAGACGTGGCAGAGGTGCGATCCGCCGCGGATCGCGACGGGCGCGCCGGCCAGCGGCAGCGCTCCCGGCCCGGGCGCGATCCATGGGTCGGCGGTCCACTCCCAGACGTTGCCGGCCACGTCGTGGAGGCCCAGCCCGTTCGGCGGGAAGGCGTCGACCGGGCTCGTCCCGCGCCAGCCGTCCTCCCCGGTGTCCTCGTCCGGGAAGCGCCCCTGCCAGACGTTGCAGCGGTGCCGTCCGCGCGGCTCGAGCTCGTCGCCCCAGGGGAACCGGCGGCCCTCGAGGCCGCCGCGCGCCGCGCGCTCCCACTCGGCCTCGGTCGGCAGCCGCAGCCCCGCCCACGCGCAGAACGCCAGCGCGTCGTCCCGGGACACGTGCACGACGGGGTGGTCCTGGCGCTCCTCGACCGTCGAGCCGGGGCCCTCCGGCGCGCGCCAGGACGCGCCGTGGACCTGCCGCCACCACGGCGTCGCGGCGATCGCCCGGGTCGGCGGGTGGTCGGCCGGCAGGTGGCCCGCGAAGACGAACGACCAGCCCTCGCGCTCGGCGAGCGTCCGGTGGCCGGTGGCCGCGACGAAGGCGGCGAACCGCCGGTTCGTCACGGGATGCGCGTCGATCCGGAACGGCGCGAGCGCGACGCGTCGGACCGGGCCCTCCCCGTCGCCGGGGATGGCGCGCTCGTCCTCGTTGCCCATGAGGAACGACCCACCGGGGACATCGAGCAGGCGCGCCCCGGGGTCCCCGGGTCCGGTGTTCGGGCTCGCGGGCACCCGTCCGAGGCTACGCGAGCCCGAGCACCGGTCCCCGGTCGCCGGCGAGCACGGCGCCGGCCCCTCGGCGTCGACGGGGCCGATCCGGGCCCCGGGGGAGCCGCCGACCGCGTCCCCGTCAGCGCGGCCCCGGCAGGAGCGCCGCCAGCTGGCCGCCGGGACCGCCGATCGGCGTGGGGCGCTCGAGGTTCTCGACCCGGTAGCCGTGCGTCGCCGCCCACGCCACGACGCCGTCGGCGGTGTCGTGCGTCTCGACGACGAGCACCGGGCGGTGCGCGGCGACGGTCCGCTCGAGCCCGTCGAGCACCCCGAGCTCGGCGCCCTCGACGTCGATCTTCACGACGTCTGGGATCCGCACCGCGGGATCGTCGAGCAGGTCGTCGAGCCGCAGCGCCGCGGCGGCGATCCGGCGGCCCTCCGCGCGGCCGGCGACGGTCTGCGCCAGGTGCGCCCAGGCGCCGTCCCCCGGCAGGACGAGCTCGACCTCCCCGGCCTCGCGCCAGGCCGCGGCCTGCAGGGAGCGCACCCACGGCATCGCGTTGAGCGCCGCGATCGCCGCGACGGACGAGGCGTGCTCCGGTACGGGGTCCAGCGCGAGGACCTGACCCTCCGGTCCGACGATCCGGCCACCGAGCGCCGCGAAGTAGCCGATGTTCGCCCCGACGTCCCAGAGGACGCCGCCGACGGGCAGGTGGCGGCGCAGGGCCTCGGCGACGGGGGGCTCGACGGCGCCGCGCACGAGCAGCCCCGCCTGCGCGTGGTCGATCCGCAGCAACGCGCTCGGCACGAGCAGGCCGACGGCGGGGCCGCCGGCGATCCGCACCGGCCCGGTGCGGACGGCCGCGTCGAGGAGGTCGAGGACCGCGGCGCCGGGACCGCGCCGGGCGGCGCGCCACGCCTGCAGGCGCGGGCTCGGCACGCGGGTGCCGAGCCGGAGCGCCCGCGACAGCGCCTGGGTGCGCAGCGGGCGGACCGCCGGCCGCGCGGGCGCGCGGACCTCGTGCGGCAGCACGGGCGGTCAGTCGGCCCAGGGGTGCGCGTCGGGGGCGCGGCGCACGCCCTCCAGGCGCGCCGCGCGGGTCCACGCGTCGGTCCGCTTCGGAGCCGGAGCGGCGAGCGTCGTGTCGCGCAGGAACTGCTCGACGGCGGCCACGAGCGCGGCCGCCTCCTCCGGGGACGCGGAGGCGGGAACGTCGATGCGCACGTCGGGATCGCCGGCCATGGCGCCAAGGGTACCGCCGCTGCGCGTCCGCTCACCGGCTCGCCGGACGCCGACCACCCGGCGGTCGGAGCGGTGCAGGGAGCGGCGAAGCGACATTCGACGTGCACGGGTCGCCGAAATCGGGCATGATCGGAATGCGCCCTTCCCCCATGGGGCGTCCGGGCCCCCGCCCACTGGAGATTCCGATGGTTCCCCCGCTCCTCGCGACCGCCGCGGTCGCGATCCTCCTGATCCTCGCCGGCACGCGCGGGCAGCGACCCGGGCGCGTGCTGCTCGGCGGTGCGCTGCTCACCGCGGCGGCGCTCGCGACGCTCGTGCTCGTCCTGCCGCTCGCGCTCGGCATCGCGGCCGGCTGGGTGGTCGCGTCGATCGGCGTCGGCCTCAGCGCCGCCGGCGCGTCGATCGCGCGCAGGGCGCCGACGCCGGCGCCGCGGCGGTCGCGGCCGTCCTCGGCCGCCACGGCCTAACGCACGAGCCCGCTCAGGGCTCCAGCGCCGCCGCGACGACCGCGAGGTAGTCGGGCAGCGCCAGCAGGAACGAGTCGTGGCCCCACGGCGAGGTCAGCGACCGACGGACGACGCCGACGCCCGCGGCGGCCAGCTCGCGGGCGATCCGGTCGCTGTGGGGCGGTCCGAACCGCCAGTCGCTGTCGAAGCTCACCACCGTCGCGTGGGCTCCGGCGGCCGCCGCGGCGGCGAGCCGCGCCGGGTCCCGGAACGGGTCGAAGTGGTCCATGACCCGCGTCAGGTAGAGGTAGCTCAAGGGGTCGAAGCGGTCCAGGAACGTCGCTGCCTGGTGGTGGAGGTAGTGCTCGACCTCGAAGTCCGGGGCCAGCCACTCCGCGCCGCTGGCGGGGAGCGCGCCACCCGGCGCGCGCCGCGCGCGGTCGAACTTCCGCTCGAGCGCCTCCTCGGAGACGTACGTCACGTGGCCGATCATCCGCGCGGCCGCGAGCCCCGCGTCGGGGCGGCGCCCGGTGCCGTGGTACCGGCCACCCTGGAAGTCGGGATCGCGGAGGATCGCCTCCCGGGCGGCGGTCGAGAGCGCGATGCTCTGCGCGGACAGCCGCGCGCTCGCCGCGATGACGACGACCCGGTCCACGTCCTCGGGCGCCTGCAGCACCCATTCGAGCGCCTGCATGCCGCCGAGGGAGCCTCCGACGACCGCGTGGATGCGCCGGACGCCGAGATGGCGCAGCAGCGCCCGCTGCACCCGCACGAGGTCGCCGATCGTGAGGGCGGGGAAGTCGAGCCCGTAGGGCCGCCCGGTCGCGGGATCCGGCGAGGACGGGCCGGTCGTGCCCCGGCAGCCGCCGAGGAGGTTCGACGCCACGACGAACCAGCGATCGGTGTCGATCGGCCGGCCCGGCCCGATGAGGACGTCCCACCAGCCGCGCCGGGCGGGATCGCCGTGGTGGCCGGCCGCGTGCGCGTCGCCCGTCAGCGCGTGCGGCACGACGACGACGTTGCTCGCCGTGGCGTCGAGCGTCCCGTAGGTCTCGTAGGCGACCTCGACCGGCGCCAGGACGGCGCCGCGCTCGAGCTCGAGCGGCGCCTCCGGCGTGAAGAGGACCGCCTGCGACGTGCGCACGAGCCCGAGGCCGCCCGGGGTCCGCGGCACGCCGCGCGCGGCGGACGGCGAGGACTCGGCGGTGCGGGCGGTGCTCATGGCGGGGAGCTCCTGGCCCGCCGCGTCCCGACGGGGTGGGCTCGTCGGGACGCGGCGGCCAGGCCGTGGTCCCCTGCGTGGCGCGCGTGCGCGCAGGGGTCCGGCGGATCGGTCAGTCGGCGGCGACCGCCGACCGGGACTTCGTCAGGGCCTGGTCGAGGTCCGCGAGCAGGTCGTCGATGTGCTCCAGGCCGACCGACAGCCGCACGGTGTCCTGGGTCACGCCGGCCGCCGCGAGCTCGTCCTCGTTGAGCTGCGAGTGCGTCGTGGAGGCGTTGTGGATCGCCAGCGACTTCGCGTCGCCGATGTTCGCCAGGTGGCTGAAGATCGAGAGCGCCTCGATGAACGTGCGACCGCCCTCGTAGCCGCCGGCCACGCCGAACGTCACGAGCGCCCCGCCCCGCCCGCCGAGGGTCCGCTCGGCGACCTCGTGGTACGGGCTGGACTCCAGGCCGGGGTAGGAGACCCAGGTCACGGCATCGTGCTGCTCGAGGAACCGCGCGACGGCGAGGGCGTTCTCGTTGTGCCGCTCGATCCGCAGCGGCAGCGTCTCGATGCCCTGGAGGAAGAGGAACGCGTTGAACGGCGACAGCGCGGCGCCCGTGTTGCGCAGGAGCACCGTGCGCGCGCGCAGGACGTACGCGATCGGGCCGGCGGCCTCCGTCCAGACCACGCCGTGGTAGGAGGGATCGGGCTTCGTGAGGCCGGGGAACCGGTCGGCGTGGGCGTTCCAGTCGAAGCGGCCGCTGTCGACGATCGCCCCGCCGATCGACGTGCCGTGCCCGCCGATGAACTTCGTGAGCGAGTGGACGGCCACGTCGGCCCCGTCCTCGAAGATCCGCGCGCCGACCGGCGTCGGCACGGTGTTGTCGACGATCAGCGGGACGCCGACGGCGTGCGCGGCGTCGGCCCACGCCCGGACGTCGAGGACGTTGAGCTTCGGGTTGCCGATCGTCTCGCCGAAGACGAGGCGCGTGCGCTCGTCCGCCACGCGGGCGACCGCGCCGGGGTCGTCCGCGTCGACGAAGCGGACCTCGATCCCGTACTGCGGCAGCGTGTGGGCGAAGAGGTTGTAGGTGCCGCCGTAGAGCTGCGTGACCGAGACGATGTTGTCGCCGGCGCGCGCGATGTTGAGGATCGCGTACGTGATCGCGGCCTGGCCCGACGCCGTGACGAGGGCGGCCTGACCGCCCTCGAGCTGGGCGAGCCGCTGCTCCAGCACGTCCCAGGTCGGGTTCATGATCCGGGTGTAGATGTTGCCCGGCGTCTTCAGGGCGAAGAGGTCCGCGCCGTGCTGGACGTCGTCGAAGACGTACGAGGTCGTCTGGTAGATCGGGACGGCCCGCGCGTTCGTGGCGGAGTCCGGCTCCTGGCCGCCGTGGAGCGCGATCGTCTCGGGGCGGAAGGTGGGCTGCTCGTCGGTCACGGGTCGGCTCCTCGGTGGGGATCGGCTGCGGCGCAGTCCCCGGCGCCGCCCTCACGACGCCGGGGAGACCGGTCCGCAGCATCCCGCAGGTTCGGGATCCTCCGGCGCTCGGCGCGCCGCGAGACCTTTATACACAAATCCGATCAGGTTTGCGACTTTAAGTCGCCGGAGCGGCAGGCGCGCCGCGAGGCGACGCGCGCCCGCCGCCTACAGCGGGATGTTGCCGTGCTTGCGCTTCGGCTGATCGACGCGCTTCGTGCGCAGGACCCGCAGGGCGGTGGCGACCTTCGCACGCGTCTGCGACGGCTCGATGACGTCGTCGATGTACCCGCGCTCGGCGGCGACGTACGGGTTCGCGAAGCGCGCCTTGTAGTCGTCCATGAGGACCGTGCGGCGCTCGTCGGGCGTCGGGGAGCCGGAGATGTCGCGGCGGTAGATGATGTTCACCGCGCCCTCGGCGCCCATGACCGCGACCTCGGCCTGGGGCCAGGCGAAGTTCATGTCCGACCCGAGGTGCTTGGACGCCATGACGTCGTAGGCGCCGCCGTAGGCCTTGCGGGTGATGACCGTGACCTTCGGGACCGTCGCCTCGGCGTAGGCGTAGAGCATCTTCGCGCCGTGGCGGATGATGCCGTTCCACTCCTGCGACGTGCCCGGCAGGAAGCCCGGGACGTCGCAGAACGTGACGAGCGGGACGTTGAAGGCGTCGCAGGTGCGGATGAACCGCGCGGCCTTCTCCGACGCCTCGATGTCGAGCACGCCGGCCATCTGGTTGGGCTGGTTGCCCACGACGCCGATCGAGTGGCCCTCGATCCGGGCGAAGCCGCAGAGGATGTTGCGCGCGAAGTTCTCGTGGACCTCGAAGAACTCGCCGTCGTCCGCGACGAGCTTGATGACCTCGCGCATGTCGTAGGGCTTGTTCGGGTTCGCGGGGACGGCGTCGTTGAGCGCCGGCTCCTCGCGGTCGGCCGGGTCGCTCGTGGGGACGACCGGCGCGGTCTCGAGGTTGTTCTGCGGGAGGAACGAGAGGAGGTAGCGCGTCTCCTCGAGCGCGTGGTCCTCGTCCTCGAACGCGAAGTGCGCGACGCCGGAGCGCGAGCTGTGGGCGACGGCGCCGCCGAGCTCCTCGAAGCCGACCTCCTCGCCGGTCACCGTCTTGATGACGTCGGGACCGGTGATGAACATGTGGGAGGTCTCCTTGACCATCCCGATGAAGTCCGTGATGGCGGGCGAGTAGACCGCGCCGCCGGCGCACGGGCCCATGATCAGCGAGATCTGGGGGATGACGCCGGAGGAGTCGACGTTGCGCTGGAAGACGTCGCCGTAGGCGCCGAGCGAGACGACGCCCTCCTGGATCCGGGCGCCGCCCGAGTCGTTGATGCCGATGACCGGGCAGCCGATCTTCGCGGCCAGGTCCATGACCTTGCACATCTTCTCGCTCATGACCTCGCCGAGCGAGCCGCCGAAGACCGTGAAGTCCTGGCTGAAGACCGCGACCGGGCGGCCGTCGATCGTGCCGTGACCGGTGACGACGGCGTCGCCCCACGGCCGCTGCTTCTGCATGTCGAAGTCGTGCGTCCGGTGGCGGACGAACGTGTCGAGCTCCTGGAAGGAGCCCTCGTCGAGCAGCTTCTCGATCCGCTCCCGGGCGGTGTACTTGCCCTTGGCGTGCTGCTTCTCGACGGCCTTCTCGGAGGCCGAGTGGATCGCCTGGTGGCGCAGGTCCCGCAGGAGATCCAGCTTCTCCTCGAACGTCTCTGGCGACTGCAGGCGCTGGCTCATGAGGCCGCGGATGCTATCCGCGCGGCGGCGCGCGGCGTCGGTCGGCCCGTCGGCGACCCGACGCCCGGCCGGCTCGGGGCTCGGTCGCGAGGCCCGGCGCGACCCCCGCCGCCCGGGGGACCCGGGCCGTTCGGCCGGCCGTCCAGCACCGGGTCGACGGCGCCGGCCCGGCGCTAGCCTGGCGCCGTGCGCGCTCCGACCTCGCGCGTCGCGGCCCTCGTCGTCGCGGCGCTCCTCCTCGCGCTGCTGCCGACGAGCGGCGGCGTCGCGTTGGCGGCCCCCGCGTCCGGCGCGCTGGACGCGCGACCGAACGCCGACGGCACCACGTCGCTGACGTGGACGCTGCGCGGGACGAGCGACGAGATCAACGTGCTGCCGCACCTGCGCTGCCCGGTGGACCCGACGGCCGACGGGCCGTTCGCCGGGGCACGGGTCCCGTGCCTGTGGATCGTCGACCACGAGGCCGCGTACGCGCCCGGCCCCGACGGCTGCGCGGCCGTCGACGGGCGCCTGGCCTCCTGGCGCTGCGACATGCGGCGGTTCCGCGACGTCACGATCGACGCCGCCGAGGCGGGCGAGTCGTCGCTCATCATGCTCAACACCCTCGCGGGCGGCGGCAGCGGCGTCTGCGCGTGGATCCCGCTCGCGATCCGCCTCGGCGGCGGCTCCGGCGAGGTCCGCGCCGCCGACGGCTGCCCGCAGGTCATCACCTGCGCTCCCGCCTACGCGGGGACGATCACGCGCGACCGGTTCGACCGCGTCACCGGGTGCCGCGCGGTGCGGGGCGCGACCGCCGGGTCGGCGTCGCCGGGGACGGACGGCGCCGCGTGCGCGGCGGGCACGGCGGAGCGGACGTCGCGCAGCCCCCTGGAGCGCGTCGCCGTCGCGCTGCGCGGGCGGCGCGGGATGCGGATCGCCATCCGCCTGCGCCGGGCGGCGCTCCTGCACGTGGACATCGAGGCGCGCGGCGCGCGCGGGTGGCGCCGCGTGCGGCGGATCGACCGCTGCGGGCGCGCGGGCGCGAACGTCGTGCGCGTGGGCGACGCGACCGGCGGCCGGCGCGGGGCGCGCAACTACCGCGTCGTGGTCCGCTCGCCCGCCAGCGCCTACCCGCTCCGGTCGAGCTGGACGACCCTGCCGCGGTCCTGACGCCGGGCATCGCGCGGCCGGTCCTGCGACGATCACGGCATGCGCGCGCGCCGGCTCGTCGATGCCCGATCGCTCACCGCGGTCCTCGCCGCGGCGGCGCTCGGCCTCCCCGCGAGCGCGGCGGCCCACGGCGGGATCACCGTCGCCCAGGGCGGCAGCGGCGGCGTGCGGATCCTCGTCCAGGGGACGGAGGCCGCCGCGGCCGACGGGTCGGCGGCCGCGGACCTCTCCACGACGCTCGACGGCGCGGGCTCCGGAGCGGGCGCGCGGGTCGTCTACTGGATCCGCCCGAAGGGCCGGGAGCGCGCGTTCCGGGTCCGGACCGAGCGCGACGAGCGCGGCATCCACCACGCCGAGATCCGCACCGCCGACCGCGGCTCGTGGCAGGACTGGGACGTCGCGGCGTACGTCACGCTGAGCACCGGCCGCGAGCTGCGGGTGACGAACGACCGCCGCGATCCGCCCGGCCCGCCGGAGGCGCCCGCGAGCGGCGGCACCCCGCCGCCGACCACGACGACGGAGGCCGCGCCGCCCGCCGGCGCCGGCACGACGACGGACGCGGCGCCGGCCGACGACGCGAGCTCGGCCGTCGAGGACGTGTCGGGCGAGGGCGACGGGACGCCCGGCTGGGTCGTTCCGAGCATCGTCGTCCTCGTCGTGCTCGGCGTCGTCGCCGTCGTCCTGCGCCAGCGCCGCCTGCCGCCGGACCCGCGCGACTAGCGTCGGCGCCACCCCGTCGCGACCCGCACCGATCAGGGCACGACGTAGGCCGCCTTCGACGCCGCGCGGCGCAGCGACGAGACGTCCTGGGCGGTGACCGGGACCGTCGCACCCGCGGCGGGGGCCGCCCAGACGTAGATCCGCCACTGATCGCTGCGCTCCTGCGCGCGCACGAGGCGCATGCCGCGGACCGGCGGCGCCGGGATCGGCCGGACCCGCGGGACGTCCTTCCCGCGCGCGGCGGGGCGGTCGATCACCGCGATCGAGTGGAACCCGCGGCCCTCCGGGCTCGACGTCGGCAGGCGCCACGCGCCCGGCACGTAGTGGACGACGGGCAGCAGCTGGTCGCGGTCCACGAGCAGGAGCTGCGGGCCGCCGCCGACCGCCGCGGCCCGGAAGGCGCCGCGCCAGTCGTCGCGCTGGGCGCCCGGCGTGACGGCGACCCAGGCGATGACGCCGAGCTGCACGGCGACGACGACCCCGACGCCCACGCGCGACCACCGCGGTCCGGCCGCGGCGGCGATCCCCACGAGCGCCCACAGGGCCGGCATGAGGAGCAGCAGGTTCCGGCTGAGGACGACGTCGAAGCCCGCGATCGCGGCGAGCTCGGGCACGAGCCACACGACGGCCGCCAGCCCGCCGACGAGTGCCGCCCGCCGCGCCGCGCCGCCGTCCGCGCGGGCGGCGCGCCACCCGCCGAGGAGCACGGCGGCGAGCAGGAGCGCGACGCCGAAGCCGAGCGGGTCCTCGACGGGGGCGGCGTAGCCGACGGCGAACTGCTTCGGCGCCGCGAGCGTGCGCTCGAGCAGCCCGCCCCCGGAGGCGATGCCGTTGTACATGCCGGTCGACTGCTGGTCGAGGGCGATCGGCACGAGGGCGAGGGCCGCCGCGCCGGACAGCGCGAGGGGGGCGACCGCGGCGCGGGGCAGGATCGGGGCGCCGGTCCCGCGCATCCGGCGCAGGACGAGCAGCCAGCCGAGGCCGAGCACGAGCAGCCCGAAGTAGTGCGTCCACGCGAGCGCGGCGGCCGCGAGGGCCCAGCGCCACAGGCGGCCCGGCGTGGGGTCCTCGAGCGCCACGACGAGCGCGAGCCAGGCGATGCCGGCGACGAGCAGCAGGAGCGCGTACGTCCGAGCCTCCTGGCCCATCCAGTGCGCGAGCGGGTTGACCGCGAGCAGGAGCCCGGCGAGGAGCCCCGCCGCCGCACCGTGGCGTGGTCCGGCGACGCGCCGGGCCAGGAGCGCCGTGGGCCAGACGGCGAGCGATCCGACGAGCGCCGAGAGCAGGCGCAGATCCACGTCGCCGCTCCCGACGACCTGCCGCCAGCCCCAGCCCAGGAGGTAGTAGAGCGGCGGGGTGTTCTCGGTCTGGCGGATGAGCGACCAGACCCGCCCGAGGTCGTCGCCGGCCGTGACGTTGACGGTGAAGATCTCGTCGAGCCAGAGGCCCTGGACGTCGATCGTCGCGACCCGGAGCGCGAGCGCGAGCAGCACGAGCGCCGCGACGAGCAGCCCGAAGCGGCGCGACCAGGGGTCGACGCGCGCGTCCCCGCCCGGGCTGTCGTGGGAGGCGGTGATCTCGAGGTCCGTTCGGGCTCGGCGCCGCGACGCGCGGCGCGCGGCGATCAGCGGTCGCCGCCGGCGGTGGGCGGCGCGCCCGCCTCGTCGTCCTCGCCGCCGAAGCTCTCGCGCGCGAGGAACTCCTCGACCCAGAGCGGGTTCTCCTTCGCGCGCGTGACGGTCGTGAGCAGGTCGGACATCGTCGCGACCTCCTCGACCTGCTCCTTCAGGAACCACTGGATGAACTGCTCGGACTGGTAGTCCCCGGCCTCGCGCGCGACCTTCGCGAGGCGCTCGATCTGCTGCGTGACCTGCTTCTCCTGCTCGAGGGCGAGCTGGATCGGCTCCACGATGTCGGCGAACCCGTTGCGCGGGGCGGCGACCGCCGGGATCACGACCTCGGCGTCCTGGTCCATGAGGTACTGGACCATCTTCAGCGCGTGGCCGCGCTCCTCGACGGCCTGGCGGTAGAAGAACGCCGCCAGGCGCGGCAGCGTGTCGGCGTCGTAGTGGACGGCCACCGCGACGTACTGCTGGCTGGCGGCGAACTCGTTGGCGATCTGCTCGTTGAGCGCGTCGACGAAGGCGGGCGCGGGCATGGCGGGGACGATAGCCCGCCGCAACGACCGCCATTCGGCCGGCGCGGCACGGCCCGGCCGACGGCGGGGTCGCAGCGGCCCCACCGGGGTACCCTGGGGAGAGGCGCATGGGCTCGACCGTCATCACGAAGAAGAAGTGCTGCAAGAGCGACCCGCGCTGCAAGAAGTGCCCCGTGGTCTGGAAGCGGCTGGAGCGCGCGGACCTCGCCGAGCGGCTGTCCCGGCGGGAGTACGCGCCGGCGGAGAAGATCCCGAAGAAGGCCTTCAAGGCCGCCCGCCGCTAGGGCCGATCGCCCGGCGCGCGGGCGCCCGCTAGCGTTGCGCCCCATGGCGACCTGTCTGGTGACCGGCGGAGCGGGGTTCCTCGGCTCCCACCTCTGCGACGAGCTGCTCTCGCGGGGGCACCGCGTCATCTGCGTCGACAACCTCGAGACCGGGTCGCTGCGCAACATCGCGCACATCCGCCGGCCCGAGTTCGAGTTCCGCCAGGTCGACATCGTCCAGCCGTTCTTCGTCGACGAGCCGGTCGACGTCGTCTACCACGCCGCCTCGCCGGCGTCGCCGATCGACTACCTGCGCCTGCCGCTGCACACGCTGAAGGTCGGCTCGCACGGCACGCACCACGCCCTCGGCCTCGCGAAGGCCCACCGCGCGCGGTTCCTCCTCTTCTCCACGAGCGAGGTCTACGGCGACCCGCAGGTCCATCCGCAGCAGGAGTCCTACTGGGGGCACGTCAACCCGATCGGCCCGCGCGGCGTCTACGACGAGGCGAAGCGCTACGCCGAGGCGCTGACGATGGCCTACCACCGCCAGCAGGGCGTCGACACGACGATCGTCCGGATCTTCAACACCTACGGCGCGCGGATGCGCCCGCACGACGGTCGCGCGATCCCGACGTTCCTGCGCCAGGCGCTCTCCGGCGAGCCGATCACCGTCTTCGGGGACGGCTCGCAGACGCGGTCGTTCTGCTTCGTCGACGACCTCATCGACGGGATCATCCGCCTGGCGGAGTCGGGCGAGCACCAGCCGGTGAACGTCGGCAACCCGGACGAGTTCACGCTGCTGGAGCTCGCGGAGACGGTCATCGACCTCACGGGGTCCGCCAGCGAGATCCTGCACCAGCCGCTGCCCACGGACGACCCGAAGCAGCGTCGTCCGGACATCACCCGCGCGCAGGAGCTCCTCGGCTGGGAGCCGCGCGTCTCGCTGCGGGACGGCCTGCAGCGCACGATCGAGCAGGCCGGGCGCGACGGCCTGCTCGGCCGCAGCGCCTAGAGCGCGTCGTCGGCCCACCGGCGCCGGCGTCGATCGGCGGCCGTCGAACGACCGCGCACGAGCGGCGTACGGCGAACGCGGGCCGGACCGGACGGGGACCGCCGTCCGGGCGGGTCGCGCCCCCAGGACGGGCGCAGTCGGGTCGGGGATCTGCCAGCATTCGCTGCTGGTGCCGTCCGGGATCCGCACACACGAGCCTGGCGATCAGCGCCCCCTCGCCGCCCCCTCCGAGCCGTTGCCCGGGGCCGGCAACCGGAGCGCGGCCGTCCTGCCGTCGGTCGACGTCCGCTCGAAGCGGCCAGCCGTCCTCGGCTACCTGCTGCGCGTGGACACGCTGCGGCAGGCGCTGCGCGTCACGACGCTGCTGGCCCTCGACGCGTTCGGCGTCTGGGCGGCGATCTTCTGCGCGCTCGCGGTGAAGGGCGCCTGGACCGAGGGGTTCGACCTCTCGATCCACGCCGAGCAGGCGCGCGACGTGGCGCCGTTCGCGGTCCTCGTCCTCCTCTTCAACTTCGCGCGGCTCGGGCTCTACGGCCGCCGCAACGAGCGCCCCGGCCTGGGGAAGATCGTCACCGGCAGCTTCCAGGCGATGGTCGTGATCATGCTGTTCGTCCTCATCGACGGGCAGCGCGACGCCTTCACGAGCTACTACATCTTCTGGGGCGGCCTGATCTGGACGATCGTGGTGATCGCGACCCTCCGCCTGCTCTACGAGAGCACGAGCGGGGCGGTCCTCCGGCACACCGGGCAGGAGCGCCGCGCGATCCTCGTCGGGCCCGCGCACCACGCCGACGCGGTGGCGACCGCGCTGCGCGAGGACGTCGACTCGGCGATCACCGTCGCCGGCGCGCTGCGCGTCGACGAGCGCGGCCCGCGCCCGCAGCGGTCGCGCTCGCTCGGCGTCATCGGCGACCTGCCGCGGCTCCTGGACGAGCACGTCTGCGACGAGGTGATCATCACCGACCCCGCGTTCCCGCAGGACCTCGCGCTGGAGATCGTCGACCAGGCGCACCACCGCGGGATCAACGTCCGCGTCGCCCCGTCGACGATGGAGATCCTCGTCAAGCGGGCCGAGTTCCTGCCGGGGCAGACGCTCCCGCTCTTCGAGCTCCGCCCCCCGGTCTCGGAGGGCGTCGACTTCGCGATCAAGCGGACGTTCGACCTCGTCGTCTCCTCGACGATCCTCCTGCTGCTCAGCCCGCTGCTGCTGGCGATCTCGGTCGCGATCAAGCTCACGAGCGCCGGGCCGGTGATCTACCGCTCGCGCCGCCCCGGCATCGGCGGCCAGCCGTTCGACTGCCTGAAGTTCCGCACGATGTACCAGGACGCCGACGCGCGCCAGGCGGAGCTCGAGGCGCTGAACGAGGCCGGCGGCGCGATCTTCAAGATCCGCGACGACCCGCGGGTCACCCCGGTCGGCCGCGTCCTGCGCCGGCTCTCGATCGACGAGCTGCCGCAGCTGCTGAACGTCCTCCGGGGCGAGATGTCGCTCGTCGGCCCGCGTCCGCTGCCGCAGCGCGACTACGACCGGCTCGAGGAGTGGCACAAGAAGCGCTACCACGTGCTGCCGGGCGTCACCGGCCTGTGGCAGGTCTCCGGCCGCTCGGACCTCGACTTCGACGACATGGTTCGCCTCGACTTCCTCTACCTCGAGCGGTGGTCGGTGTCGATGGACCTCTCGATCCTCGTGAAGACCCTCCCGGCCGTCCTCGGCCGTCGCGGCGCCTTCTGAGCGACACCCTGGAGGAGCCGCCTCAGCGGCCGGCGGGAACCACGTCGCGTGCCCCGTCGTCGCGGCGCCGCTCCGGGGCGGGCCCGTCGTGACTCGCAGAGCCCGCGACCGACCCCGGGCGGCCGTCGGACCACGTCGCGGCCCCGGCGGGTGCGACGGCACCGCGTCCGGGGAGCAGCAGGACGAGGAGCGCCGCGGCGATCACCAGCGGCAGGGCGCGGAGGAGGGTGCGACGGAGGGGCACCCCTCGGGTGTAGCGCCCGCGGCCCGGCGCGGGAAGGCCGACCGGAGGAATGTCCGCCCCCGGATCGACGGCGTGGCGGCGGCCTCGTACGGGCGTCCAGCGGTCCGGCGTGGCGGCGTCCGTACCGCGCCCGCGGGGACCCGCGGGGACGTGCCGCCCCCGAACGCGCGATCATCCACCGGTCGATGAGCTCCACGTCGGTCACCCGCCCGAGCGATCTGCGCGGTCACGGCTTCCTGTTCCAGCAGCTCGTCCAGCGCGAGCTGCGGCAGAAGTACCAGGGCTCCGTGCTCGGGCTCGTCTGGTACCTCATCAACCCGCTGCTGCTGCTCGGGTCGTACTACCTCATGTTCGGGGTCGTGCTGAAGCCGATCGAGCACGACGACTATCCGCTGTTCGTCATGACCGCGATGGTCGTCTGGCTCCTCGTGAGCCAGACGCTGCCGGCGGCGGGCGACAGCCTGCTCTCGCAGTCGGCGCTGCTGCGCAAGGCGCGCTTCCCCCGGGAGATCATCCCGACGGCGACCGTCGCGGTGCAGGCGATGACGTTCCTCGCGCTGCTGACGATCGTCGCGGTGATCACCGTCCCGCTGCGCGGGACGCTGGACCCGGCGCTCCTGCTGCTGCCGTTCGTGGCGGCGCTCAACATCCTCGCCGTCCAGGGCGCCGCCCTGGCGCTGTCGGCGCTCCACGCGCACTTCCGGGACGTCATGCCGATCGTCAGCGCGATCCTCGTCCCCTGGTTCTTCCTGACGCCGATCTTCTACGAGCCGGCCGACCTCGAGCTGCGCGACGCGCCGCACGCGGCGGTCGTCGCCCTCGAGTGGGGCAACCCCGTGGCCCCGTTCGTCGAGGCGACGCGCCAGATCCTCTACTACGGCCACGCGCCCGGGCTCGACCTCTGGGCCTACATGGTGGCCGCGACCGGGATCGCGCTCGTCGGCGGCTGGGCGATCTTCCGTCGCCTGCAGCGCGACCTGGCGGTGCTCCTGTGAGCGGCGGGCTCGAGGCCGGCGCGATCCGCTTGCGCGACGCGACGCGCGCCTTCGACGTGCGGATCGACAGCGGCCGCACGCTGAAGGAGGTCCTCGTCGGCGGCCTGCGGCGGCGCTCGGCCCCCGGGGGACGCGACCCGCGGCACCCCCCGCCGGTCCAGGCCCTGCGCGGCGTGAGCCTCGACATCGCCCCGCGCGAGACGGTCGCGATCGTCGGGCGCAACGGCGCGGGCAAGAGCTCGACGCTGCGCGTCCTCGCGGGGATCGTGCCCCTGGACAGCGGCAGCGTGGAGATCGGCGGTCGCGTCGCGGCGCTGCTCGACCTCGCCGCCGGCTTCAGCCGCGACTTCTCCGGCCGCGAGAACATCGTCATGGGCGGAGCCCTCTACGGGCTCAGCCGGCGCGAGGTCGAGGAGCGGATGGAGGCGATGGTCGCCTTCAGCGAGCTCGGCGACTTCGTCGACCTGCCGCTGAAGACGTACTCGACCGGCATGCTCGTCCGGCTGGCGTTCGCGATCGTCGCCGAGCTCGACGCCGACGTCCTCCTCATCGACGAGGTGCTCGCGGTCGGCGACGGCGCGTTCCAGCGCAAGTGCGAGGAGCGGATCGCCCAGCAGGTCGCGGGCGGCTCGACGCTCGTGCTCGTGTCCCACGACCTCGCGCTCATCGAGCGGACGTGCGAGCGCACCGTGCTGCTGGACAACGGCCGCGTCGCCGCGGACGGCCCGACGGCCGACGTCCTGGCCGAGTACCGCCACGTGCTCGAGGACGCCTCCGCGCCCGTGCGCGGCAGCGGCGCGCCCGCCGTGCCGGCGGGCGCGGACGCCGATCGTCAGGATTCCGCGTCGTGAAGCCCGAGGAGGCCCTGGCGGCCGCGCGCGAGCGCTCCGCCGCGAAGGCCGACGTCACCATCCCGGCGGGCGGGCTCGTCGTCCGCCGCAGCGCCCAGCCCAACGACGAGGAGCTCCTGCAGTGGGCCGTCGTCGAGCCGGACCTGGAGGAGGTCCGCTCCACCCGCCGCCTCGGCGCGCCGGTGACGCGGACGAAGCAGCTGCTGCTGCGCCTGCTGGGCCAGTACCACGCCCAGGTCCTGTCGGTCCAGAACCGGGTCAACGTCCACCTGGCGCTGCGCTCGAGCCTCGCGCGCGACGAGGTCCGCGACCTGCGGGCCGAGGTCGACGCCCTGCGCAAGCGGCTGCGCGAGACGGAGGACGCGCTGGGGATCTCGCGGGCCCAGGCCGACGAGCTCGCCGACGCCCGCGCCGAGCAGCGGCGGGCCGAGGAGGCCGCGGCCCCCGAGCCCGGCGCCGAGGGTCCCGGCGGCGGCCCGATCGACCCGACCGACGGCCGGACCGCCGACGCGCAGGAGCGAGCGAACGCCCGATGAGCATCACCGTCCACCAGGTGATCGGCGGCGCGGGTCCCTACGACGCGATCACGACCCAGGCGCTGCGCTACCGCAAGCTCTTCGACGAGTGGGGCTGGAAGGGCCGCGACACCGCCGTCCACATCGACCCGCGCGTCGGCGATCGCTTCGCGAGCCTCCGGTCGCTCGCGCCGGCGCCGACCGACGTCGTCTTCGCCCAGTACTCCGCCTACACGCCGGGCCTCGGCGAGCTGCTCGCGTCGCACCCGCGCTCGCTCGTCCTGTGCCAGAACATCACCCCGCCGGAGTGGTTCTGGGCCCACGACCCCCTCACCGCCCTGCAGTGCTACCTCGGGCGGCGCGAGGCGAAGCGCGTCATGGGGGCCGCGACGGTCCCCGCCGGAGCCTCGCGCTACACCGCCGAGGAGTTCGGGGCGAGCACCGTCATCCCGATCCTCTTCGAGCCCGAGCGCTACGGCGCGCCGGGACCCGACGAGCGCCCGGGGCCCTCGGGCACGGCCGGTCCGCCGGCGGACGGCGGCGAGATCCTCTTCGTCGGCCGGCTCTGCCCGCACAAGCGCCACGACGCCCTGATCCGCACGGTCGCCCTGCTGCGCGCGCGCCACCGGCCGCGGGCCACGCTGCGGATCGTCGGCGAGCCGGTGAACGAGGGCTACGGCGCCGAGGTCCAGCAGCTCGGCCGGCTGCTGCTCGGCGACGCGTTCACCTGGGACCGCGGCCTGACGCAGCAGGAGCTCGCCGACCGCTACCGCTCCGCGCACGTGCTCTGCTGCATGTCCGAGCACGAGGGCTTCTGCGTCCCGATCCTCGAGGCGTTCCACTTCGGCCTGCCGGTCGTCGGCCGCCCGTCCGGTGGCGTGGCCGAGGTCGCCGGGGACGCGGCGCTGCTGACCGACGAGCCGCACCTCGGCGTCGTCGCCGGGCTGCTGGACGTCGTGCTCGGCGACGCGGAGCTGCGCGCCGAGCTGCGCGAGCGGGGCCGGGCACGCCTGCGGGTCTACGACGAGGGCACGACGGCGGCCGCGCTGCGCGCCGCCGTCGAGGAGGTCGTCGCGCGCACCCCCGCCGTCGTCTGAGGCGGCCCTGGGGCCGAGCCGCGACGCGCCGGGCGGCGCGCGCCGGAACGACGAAGGCCCCGCCGGAGCGGGGCCTTCGTGCTTCGAGTCTCCTGTCCACGTCCGGCGGGCGGCCGGCGGAGAGAGGTGCCCCGGGAGGGACTCGAACCCTCAACCTTCGGATTAAGAGTCCGCTGCTCTAACCAGTTGAGCTACCAGGGCTCGGCGATGGTAGCCGATGCCCCGCTCCCGGCGTCGCGCGGCCTACTCGTCGGGCAGGGTGATCGTCTGGGGCGTCGTCGCGGTCGCCTGGCCCTGGCCGAGCGCGGCGTCCTTGCCGCCCTTCTCGAGCGCCTCGACCTGCTGGCGGACCGCGGTGCGCTGGTTCGGCCGGGCGGCGGCGATCGCGTCCTGGCCGTTGATCTTCGCCTGGCGCTTGCGGTCCGCGGCGAGGTTCGCCTGCATCAGCGCGAGGTACTGCGCGAACGGCGGACGGGTGCCGGCGCGCTCGGCGCGGGCGATCGCCGCCGCGGTGACGACCGCCTGGGCGTCGGCCCACTGGCCGGGCTTGTTCAGGATCGAGGGGCTGAAGACGGTGACCATCTTCTTCGCCGTCGTCTCGTCGACCCGCTCGGGATCGGTGGCGAGGTAGCGCGTCCACGCGTCGGCGGCCCCCTGGAAGCCGCGCCGGGCCTCGTCGGAGACCGCGCCGGTGTCCGGGTCGATCTGCCCGACGGCGATGTCGTACCGCGCGGAGGCGAGCGCCGCCAGGACCTTCCCGTCGCGGGGCTTCTGGACGACCTCCTTCTCGAGCCGCTCGACGCGCTCGCGCTGCTCCTTGGCGAGGTCGCCGCCGCCGCCCTGGTTGTTGCCGTCGAAGACGCCGGGGAGGCCCGAGCCGACGCCGAAGAAGATCAGGCCGCCGACGAGCACGACGGCGAGCACGAGGTAGACGGCCTGGATGAGCCGCTTGCGGCCGGGCGCGGCCAAGTCGAACAGCATGGGCGCCAGGATAGAGCGGTTCCGAGTGCCGAGCCGCCACCTCGAGCGCGCGGGTCGTTCCCCGCGCGCGCCCGCGGCGCCGTCGGGGCGCGGACCGCCGCTCAGTCGCGCGGGCCGCCGGCGGGTCCCGGCCCGTCGTCGTCGGCGGCGTACGGGTCGCGCGCGTCGAGGTCGTCGGCCTCCTCCCACCACGGCGCCGGCTCCTGCGAGCCGACGACCCGCGGCCCGGCCGGATCGCCCTGGAGCGCGGGGTCGGGCGCCTCGCCGGCAGGGGCAGCGCCGCCGGCCACCGCTCCCGGGTCGTCGTCGGGCCCGGCATCGGTGGCCCCGCCCGGCCAGGTCGGCTCGGGCGGGTCGCCGGGGACGGAGCGCGCGTCGTCGACGGGCCAGCGGGGCTCGTCCTCGTCGTCGTGGTCGCGGTCCCAGGGATCGACGTCGTCGCCGCCGTCGCCACCGCGCGGTGCGTCGGGACCGCCGCCGAGATCGTCGTCGTCGTCCTCGTCGTCGTCCCACATCTTCCAGCGATCCCGTGCCGGGCTGCGCCGCTCGAGGAACGCCGCGACGAGGAGGCTCAGCTCGAAGAGCACCACGAGGGGCGCCATGACGAGGAGCATCGTCACCGGATCCGGCGTCGGCGTGATGACGGCCGCGACCACCGCGGCGATCAGCACGACGATGCCGCGTTGCTTGCGCAGCTGCGTGACGCTCAGGACGCCGAGCCGGCTGATGGCCAGGACGAGCACGGGGACCTGGAACGCGATCCCGGTCCCGGCCAGGAAGAGCGTGACGAACTTGTAGTAGTCCTTGGCCTGGACGAGGATGTCGAAGGCCTGGTCGTTGAAGTTCTGGAGGAAGTCGACGGCCCGTGGCAGCGCGAGGAAGTACCCGAACGCGACGCCGCCGTAGAAGAGGAACGGGATCCCGACCATCACGGGGACCACGACGCGTCGCTCGCGGGTCGTGAACGCCGGGATGAGGAACGCGTACAACTGGTAGAGCAGCAGCGGCAGCGCGAGCACGAGCGCCGCGTAGAGCGCGACGTTGATCGTCTGGAAGAACGGCTCGGCGACGCCGAGGGTCACCGGGCGCCGCTCCGTCGACCGTGGCGCGAGCTTCGCCGCGTCGGTCAGGGCCTTCGTCGCCGTCTCGACCCGCGCGAGCTGCTCGGCGGTGGACGCGCGCGTCGACGCGGACTCGTTCGCCGCCAGCGCGCTCGTCGTGCCGGACAGCTGCTGGATCGCCGGCGTCAGCGCGCCGAGGGCCTTCGCCACCGCGCGGTCGAAGCACGCGGACTTCTCGAGCGAGTCGCCCGCCTCCGCGCAGTCGCGCGGCGCCTGCTGCGACTGCTCCAGGGGCTTGTTGACGATGTCGAGGACGCGCTCGTTCTGCCAGTAGGTGAAGCTGAACGCGACGACGAGGATCGCCAGGCAGATGAACAGCCGGGATCGGAGCTCCGTGAGGTGCTCGACGAGGGTGAGCCGGTCCTCGTGCTGGACCGGACGAAGGACGGCCATCTGCCGTCGGGACCGCCGGGGAGCCTACTCGCGCGTGCCGGACTCGCTGCGCTGCGACTCGCGCTGCGCGAACGCCTCGCCCGCGTCGGGGCGGTCCTCCGGCGCCGCGTCGAGCGACGTCGTCGAGGCGCGCTTCTCCTGCTTGTCGTCACCGCTGATCGAGTCCTTGAACTCGCGCATGCCGGTGCCGAGCTGCTTGCCCAGGCCGGGCAGGCGCTTCGGGCCGAAGATCACGAGGACCACGACCAGGATGATCAGGAGCTCGGGGACACCGATGGGCATGGGTGCATCCTTCCACGACGGGGTTGGGAGGGAAACGTCCGAGCGGCGGCGATCGGATGCCCCGCATGCTCCATCTGGACGCGTACGCTGTCCAGCCCGGCGTCGCCGCCGGCCCCTCCGGACGGCCGCCCCGGCGGCGCCTCGCCCGGCTCAGAGGCGGCGGTCCACGACGCCGCGCCCGATGAGGCGCAGCGCGCGATCGCGTCCGGCGTCGCCGTCCGGCGGGAGCGCCGCGAGCGCCACGTCGACGAGCTCACGCGCCCGCCGCTCCGTGGCGACGGTCGCCCCGGTCGCCGCGATCCGGTCGCACGCGGCGGCCGCGCCCGCGGGATCGAGCGCCCGCAGGTCGAGCTCGCGCAGCACCGGGTCCTCGGCGCGCGCGAGCAGCAGCGGCAGCGTCACCGTGCCGTCGAGGAGGTCGGTCCCGCGCGGCTTGCCGGTGACCTCCGGCGGGCCGACGACGTCGAGCACGTCGTCGAAGAGCTGGAACGCGACGCCGATCGCGGTCGCGAAGCGCGCGTAGGGCTCCGGCGCGACCCCGCCCACCTGGGCGCCGAGCGTCGCCGCGGCGGCGAACAGCGCCCCCGTCTTCAGCCGGCACCGCTCGAGGTAGCGCGCCTCATCGACGTCGGTGCGCCACGCGTCGGCGCGCTGGAGCAGCTCGCCCTGCGCGAGCTCGCGACACGCGCCGGCGAGCGCCTGCACGGCCGACGTCGAGCCACCCGCGGCGAGCTCGGCGAAGGCGGCGGCGAAGAGCGCGTCCCCGAGGCAGGTCGCGGCGGCGCGTCCGTGCTCGGCGAACGCCGTGGGCCGCCCGCGCCGCAGCGGCGCGGCGTCGAGGACGTCGTCGTGGGCGAGCGTCGCGGTGTGGATCAGCTCGAGCGCCACTCCGGCGCGCACGGCGGCGCGGGCGCGCTCGTCGTCGTCCCCGGCGGCGGCGCCGGCCACGACGATCGCCAGCAGCGGCCGGAGGCGCTTGCCACCGGCGGCGACCGCGGCGGTCCCCGCGAGGTCCACCGCCTCCTCGCCGGGGCCCGCGACGTCCCGGAGCCGGGACTCGACCGCGGCGACGAGGCCCGCGACGTGCGGGCCCGCCGCGTCGGCGATCGGCGCGACGACGGCCGGGACCGCCGCGCGAGGCTCGGTGTCGCCGGCCGTCACCGTCGCTGCGGAGCGTCCCGCCGCGGAAGGGGCGGGATCAGCCGCCCGGGACCGAGTCGTTGCCCTCGCCGGCACCCTCGGGCGCGGCGTCGCCACCGGCGTGGCCCTCCTCGGAGCCGGAGCTCTTCAGGGTGGCGAGGAAGTACGCCATGTCCTCGAGCTTCTGCGGACCGAGCTTCGAGAAGGACGGCATCGGCAGCGTCGGGTTGATCAGCGTCTCGCGGATCGCGCCCTCCTTCAGCCGGTCGCCGATCGCGGTCAGCTGGGGACCGGGACCGTCGTTGCCGTTGTGCCCGATCTTGTGGCAGCCGCCGCAGCCGCTCTGGGCCACGAGGCGCCGACCGCGCTCCCACTGCTCCTGGTCCTCGCTGCTCGCCGTCATGATCGACGCCGGCGGTTCGATCTCCACGCGGGAGGGCGGCTCCGCCTCGGCACCGAGGTACGAGAGGAAGAACATCGCGCCGATGACGCAGATGCCGGCCGTCGTGGCGACCGGGCGACGGAGCGGGTGACGCTCCGGGTTGCGGTCGTAGAACGGCAGCAGGAACAGCAGCAGCATCGCGATCGTCGGGACGCCGACGGTCGCGAGGGTCACGAGCTCCGGCGGCTTGATGACGCGCAGCAGCTCGAACGCCCAGAAGTAGTACCACTCGGGGCGCGGGGCGTACGTGGTCGTCGTCGCGTCGGCCTTCGCCGTCAGCTCGCCACCGAGGACGATCGACAGCAGCATGATCGTCCCGACGACGACGATCATCATCACGCCGTCCTTGACGATGATGTAGGGGAAGAACGGCTTCCCCTGCGCCTTCAGGACGGCGTACTCGCGGAGGTACTCCTCCTTCTCGCGCTGGTTCATGCGTCGTGCTCCTTCAGGTCGCTGCCGACCTTGTCGGCGCGCACCCACGGCGGGGCGGTCGTGCCCAGCTTGATGACGAGGTAGAGGTGGGCCACGATCAGGCCGATGATGAGGCCCGGGATCAACATCATGTGGATGATGTAGAAGCGCGAGAGGGTCAGGGTCGTGACGTCCGGTCCGCCGAGGGCGATGTCCGGGATGAACGGCCCGAGCAGCGGCGCGTTGCCGCCGATGTTCATCGCGACGACCGACGCCCAGTAGGCGCGCTGGTCGAACGGCAGCAGGTAGCCGGTGACCGACATCACGAGCGTCAGCACCAGCAGGGCGACGCCGATGACCCAGTTCAGCTCACGCGGGTACTTGTACGCGCCGAAGAAGAACGTCCTCGCCATGTGGAGGAACACGAGGACGACCATCACCGTCGAGCCCCAGCGGTGCATGCCGTGGAGGAACTCGCCGAGGAAGACCTCGTTGTTGATGTACTTCATCGACTCGTAGGCCCGGGTGGCCGACGGCTCGTAGTACATCGCCAGCACCATGCCGGTGATGACCTGGCTGATGAAGGCGACCATCGTCGCCGTGCCCAGGGTGTAGAACCAGTTCGTCCCCTTGGGGATCGGCCGGAACATCACCCAGCGGACGGTCCCCGAGAGCGACGTGCGCTCGTCGACCCAGTCGGCGGCGCTGATGGCCGCCTCCTTGACGAGGTCCTGGGGCTTGTCGTCGACCGACGGGTCGTCGGGCCGCTTCGGCTGCGGCCTGAGCGCCGCGGGCGGCGACGGGAGGAGCTTGATCTTCGCCATGAGGGATCAGGTGCCGGGGAGCTTGCGCATCGTCGGACGCGACGGGAACAGGTACTGGCCGACGCCGTCCAGCGCCTGCCCGGGCGGGCGCGGCGAGAACCGCTTGAGCTCGGAGTTCACCGAGTAGCGGCGGCCGACCTCGACCCGGCCGTTGACGACCCGGGTGTAGAAGCGATCGAGTGGGCGGACCGGCGGGCCGCCGGCCACCTTGCCGACGAAGTCGTAGACCCCGCCGTGGCACGGGCAGATGAAGTGCTGCGCGGCCTGCACGTAGCGGGCCGGGCAGCCCATGTGCATGCAGCGGGACGAGATCGCGACGTAGCGGCTGTACTGGTCCTGCGGACCTTCGGTGTCGACGCGGTCGTTGTGCTTGCGCACGTAGACCGTCGTCTTGCCGACCTGACCGGTCTTCGGGTCGAGGGTGATCACCCGCGGCACGTACGTGTCGTCGGGGATCTCGTCCTCGGCTCCGACGTCGTGCCAGCCGGTGTCGACCTCGACGAAGGGCTGGCCGAGCGCGAAGCCGGTCGCGGAGAGGGCGACTCCGCCGATCGCGATGCCGCCGGTGACGTTGGCGGCGAGGACCATCATGCGCCGACGGGTGACCGTCTCACCCTCGAAGGCGCCGGGGATTCCGCGGTCGAGGGTGTACTTGCTCTTCGCTGGGCGTCGTTCGGACACGTGTGAGGCTCCTGCGTGGACCCACGGGGGCCGCGTGGGACGCCGGGCATCGTATCGGCCGCGGGCGCAAGAGGAGCGCCCCTCGCCGCCGACGCGGGTGCTATGGCCCGTCGGCCCTGCTCTGACGGCGGTTCCGGGGCCCTCGGCGTGCGCCGTCGACCGGCGGCGCTCGGGCGCCCCGTGGACGACCCGATCCCGGATCAGGACGTCACGACGCCGGGCACGCGGCCGGCGCGGGCGACCCGCAGCAGCCGGGCCTCCGCGCTCTCGGCGCCCGTCCCGAGCGCGCCGGCCGCGACCGACCAGAGCGCCGCGGTCCGCACCTGCGCCGTCGCCGGCGCGCCCGTGCCCGCGTGGTGCGCGGGACCCAGCGCCCATGCCGCGCCCGCGTGCAAGCGCGCGACCAGCGCGACGACGTCGGCGAGGATCGCGACCTCGGCGGTCCACCCGCCGGCCGCGAGGCGCTCGAGACCGAGCGCGAGGAGGCGGTCGCCGGCGAGCAGCGCGAGGTCGCGATCGTCGGTGCGGACGATCCGCGCCCGCTCCGGGACGTGGTGGACGAGCTCGGCCTCGCGGGTCGCCTCGGCGGCGAGCGCCAGGTCCGGACCGATGACGTCCGCGCGGGGCGCGCCGGCGAGCGCCTGGGCGATCCGCCGGTCGGCGGCCGGTCCCGGGTCGACGACGACCTCGCCGAGCAGGCCGCCCTCGGCGCGCAGGAGGCCCGCGATCGCCGTCAGCGGGTCGGCGCCCGCGGAGCCGTCCGCGGCGCCGGCGGGCCTCACCCCAGCACCTCGAAGGCGGCGGCCGCCGCCTCGACGGTGCGGGCGACGTGGTCGGGCTCGTGGGCGAGCGAGACGAACCACGCCTCGTAGCCCGACGGCGGCGCGTAGACCCCGCGGGCCAGGAGGCCGCGGCACCAGGCGCCGTAGGCCTCGTGGTCCGCGTCGCGCGCATCGGCGTAGTCGCGGACGGGGCGGTCGCGGAAGAAGAGCGTGACGAGCCCGGTCTCCGACACGACCTGGACCGGCCGGTCGCCGGCCGCCTCGCGCAGGCCGGTGGCGAGCGCCGTCGTCGTCTCGCTGAGCCGGAGGTAGGCGTCGTCATCCAGCAGGCGCAGCGTCGCCAGGCCCGCGGCGACCGCCAGCGGGTTCCCCGAGAGCGTCCCGGCCTGGTAGACGTCGCCGACCGGCGCGAGGCGCTCCAGGAGCTCGCGCGGGCCGCCGAACGCGGCCGCCGGCAGGCCGCCGCCCAGGATCTTGCCCATGACCGTCAGGTCCGGCGTGACGCCGCTGAGCTCCTGCGCCCCGCCGGGGGCGACCCGGAAGCCGGAGATCACCTCGTCGAAGATCAGCAGCGCGCCGTGCTCCTCCGTCAGCTCGCGCAGCCGGGCGAGGAAGCCCTCCTCCGGCGGGACGAGGCCCATGTTCGCCGGGTAGGGCTCGGCGATGAGGGCGGCCACCTCGTGCTCCCGCAGCGCCGCCTCGACCGCGTCGAAGTCGTTCCACGGCACGATGACCGTCGCGGCCGCGGCCGACGGCAGGACGCCCGGCGACGACGGGATGCCCTGCGTCGCGAGGCCCGAGCCGGCGTCGGCGAGCAGCCCGTCGACGTGCCCGTGGTAGGCCCCGGCGAACTTCACGACGACGTCCCGGCCGGTCGCGGCCCGTGCGAGGCGGATGGCGCTCATCGACGCCTCGGTGCCCGACGACGTCATCCGGAGCATCTCGACCGAGGGAACGCGGCGGGCGACCTCCTCCGCGAGCTCGACCTCGAGCGCCGTCGGCGCGCCGAAGGTCGTGCCGGCGGTCGCGGTGTCCTGGATCGCCGCCAGGACCTCGGGATGCGCGTGCCCGTGGATCAGCGGGCCCCAGGAGCAGACCCAGTCGACGTAGCGGTTGCCGTCGACGTCGAGCAGGTCGACGCCGGCGGCGCGCTCGACGAAGATCGGGTCGCGCCCGATCGAGCGCATGGCGCGCACCGGCGAGTTCACCCCGCCGGGCAGCACCCGCGCGGCGCGGGCGAAGAGCTCGGCGGACTTGGCGTCGGTCAGGGAGGCGGTCATGGCGATGTCGCGATCCGCGGGCTCGTGCGCCGGGTCAGACGCCGGCGTGCTCGCGCTCCCAGTTGCGGAAGTCGTCGGTGAAGTACAGGAGCCGGATCTTCTTGAACTCGGTCGAGCTGTAGAGCGTCGCCCGGTCGTGGATGCCGTCGACCTCGGAGGCGATCGCGTCGAGGATCGCGTCGCACTCCTCCTTCGAGCGGCCGTGGGCCATCGTGAAGACCTGGTACTTCCAGTCGGCGTACGTCGGCCGCTGGTAGCAGTGGCTGATGCCGCGGTAGGCGGCCATCCGGATGCCGATCTCCTCGATCCGGTCCGGGTCCACCTGCCAGACGCCCATGCCGTTGGCGCTGAAGCCGGCGCGGCGGTGGAAGAGGATCGCGGCGACGCGGCGCAGGAGGCGACGCTCGGTCATGCCCTCGAGGTGCTCGAGCAGGCGCTCGACCGGCATCCCGAGCTCGGCGGCGGCGGGCGCGAAGGGCTCGGCGATCACCGGCAGGTCGCCCTGCGTCGCGCGGACGACGCGACGGTCGAGCTCGTCGTAGGGCTGGCGCTCGGTCTCGGCGGGCGCGACGGCCTCGCCGGCGGCGGCGAGGTCCTGCGTGTCGCCCGTCATCTTCAGGTCCATCCGGATCTTGAAGAGCTGCAGCGTCGGCAGCTGGCGGATCGACTCGGCACCGGTGAGCTCCTGCAGCACGTCGAGCGTCCCCTGCAGGCCGAGCTTCGAGTCCTCCTCGACGGCCAGCGTGAACCACATGTTGAACTCGTGGTTGCGCAGGTAGTTGTGGCTCACGCCCGGGTGGCCGTTGATGATCTTCGCCGGGCCCCACGGATGCTCGGGGTCGACCTTCGCGGCGACGAGCATCGAGCCGTAGCCGAACGCCCGCGTGTCGTAGATCGGCGTGACCTGGCGGATGATCCGCTCGCGCACGAGGCGCTCGGTCCGGCGCAGGACCTCGTCCTCGGTGATGCCGGCCCGCGTCGCCACCTCGGCGTACGGGCGCGGCACGAGCGGGAAGGACCCCTGGAGCAGGTCCAGGAGCTGCTTGTCGACGTCGTCGAGCGGGACCGCGGCCCCGTCCTTGCGGCTGCGCGCCTTGCCGACGCCGGGCAGGATGCCGTCGGTCGTCGTCGTGTCGTTCGTGGCCATCGGGACTCCTCGGGGGTCGAGCGCCGCCGCGGGCCGGGCCGGTGGTGGCACTCCCTCTGATCCTAGATGCCCGGCGTGGCGCGTTCGTTGCGACGCGCCCCGGCCGGCGCGACGGGACGGCGATCCGGGCGCTCGCGACGACCCTCCGGGACGCGTCGCGAGCGCGCGACGGAGGCCCTCGGGATCAGCCGGCCGCCCGGGCGACGTCGAGGGCGAAGTACGTCGCGACGAGGTCGGCACCGGCGCGCCGGATCGCGAGCAGCGACTCGGCGACGACCGCCGGCTCGTCGACGTACCCCGCCGCCGCCGCCGCCTTGATCATCGAGTACTCGCCGGAGACCTGGTAGGCGGCGACCGGCATCCCGGTGGCGTCCTTCACCCGCCGCACGAGGTCCAGCGCGGGGCCGGCCGGCTTCACCATGACGACGTCGGCGCCCTCGGCCACGTCGGTCAGCGCCTCGCGGACCGCCTCGTCGCCGTTGGCGGGATCCATCTGGTAGCTTCGCCGATCGCCGAACGCCGGCGTCGACCCCGCGGCCTCGCGGAACGGCCCGTAGTAGGCCGAGGCGAGCTTCGCGCTGTGGGCGACGAGCACCACCTGGTCGTGGCCGGCCGCGTCGAGCGCATCGCGGAGGACCCCGATCCGGCCGTCCATCATGTCCGAGGGGTACAGCACCTCGGCCCCGGCGTCGGCCTGCGCGACGGCGGTCCGGGCGAGCAGCTCGAGCGTCGCGTCGTTCTGGACCTGGCCCCGGTCGTCGAGCAGCCCGCAGTGGCCGTGGTCGGTGTACTCGCAGAGGCAGAGGTCGACGCCGACCGTGATGCCGGGGACCGCGCGCCGGATCGCGCTCGCGGCCTGCTGCACGATCCCGTCGGCCGCCCACGCCCCGGAGCCCTCGTGGTCCTTCTCGCGGGGGATGCCGAAGAGCATCACCCCGCCGACCCCGTGGTCGGCGGCCTCGCGCGCCAGCTCGACCGCACCGGCGATCGGCAGGCGCTCGACCCCCGGCATCGCGCCGATCGCCGCAGGCCGGTCCAGGCCCTCCGCGACGAACAGCGGCAGGACGAGCTGCGCGGGGCGCAGGGTCGTCTCCCGCACCGCGGCGCGCAGCTCCGGGGTCCGGCGCAGGCGGCGGGGACGGGAGCGCGGGAAGGCCATGGCAGGACGGTAGCGCCGCGCGGCGCGGCGTCCGGATCAGCGCCGCAGCGCGACGCGCGCGATCGCCAGCCAGGCGAGCGTGAGCACCGCGAGGTGGATCGCCGGCCCGACGTACGCGCCGCGCTCGAGCGCCGCGGTCACGAGATCGAGCCCGGGACCGAACGGGAAGATCGCCGTGACGCCGTCGATCGCCACGCCGGTGACGGACCCGACGGTGCCGTCCGGCACGAGGCCGATGACGACGACGGGAACGAGCAGGAGGATCGCCAGCAGGCTGGCCGCGCGGACCTCGGGCGCGAGCGATCCGAGCGCCACGCCGAGCGCGCCGCTGGCGGCGCCCGTCAGCAGCAGCGCCGGGACCCAGAGCGGGATCCGCTCGGCGGGCAGCCCGACGAACGGCGCCAGGCCCCCGACGACGAGCAGCCCGACGGCGGCGGCGACGAGGCCGGCGAGCAGCGTCTTGGCGGCGAGGAGCGGCCCCGGCCGGACCGCCGACCGGACGAGGCGCCCGAGGGTGCGCTCCTCGCGCTCCAGCGCGACGAGACCGGCGCCGAGGAGGACCGCGACGAGCAGCAGCGAGACGGCCGCCGCGACCGCGCCGGCGTACGTCTCCAGGTCGACGGCGGGACCGGTGACGCTCGTGCGCTTGACCCGGATCGGGTCGGCGATCGACTGGAGGATCGCGGGCGTGAAGCCGAGGTTCTCGACCGCGAGCTGCGCGAAGCGCTGGACGCGCAGCACGTCGTCGCGCTGGCTCCCGGCGGGCAGCGACCCGGCCGTGCGTCGGAGGATCTCGCTCGCGCCGCGCAGGCCGAGGATGTCGCCGCGCAGGCCGAGGACCGAGAGGTTGCCGCCCTGCAGGAGGACGCCGAGGTAGCCGCCGCCGACCTCGATCAGGCGCTTGCTGATCTCGGCGTTCGCGTCGCCGAGCCGCGCGCTGATGAGGGTGCGGAGGGCCTCCGCGCGGACCGGGTCGGTGTCGTTCGTCAGCACCTCGAGCGTCGGCAGCGTCCGCTCGCCGCGCAGCGACAGCACCGCCCGCAGCCGATCGACGGTGTCGGGCGGGATGACGATCGCGCCGGCGGCGTCGCCGTCGCGGACGCGGCGCACCGCCTCCTCGCGGGTCGCCACGCTCTGCACGTCGGTGCCCTCGAGCAGTCGCAGCGCGTACGTCCGCGCGTCGAGCTGCTCGCCGGCGAGGTCGACGGTGCTGCGCCCCTCGGGGACCTGGTTGACGAGCAGGACCGACGGCGAGGACGGCCCGCGGGAGAGCGCGAGGCCGAGCAGCAGGGCCACGAGCAGCGGATAGACGACGAGCAGCCCGAGCAGGAGCGGCGAGCGCCGCAACACGCGCGCGTCCTTCGCGACGAGCGGGCCGAGCAGCCCCCTCACGCCTCGGCCTCCCCGGCTTCCACGAGGTCGACGAAGGCGCGCAGGAGGTCGCCGCCGGCCGTCGCCGCGAGCGCCGCGGGCGTCCCGGTGAACGCGACGCGCCCGTCGACGAGCACGACGACCCGGTCGGCGTACCGCTCCGCCTCGCCCACGTCGTGCGTCGATGACAGCAGCGCGCGGCCGTCGCGCGCGAGTCCGGTCAGGAACCGCCACATCCGCTCGCGCTGCCGCGGATCGAGCGAGCTCGACGGCTCGTCGAGCAGGACGACCGGTGGGTCGGCCAGGAGCCCGACCGCGATGTTCACGCGCTGCTGCCCGCCGCCGGAGAGATCGCCGACGCGGTCGTCGGCGCGGTCCACGAGATCCGCCTCGACGAGCATCCGCTCGACGCGCGCGGCGGCGTCCGGCACGCCGTCGAGCCGGGCGAAGAGCTCGAGGTTCTCGCGCACGGTGAGCCGGCGGTAGACCGCGGGCTGCTGCGGGATCCAGCCGACCTGACGCGGCGGCAGCCCGACCTCGCCGGCGTCCGGCTCCTGCAGCCCCGCCAGCAGCGAGAGGAGCGTCGTCTTGCCTGCGCCGTTGGGGCCGAGCAGCGCGACGATCTCGCCCGCGGCGACGTCCAGCCCGACGTCGTCGAGCGCCACGCGGTCGCGGTAGCGGCGCGTGAGCCCTGTGGCGCGCAGGACCGGCGGGGACGCCGCGGCGGGCACGGCGGGGTCCTCGGCGGCCGACGTCACGCGCGCATCGTAGGCGGGGCGGCGCCCGCGCGCGACGTCCGCCCCACGGCGAGCGGGCGGGGCGTCGCCGCGTGGCAGACTCGCGCGATGGCCTCCGGACCGTCGGTGCTGTTCCTCGGCGACGTCGTCGGCGCGACCGGTCGCGCGGCGGTGCGCGCGGCGCTGCCCGAGCTCCGCGAGACCTTCGCGCCGACGTTCGTCGTCGTCAACGGCGAGAACATCGCCGGCGGCGTGGGCATCACGTCCCGGCTGGCGGAGGAGCTGTTCGGCCTCGGCGTCGACGCGATCACGCTCGGCAACCACGCGTTCCGCCAGCGCGAGGTGTGGTCGTACCTCGACGACACCGACGCGATCGTGCGGCCGGCGAACTACCTCGCCACCCATCCGGGCCACGGCAGCTGCGTCGTGGAGCGCGACGGGGTGCGGCTCGGCGTCCTGAACCTCATGGGGAACCTCTACCTCGACCCGGGGCGCGTGATGTTCGCCCAGGCCGAGGTCGAGGTCGACAAGCTCGAGCGCCGCGGCGTCGACCTGCTGCTCGTCGACGTGCACGCCGAGGCGACGAGCGAGAAGGTCGCGCTCGGCTGGGAGCTCGACGGTCGCGCGACGGCCGTCCTCGGCACGCACACCCACGTCCCGACCGCGGACGCCCGCGTCCTGCCGAAGGGCACGGCGTACATGACCGACGTCGGCATGTGCGGTCCGCGCGAGTCGGTGATCGGCGTGCGCCGGGAGCAGGCGATCGAGTCGATGCGCACCCGCCTGCCGGTGCGGTTCGAGACCGCCACGGGCGACCCGTGGGTCTGCGCCGCGCTCGTGCGCACCGACGGCCGGCGGGCGACGGAGATCGTGCCGATCCAGCGCTCGCCCCGGCTCCCGTCGAGCTGACCGACCAGCGCCCCGTACCACGTGGCGGCGTGCGCGGATCCCACCGCTGCGGCGCGGGACGGATGCCGTCCCCGAACCGGGACGGCGGACGCGAGGTGGCGGCGTCGGCCGCTCAGCGCGACGCGCCCGCCGGCGCGTCCTGCGCCCACGGGGCGTCCTCGCGCGGCACCGGGCCGTGCGGGCGCTCCGGGGGCGCGGTGTCGGCGCGGGTGCCGACCCAGCGGAGCGTCCGGTCGCCGAGCGCGCCGACGAGCACCAGCGGCAGGAGCCAGACGAGGTAGAGGTAGAACCAGTACTCCGTCGAGAGCTGCAGCGCGAGCAGCACGGCCGCCGCGGTGGCCGCCAGCCCGGTGAGGTCGTGGCGGCGCGGCAGCAGCGCCACGAGCAGCGCGAAGCCGACCGCCAGCACCCGGGCGACGGTCGTGGCCACGTCCGGGACCCAGCCGTAGAACCCCCACGGCATGAACGGCGCCTCGCGGCCGGCCTGGTAGCCGATCGTGCGGTCGTAGAGCAGCCGCAGCGACGCGCCGTCGAGGACCAGGAGCGTCGTCGGGACCACGACGACGAGGATGCCGACGCCGAACGCGGCCCACGCCCCGGGCGAGAGCCGTGGACCGCGGTGGTGGTGGCGGACCGTCGGGTCGACGGGGTGTCGAGTGGCCAGGAGCGGCACGAGCGCCAGCGGAGCGACCTTCGCCGCGCCGGCGAGGCCCGCGGCCAGCCCCCGGGCGAGCGGACGCGTGCCGACGAGCAGCAGCAGCGCCAGGCCGGCGGCGACGAGCGCGTCGTTCGCGTTGCTCGACAGGCAGTACGCCGTCCACGGGCACGCGAGCCAGAGGTAGGCGTAGAGCACGCCGCGACCGCGGCCCGCGCGCGGGTCCGTCTCCTGACGGCGGCCGACGAGGTAGAGGAGGCCGGCGGCGACGGCGTCGAAGGCGACCGCCGCCGCGTGCGCTGCGGGCAGGTCGTCCCAGCGACCGCTCCACGGCCAGACCTGCTCGAAGGGGAGGTACGCGAGGTAGTTGATCGGGCCGTACGTGTCGCCGGCCTCGATCCCCTTCGGGAAGTTGCCGTAGACGGCCTGGCCCTTGCCGAGGAGGTCCGCCCCGACGACGCCGGCGTAGCCCACGTCGATGACGTTGCCGTCCACGACGCTCAGGACCGCGCGGAAGACGAGCAGGGCGAGACCGGCGAGGAGCAGCAGCACGAGCGGGACCCCCACGACGACGTCCCGAGGCCGGTCGGGGTCCCGCGGACGCCGCAGGCCCGTCGTCGCCGCCCAGAGCAGCAGCGCGACGAGGAGGGCGAACGACGTCGGGACGGCGATGTCGAGCCGCGCGTTGTTGAACGCCGCCAGCGGGACGGCGAAGCCGGCGAGCAGCAGCAGCGGAACCGGCGGCCCGCGGAGCGGACGGACCCCGACGAACGGGAGGAGGAAGAGGATCGTCAGGACCCCCCAGAGCCACGGGCTCGTGATCGAGCGGCCGAAGGCGCCGTCGTACCCGCGCGCCATCGTCCAGGCGACGTACGGGCCGTCCCAGGACTCGGTCACCCGCCCCGAGGCGTCGCTGACGATGACCTGCCCGATCTCGCGCAGCGGCTTGCCCGGCGCGTAGATCGAGAGCTGCCAGCGGTCCTTGCCCTTGAGGAAGATGCTGTCGTAGCTGCCCCGCGTCTCCCGCCGGACCCTCCGGGCCTTGGGATCGGCGCGGGCGATCGCCTCGGCCTGCCGGGCGCTCAGGCGGTGCCCGGCGGGCGGGACCTCGCGGTCGCCGGGCGACTCGACGCCGTTGGGGTCGGTCGGGCCGGCGCGGGGGTCGAGGACCGGCACGCCCGGGACGGTCGTCGTCGTGCCGCCGGCCGGGGTGGTGCCGGTGCCCTGCGCGGCCGCCGGTCCGGCGAGGAGCAGCAGCGCCGCGACGATCAGCGCCAGGACCGTCCCGCGGCGGGTCGCCGCGCTCACGCCGGCGCGCTCCCGGCCACGTGGGCCTGGGCGGCGAAGTGGTCGAGGATCAGCGGAACCGGATCCTCGATCGACCAGGTCGTGGCGCCCTCGCGGGCGGGCAGCCCCGGTCGGCGCCGGCCGTCGAGCCCGTGCGCGAGCAGCACGCCGACGGAGTCCTCGGCCCGCAGCGAGCCGTGGCTGCCGGCGTCGACGTGGTCGACGTCGCCCCAGTCCGGGAACTCCACGCCCTCCGCGGCGGAGAGCAGGACGTCGCCGGAGTTCACGCAGGTCAGCGCGGACCAGCAGCGCCCGAGCGGATCGGGGTGGGAGTCCGACCGCAGGACGCCGTCGTCGATCGTCGCGCCGACGAGGCCGAGCTCGCCACGGACCTCCCACGTGCCGCCGCGGGTGTCGGCGACGGGCCCGCCCGGGCGGAAGCGCAGCTCGCCGGCGACCGCCGCGTCGGGACCCGACGCGATCACGCCCTCGTCGCCCTCGCGCCAGACGACGAGCTCGACGCCGTCGCCCTCGCGGCCGGCCGCGACGAGCTCGGGCAGCAGCTCGTCGCGCTGCGCCCGGTCCAGGACGTAGACGCTCGCCGAGCGCGACGCGGGGCAGTAGGCGATCCGGTCGCCCTTGCGCGGGCCGCCCGGCCGCGCGATCCCGAACGCCTCGAACGCGGGGCGCAGCTCGCCGCGGCGCTCGACGAGCGCGTGGGCGTGATCCGACGCGACGACGAGCCCCCATTCCTCCAGGAACCGGTCCACGCCGCCCGCGGCCTGCGCGATCCGGGCCAGCTGCTCGTCCGCGGCGGCGATCGAGTCGATCTGGGCGTCCGGGCCGTGCTTGTGGCTGTGCGTGTCGTTGTCGGGCAGCGAGAGCAGCAGGAAGTCGACGAGGTCCCGCTCGATGAGGTGCGCCCCGACGCAGCCGGCGTGCTGGTCGCGGATGCCCGGCAGGCCGAACTGGGAGTAGCAGCCGGTCTCCCGGCTCGCGAAGAGGTCCGCGTAGAAGAGCTCCCGCGGTCCCATCACGGGCTTGCGGAACATCGTCGAGGCGACGCGGTTCATCGCCGAGCCCTTCGCGAGCTGGTGGCGGAACCGCCCGCGGTAGACGAGGAACGTCGTGCCGGCCGTCCGCACGCCCCGGTCGTCGAGCGACTCGAAGACCGTCTCGACCTCGGGGGCGAGGTGGCGACCGTTGAGGTGGTAGACGGTGTCGGCGAGCTGCCGGACGATCCCGAGCTTGCGCGACGCGGCGAAGCTCGACCCGTACTCGACGTAGCGGCCGCGCGACCGGTCCCACCAGTTCATCGACGGGATCCGGTGACGGTCCTGGCGCACGCCCGTCGCCAGCGCGGTGGCGCAGACCGGCGTCACCGAGGGGAACGCCGCGACCGACCGGTGCGACTCCCCGTCGCGGGCGACGCGGGCGAGGACCGGCGCGCGGCCGGCATCGATGGCCGCCCGCAGCTGCTCGGGCCCGCAACCGTCGATGACCGCGAAGACGAGGCGCCGCATGGCGGGTCAGCGCAGGATGCGCAGCCCGGCGTGCTTGCGGGTGTCCTGCCGGCGGCCGCCGACGAGCAGCCAGATCCCGCCCGCGAGCGCGATCAGCCCCAGCGGCGGCAGCGCGATCGACAGCAGGGCGACGACGGCGGCGCCGAGCGCGACGCCGCCCGCGAGGGTCCCGTGGGCGTCGCGGTCCAGCCGCTGGCGGGTCCGGCGCACGAGCGAGCGCGCTCCGAGGCCCGAGACGAGCGCGGCGACCGCGCCCGCCAGCAGGCCGGGCCACCAGGTCCCGCTGTTGTCGGCGATCGTCGCGCCGGTCACCACGGCGCCCACGACGACGCCGAGGACGAGCAGCGCCTGCTCGGCCTGCGGGCGCTCGAGCCGGCGGCGCAGGACGAGCGCCGCGACCGCGAGGAGGATCGCGAGCACGAGCACGACCGGCGACCCGACCACCGACAGGTCGGTCCCGTCGTAGTCGGCGCCGAGCTGCAGCAGGCCGGCGGCGGAGGCGACCGCGAGGGGCAGGAACGGGCTCGCGCCCGCCGCTGCCGCGACGCCGAGGCCCTGGAGGAGATCGAGGAGGTAGGTCATGTGGCGATACCGTTCGCCGCATGACTGTAGAGGACCCGGACCCGACCGCCTCGGCCCCGGCTGCCGACGCGGCTGCCGGTTCCTCGGCGCCGCGCCAGCAGGGCGACCTCGAGCGCTACACCGCGCTCTTCGCCGGACGCACGCGCGTCATGAAGAGCTCGGCCATGCGCGACCTCATGGCGCTCACCGAGCGACCGGAGGTCATCTCGCTCGCCGGCGGCCTGGCCGACACGACGCTCTTCCCCCCCGAGCAGCTCGCGAAGGTCCTCTCGCAGATGGCCGCGGCGGACAGCGCCCGGGCGCTGCAGTACGCCCCCACGGAGGGGATCGCCGACATCCGCCCGTGCCTGGCGGAGGTCATGGCCGCGGAGGGCATGAGCGTCGACCCCGGCGAGATCCTCGTCACCACCGGTGGCCAGCAGGTCATCGACCTCATGTGCAAGACGCTCGTGGACCCCGGCGACGTCGTCGTCGCGGAGGCGCCGACGTACCCGGGCGCCGTGCCGACGTTCAGCGCCTACGAGGCCGACCTCGTGCAGGTCGAGGTCGACGACGACGGGATGCGGATCGACGTCCTGGAGGAGACGCTGGACCGCCTGGACCGCGAGGGCCGCACGCCGAAGTTCATCTACGCGATCCCGACCTTCCAGAACCCCTCGGGCGTCACGATGTCGCTCGAGCGGCGCCGCCGGCTCGTCGAGATCGCGAACGAGCGCCAGATCCTCGTGCTCGAGGACAACCCGTACGGCCTGCTGCGCTACGACGGCGGCGAGCAGCTGCCGACGCTCTACGAGCTCGACGGCGGCCGCTTCGTCGTCTACGCCGGCACGCTCTCGAAGATCCTCTCCCCCGGCATCCGCGTCGGCTGGGCGGTGGCGCCCGGACCGGTCCGGCAGAAGATGGTCATCGGCAAGGCCGGCAGCGACCTGAACTCCGCGTCGCTGAGCCAGTACTTCGTCGCCTACTACTTCCGCGACGAGGACTGGCGGACCCACGTCCAGCGCCAGGCCGACGTCTACCGGCAGCGGCGGGACGTCATGCTCGACGCGCTCGAGCGCCACATGCCGGACGGCGCGACGTGGACGCGGCCCGGTGGCGGCCTCTTCGTCTGGGTCACGCTCCCCGCGTTCCTCGACACGACCGACCTGCTCGTGCGGGCGCTGAGTCGCAACGTCGCGTTCGTCCCGGGCCGCGGGGCGTACCTCGACGGCCGGGGCGGGCACTCCATGCGGATCAACTTCTCGGGCGTCGGCGAGGAGGACATCCGCGAGGGCGTCAGCCGGATCGGCTCGGTCGTCGCCGAGCAGATCGAGCTCTACGACTCCCTCTCCGGAGGCGGTCGACGCCGGAGCAGCCGGCGGCCGGCCACCCCGCCGGCGGCCGGGACCGGCGAGGGCGGCTCGGTCGTGCCGCTGCGCCCGTCGGCGGGGCGCCGGCGCGACACCGCCTGAGCGCGGCCGCGCCGGCGGGCCCGTCGCCGCGCGTCCGACGATCCCGAGCGCCGCTGCGACCGCGCCGTTTCACGTGAAACGGCGTGGCGCTCGCCAGCTGCCGCTCGCGGAGGCGACGCGGGTGCGGGCGGGTCAGCCCTGCTGCCGGAAGTCGTCCGGCGAGACGTCGTCGAGGAAGCTGCGGAAGCGATCGACGACGTCGTCGGACTCGTCGCCGGAGCGCTCGAACTCGATCGCCGACTCCTCGACGACGTCGTCCGCGGCGAAGATCGGGGCCCCGCAGCGGACGGCGAAGGCCAGCGCGTCGGAGGGCCGCGAGTCGATCTCGACCTCGCGGCCGTTCTGCTCGAGCGTGATCGTCGCGTAGAAGGTGTTGTCCCGCAGCTCGGTCACCGCGACCTGGACGCACTTCACGTCGAACTCGCCGAGCACGTCGACCATGAGGTCGTGCGTCATCGGTCGCGGCGTCGAGGCGCCCTGCAGGCGCATGAGGATCGCGGCCGCCTCCGGGTGCCCGATCCAGATCGGGAGGAAGCGGTTGGACTGGACGCACTTCAGCAGCACGATCGGCTGCTTGCCGACCATGTCGAAGCTCACGCCGTAGATCGTCATCTCCTGCATGCGAGAGGCGGATCGGTCGGGCCCGTCGGGCGTCGTTCGATCCGCCCTGGAGTATAGGCCCGTGTCCAGGAATCCCCTGTGACGGGGCCTTCCTGTCGACGCCCGCTCCCAACCGCCCCGGCGATGACGCACGAGGGCACGACGGCGAGGGGCCGGCGCGCCGCGCGACCCGGACCGCCGGACCGCGCGAGCGCCACCGGACCGCGGAGGCGGGGTGCGCTCCGCGCGTCGCGCGCGCTCGGATCCAGCGACGCGCACCTCCACGGTGCGCCGGCGGGGCGCCGCGCGCGCCGTGGAGCGCTCTCGGCGGCGGCTCGCGCCCGGAGCCCATCGGGTCGGCCGGGTCCCGGGCGGCCCATCGCGCGCGCACCAGGACGATCGACCGCCGCCACGACGCGATCGGCCGGCCTCGGTGGGCGGCCGTCCGGCGTCAGGGCGCGGTCGCGGCGCTGCGCGGGTCCACGAGGACCTTCGCGTGCGTCTCGGGGTCGCCGAGCGCCTCGAACGCCGTCCCCACGCCGTCCAGGCCGACGGTGCCCGTCACGAGCGGGGAGGGATCGACGCGCCCTTCCGCGAGGAGGTGCAGCGCGTCGCGGAACTCGAGCGGCGTGTACCCGAGGACGAAGCGCAGCTCGACCTCCTTGTTGATCGCCATCGTCGGTCGCAGGCGGTCCTCCCCCATGCAGACCCCCACCACGACGACCCGCGACCAGATCGGCGCCCCGGCGACCACGGCGTCGATCATCCCCGGGACGCCGACGCACTCGAAGACGACCGGCGCCTTCGGACGGATCCCGAGCCGGTCGATCGCCCGCCACGTCCCCCAGGTCGGGATCGGCGCGTCGACGAGCTTCTCCTGCGTCCCGACGGCGAGCTCCAGGACGTCGGGAGCCGTCGTCAGGTGCCCGGCGTCCGGGAACGCCGCGTACGGGGACGCCGTGGCGGGATCGACGACGACGTCGGCGCCGCAGCGCTGCGCCAGCGCCCGCCGGCCGGGCGAGAGGTCGGCCGCGACGACGCGCCGGACGCCCTGCGCCTTGAGCAGCAGGATCACGGCGAGGCCGACCGGGCCGCAGCCGATGACGATCGCGACCTGCCGCTTGCCGACCTCCCCGCGGCGCACCGCGTGCCACGCGACCGCGAGCGGCTCCGTCAGGGTCGCGACCTCGGGTGGCAGGCCGTTCGGGACGGTGATCGCGCACGCGGCCTGGACGAGCAGGCGCTCGGCGTAGCCGCCCGCCGCCGCCGCGGACAGGCCGGTCGGATGCACCGCCCCGTCCGCTCCCCGCAGCAGCGGCAGGGCGACGACGAGGTCCCCGTCCGCCGGGCCGCCCTTCGTGCGCGGTCCGCGGTCGACGACCTCCCCGCAGAACTCGTGACCGAGGACGACCGCCTGGGACCGGCGCATCATCCCGTCGTAGCCCAGCTCGTCCATGACGCCCGCGAGCTCGTCGCAGTGGTGCCGGGCGTGCAGGTCCGAGCCGCAGATCCCGCACCGGCGCACCTCGACGAGCAGCTGGCCGGGACCGGGCACCGGCTCGGGCAGGTCCACGACCTCGAGACGGGCGTCCCGGCAGACGACGGCGCGCATGCGCCCAGGCTAGCCGCGGTCCGGGCGCCCGCGCCGCGGGTGCCCAGGAACGACGACGGCCCCGCGGTGCGGGGCCTCGCATGGGCGATGGTGGACTCGAACCACCGACCTCTTCCTTATCAGAGAAGCGCTCTAACCGACTGAGCTAATCGCCCGAAGGGACCGGAAGGGTAGCGCACCGAGGAGCGACACGCGGCCCCGCCCGCGCGGCCCCGATCCGGACCGGCCGCGCGGTCCCGGCGGGGCGTTTCACGTGAAACGGGCGCGGCGTCAGGAGCGATCGAACGACGACGCGCCGATCCGCGCGCCGAGCGCCTCGGCGTCCGCGAGATCCTCGAGCCGGATCTCCACGACGAACCCGTCGCCCTTCGGTCGCACCGCGACGTCGCGGCCCAGCGCGAGGCCGAACCGGTCGCTGAGCGACGTGGCGGCCGCCGCCTGGTCGGCCGGGACCCGACGGGCGGCCGGCCGCGATCGCTCGCCATCCGTGGCCGCGCGAGCCCGCTCCTCCAGCACGCGCACCGACCAGCCCTCCTCCGCAGCGCGGCGGGCGAGGTCGCGGCGGGTCGCGTGGCCGTCCGCGAGCAGCAGCGCTCGTCCGTGGCCCTCGGTCAGACGGCCGTCGCCGATGAGGTCCAGCGCCTCGTCCGGCAGGTCCAGGATCCGCAGGAGGTTCGAGATCGCCACGCGACTGCGACCGACCATCCGGCCGACCGCCTCCCGGGTCAGCCCGAGATCCTCGACGAGCGCCGCGACGGCGCGCGCCTCCTCGACCGGGTTGAGGTCCGCCCGCGCCATGTTCTCCACGAGCGCGGCCTGCAACGACGTCGCGTCGTCCTGCTCCTGCACGATCGCGGGGATCTCGCTCAGCCCCGCGATGCGGCTCGCCCGCCAGCGCCGCTCGCCCGCGACGATCTCGTAGCGGCCCCCGGGGAGCGGGCGCACGAGCACCGGCTGCAGCAGGCCGCGGTCGGCGATCGAGTCGGCCAGCGCCTGCAGCGCCTCCTCCTCGAACACCCGGCGCGGCTGGTTGGGGTTCGGGACGACGAGGTCCAGGGGCAGCGTCCGCAGCTCCGCGGCGGAGCCGTCGAAGGACTCCCCCTCGGTGGCGAGGATCGATGCGAGGCCGCGGCCCATGCCGCGCTGCTTGGCCTTCGGCTTCGGCTTCTCAGCCACGGGCGACCATCTCCTTGGCGAGGTCGAAGTAGGCGCTCGACCCGCTCGAGTGCGGGTCGTGATGGATCACCGGCACGCCGTAGCTCGGCGCCTCGCTGATCCGGACGTTCCGCGGGATCACGGTGTCGAACACGAGGTCGGGGAAGTGCTGGCGCACCTCGCGCTCGACGTCGTTGGAGAGGCGCGTGCGCGAGTCGTGCATCGTCAGGAGCATCCCGGCGATCGCCAGCCGCGGGTTCAGCCGCCGCTGGATGAGCTTCAGCGTGTCGAGCAGGCCCGCGAGCCCCTCGAGGGCGAAGTACTCCGTCTGCACCGGGACGATCACGCGGTCCGCAGCGGCCAGGGCGTTGATCGTGAGGGGACCGAGCGACGGCGGGCAGTCGAGGAGGAGGAAGCGAAAGCGGTCGCGCAGGGGCTCGAGGGCGTCCCGCAGCCGGGTCTCGCTCCCGTCCTCGCGTGCGAGCTCGACCGTCGCCGCGGCGAGGTCGGGGTTGGCGGGCAGCAGCGAGAGGCCCTCGATGTCCGTGCCCACCACGGCTGCCGCGGCCTCGACGTCGCCGCGGAGCACGTCGTAGACGCTCGGCTCGGTCGTCTTGTCGACGCCGAGCGCCACCGTCGCGTTCGCCTGGGCGTCGATGTCGACCAGGAGCGTCGGGTACCCGGCCTCCGCCACGCAGGCGGCGACGTTCACCGCCGTCGTCGTCTTGCCGACGCCGCCCTTCTGGTTCGCGATCGCGTAGATGGTGCCCAAGGAGCTGTCCGTGTCGGGAGCGGTGAGGACGCCGGGAGCCCGTGGGGCCCGGCCGGCGCATGCGACCCGGGGGTCGCGGTCCGTGGGACCGCCGCAGCGGCGCCCGTCGGGGCCTGGGACGGTACCGCGCGCGTCACCGGGACGCACCCTCGCGGCGTTTCACGTGAAACCGTCGCGAGCGCGGCCCGTTTCACGTGAAACGACGCCGCCGACCGGGGGTCCCCGCGAGGTCCTACAGGGGGCGCCGGCGCGCTTCCCCGGGCTTCCGGGGGAAGCCCTTCGGCGTCGGCCGTTCCTTCACCGAGACGACGAGGCGCCGCTCGCGAGCCTCCGGCCACGGCGTCACCCGCTGGCTGCGCGGCTCCCCCATGCCGAGCTGCTTCGCCGCCCCCCGACCGGTGCGGGACTCGTCGTCGTCGAGCTGCCCCTTCCAGGCCACGAGCGCCCCACCGGGTCGCAGCAGCGGGGCGGCGTACTCCAGCAGGACGCCGAGCGGGGCGACGGCCCGGGCCGTGACCACGTCGAAGCGGTGCCGCCCGGCCGACCACGCCTCGGCCCGGCCGTGCACCGTGCGGACGTTCTGCAGCCCCATCCGCTCGGCGGTCGCGGCGACCCACTCGACCTTGCGACGGACGGTGTCCATCGCCACGACCTGCAGCTCGGGCCGCGCGGCCGCGAGCACGAGCGCCGGCACCCCGATGCCCGTGCCGACGTCGACGAGGGTCCGGGCCTCCCGGATCTCGGGCGCCGTGAGGCCGCTCAGGCCATCGGCGACGTGACGATCCACCGCCTCGGTGGGATCGCGGACCGTCGTCGCGGCGTGCTCGTCCGCGGCCAGGACGTCGAGCAGCACCCCCAGCGCGACGACCGCCGGCTCGTCGAGGCCGTGCTCGGTCCCCAGCGCCGCCAACCGGGCCGCGACCCGGTCGCTCACGGGCGCTTCGGCGTGACGACCAGGTGCCGCTCGGGCTCGTCGCCCTCGCTGTGGGTCGTGACGTCCCCGCGGTCGCGCAGCCGCTCGTGGACGTGACGGCGCTCGCTGGCGGTCATCGGGTCCAGCGCGACGGCCTCGCCCCGGCCGACCGCCCGATCGGCCGCCTCCATCGCGATCCGCTCGAGGATCGACGCCCGCCGCGACCGGTAGTCACCGGCGTCGACCGTGACGACCCAGTCCCCGCCGGGAGCGTGCTTCGCCGCGACGCGGGTGGCGAGGTGCTGGACGGCGTCGATCACCTGACCGTGGCGGCCGATGAACGGGGCGACGCCGTCGCCGCGGAGCGTGGCCGTGATCCGGTTGCCCTCGCGCGTGACGTCGACGTCGTCGCCGGCACCGAGGCCGAGCGCCACGCGCCCGACCACCGCCCCGACCTCGACGGCGATCCGCTCGCCGATGGCCTCGTCGTCGCGTGCCACGTCAGCGCCTCCGTCCGGACCGCTTCTTCTTCTTGCGGGGCGGCGGCGGCGGCGCCGACGTCCGCACGGCCGCGGCCCCGCCCGCGACCTCGGGCTCGTCCGGGACGGCGGCGGGCTTCGCGTGGCCGTAGACCCGGATGAGGCCCCACTGCTGGACGAGCGTGAAGACGTTCGTCGTGATCCAGTAGATGAAGAGGCCCGAGGGCGGCTTGATCGGGATGAGGAAGATGACGAAGACCAGCGGCAGCGCGAGCATCAGCCGCTTCTGGTTCTTGTCGGCCGTCGGCGGCATGTTCACCAGCGACGAGGCCATCTGCGACCCGACGTAGAGGACGAGGAGCAGGACGAGCAGGCCGCCCGTGGCCACCGCCGTGATGTCGGTGATGCCGAGGAAGCCCTCGCCGAACCCGCCGAGGACCTTGCCCTTGATGTCGGCGGCGTAGGAGGCCGCGTCGTAGGTGAAGCCCGTGGAGGGGTTGGGCACCTGGTGGCAGCCCACGTCGTGGGGCAGGTTCAGGTCGCGCCCCTGACCGCAGATCTCGAACTTCAGATCCGTGCGGAGCATGTAGAAGAACGCGATCAGGAACGGGATCTGCGCGATGATCGGCAGACAGGACCCGAACGGGTTCACCTTGTGCTCGGCGTAGAGCTTCATCGTCTCCTGCTGGAGACGCTGGCGGTCGTCCTTGTACTTCGCCTGGAGCGCCTTCATCTGCGGCGCGATCGCCTGCAGGCCGCGCATCGACTTGAAGGACTTGACGCCGAGCGGCAGCACGAGCAGCCGCAGCAGGATCGTCAGCAGGATGATCGAGAGGCCCCATCCGATCCCCAGGGAGTCATGGAAGAACTCCATGACGGGGAGGAAGATGTCGATCAGCCATTGGATCGGGGCGAGGACGGCAACGGGCATGCGGGTCGCTCAGGACGAGGAGGCAGGAGGACGGGGGCGGAACAGGCGCTGCGCCGCGACGGGATCGTAGCCACCGTCGCTCCACGGGTTGCACCTGAGGATGCGCCAGGTCGCCAGGACGAGCCCGCGCAGCACCCCGTAGGTGCGAACGGACTCGACGGCGTAGTGGCTGCAGCTGGGCTCGTAGCGGCAGCTCTGCGGCAGCGCCGGGCTGATCACCCGCTGGTACAGGCGGATCGGCGCGACGACGATCTCGCGCAGGAGGCGCAGCACGATCATCGCTCGCGCTCGGCCTCGGCGGCGGCGGCCTTGTCGACGAGCTCGCCGAGCGCGGCGTCGATCCCCGAGAGGCCCTCGCGCTCGGCGAGCTCGAGGGCGTCCGGACGCGCGACCACCACGACGTCGAGCGACGTCGGCAGCCGATCGCGATGGACGGCGAACGCCTCCCGCAGGAGGCGCTTGACGAGGTTGCGCTGCACGGCGCCGCCGACCCGACGGGAGACGCTGAGCCCCACGCGGGGCTCGCGTGCGTCCTCGGACGCGTCGCGCGGGAAGAGGTGCAGGACGAGGTGCCGGTTGCCGAACGAGCGCCCGCGACGAAAGACGCGCTCGAAGTCGGCGCTGCGCGTCAACCGGCCCCGCTTCGACCGCCGGGCGGTCGGTCGGGGCTCGGTCACGGCGATCAGACCGTCAGGCGGCGACGGCCCTTCGCGCGGCGGCGCTTGAGGACCTGGCGACCGGCCTTCGACGACATCCGCTCGCGGAAGCCGTGGGTGCGGGCGCGCTTGCGCTTCTTCGGCTGGTAGGTGCGCTTCATGGTTCAGCTCGGATCGACTCGGTGGCCGGGCGCAGCAGGCTGCGACCCGCCTCGGGCACGGCGAGGCAGTGTAGCCGGAGACGCCCTCCCGGCGCCGTGCGGGTCGTCGCTAGCGCACCGGGTGGACGGACCCGAGGCGGTCCTTCCCGCTCTTTCCGGGAAACGACCACCACGCGTCGTCGAACGGCCCCGGCGAGGGCCGGGGGCGCTGGTATATTCGCGCCCTCGCCGCCGGCCCCGGCCGCGGCCCCTCGGGACCCCAGGGTCCTCCCATCCGCCCGACTCGCACCACGTCCGCGTGGTGCCGCCGCCTGCTGCCCGTGACCGCCTCCGACCTCGACCGCGCCTGGAACGCCATCGTCGTCGAGGCCCAGCGGCGGATCGCCGATCCCGCCTGGACCACGTGGCTCTCGGTCCTCCGGCCGGTCGGGCTGGAGCAGGGCGTCCTCGAGGTGCACGCGCCCGACCACGCCCGGTCCTGGGTGTCCTCGCGGCTCGTCCCGCTGCTGCAGGACTGCGCGCAGCGCGCCCTCGGACCCGGCTGGGAGATCCGGCTCGCGCCCGGCGCCGCGTCGTCGCCGGGCGGGCGACGCGGGGGCCGGCGCGGCGGGGCGGCGGGCGGCCGCGACGAGGAGGGCGAGCGGCGCCGCGTTCCCGAGCGCCCGCTGACCCCGCGGTTCCGGTTCGAGGAGTTCGTGCTGGGACCGGCGAACCGCTTCGCCCACGCGGCCGCGCTGACGGTCGCCGAGAACCCGGGCATCGCGTACAACCCGCTCTTCCTCTGCGGCCCCCCGGGCGTCGGCAAGACCCACCTGCTGCACGCGATCGGGCACTACGCCCGCGCCCATCACCCGGGCATCCGGGTCCGCTACGCCACCGCGGAGACGTTCACCTCCGAGTTCACCGACGCGCTGCGGACGCGCGGGATCGACGGCTTCAAGCAGCGGTACCGGTCGATCGACCTCCTGCTCGTCGACGACGTGCAGTTCCTCATGGCCAAGCAGGCCACCGAGGAGGAGTTCTTCCACACCTTCAACGCGCTGCACGAGGCCGGCGCCCAGGTCGTCCTCACCGCCGATCGCGTGCCGAACGACATGGAGCAGCTCGAGCAGCGGCTCCGCGACCGCTTCGCCTCGGGTCTCGTGGCCGAGGTCGAGCCGCCGGACATCGCGACCCGGCTCATGGTCCTGCGCAAGCGGATCACCGGCCAGCAGCTCGAGCTCACCGACCCCGGCGCGCTGGAGGAGATCGCGCGCCACGTCTCCACGAGCGTGCGGGCCGTCGAGGCGGCGCTCATCCGCGTCGTCGCCTTCGCCTCGCTCACCGACCGCCCGGTCACGCGCGCGCTGGCGCAGGAGGTCCTCGGCTCGCTCTACCCGGGCCGCGACCGCCAGCCCGGCACGCGGCGGGTCGACGAGCCGGCGACGACCGGCGAGGTCCTCGCGGCCACCGCGGCCGTCTTCGGCCTCGCCGTCGACGACCTGACCGGCCGGCGCAACGACAAGCGCACGGCCTGGGCGCGCAAGCTCGCGATGTACGTCGCCCGCGAGGAGACCGGCGCGTCGTACCCCGCGCTCGGGCAGGCCTTCGGCGGTCGCAACCACACGACCGTGCTGAACGCCGTGCGCGGCGTGAACGAGCGGATCGACCGCGATCCCGCCGCACAGGTCGACCTCGCACGTGTGCACGACCGCATCGCGGCCGTGCAGCGGGGCGAGGACGACCCGGCCGGCGATCGACAGGACGACCGCCTCGGGTGACAGACTGCACAGGTCGCTGTGGACGAGCCGATCCCAGCTGCCACGGGCGATCGCCGGTGCTCCCGCACAGGACGCACAGGCCTTCCTCCTACTGCTGATCACTCTCTCCCCCTGAGGACTTCAAGGTGAAACTGCACACCGCCGCACAGGACCTGCTCGGTCACCTGCAGTCGCTCAGCCGCGTCGCGTCCGGGCGACTGGCCAACCCGACGCTCTCGGGCGTGCAGATCGCCGCCGACGCCGACGGCATCGAGCTGCGCGCCACCGACCTGCAGGTCGGCCTGCGGATCAGGCTCGAGGGCGAGGTCGAGCGACCGGGCACGATCGTCCTGCCCGCGCGGCTGCTGCTGGACATCACGCGCCAGGCTCCCGGGCCGCGCCTGACGCTCGAGCTGCGCACGGAGGAGCAGGACGTCGAGGTCACCGCCGGCTCGGCGGTGTTCCACCTGCGGACGCTCCGCGGGGAGGACTTCCCGCCCCTGCCCGAGCCGGCCGGTGCCGACGCGGTCCACGTGCCCGCCGACGCGTTCATCGCCACGACGGCGAAGGTCGTGCGCTCGGCGGCGAAGGACGACACGCGGCCGCTGCTGGCCTGCGTGCTCGTGCGCGCCGAGGGCGACACGCTCACGATGGTCGCCACGGACTCCTACCGGCTGTCGGAGAAGCGCACGGCGCTCGAGACCCCGCTCGAGGGCGGCTTCGAGGCGAACGTGCCCGCTCGCGTGATGCAGGAGCTCGAGCGGCTCGTGCCGGCCAGCGGCGCGGAGCACCTCGTCGTCTCCCGCGGCGAGAACCAGGTCCTCTTCACCATCGGCGAGCACGTCCTGAGCTCGCGGCTCGTCGACGGCACGTTCCCGCAGTACCGCTCGCTCATCCCCGAGACGTTCGAGCACGAGCTGCGCGTCTCGACGGCCGAGCTGCGCGAGGTCGTCTCGCGCGTGTCGCTGCTGGCCCAGAAGGCCGCCGCCCTGCGACTGGCCTTCAGCGACGGCGAGCTCGTCGTCTCCGCCCAGACCCAGGACGTCGGCGAGGCCCGCGAGCCCCTGCCCGTCCCCTTCCAGGGCGAGCCGTTCGAGATCGGCTTCAACCCGGAGTACCTCCGCGACGGCCTCGACGCGATCGACGAGGACGAGGTCCTCCTGCGCCTCACGAGCCCGATCCGGCCGGGGCTGCTGCAGACGACCGACGAGCAGCAGGGGTTCCTGTACCTGATCATGCCGATCCGCCTCAACGCGTAGGCGCGCTCGACGCGGTCCGCGGTGGAGGGAGGCGACGCGCCGCAGGACCGCTCGCCGCGGCTGGCCGCGCTGCGCCTGCGCGACCTGCGGACCTACGAGGAGGCCGACCTCGAGCTCGGTCCGGGGCTGACGGTCGTCTCCGGGCCCAACGGGGCGGGCAAGACGAACCTCCTCGAGGCGGCGTACGTCGCCTGCACGGGACGCTCGTTCCGCGCGGCGGGCGACCGCGAGCTCGTGCGCCGTGGTCGGGACGCCGCCCACGTCGCCGTCGAGGTCGAGCGGCCGGGCTTCGGCCGGGCGACCTTCACCGTCGGGCTCGTGCCGGGCGACCGCCGGCGACTGCGGGTCGACGGGGCCCCGGTGGACGGCCTGCTCGACCATCCGTCGCGGCCGCTGCTCAGCGTGTTCCTCCCCGACCGCCTCGCGCTCGTGAAGGGCACCCCGGGCCTGCGCCGCGCCCATCTCGACCAGGTGGTGCTCGCGCTGCGCCCGGCGGCGGCGGCGGTCCGCCGGCGCTACGTCGACGCGCTGCGCCAGCGCAACGCGCTCCTCGGGCAGCTGCGTGCCCGCGAGGTCAGCCCCGCCGCCGCGGCGACCGACCTCGAGCCGTGGGACCGGGCGCTCGCCGACGCGGCGGTGGCGCTGACCGGGGCGCGCGCCGAGGCCGTGGCGCTCCTCGCGGATCCGGTCGCGGCGCGGGCGGAGGAGCTCGGTCTCGCGGGCGAGCTGTCGGTCGAGTACCGGCCGCGCGTGGCGGGCGACGCCGAGGCCTTCCGCGCGGCGCTCGCCGAGCGCCGGGTGGGGGACCTCGAGCGCGGGTTCACCCACGCCGGCCCCCATCGGGACGAGCTGGCCCTGCGCCGCGACGGACGCGCGATCGCGCGGTTCGGCTCCCAGGGGGAGCAGCGCCTCTGCCTCCTGGCCCTCCTGCTGGGCGAGGCCGACGCGCTCCAGGCCGAGACCGGGCGCCGGCCCGTGCTGCTGCTCGACGACGTCATGAGCGAGCTCGACGCCACGCGGCGGGAGCGGCTCGTCGCCGTCCTGCGCGCCGGCGGCCAGGCGCTCGTCACGGTCACCGAGGCCGCGCACGTCCCGCACGCCGACGATCCCGGCGTCGGGCGCGTGGAGGTCGAGCCGGGCCACGCCCGTGCGCTGCGCGTGTCGACGATCGCGGAGGTCGCGTGAGCCGTCGGCGCCGGTCCACCCCGCGGCCGGTCGCCGACGGCCTGGGCTCCATGCTCGACGGGCTGGCGCCGGACGACGACCTCGCGCGGGTCCAGCGGGCCTGGGCGGCGGCGCTGGGACCGGCGGTCGCGGCGGCCGGCCAGCCGGTCGCGCTGCGCGACGGCGTCCTCCACGTCGCGTGCGCGGACGCCACCTGGGCCCACGAGCTGCAGCTCATGGAGCCGCAGATCCTCGAGCGGCTGGGCAGCGCCTACAACGGTCTTCCCGTGGTCGCGCTGCGGACGCGCGCCGGCGGTCGCTGAGGCCGCCGTCGCGGCCCCGGTTTGCAGCCGTTTTAGCCCGTCGCGACGGGGTTTCCGGGCCCTTCCTGTGGTACCCTGGGGAGCTGATTCGCTCGGTGCGCCCCGCCCGTCGTCCTAGGACTCCGGACCGGGGCGTTTCTGCTGCACGGAGGCCCATGACGACGACTGACAGCCCTGACCCCGACGAGCTGGCCGCGGCAGGCGCGACGCCGCAGGCGGTCGAGGCCGCCAAGCTGGCCGACTCGTACGACGCCGGGGACATCACCGTCCTCGAGGGGCTCGAGGCCGTCCGTCACCGGCCCGGCATGTACATCGGCTCCACCGGCGTGCGGGGCCTGCACCACCTCGTGTGGGAGATCGTCGACAACTCGGTCGACGAGGCGCTCGCGGGCCGCAACGACGTCGTCCGGATCGCCATCCACCCGGACAACTCCGTCACGGTCTCCGACGACGGCGCCGGCATCCCGGTCGCCATGCACGACACGGGCCGCCCGACCGTCGAGGTCGTGCTCACCGTCCTGCACGCCGGCGGCAAGTTCGGCGACGGCGGCGGCTACAAGGTCTCCGGCGGCCTGCACGGCGTCGGCTCGTCGGTCGTCAACGCGCTCTCGGAGTCGCTGACGGTCGAGGTCCGCCGCGACGGCCACGTCTGGACCCAGGAGTACTCGCGCGGCATCCCGCAGGGCGAGCTCGTCAAGGGGCCGCCGCTGGCGAAGGGCCAGTCGACCGGCACGACGATCACGTTCCTGCCGGACTCCGAGATCTTCGAGACGACGGAGTACGACTGGACGACGCTCGAGCAGCGCCTCCGCGAGACGGCGTTCCTCACGCGCGGCCTGCGGATCGAGCTCGTCGACGAGCGCGGCGACGGCAAGCGGGTCGACTTCCACTACGAGGGCGGCATCGCCGACTTCGTCTCGTTCCTCAACGACGGCAAGGACCCGATCCAGCGGAAGGTCGTCTGGTTCGAGGGCGAGGACGCCTCCGAGGGCGGCGGCGTCGAGATCGCGATGCAGTGGAACTCCACCTACCAGGAGTCCGTCTTCTCCTTCGCGAACAACATCAACACGCACGAGGGCGGCTCGCACCTCTCGGGCTTCCGCTCAGCGCTGACGCGGACGATCAACAAGTGGGCCCGCGACAAGGGCGAGCTGAAGGAGAAGGACCCGGCGCTCTCGGGCGAGGACGTCCGCGAGGGCCTGACCGCCGTCATCTCGGCGAAGCTCACGAACCCCCAGTTCGAGGGCCAGACGAAGACGAAGCTCGGCAACCCGGGCATGGAGGGCTTCGTCCAGAAGGTCGTCAACGAGAAGCTCGCCGAGTTCTTCGAGGAGAACCCGCAGGACGCCCGCGCGGTCATCCGCAAGGCCGTCCAGGCCGCGCAGGCCCGCACCGCCGCCCGGAAGGCCCGCGACCTCACGCGCCGCAAGAGCGCGCTGGAGAACTCGCGCCTGCCGGGCAAGCTCGCCGACTGCTCGGTGAAGGACCCGTCGCTGGCGGAGCTCTTCATCGTCGAGGGCGACTCGGCCGGCGGCTCGGCGAAGCAGGGCCGCGACCGGAACACCCAGGCGATCCTGCCGCTGCGCGGCAAGATCCTGAACGTCGAGCGGGCGCGGATCGACAAGGTCCTCCAGAACAACGAGGTCCAGGCGCTGATCACCGCGATCGGCACCGGCGTGCGCGACGAGTTCGACATCGAGCAGGCGCGGTACCACAAGCTCATCCTCATGACGGACGCCGACGTCGACGGCGCCCACATCCGGACGCTCGTGCTCACGCTGCTCTTCCGCGAGATGCAGCCGCTGATCGAGGCCGGCTACGTCTACATCGCCAAGCCGCCGCTCTACAAGCTCAAGCAGGGCTCCAAGGATCGCTACATCGAGAAGGAGTCCGAGCTCGAGGAGCACCTCCTCGCCGACAAGCTCGAGTCCTTCGAGATCCTCGCCGCCGGAGGCGCCGCCGCGAAGCTCACGCCCGCCAAGTGGCAGAAGTTCGGCCGGCTGCGCAAGCAGCACGAGGGGTGGGGCAGCGCGCTGCGGGCCGAGCACGGCTCCGATGTCGTGCAGTTCCTCGCCTCGACCGGGCTCGTGCACGACGGGATCACCGGCACGGACAACGTGCTCGCGCGCCTGCGCTCCGACCGCGCGGAGGAGGAGACGGGCATCCACGTCGAGCTCCTGGGCTCCGACGACGAGCACCTCGAGATCCGCACGACGGAGAAGAAGACGAACCTCCGCCGCACGCACCGCCTCGACCGCAACCTCTTCGACAGCGCCGAGTACACGGGCTTCGTGAAGGTCCACCAGCAGCTCGTGCAGCTCATCGGCCCGCCGCCGTTCCAGATCGCCCTCGGCGAGCGGACGGCCGAGGCCGAGACGTTCGAGGAGCTCGGCCGCCAGGTGATGCGGATCGCCTCGCGCGGGGTGCAGCTGTCCCGCTTCAAGGGCCTGGGCGAGATGAACGCCGACCAGCTCGGCGAGACGACGATGGACCCGCAGCACCGCACGCTGCAGCAGGTCACGATCGAGGACGCGGCCGCGGCCGACCGCCTGTTCTCGATGCTCATGGGCGAGCACGTCGAGTTCCGCCGCGACTTCATCGAGGAGCACGCCCGCCAGGTCGTGAACCTCGACGTCTGAGCCACCCCCGGCTCAGCACGACCCACCGTACGAACGAGGACCGATAGATGGCGACCGAGGTGATCAGCGGCGGCAACATCGAGCCCCGCGCGCTCGAGGACGAGATGCGCACCGCGTACCTCGATTACGCGATGTCGGTGATCGTCGGCCGCGCGCTGCCCGACGTGCGCGACGGCCTGAAGCCCGTCCACCGGCGAGTGCTCTACGGCATGTCGGAGCTCGGCATCGGGCCGACCCGCGGGTACGCGAAGTGCGCCCGCATCGTCGGCGAGGTGATGGGCAACTACCACCCGCACGGCGACTCGTCGATCTACGACACCCTCGTGCGCCTCGCCCAGGACTTCGCGATGCGCTACGAGCTCGTCGACGGTCAGGGCAACTTCGGCTCGATCGACGACGACCCGGCCGCGGCGATGCGCTACACCGAGGCGCGCCTCACGAGGCTCGCGCTGGAGATGCTGCGCGACCTCGACATGGACACGGTCGACTTCTCGCCGAACTACGACGGCCGCACGACCGAGCCCGACGTCCTGCCGGCCCGCTTCCCGAACCTCCTCGTCAACGGCTCCGCCGGCATCGCCGTCGGCATGGCGACGAAGATCCCGCCGCACAACCTCGGCGAGGCGATCGACGCGACGATCGCCTTCATCGAGGACCCGGCGATCTCGATCGAGGGGCTCATGCAGCACCTCAAGGGCCCGGACTTCCCGACCGCCGGGATCATCCTCGGCACCGGGGGGATCAAGGACGCCTACGAGACCGGCCGCGGCCGGGTCCGGATCCAGGCGAAGGCCCACATCGAGCCGCTGAGCCAGGGCAAGGAGGCGATCGTCGTCACCGAGCTGCCCTACGAGGTGAAGAAGGGCGGCGACAACGGCCTCATCCGGAAGATCGCGGACCTCGCGAACGAGAAGAAGATCCCCGAGGTCTCCGACATCCGGGACGAGTCGGACAAGCGCGGCATGCGCCTCGTCATCGAGCTGAAGCGCGACGTCCTGCCGAAGGTCGTGCTGAACAAGCTGTTCAAGCACACGAACATGCAGACGACGTTCGGCGTGAACATGGTCGCGCTCGTCGACGGCGTGCCGCGGACGCTGAACCTGCGCGAGATCCTCCGCGCCTACGTCGACCACCAGCGCGAGGTCGTCGTCCGCCGCGCGAAGTTCGAGCTCGCGCAGAAGGAGGCCCGGGCGCACGTCCTCGAGGGCCTCCTCATCGCGCTGGACAACCTCGACGCGGTGATCGCGGTCATCCGCAACTCGTCCGATCGCGAGACGGCCCGCGGCGAGCTCATGAGCCGCTTCGGGCTGACGCTCATCCAGGCCCAGGCGATCCTCGACCTGCGCCTCGCCCAGCTCACCGCGCTGGAGAGCGACGCGATCCGCGCCGAGCACGCCGACGTCATGGAGCGCATCCGCGAGCTGCGCGAGCTGCTCGGCGACGAGCAGCAGGTCCTCGAGCTCATCAAGGAGGAGCTCACGGACATCAAGGAGCGCTTCGGCGACGAGCGTCGCACGATCATCACCCACGCCGAGGGCGAGATCGACATCGAGGACCTGATCGCCGACCAGCAGATGGTCATCACCATCACGCAGGACGGCTACATCAAGTCGCTGCCGCTGAACACCTACCGCCAGCAGCGTCGCGGCGGGGTCGGGGTCACCGGCATGAACATGAAGGACGGCGACTACATCGAGCACCTCTTCGTGTGCTCGAGCCACGACTACCTGCTGTTCTTCTCCAACCGCGGCAAGGTCTACCGCTCGAAGGTCTACGAGCTGCCGGAGGCCTCGCGTCAGTCCAAGGGGCGCTTCCTGCGCAACTTCCTGCCGCTGCGCGAGGACGAGCGGATCCAGTCCGTCCTCTCCACCCGGGACTTCAACGAGACGCAGTTCCTCATCTTCGCCACGCGCAACGGCACGGTGAAGAAGACCGAGCTGCAGGCGTACAACACGCCGATCAAGGCCGACGGCATCATCGCCATCAAGGTCCGCGACGACGACGAGCTGATCGCGGTGCGCAACGTCGACCCCGGCGACGAGGTCGTGATGGTCTCCAAGCAGGGCCTGGCCGTCCGCTTCGGCGAGGACGACGCGCGCGCCATGGGCCGCGACACGACCGGCGTGCGCGGCATGGACGTCGGGGCGGACGCGAGGAAGAACTCCGTGATCGCGATGGACGTCGCTCAGGACGACCTCGACCTGCTCGTCGTGACGGAGAACGGGTTCGGCAAGCGGACGCTCGTGCGGGAGTACCGCAAGACGAGCCGCGGGGCCAAGGGCGTCAAGACGATCCAGCTCACCGAGACGAAGGGCGGCCTCGCCGGTGCGCTCGTCGTCCGCGAGCACGAGGGCCTCGTCTTCATCAGCGAGGGCGGCATGGTCCAGCGGACCTCGGTCAAGGGGATCAACCGCTACGGCCGCAACTCGCAGGGGGTGAAGGTCATGAACGTCCGCGACGACGACCGCGTGCGCGCGATCGCCCGCGTCGTCGAGGAGACGGCCGCCGACCCGACGGTCGCCCTCGAGGACGGCGCGGTGCCGCCCGGCGCCGACGCCGTCGATGCGGGCGGCGAGGCGCCCCCGCCGGCGGACGACGCGCCGACGGACGCCTGACCGGCTGCCGCCGGACCGGTCGCCGCCGCGACCGGCCCGGCGGCAGCGTCCGGTCGGTCGTGACCGGCCCCCCGGGCCGGCTCGGCTCGTCGCGAGCCGTGCCGCCGTCGCCCCGTGCACGTCGACGGCGGACGCGCCTCGCGGGAGCGCGGTCCCCGTTCACGATCCGGTGCCACCCGCCTCCGACCGACGGGTAGCCTGCGAGGGGCCGTGCGCCATCTCTCGCTCTTCGCGCCACCTCGAAGCCGTCGCTCAGGTGCCGTGGTCGCCGTGCTCGCCGCGCTGCTCGGCGGCCCGACCGCGGCCTCGGCCGCCGCGCCGGACCGCGTCGCGCTGAACCCCACCGCTGATCCGGCGCGCTCGCAGACGGTCACCTGGCGGGCCCCCGACGGCGCGGGGGGCAGCCTTCAGCTGCGGGCGGCCGACGGCCGCGCGATCCGCAGCGCCACGCCCGACGAGAGCGAGCTCCTGCGCGGGGCTCGGCACCACGCCGTGACCCTCACCGGGCTGCGACCGGACACGACCTACGGCTACCGCGTCGGGCACGACGGCGCGTGGTCGCCCTGGCACGCGTTCCGCACCGCCACGGACGGCCTGCGGGCGCCGTGGCGGTGGCTGTACCTCGGCGACGCCCAGGAGGAGCTCGACACCTGGGCCCGATGGGTCCGACCGGCCTTCGACGCGGTCTCCGACGCGCGCCTCGTCATGCACGTCGGAGACCTCGTCAACGCGCCGAACGAGGACCGCGAGTGGGGCCAGTGGTTCGGCGGGCAGCGCGGCACGATCGAGCGGATCAACGTCTTCTCCGTCCCCGGCAACCACGAGTACGTGGGGACGACCGACCGCCTGCCGTTCGTCGACGCCGACGCGAGCGCGCGGACGTTCCGCACGCACTTCCGCTTCCCGCGCAACGGCGTGCCGGGCTTCAGCGACACGAACTACGTCTTCGACCACCAGGGCGTCCGGTTCATCGGCCTCAACACCGGCGACAACCTCGGCTACGACCCGTCCCCGCAGCAGGCGGCGTGGCTGGACCGGACGATCGCCGAGAGCACCCAGCGGTGGACGGTCGTCTTCTTCCACATCCCGGTCTTCTCCAGCGCCGACCAGCACCACTCGCAGGCCGCGCGGGTGCGCCGGTCGTGGCTGGAGATCCTCGAGCGTCGCGACGTCGACCTCGTGCTGCAGGGCCACACGCACGCCTACGGCCGCGGGTTCGTCAACGGGCACCCCGACGGTCCCCAGTACGTCGTGAGCGTCAGCAGCCCGAAGTACTACGACCTCGGCACCCCGCCCGGGGCCGACTGGATCGCCAACGGCGCGACCGCCCGCGCGATCGTCGGGCAGACCTCGACCGCCCAGGAGATCTGCGTGGGTCCGGACCGCCTGGGCCTGCGCGCGACGATCATCGGCAAGGGCCCCGGCACGACGACGGACAAGCCCGTCGGCGCCGTCCTCGATGCGTTCACGATCCGCAAGGACGGCGGGAGGAAGCGCGTCGAGGACGGGTTCTCCTGCGACGAGCCCCGCCCCCCGACGGCGACGGAGCCCGGCGGCGGCGTCGCGGAGTGCCTCGGCCGGCCCGCGATCGTCGACGTCGCGACGAGGGGCCGCCACGACCGGATCCGCGCCGAGGTCCCGCTCGCGCGCGCCGGCGGCGCGGTCCGGGTCGAGCGCTCCACCGGCGGCGCGTGGCGCACGGTGGTCCGAGGTCGGGCCGATGCGCATGGCCGCGTCGACGTCGGGGTCGCCGCGCCCGCCCGCCGCGTGGCCGCCCGGACGCGGTACCGCGTCGTCGCGGGCACGGGGCGCTCCAGCGCCGCCGGGCGGGACCGCGCCGTGCGGATCACCGGGATGGCGCGGCGCGGCGAGCGGGTGACGGTCGCCGGACGCGGGGCCGCGCGCGCTCCGGCGAGGATCGAGGTCCGCCGCGGCTGCGGGGCCTGGCGCTCGGTCGCCCGCGTCCGCTCGACGCGCGCCGGCGCGGTGCGCCGCACGGTCGACGTGCCGCGCGGAAGCGCCGTGCGCCTCGTCGTGGCCGGTGGCCGGTCGCTGCCGCGGACGGCGCGCTGAGCCCGGGTCCGGCGTCGCGGTCGCGGCTCCTCGGCGACGGGGGCGCGCCGCCCCGCCGGCCGTCGCGCCCGTGAGCGTCCTCGCTCCCGGCCGCGTCCAGGACTCGAACTCCCGGGTCGACGCGTCCGGACGTCCCTTCCCCTCGACCTCGTCGGCGGCCGGTGCTACCGTCGCCTCGACCCGCTTGCACCAGAGAAAGGAGGTGGTCCGAATCTACGACAGTAGCCACGGGACGCAGGAGGTGGCTGCGCGCTGACGCAGCCGTGATCGGCCTCCGGTGACGCGCACCCGACGCGTCATCCCGGATCAGGAGTTCCGCCCTCGTCCCAGCGGATGTTGTCCCCGCCCACGAGACTGGCGTGGAGACGTGGAGCTCCTGACCGGGCCACCGGTCCGACTCTGCGGGTGCCTCGAGGCACCCGGTCAAGCGCGGCGCCCTCTGGGCGCCGCGCGTCGTCGTGGGCGCGCCTCGCGGGCGCATCGCCCCGGCCGACGTCCGGCACGCACTGCAGCGGTGCGCCCGCGAGGGGTCCCCGCCGACGGACGCGCCGTCAGGCCGCCTGGCCGAGCCAGGCGTGCCAGCTGTCGGGCACCCGGGGGCACGCGACCTGGATGAACACCGACGGGTGCGGCGGCCGCGGCGAGCGGCGCGGGAACATCCGCGCCTGGTGCGGCAGCCGGTCCGCCTTGCGCCGGTTGCACGGCGCGCAGCAGGCGACGATGTTCTCCCACTCGCTCGACCCGCCCTTGGACCGCGGGATGACGTGGTCGACGGTGAGGTCGCCGCGCGAGCCGCAGTACTGGCAGGACCAGTCGTCGCGAGCGAACACCGCGCGCCTCGTGAGACGACGACGCCCGTGCCGAGGCACGGGCGCGTAGGTCCTGAGTCTGATGACGGCGGGGCGGGCGAGGGCCGTGCGCTCCGCGCGTAGCTCGCCGAGGCCGGCCTCGATCACCTCCGCCTTCTCCTTCAGCAGGAGGACGGTGGCGCGCCGGACGCCGCAGACGTGTATCGGCTCGTACGTCGCGTTGAGGACGAGCACGTGGGAGGAGCTGGCCGCGGGCGGCGGCGAGGCGTCCCGCGCCGGCCGCGTCGCGCTCGGCGCGCCGCCGCGGCGTGCGGCGCCGCCCGATCCCCGGGGGACGAGCGGTACGACCGTGGCTGGTGCGTCGCCGGCGTGCATGCTCCTGCTCCGCGGCGGAGGATACCCGGGCCCGCGGCGCCGTCGAGCCGGCGTGGCCCCATGGACACCGGGGCTTCACGGGTTCGAGCCCGCCCGCTCCCGCGCGCCTGGCGCGGCCCCGCTCGGCGCGGAGGGCGACGCGCTCAGTCCGCGCCGTCGGGGCGCGGCGCCGGCGGGGTGCCCTCGATCGTCCCGTCCCGGCGGATCGCGCCGTGACCGAGCGCGAGGGCGAGCGCCTCGTCCTCCTCCGGCGCGAGGCGGTGCTCGGGCCGCCCGCCGAGGATCCGACGGACGTACAGGCGGGCCTGGTCGCGGTGGTGGATCGACGTGATGACCACGCCGTCGCCGCGGACGTCGAGCAGCGCCAGGGAACAGGACTGCTGGCCCGAGAGCTCGCCGTAGGCGTCGTAGCGGACCATGCCGTGCCGCGAGAAGACGCGCAGCAGGGCGCCCTCGATGCCGCCCATCCGCGCCGACAGCCCGTCGGCGAGCGTCCGCCACTCGCCGGTCGCCGCGTCCACGCGGGCCGTGAGCTGCGCGGCGTGCGCGACGAGGTCGGCGGTCCCCAGGTCGCCGAGGACCGCGCGCTGGGCGCCGCGCACCCGTCGCAGCTGCAGCGCGAGGACGGCGACGCCGAGGAGGGCGAGCAGCCCGACCACCGCAGCGGCCGCGGCGACGACCTGCCAGGTCTCCGTCGACCCGCCCATCCCGCTCAGCCGCCGACCGTGACCTGGAACGTCTGCTTGTTGTTGTCCATGTTCGACTCGCCGGGGACGCCGCCGACCGTGATCGTCAGCTCGCCCTCGACGCCGGAGCGGACGGCCGCGGGCAGCGTCAGCGGGACGGTCGCGGTCTGGCCCTGCGCGAGCGTCGCGATCACCCGCTTCGTCGACACGGACTGCCCGCCGGAGATCGCGAACGTCGCGCCGACCTCGATCTGCGACTCGTCGGACTCGCCGCCGTTGTTCACCTGGACCTCGACCTTGCGGCCGGGGACCGCGGTGGACGCGCCGGCGCTCAGCTGCGTGCCGCCCATCGTGACGCCGGTGATGCTCGTGCCGTGCAGCCCGGGCGACGAGGGCGTCTCGCCGCTGCGGTCGCGGACCTCGCCCGACGAGCTCGATCCGCCGCCGCCCCCGCCGCTGCCGAGCTTCGCGCCGAGGCCGTCGGCGTCGAGCCAGCTGAAGTCGGTGAGGACGCGCGGCGCCTGGACCTCGGCGCCGCTGACGTCGGCGTCGCGCAGCGCCTCGTCGATCAGGGGCTTCGTGCGGCTGAGCAGGATCACGTCGCTGGCCAGGAGCGCCTGCATCTGCCCCGCGATCGCGTCGAGCGCCTCCTGGCTCGTCGACGCGTCGGCGAGGGCGCGCGAGATCTCCTGGGCGATGACGCGCAGCGCCTCGGCGCGGAGGTTCATCGCCAGCTCGAGGTCGTGCTGGGCGGCCTTCCCGCGGTCGTCGCCGGGCGGGCTGAAGCCCTGGACGCGGTCGGCCTCGTCGGAGGCGACCTCGCGGATGCTGCTCAGGCGCGACTGCAGCGCGTTGGCCTCCTCGCCCGAGGAGAGGACGTCGAAGAGCGGGTCGGCGACCTCGCTGCGCGACTCCTGCAGCACGGCGGTCACGTCGCGCGAGTAGTCCTGCAGCGCCGACTTGCGCCCGGACTTCACGCAGCTGTTCACCGCGACGGTGAGGAGGATGAGGATGAAGACGATCGCGCCGAGGGCCACGATCTGCCGGACGCGCGCGGTCTGGGCGTCGGGCGGCGCGCCCCCGCCGGTGAGCCCGCCGAGTCCGGGGCGCCGCGACGACGCACGCCGCGACTCGCCCTCGTGGGCGACGTACGTCGGCTCGTCGAAATCGTCGTCGTCGAAGAACGACACGGGGTGCGCTCCTGGGGCAGGTGGCAGTGCTCGGCCGGTCGATCGTCCGGCGGTCCCGGGCCTCGTTCACCGCGGACGCCCGAGATCCTCCTGCTCGCACCAGGGTAGACGGCGCGCGTGCCTCGACGCGCCGCAGCGCCGGGCGGCCGCCTGCCCCGTGCAGGAGCCGCGACGCGGAGCGCGAAACGGGAGGCGTGCGCACGGGAACCGTCGCCGCCACCGACCGCCTGGCCCCGCCCTCCGCGGCGACGCCGGCGGTGCCGCCCGCCGCCCCGGGCCGGTCGTCCGCCCCCGGCGGGCTCGTGCCCGGCGAGCTCGTGCTGGGCCGCTACGTCCTCGTGCGCGTCCTCGGCCGCGGCGGCGCCGGAACGGTCTGGGAGGCGCTCGATCGCCAGCTCGGCCGACCGGTCGCGGTGAAGTGCCTGCCGGCGGACGGCCGGGGGAAGGCGCTCGGCGAGGCCCGGGCCGCCGCGCGGCTCGGGCACCCCGCGGTCGTCTCCGTGTACGCCTTGGGCGCTGCCGCCGGGCACGTCTGGCTCGTGACGGAGCTCGTCGCCGGGGACACGCTGCGCCGCACGATCGCCGACGACACGCACAGCGACGAGGAGCTGCTGCAGATCGGCGTGTCGCTCTGCGCCGCCCTGCGTCACGCGCACGGGCGCGGGATCGTGCACCGCGACGTCACGCCCCGGAACGTCCTCGTGCCCCACGGCGCGTTCCGGGTCGACGGCGCCGGCGGGACGCGGTGCGATCCGGGGGTCGCCCCGGCGAAGCTCGCGGACTTCGGGATCGCCCGCCTGGCGGCGACCGAGACCGCGCCGACCCCACCCGGCGAGCCGCCGCGGATCGTCGGGACCCTCGCCTACATGTCGCCGGAGCGCCTCGAGGGCGGGCCCGGCGACGCCGCGGGCGATCTCTGGGCCCTCGCGGTCGTCCTCCACGAGGCGCTGACGGGCGAGCACCCGGCCGGGTCCACGACCGGGAAGCCGGCGAGCGCGCTGCTCGTCGCGCACCGCGACCTTCCGTCGCTGCGCCTGCGCCGGCCCGACCTCGAGCCGGATCTCGTCGCCGCCATCGACCGCGCGGCCGCCGAGGATCCCGCAGCGCGGGGCACGGTGGCCGAGCTCGAGGCGGCCCTGATGAGCGCCCTCGAGCAGCGCGGCGTCGCCGTCGCCCCCGCGGTGGCCGACCCGGCCCGCGCGCTGCCGCGCCGGCCCGCGCCGATCGCCGGTCCGTCCCCGGCGATCCACGTCCACGTCGCGCGCCCGCGGCCGGCGCTCGTGCCCGTCGTGCCGGTCGCCGCCGCGGCCGGCGCGGCGCTGGGCCCGCTCGCCGTGCCGGTCGCCGCGCTGCTCGGCGCCGCGGCGATCGTCGGGGCGCGTCGCGCCACGGCCCATGCCCACGGACGCCGGATCGCGGCGGGCGTGCTCCTCCTCGCGCTCGTCCTCGCCGTCGCCGCCGGCGCGGCGTCCGTGCTGCGCGCGGCGGGCGCTCCGGCCGGTCCCGCCCTGCCCCTCGTGGCGCTGCTGCTGGCCACGGGGGCGGTCGTCGCGCGGTCACCGAGCACGGCCGCCGCGGCTCCGACGCCCCGTCGAGCGCCGCGCACCCCGTAGCATCCGGGGACCGAGCCCGAGCCTCCTGTGCTGCGCGACATCGAGAGCAAGCTTGCCGGCCTGGTCGAGGGGACCTTCGGCCGGCTGTTCCGAAGCGAGGTCACCCCCGCTGAGCTCGCGCGCGGCCTCGCGCGGGAGATGGAGGCGACCCGGCGCCAGGGACTCGACCGCACCTGGGCCGCCCACCACTACGACGTGTACCTCTCGCCCGACGACCACGACCGGATCCTCCGGCTCGGGCCCTCGCTGCTGGAGGAGCTCTCGAACCACCTGCTCGTCCACGCGCGCGAGCAGCGCTACGCGCTCGCGCACACGCCGGTCGTGCGGCTGCATCGCGGCGACGAGCTGCCGCCGAGCCGCTACGGCGTCGCCGCGATCCACGAGGACCCCGACGACGAGCCGCCCGCCCCGTCCCCGGCGCGCCCGGCCGAGCCGCCGGCCGACCACGCCGCGCCGATCCCCGCCCCGCGGCAGCCGACCGGACCCGTCGCCGAGCCGCGACGCGCGCGCTCCGGGCGCGTGCCGACCCCGCCGGGCGGGGCCCCCGGTGCCGCCCGACCCCGCGCCGGGGCGCCGCCGCGGAGCCTCGTGGTCGTGCTCGAGGGCCGGCGCGAGCCGATCGGCCCCGACGGGGGCGTCATCGGCCGCAGCCGCGAGTGCGACGTCGTGATCGCCAGCGCCGAGGTCTCGCGGCGCCACTGCGAGATCCGGCCCGGCCGCGACGGCTGGACGATCGACGACCTCGGCTCGACGAACGGCGTCGTGGTCGACGGCGTGCCGGTGCAGCCGGGCCGTCCCGCGCCCCTGCGTCCCGGCGCGCAGCTCGAGCTGGGCACGATCGTCGCGCGGGTGGAGGCCGGCGCGTGAGCCTGCCCCTCGCCGATCTCGTCGAGCCGGTGTCCGTCGCCCTGAAGTTCGGCATCGTCGCCGTCCTCTACCTCTTCCTCGCCTGGGTCGCGCGCTCGAGCGTCGTGGACCTGAGCCGCGGCGCCGTCGGCGCGCTCGCCCCCGGGGTCCACGATCCGGGCGGCGAGGGACCCGTCGGGGCGGGCACCGGCGAGCCGCGCCTGCGCGTGGAGCGGGCCGTCGGTCACCAGCCCGGCGACGAGTACGACGTCGGCCCCGGTGCGGTGATCGGACGGGGCAGCCAGGTCGACATCCGGATCGACGACGCCTACGCCTCGGGACGCCACGCGCGCCTGGTGCGACAGGCTGGGGTCGTGATCGTGGAGGATCTCGGCTCGACGAACGGTACGTTCCTGAACGAGGAGCCGCTCGCCGGACCGCAGCCGCTCCAGCTCGGCGACCGGATCCGGATCGGCGACACCGAGTTCACGTACCTCGACGACTGACGACCCGTCCCCCGTGCTGAAAGTCGCCGAACACGCCCAGCGGACCGACACCGGCCGCCAGCGCCCCCACAACGAGGACTCGTTCGTGGCGCGGACGCCCCTGTTCGCGGTCGCGGACGGGATGGGCGGCGCCCAGGCGGGCGAGGTCGCCTCCCGCGTGGCGGTCGACACCCTCCGGGAGGGCCTGGGCACCGGCAGCGGGACCGTCGCCGAGCGCCTGCGCGACCAGGTCTCCGAGGCGAACCGCCGGATCCACGAGCGCGCGCTGCGCGACCAGCGACGCGCCGGGATGGGGACGACCCTCACCGCCGCCTACGTCGACGAGGGCCAGCTCGTCGTCGTCCACGTCGGCGACAGCCGCCTCTACCGGCTGCGGGGGCAGGAGCTCACGCGGCTGACGCGCGACCACTCGCTCGTCGAGGAGCTCGTCCGGCAGGGTCGGCTGACGCCCGAGCAGGCGCTCGAGCACCCCCAGCGCTCGATCATCACCCGTGCGCTCGGGCCCGAGCCCGAGGTCGCGATCGACTCCGAGGTCCTGAACGTCGAGGACGACGACCTCTTCCTCGTGTGCAGCGACGGCCTCACCGCGATGCTCAGCGAGGAGGAGATCGAGGAGATCCTCGCGGGTCCGGGCTCGCTCGACGAGCGGGTCGACCTGCTCGTCGACCGCGCGAACGAGGCCGGTGGGCGCGACAACATCACCGTCCTCCTCTTCCGGGTCGAGAACGCCGGGACCGCGCCGTCCGCGCTCGCCGCGGGGAGCCCCGCCGCCGACGAGGAGCCGACCCAGGCGCACGAGCAGGTCACCGCGGTGCTGCCGCGGGTCGACGCCGACCAGCTCGCCGCGGCGGCGTCCGCGGAGGAGCCGCGTCCCCCGCGCGGGTCCGCGGACGGACCGCGCACGCCGCGGACCGCGGTCGCGCCGCGCAAGCGCCGCGGCGTCCGCGCCGGGCCGTTCATCGTCCTCTTCCTGCTCTTCTGCGTCCTCGTCGGCGGGTACTTCGCGTCCCAGACGGTGTACTTCGTCGGCAATCACCGGGGCCTCGTGACCGTCTACCGCGGCCTGCCGTACGAGCTGCCCGCCGGGCTGAAGCTCTACTCGGTGAACTACCCGTCCGCCGTCCCCGTCGACGAGGTCGACGCGCCGCTGCGCCGGCGGCTCCTCGACCACCGCCTGCGGTCGCTGGCCGACGCCAACGACCTCGTGTCGAAGCTGGAGCGGGGCGAGGTCGTCAAGCCGTGAGGCCGCGCACGCGCGAGGCGCTCGCGCTCCTGCCCTCCGCGCTCCTGATCACCGCCGGCTTCACGGCGATCTTCCTCAAGCGCGGCGACTTCGTCGGCAACACGTCGCTCGTCATCGGCGGCGTGTTCCTCGGGCTGTGCCTCGCGGCGCACCTCGTCATCCGCTTCACCGCGCCGAACGCCGACCCGTTCATCTTCCCGCTCGTCGCGCTGCTGGCGTGCCTCGGGCTCGTCGAGCTCTACCGGATCGACGAGAGCTTCGCCCGGTCCCAGGCGCTGTGGTTCGTCATCGGGCTCGGGCTCTTCGCCGCGACGATGATCGCGCTGCGCGACTACCACCAGCTCGAGCGCTACCGGTACACGATCGCGCTCGGGGCGATCGTCCTGCTCATGCTGCCGCGGTTCCCCGTGATCGGGCAGGCGACGAACGGCGCCTACCTCTCGATCAAGATCGGGCCGATGAGCTTCCAGGCGGCGGAGTTCGCGAAGCTCGGGATCGTCATCTTCCTCGCGAGCTACCTGCGCGACACGCGGCAGGTGCTCATCCACGGCGGGCGCAAGGTCCTCGGGGTCGCGATGCCGCCGCTGCGCTACCTCGGCCCGCTGCTGGCGATCTGGGGCAGCGCGATGCTGCTGCTCATCTTCATCCGCGACCTCGGCTCGTCGCTCATGTTCTTCGGCGCGTTCCTCGCGCTGATCTACGTCGCGACCGGCAAGCTGCGGTTCCCGCTGTTCGGGCTCGGCGCGTTCGCCGCGGGCGCGTACATGGTCGGCTCCCGCGTCGGGCACGTCCAGGATCGCGTCGCCGCGTGGCGCACCCCGCTGGACCCGATCCTCTTCGGCAGCGCCGACGTCTCGCCGCGGCCGCCCGAGTACGGGACGAGCTACCAGCTGGCGCAATCGCTCTTCGCCCAGGCCGACGGGGGGCTCTTCGGCCGCGGGCTCGGCCAGGCCGAGCTCGGGACGACGATCAGCGACGGCGGCACCGTCTCCACGCCGCTGCTGCCGGCGTCGCAGACCGACATGATCTACGCGCTGATCACGAACGAGCTCGGCCTGCTCGGGGCCGCGGCGATCCTCCTCGCCTACCTCCTGATCATCCACCGCGGCTTCCGCGTGGCGATCCTCGCCCGCGATCCGTTCAGCAAGCTCCTGGCCACCGGGCTCACCGCGGTCTTCGCGCTCCAGGTGTTCGTCATCGTCGGCGGGGTCACGAAGGTCATCCCGCTCACGGGCGTCACGCTCCCGTTCATCAGCTACGGCGGCTCGTCGGTGCTCGCGAACTTCGTCCTGCTGGCGCTGCTGCTGCGCGTGTCCGAGGACGCGAGGAGACCGGCGTGAACAAGCCGATCCGCAACCTCTTCGCGCTCTTCGTCCTGCTCTTCGGGCTGCTGCTGGCGTTCAGCTCCCGCTGGACGGTGTTCGAGGACCAGGGCCTGCGCGACAACGCGCAGAACCGTCGCGACCTCATCCGGGCCGAGCGGGTGCCCCGTGGGCGGATCCTCGCGGCCGACGGCACGACCCTCGCGCGCAGCGTCGCGAGGAGGTCGCGGGACACGAACACCACCGCCTACAAGCGGCGCTACCCGCAGGGCTCCCGCTACGTCGCCGCGGTCGGCTACAGCGACACGACGCTCGGCCAGCAGTCGGGCCTCGAGCGCTCCCAGAACGACTGGCTCGCCGGCAAGGCGGTGAAGCTCGCCACGGCGGTCGACCGGCTCGTCTCGGGCGACCAGCGCGGCGACGACGTGCGCACGACGCTCGAGCCGGCCGTCCAGAACGCCGGGATCGCCGCGCTGGCCGGCCGGCGCGGGTCGGTCGTGGCGCTGGACCCGCGCAACGGCAAGGTCCTCGCGATGGTCTCGGTCCCCGGCTGGGACCCGAACAAGGCGATCCGGGACCCGGAGTACTTCGCCGACCTGAACAAGGCCGAGACGACGCGCCCGCTCGTCAACCGGGCCACGCAGGAGGCGTACGTCCCGGGATCGACCTTCAAGGTCGTCACCGCGGCGGCCGCGCTGGACAGCGGCAAGTTCACGCCGGACTCGCTCATCGACGGGTCCAACGGCCAGGTCTTCAGCGGGCAGCCGCTGAACAACGCCGGTGGCGAGGACCCCGGGACGACGACCCTGCGCTACCACCTGACGCACTCGACGAACACCGCCTTCGCGAACATCGCCAACGACCTCGGCAAGGCGACGATGCAGCGGTACATGAAGCGCTTCGGGTTCGGCGAGCTGCCGCCGCTGGACTACCCGAAGGCGCAGATGCGCCCCTCCGGCGAGTTCCTCGCCCGCGGGCGCAACAGCCGGTTCATCCCGGCGACGAGCCGCTTCGTCGACGTCGGGCGCCTCGGCATCGGCCAGGACAAGCTGCAGGTCACGCCGCTGCAGATGGCGATGGTCGCCGCCACCGTCGCCAACGGCGGACGGCTCATGCGCCCGCACCTCGTCGATCGCGTCGTCGACGCCGACGGCCGCGTCCAGGAGCGGGTCGAGGGCCGGCTCTTCCGGCGCGTCATGTCGAGCTCGGCCGCGTCCGACCTGCGCTCGATGATGGGCGACGTCGTGAACGAGGGCACGGGCACCGCCTCGGCCCTCCAGGGCTTCCAGGTCGGCGGCAAGACGGGCACCGCCGAGCTGAACATCGCCAAGGGGCTCAACGACCTGTGGTTCATCGGCTTCGCGCCGCTGGAGAACCCGCGCGTCGCCGTCGCCGCGGTGGTGGAGAACACGACCGGCTTCGGCGGGCCCGTCGCCGGGCCGATCGCCAAGCAGGTCATGCAGGCCGCGCTCGCGGAGGGATCGCGCTGATGCGCCGTCGCGATCGCTCGCACGTCATCCTGGGGGATGCGCCATGAACCGGGTGGGACAGACCATCGATGCCCGATACCGCGTCGAGCGCCGGCTCGGCACGGGCGGGATGGCCGACGTCTTCGGCTGCGAGGACCTGCAGCTCGGGCGGCACGTCGCGCTGAAGGTCCTCCACGAGCAGCTCGCCGAGGACCCGCAGGTCGTCGCCCGCTTCCGGCGCGAGAGCCAGTCCGCGGCCGGGCTCCAGCATCCCCACATCGTCCAGGTCTTCGACCGCGGCGACTGGGACGGCATCCCCTACATGGCGATGGAGCTCGTCGACGGGGTGACGCTGAAGGACGTCATCCGCGACCAGGCGCCGCTGGATCCGATCAAGTCGATCGACCAGATCAGCCAGGTCCTCGACGCCCTGCGCTACGCCCACCGCCGGGGCCTCGTCCACCGCGACATCAAGCCGCAGAACGTCCTGGTCGGACCGGACGGCCAGCTGAAGGTCGCCGACTTCGGCATCGCGCGCGCCGTCGACGACCTGCAGATGACGCAGACCGGCATGATCGTCGGCACGGCGCACTACCTCTCGCCGGAGCAGGCGTCGGGGCAGAACATCACGCCCGCCGCCGACCTCTACGCCGTCGGCGTCGTCCTCTTCGAGATGCTGACCGGCCGGCTGCCCTTCGACGGGGATCAGCCGGTGGCGATCGCGCTGAAGCACGTCAACGAGGACCCGCCGGCGCTCTCGGTCGTCAACCCGGCCGTCCCGGCGGACCTCGAGGCCGTCGTCATGCGGGCGCTGGCGAAGTCGGTCGACGACCGCTTCGCCGACGCCGAGGAGTTCATCGCGGCCCTGCAGGGCGTCCGGCACCGGATCGTGTCCGGCGAGCCCGAGCCCGAGCGCGGCACGTACCCGACGTCCGGGCCCCGCGGCGCCGACATGCCGACGGGCGGCTGGCTGCAGCCCGCGGCCGGGATGGCGGTGCCGGCCGGCGTGGCCCCGGAGGAGGCGCGGGAGGCCGACGAGGCCCGACGCCGACGCCGGCGAGCGTGGATGGTGACCGGCGCGCTCGCGACGCTCGCGGCGCTGGCGCTCATCGGCTACCTCATCTTCGGCCGGATGGAGACCGTCCCGCGGCTCAACGGCCTGACGGAGGCGGCCGCGACGCAGCGGCTCGAGGAGCGCGGCTTCCGGGTCAGCACGGAGCAGCAGGCGAGCGCCGACGTCCGTCGCGGGATCGTCATCCGGTCCTCGCCCCGTCGCGGAGCGCGCGTGCGGCACGGGTCGAAGGTCCTGCTCACCGTCTCGAGCGGCCCGGCGCAGCTGACGATCCCGGCGGTGGTCGGCCAGACGCGCGCCGACGCGCGCCGCGCCCTCGTCCAGGCGGGGATCGCCGAGGACGACATCGCCGACGCCGAGCAGGCGTCGGAGACCGTCGAGGCCGGGCGCGTGATCAGCGTGTCCCCGGCGGCGCAGACGCGGATCGATCCGGGGACCCAGGTGACGCTGACCGTGTCCTCCGGTCCCGCGAGCGAGGACCAGGTCGAGGTGCCGAAGGTCACCGACCTCGACCGCGCCGCGGCGGAGAAGGCGATCACCGACGCCGGGCTCGTGCCGGAGGTCACCGAGGTCGACTCGACCGACGTCGAGGCCGGCACGGTGACCGAGCAGAGCCCCGCCGCGCGCTCGAAGGTCGACGAGGGCTCGACCGTGCGCCTCACCGTCACGCGGACGCCGGCCGACGAGGAGGACGACCAGGTCGCCGTCCCGAACGTCGAGGGCCGCACCCGCGCCCAGGCGGAGCGCGCCCTGCGCGCCGCCGGCCTGCGGCCCCGGGTGACGGAGGTCGCGGTGTCCGACGAGGGCCAGGACGGCCGCGTCCAGCGGCAGGTGCCCAACGGCGGCAACGTGCGCAAGAACGCGACGGTGACCGTCCAGGTCGGGCGCTACGAGGAGCCGACGACCGACACGACGACCACCGGCAGCTCGGGCTCGTCCGAGGACCAGGGCGCGGCCGGGACGAGCACGACCGGCGTGGCGGCCGTCCGCTCGCAGGACGCGGCCCCCGTCGCCGCCGGCGACTGGCTCGGCGGGCTCGTGCGGCGACCGGCGGTCGTCGTGCGCGAGGCGCGCCGCCGCGCCTGAGGCCCCGCGGCGTCGCCGGCGGCGGGCGCCTCGTGGACCGACCGTCAGCCGCGCCGCAGGAGCGACAGCGCCTCGATCGAGACGCGCTCGGCGCCCGGCGGCAGCTGCGTGATCCAGACGAGGTAGTACCGGTACCGGCGGCCGTTCGTGCGCAGCGCGACGTTCGTGCGGGCCGTCGCCTGCGCGACCGAGCCGACCTCGACCCAGCCCGGGTCCGGGACCGTCGACGGCGGTGCCTCGCCGCCCGCGGACGCGAGGATCGTCGCCTGCCACCCGGGGGTGGACGTGGCGATCGACAGGCGCGTCGCGGCGACGGTGCTCGTCCCGACGTCGAGGTAGATGCCGACGCCGGTCTTCGGCGAGGGGAAGACGCCGCCGCGGTACTGCTCGGTCGTCCAGGCCGTGCTGCGGTCGCCGTCGAGGACCTTCGCCGTGTCCTCGGGGTGCTCGGACTTGTCGCCGAGCGGGTCGTAGTCGTGCGCCGCGTTCTGGCTCAGCGAGATCGTGCGCTCGCCGGACACCGGCGGCGTCGAGGGGCGCTGGTCGGTGCCGCGGGTCGTCGCGTCCGGCAGCAGCTGGACGGCGGCGAAGACGAGCGCCGCCACGACGAGCAGGACGGCCCCGAGCAGCAGGCCCCGGCGCCGCAGGCGCAGGTTCGCCCGCCGGCGCTTCTGCGGCGGCAGGCTGCGCAGCACCGCCGTCGCCTCGCCGGTCGCCTCGCCCCGGCGCGACGCCTCGATGGTGAGGACGTCCTCGAGGTCGGCGATGAGGTCCGCGGTGTCGGGGTAGCGGACCTCGAGGTCCTTCGCCGTGGCGCGGTCGACGACCGCGGCGAGGGCGGCGCCGACCGACGGGCGCAGCGCCTGGACGTCCGGCAGCTCCTCGCGGACGTGCTTCATCGCGACGGCGACCTGGTTCTCCCCGTGGAAGGGGACGTCGCCGATGAGCATCTCGAAGAGGACGATCCCCAGCGAGTAGACGTCGCTCTGGCCGGTGACCTCGTGGCCCATCGCCTGCTCGGGCGATACGTAGTCGGTCGTGCCCAGCACGCGGCCGTCGGCGGTCAGCCCGTGCTCCTCGAGCGTGCGCGCGATGCCGAAGTCCGTGACCTTCGCCAGGCCCTCCTCGTTGATGAGGACGTTCTGCGGCTTGACGTCGCGGTGGACGATGCCGCGGTCGTGCGCGGCGCCGAGGGCCCGGGCGATCTCGATCGCGTACGCCACGGCCTCGGTGACCGGCAGGCGGCCGGCCCGCTGGATCCGCTCCTTCAGCGTCTCCCCGCGGACGTGCTCGAAGACGATGAACGGCGTGTCGTCGTGCTCGCCGGCGTCGATCACCTGCACGATGTGCGGGTGGTTGAGCTGCGCCACGGCGCGCGCCTCGCGGCGGAACCGCTCGAGCTGCTCGGAGTGCTCGGCGATCTCGCGGTGCATCCGCTTGATCGCGACCGTCCGCTCCAGGACGGTGTCGAAGGCCCGGTAGACCGTCGACATGCCACCGGACCCGATCTGGGCCTCGAGGCGGTAGCGGTCCGCGAGCAGTGTGCCGACGTCGATGGTCACCGGGACGGGGTCGTTCGGGCGGTCCGGGTCGGCGAGGCGGTCGGGAGGGCGGTCGGAGGGCGGCTCGGCGGGGCGCCGGCCTCGTCACATCCTTGCGGGTGACGGGCGATCGCGGGCCGCCGGGTCCGGATCTTGCCGGGATCCGGCGCCGGAGCCCGGGATCTTCATCGCTTCCTAACCCTCTCCGGGCGCGGGGTTGCACCCGGAGCGAACGTCCGTTCCCGCCCCGGCTCAGCGCAGCTCGACCCCGCCGGGGGCCGTGCAGACGCCGCCGCGGTCGGTGACCGTCCCGATCCGGCGGGTGCCGGGATGGCGCTCGGCGAGCAGGGCGCTCGCCGCGTCGACGTGCTCGTCGGCGACGACGGCGACGAAGCCGCAGCCCATGTTGAAGACCTCCCACATCTCGGCGTCCGAGACGCTGCCGAGGCGCTGGATGAGGCGCATGACGCCCGGGACCGGGAGCGGGTCCTCGATCGCGAAGCCGAGGCGGGGGCCGGCGCTCGCCGCGGGGTGGGGCCGGCCGTGGGCGTCGAGGGCGCCGAGGCGGACGAGGTTCAGCAGGCCGCCGCCGGTGATGTGGCTCAGGCCCCGGACGGGGATGCCGCTGCGCAGCAGCTCGACGATCGCGCGGACGTAGATGACCGTCGGCTCGAGCAGCGCGTCGGCGACCGAGGCGCCGCCGAGCTCCTCCGGCCGATCGTCGAGGGTCAGGCCGCCGTCGCGCTGCAGCGCCTTGCGCGCGAGCGTGTAGCCGTTGGAGTGGATCCCGCTCGACGGCAGGCCGATCAGGGCGTCGCCGGGCTCGATCGCCGCGCCGGTCACGAGCTCGTCGAGCCCGACGGTGCCGATCGCGGTGCCGCAGAGGTCGAAGCCGCCGGGGTCGGGATGGCCGCGCAGGAGCTCGGGCAGGACCGCGAGCTCGCCGCCGGGGATCTCGATCCCGGCGTCCTCGGCCCCGGCCTTCAGGCCGCGGCCGATCGCGGCGAGCCGCTCGCCGTCGGGCTCCTGGACCGCGAGGTAGTCGAGCATCGCGATCGGCTCGGCGCCGACGCACACGAGGTCGTTGACGTTCATCGCGATGCAGTCGATCCCGACGGTGTCCAGCCGGTTCGTCTCCTCGGCGACGATGAGCTTCGACCCGACGCCGTCCGTGGCCACCGCGATCCCGAGGTTCGGCGCGACCCGCAGGACGCTCGCGTAGTGCCCGGACGCGAGGACGTTCAGCGACGGCTTCCCCGTCTCGATCGTCTTGAGGATCCCGACCAGGGCGCCGACGCCGGCGTCGGACTGGGTGGTGTCGACCCCGGAGGCCGCGTAGGCGTCGCTCATCGCGGAGGATCGTCGCACGTTCCCCGCGACCGGTGGCGGTCGGCGCGAGCGCGGCGCCGGCGCGGTCGCTGACGCGGACGGGGGCTTCGGGTGCGCGGGCTGCCGCGGTACGGGTGCGCGACTCCGCTGCGTCGTCGGGGAGGGCGACGCCCGTGGTGCGTCGCTCGCGGCGTCGTGCCGGACGAGTGGCGTGCCGGGGTCGCCGGGCGTCCGTGGCGCCGCGTTCGTCGCGTCGTGTCCGGCGAGTGGCGTTCTCGGGTGGTGATGCCCGTGGTGCGTCGCTCGCCCCGTCCTGCCCGGCGAGTGTCGTGCCGGGGTCGCTGGGCGTCCGTGGTGCGGCGTCGGCCCGGCGTCGGCGGGCGAGCGTCGTGCGGGGGCGGCGGCCGACGGGTCGCGGCGCTCGGCGCTCGGCGGGCGCGGTCGTCTCGGCGTGGCCGGTCGGGCGCAGAGGCCGGGTGGAAGAGGCGTGGCGCCCCGCGTCGCCGGCGGCCGGCGGCGAGCGCGCCGTCGCGCAGGAACGTGCGGCCGTCCGCTCAGCGCGGCGGCCGGGTGGCGAGCAGCCCGCCCGCGACGAGCAGTCGGTAGGCCCCGAAGGGCGCCAGGCGGACGCCCTCGAGCGTCCGTCGCGCCAGCGGCGCCGCCAGGCGGCCCGAGAGCGCGCTCGTGACCGCGACGGCACCGAGCGGCAGCAGCGCGGCGCGCGGCACCGTCCCGGCGGCGACGCGCTGGACGAGCCGCACGGTCTTCAGGGCGGTGGCGCCGCCGACCGCCGGGCCGGCCAGCGCCGCCGAGATCCAGCCCGCGTCCCCGCGCCCGAAGCCCAGCGCGCGCGCCGCCCCGAGCACCGCCCCGCTGCGCGACACGCCGGGCCACAGGGCGGTCGCCTGGGCGAGGCCGAGCAACAGCGCGTCGGCGATCGTCGCGTCCTGCCAGGAGCGGCCGTCGCCGGCCGGACCGCGCCGACCGGCGCCCGTCGTGCCGGGCCCGCCGGTCGTGCCCGTGGCGCCGGACGGGTCAGGCGTCCCGGTCCCTCGCGCGGCGCCCGCGCCCGCCGGGTCGGCCTCGCCCGTCGGCGCCGCCTCGCCGCGCTCGACGTCCCGGGCGAGCGCGCGGCCCCCGACACGCCGCAGCCGCAGCAGGCCGCCGTCGGCGAGCGTCATCGCGAACCCGCCGACGACGAGGCCGATCGCGATCGTCTCGTCGGAGCCGAGCCGCTGCTCGATCCGGCGCTCGAACGCCACGGCGGCCAGCGCCGTCGGCGCGGAGGCGAGGGTGATGAGGCCGGCGGTCCGCGCGGCCCTCGCCGGGTCGGCGGCCGCGCCGCGCAGCACCTGGCGGATCTCCACCCGCAGGCCGAGCGTCAGCCCGGCGAGCGTCCCGGCGTGCGCGGCGACCTCGGTCGCCTTCGCGAGCTCGGGATCGCCGGGCGCCACCCCGCGGCCACGCGTCACGACCTGCGTGACGACGCGGACGTGGGCGGAGGAGGACACCGGCAGCGCCTCGGCGGGCCCGTGGACGAGCCCGGCGAGCTGCGCCGCCACGAGCGAGCGCAGGGGGTGGTCGGGGAGGCCGGAGGGCATCGGTCGCGGAGCCTACGCCGCCCGGGGTCGCAGGCCCACGGCGCGGCGCGTCCGCGCTCTGCCGCGGGACGGCCGAACGGGGCCGAGGAGGGAACGTTCCGGCATCGATGCCCTCCGGAGGGCGGGGTGCGGAACGTTCCGGCACCGGTCCCGCCCTCCCGGGGGCCGCGGGGGCCTCCTCGCCCGGGCTCGGTCCCGGCGGGCCGCCGGTCGGCGCCGACCGTCGGGCATCCTGTGCGACATGGCCGTCCCGCTCTTCGACACCGCCACCGCGCTGGAGCCGCTGCGGGACCGCCTGGACGAGGCGCTGCTGCGGGTCGCCCGGGACGGGCGGTTCGTCCTGGGGCCGGAGGTCCACGCCTTCGAGGAGGAGCTCGCCGCCTGGCTCGGCGCCCGCCACGCGATCGGGGTGGCGAACGGCACCGAGGCGATCACGATCGCGCTGCGCGCGCTCGGCGTCGGTCCGGGCGACGAGGTCGTCGTCCCGTCGTTCACCTTCTGGGCGAGCGCCGAGGCGATCCCCCCGACCGGCGCGGTCCCGGTCTTCTGCGACGTCGACCCGGACACGATGTGCGTCACCGCCGAGACGGTCGCGGCCGCGGTCACGCCCCGGACGAAGGCGATCATCGCCGTCCACCTGTTCGGCAACGTCGCGCCGATCGCCGCGATCCGGGAGCGGACCGGGCTGCCGGTGCTCGAGGACGCCGCGCAGGCCGCCGGCTCGACGCTGCGCGACGGCGACGGGACCGTCGCCCGCCCGGGCACGATGGGCGACGTGGCGACCTTCAGCTTCTACCCCTCGAAGAACCTCGGTGCGTTCGGCGACGGCGGGGCGATCACGACGAGCGACGACGCGATCGCCGAGCGCGTCCGGACGCTGCGCTTCCACGGCTCCGCGGACAAGGTCGACTACGTCGAGATCGGCTACAACAGCCGCCTCGACGAGGTCCAGGCCGCGATCCTGCGCGTCCTGCTGCCGTCGCTGGAGAGCTGGGCGACCCACCGGCACCGGGTCGATGCGCGCTACCGCGCCGCCGGGCTCGGCGAGCTCGTGACGCTGCCCGAGGCGGCCCCGGGCAGCGCTCCGGCCTGGCATCTCTACGTCGTGCGGACCGAGGAGCCCGACGCGCTCGCGACGGGCCTCGGCGCCCGCGGGGTCGGCGCGCGCGGCTACTACCGCACCCCGGTCCACCGCCAGCCGCCGATGGCGGCGTTCCAGGCCGGCGGCCTCGCGGACCTGCCGGTCACCGACGAGCTCGCCCGCACGCACGTGGCCCTGCCGATCAGCGCGACGATGACCGAGCGCCAGATCGGCGAGGTCGTCGACGGCGTGGCCGCGGTCCTCGCCGGACGCTGACCTCGCGTCCGGCGCAGGCGTCCGACCGCGCGCGAGCCCGCAGGCCGGATCGACCGAGGCGGGCATCGCGACCGCGCTCGTCCCGGGCCGCCCAGAGGGCACGACGCGACGGCCGTCGTTCCCGCAGCGACGTCGCCGGCGCCCCGCCCCCGGTCCTGCGAGCATCCCGCGCGGCGATGCGCGTCTGGATCGACCTCACCAACAGCCCCCACGTCCTGGTCCTGCGGCCGGTGATCGAGGAGCTGCGCCGACGCGGGCACCGCGTCGACGTCACCGCGCGCGACTTCGCCCAGACGCTCGGCCTGTGCGACCGCCTCGGCATCCCGCACACGGCGATCGGCCACCACCGCGGCGAGCGGCTGCCGGACAAGGCCCGCGGGCTCGCGTCGCGGACGACGGCGCTCCTGCGCTGGTCGCGGCGGGTCGGGGGCCACCCGGACGGCTCGGCGCCCTTCGACCTCGCGATCGGGCACGGCTCCAACGACGTCACCGTCGCGGCCGCGGCGCTCGGGATCCCCTCGACGACCGCGTTCGACTACGAGTGGGCGACGGTCCAGCACCAGATCAACTGCCGCCTCGCGCAGGCGGTCGTCGTGCCGGCGTCGATCCCGCCGCAGCGGCTCTCGCGCTACGGGGCCGACGGCAAGATCCGCGCCTACGCCGGGCTGAAGGAGGAGTACTACCTCTCCGACCTCGACCCGGACCCGTCGGTGCTCGTCGACCTCGGGCTCGACGCCGCCGAGCCGATCGCGGTCGTGCGCACCCCGCCCGAGGTCTCGCTGTACCACCGCTTCCACAACGACCGGTTCGCGCAGGTCCTCACCCGCCTGCGCGAGCAGGGCCAGGTCGTGGTGCTGCCCCGCACCGCCGACCAGCGCGCCGAGCTGCGCGCGGCCGGCGGCTTCGTCGTCCCCGAGCGACCGATCGACGGGCCGTCGCTCATCGCGCTCGCGGACCTCGTCGTCTCCGCCGGCGGGACGATGAACCGCGAGGCGGTCGCCCTCGGCACCCCGGTCTTCACGACGTTCGACGGCCGGCCCGGCGCCGTGGACGACGCGCTGATCGCCGAGGGCCGGCTGCACCGGCTCGAGGACCCGGAGGCCGTGGAGCTCGTCAAGCGGGACCGCTCCGGCACCGATGCGGGCCGCACCCGTCGCGACCCGGCGGTCTTCACCGACCTGCTGCTGTCGCCGGTCGGCTGATCCGGGCCATTCCGAGCGCCCCGACGTCGGGGCGCTCGCCGCCGTCCGGGCCGCGAGGCCCCGGGTCCCCCTCGGGGCGGCGCCCCTCTCAGGAGGAGGAGCCGGCCAGCTCGCGCTCGGTCACCTGCAGCACGCCGCGGCGGTCCTTGTGCCGGCGCTCGTACGCCTCGATCGTCGCGATCTCGCGGGGCGAGAGCCGGGGGATCCGCTCGGCGAGCTCGGCGACGGTCAGGTCGTCGTAGCCGGCGATCGGCAGGTCGTCCGCGCCGGCGACGGTGCCGCGCACCACGCCCTCGGCCTGCGCGGCCCCGGGGGCGCGGCGCAGCGCGTCCTCGGCCGCCTCGGCGGCGTCGCGGGCACCCTCGGCCACGGCGCTCGCCACCCGGCCGACCGCCTCGCCGGCGCCGGTCGTCGACGGGTCGAACGCGCGGCCGCCGCGCGTGCCGCGCAGCACCGACCGGGTGAGGGTCGGGAGCGTCTCGCGGATCGTGCGCAGCATCCGCTCCTCGTCGGCGCGGATCGACGCGGCCAGGCGCGCGGTGCGCTCGTCGCCGGCCTCCTCGGCCAGGGTCTCCAGCGCGGTGTACGTCGCGATCTCCAGCGCCTCGGTCGCCGCCGCGTCCTTCGCGTTCTTCAGGACCTTCTCCGCCCCGCCGGTGCCGCGCACGAGGTCCAGGGGCGTCTTCGCGAGGGCGAGCGCCTGGCCGGCGATGCTCTCCGCGACGCCGACGGCCAGCTGCACGGGGTTGCGGCCCTGCTCGAGCTCCCGCAGGCGGACGCGCACGCGCTCGGCGTGGTCGCGCGTCTCCTCGAGGTGCGCCTCCAGCGCCGTCCGGTAGCGGCCGCGGGGCGTCATGGCGATCTGGCTCTGCAGCACGCGGACCAGCGCGACCTCGCTGGCGTGCGCCTCGTTCAGGTACTGGACGATCTTCTGCGTCGTGCGGGTCATCGGCGTCTCCCGGGGTCGGGGGCGGATCGCCCGAGCAGGCCGCGGCGTGCCCGGGCTCCCTCGTCGGCTACCCGCTGGGCCGACCGGGAACCGCGCGCCGGGGCCGGAGCGCGCGCTCGGGTGCGAGCCCGGAGCGCGTCGTCGCCCGTCGACCGACCGCCCCGGACGGGCGCGTCAGGCGCCCGCCCAGCCGATCTGGCGCAGCGTCTCGCGCACGAGGGTCGTCGCGATCGGCGCGACGGTGGCCACGACCGCCGCGGCGAGCAGCGCGGCCACGATGAATCGCCAGCCCCGTCCGACGCAGCCGAGGACGACGAGCGCGACGCCCGCGAGGCCCTCGAGCGTCGCCATCGCGCGCAGGCCGACCCCGTCCCAGACCCAGAGCAGCGCGATCGACTCGCCCATGAGCAGCCCGCCGAGCGTGCCGATCGCCGCGCCGTGCAGCCACGCGCGTCCCCGGCGGCCGCCGGCGCGGGTCGCGAACGCCGCGCCCGTCGCGCCCAGGACGCCCCCGATCACCGTCCCGGCCGCGCCCCAGCCGACACCGAGCTTCACCGCCCGCCGGGCCTCGGCGCCGACCGCGTCGTCCCAGAGCACCGACAGCGCGTAGTAGGCGAGCGACCCGCAGCCGATCGCGATCGCCCCGGCGACGACGCCGAGCGCCAGGCCGCCCGCCCGCCGTCGCCAGCCGGCCACGACGCCCGCGACGAACGCCACCACGAGCCACGGCCCGCCGAGGCGCGAGAACTCCCACGCACCGCGGAACGCGCCGTCGTTCGTCGTGCGACCCATGACGCCGAGCCCGAGCGCGAGCAGCCCGGCGACCACGAGCACGAGGAGCACCGGGACGGGCCGCCCGCCGCGGGCCGGCGGATGCTGCGCGCGGCCGCGACGCGCGGCGCCGGGAGGGCTCGGGAGGCGATCGGACGTGGCCACCGCCCTCCATGGTGGCGCAGCCGACCGGTTCCGGGCGAGGGGGGCGTGCGAGAATGCCCGCCGATGCGGCGACGCCCCGCTGCGCTGACGTTCCATCGGCTCTCGCCCCTCCAGGCGCTGGTCGACTTCGTGCTGGCCGCGGGCGCCTACTGGCTCGGCTTCAAGCTGCGGGTCGACGGCGGGGGCGTCTTCGGCTCCTACGCGGCGCTCTTCGACCACACCTGGCCGATCGCCGGCCTCGCGACGGTCCTCGCGGTCTGGGTCCTGGGGGGCTACCACCGGCCGTGGCAGCACACCGACGGGCGCGACGACTTCCGGATCGCCCAAGGCGTGGTGCTCGGCCTGCTGCTCCTCTACGCCGCCAACGCGGCGCTCCATCCCGTGACGCGGAACGCGCCGGAGGTGCTCGACAGCGGCCGCACGGTCTTCCGCGAGGCGACGGTCAACCCGCCGCTCGGGGTGATCGGGATCGCCGGGATCGCCGGGATCCTCCTGCTCGTCGGCGTCCGCGTCCTCACCCGCGCGATGGCCGAGGGCCGGTTCCGGATCACGTTCCGCGCGCGTCGCGACGGGCGCAGCGTCCTGATCGTCGGCGCCGGCGAGGGCGGGCGGCTCGTCCTGCGCGAGATGCTGCGCAACCCGCAGCTCGGGATGTGGCCGGTCGGCTTCGTCGACGACGACGAGCGCAAGCTCCGCACGAAGGTCGACGGCGTCCGGGTGCTCGGGCGGATCGGCGACCTCGGCCGCGTGATCGACGAGGCCGAGCCCGACGAGATCCTCATCGCGATCCCGTCGGCGCCCGGCACGCTGCGCGCCGACGTCCTGCGCGCGTCGCGTCGCCGGGGCGTCCCCGTGCGGACGCTGCCGACGGTCTTCGAGCTGCTGCAGGCCGGCGAGGGCACCGCGGTGCGCCAGGTCCGCGAGGTGCGGGTCGAGGACGTCCTCGGTCGGGAGCCCGTCCGGATGGAGCTCGACCGCGTGGGGGCGTACCTGCGCGACCAGGTCGTGCTCGTCACCGGCGCCGGCGGCTCGATCGGGTCCGAGCTCTGCCGCCAGATCGCGCGCGTCGGCCCGGCGCGGCTCGTGCTGCTCGACCACGCCGAGGACAACCTCTTCCGGATCGAGCGCGAGCTGCTCGACGATCGCCAGGTCCCGCCGGACCGCCTCGCGTCGGTCATCGCCGACGTGAAGGAGGGCGACCGGATCCGCGAGGTGCTCGCCGAGCACCGCCCGCAGGTCGTCTTCCACGCCGCGGCGTACAAGCACGTCGGGCTCATGGAGGAGAACCCGGTCGAGGCGGTCCGCAACAACTCGATCGCCACGCGCCTGCTCACGCGCCTCTGCGGCGAGGCGGAGATCGAGCGGTTCGTCCTCGTCTCGACCGACAAGGCCGTCGAGCCCGAGACGGTGATGGGCGCGAGCAAGGCGCTCGCCGAGCTCGCCGTCGAGGCCGCGGCGCAGCGCTGGCCCGGCACGCGGTTCTCGTGCGTGCGGTTCGGCAACGTCCTGGGCTCGAGCGGCTCGGTCGTCCCGATCTTCCAGCGCCAGATCCGCCTCGGCGGTCCGGTGACCGTCACCGACGAGCGGATGACCCGCTACTTCATGACGATCCCGGAGGCGGTCCAGCTCGTCATCCAGGCCGGCGCGCTGGGCTCCAGCGGCGACATCCTCGTGCTCGACATGGGCGAGCCGGTCTCGATCCTCCAGCTCGCCCGGGACATGATCGAGCTCTCCGGGCTGCGTCCCGACCAGGACATCGCGATCGAGGTCGTCGGCGCGCGGCCGGGCGAGAAGCTGCACGAGGCGCTGTCGAACCGGTTCGAGCGCCTCCACCCGACCGACGCCGAGCGGATCCGCCGGGCCGAGCGGACGTCGTTCCCGCCCGAGGTCGTCGAGGAGATGTTCAACGAGATCGGCCTGCTCGTGCTGGAGGGCGATCGCGCCGGCGTCGCCGCGAAGGTCGCCGAGCTGCAGAACGCCCACGCGCTGCACCCGCGGCCCGCGACGGCGACGAGCGCGGGCGCGCCAGGCGGTCCGGGCACGCCGGTCGGCGGGGCGCCGCGAGCGGCCCCGGGCGACGCCGCCGGGGGCGGTGGAGCCGGGCGCGACCGCGGGGCGAACGCCTACACTGGTCCGCTATGACCCCTGCGGCGATCCAGGTGCTCGCTGCCGGCTTCGCGAGCAAGTTCGACGAGATCGGCCCCTACGTCGGCTTCGCCTCCCTCGTCGCGGTCGCCGCGATGGGGGTCCTGGTCCTCACCCAGGGACGCGAGCTGCAGCGCCTGCGCGAGTGGGCGGGCACCGCCCCGGAGCGGCTCGAGGAGCTCGAGCGCCAGCTCGCGACCGGCGAGCTCGTCGGACGGCAGCAGCCGCCGCTGGCGGCGCGTCCCGCCCAGCCCCAGGTCGCCCGTCCCGGGCAGCAGCCGCAGGTCGCCCGCCCCGCGGGTGCCGGCGCCCCCGGCGCCGTGCCGGCCGCCGCGGCCGCGGCGGCCGGGGTGCAGGCACCGCCACCGCCTCCGGGCACCGCCGCCGGCGCGCCGACGCAGGTCGCGATGGGCGCTTCCGTGACGCCGCCCGCCCCGCCCGCCGGCGGCGCGCCGCCGCGCCCGACGCCGCCCCGTCCGACCCCGCCCGGCACGAATGGCGCCGGCGGACCCGGTGGGCCGCGCAGCACCCCGCTGAGCCAGCCGCGGCCGGCGACGGTCGTCGGGGCCGCGTCGACCGCCCGCGAGCGCGGCGAGACCCCGCGCCGGTCGGTGCTCGGCATGGTCGCCGTCGCCGGCGTCTCGCTCGTCGTCCTCGTCGCGCTGCTCTTCGCCCTCGGCGTGATCGGCGGCGACGGCGAGACGCAGGTCGATCGCACCAACGAGTCCGACGCGAAGGCCCAGCAGGAGCAGCGACAGGTGCCGGCGTACAGCGCCTCCGGCACGAAGGTCGTCGTGCTCAACGGCTCCGGTGCCGAGGGCCTGGGCGGCGGCGTCACGGAACGGCTCGAGAACGCGCGCTTCGACACCGGCACCGCCGCCACCTACACGGAGAACGGCTCGCCCGTCCCGCAGACGACCACGACCGTCGCCTACACCTCCGGCAACCGCGAGGCGGCGCTCGCGATCGCGAAGCGCCTGCAGCTGCGGACCTCGACCGTCCGGGCCATGAACGCGACGATCCGCTCGGCGGCCGAGGGCTCGCCCGACGTCGTCGTCGTGCTCGGCGCGGACTTCGCCCGCAGCCCGCTCGGCACGCGGCTGCGCCCCGAGTCCGACACCTCGGTGCCCAACGGCCAGCAGCTGCCGAACAGCCAGACGAACGACGCCGGCCCGGCCAACGGCGGCGCGAGCTCGACCGGCGGCGCCACCGGCACGAGCGGCACCTCCGGCACCACCGGCGGGGGCACCGGCACCGGCACCGGCACCGGCATCCCCGGCCAGTGATCCGCGGCGCCGGGCGCCTCGCCCCTCCCGACGCATGATCCTGCTCGCCCGCCACGGCCGCACGGCCTACAACGACGAGGGACGCTTCCAGGGGCAGGGCGCCGTCCCGCTCGACGCGCAGGGGCGCGCCCAGGCGGTCGAGCTCGCGAGCGCGATCGTCGCTCGCGGCGACGTCGACCGGATGGTCTCGAGCCCGCTGACCCGGGCGCTGGAGACCGCCGCGATCGTGGCGGCGGCGACCGGCCTGGCGCCCGAGGTCGAGCCACGCCTCGCCGAGACCGACTGCGGGACCTGGACGGACCGCACCTACGCCGAGGTCGAGGCCGAGGACCCGGACGGCTACGCCGCCTTCCGGGCGCTCGAGCTCGACTTCGCGGCCCCGGGCGGCGAGACGCTCGCCGCGCACCTCGCCCGCTCGCGCGAGGCGATCGCGGCGATCCGCGCCGCCGACGAGCTGCGCGCCTCCGACGGCGGCCGGCCTGTGACGCTCGTCGTCTGCCATCGCAACGTCATCCGCCTGCTGCTGCGCCACGAGCGCGGCGAGGAGCGCGATCACGACGGGCTCGCCAACGCGGCGGTCGAGGAGCTGTGAGCGCGCCGGCGCCCGATCCCGACGCCCGCGGCGGTCCCCTCACCGCCGCGACCGTGCTCTTCGCGCTGCTCGTCGTCGGGGCGGTCGGCGCGTTCTTCGTCGCGCAGAAGCTGAAGAACCAGCCGGCGGTGGTCGGCGGCCAGCGGTTCGCGAAGTCGTTCTCCCCCAACGGGGACGGGCGTCGCGAGTCGGTGACGTTCGGCTTCTTCGTCAAGCGCTCGACGTCGATCACCGTCGAGGTCGTCGACGCGGGCGGGCGCACGGTGCGCACCCTCGAGGAGGGCCGGCGCGTCCAGGCCTACCGCCGCCAGCGGCTGCGCTGGGACGGGCGTCAGGACGACGGACGGATCGCGGAGGACGGGCGGTACCGCTTCAAGGTGACGCTCACCGACGAGGGCCGCAGCATCGTCACTCCGGGCTCGTTCGCGGTCGACACGACCCCGCCGCGCCCGCGCGTGCGGCGGCTCGGGGACCAGCGCGGCAGCCGGCCGATGCTGCTGCCGACCGCGAACCGCAAGCCGTTCCGGGCCGACCTCGTCCTGCGTGGGTGGTACCCGCAGGCCCGGATCGTGCGCACGAGCCCGGGACCGGCGCGGATCGTCCGCCGCCTGCCGGTGCGGGTGACGCGGGAGGCCGACGGCGGGACGCTCGTGGGCGGGAGGCCGCGGTCGATCGCCGGCGAGGCGATCTGGGACGGCACGCTGCCCGACGGGCGCCCGGCGCCGCCGGGCACGTACGTCCTGCAGGTCTGCGTCCGCGATCAGGCGGCGAACCTCGGCTGCGGCCCCCGGGCCGGCGACCGCGACGCCGGCCTGCCGCAGGCCGAGCCCGACGGCGGCTACCACGGCCGCGGCGGCATCACCGTCCGGCCGATCGGGGTCCAGCCGCGGCTGGACCCCGTCGACGGCGACCACCGCCTGACGTTCTTCGTCGACGCCCGCGGGCGCCGCTACCAGTGGGTCCTGCGGCGGATCGGCGCCCGACGCGACGCGGTGGTCGCCCGCGGGTCCTCGCGCGAGCCGCTGCTGCGGCCGCGCACCCGCTCGGCGCGCTCCGCCGGCTACGTCCTCGCCGTCTCCGTCGACGGCGAGCGCGGGCTCGAGCGCGTCGAGGTGCCGGCCGTCGCCACCGACAGCCGTGCCCAGCGGGTGCTCGTCGTCCTGCCGGCGATCACCTGGGTCGGGCGCGTCGCGCTCGACGACGACGGCGACGGCCTCGTCGACGTGCTCGGCAACGGCCCGCGGTCGCAGGTCCGACGGGGCCGGGTCATGACGGGGCTGCCGCAGGGCTTCGACGACGTCCGGGCGGTGCTGCGCTGGCTCGCGGCCGAGGGCATCCGCTACGACCTCACGACCGACCTCGCGCTCGCCGCCCAGGGCGGCGACGGGCCCGGCACCGCCGACGGGTCCTCCCCGCGGGAGGGCGGCGGCGGCCCGCGCCTCGACGGGCACCGCGGCGTGCTGCTCGTCGGCGAGCACCGCTGGACGACCACCGGCCTCGCCGACCGCCTGCGGCGCTACGTCCGCGACGGCGGCAGCGTCGGCGTCCTCGATCCCGCGGCCCTGCACCGGACGGTGACGCTCGGCGCGAGCCGCCTGCGGCGCCCCGGCCCGCCGACCGCCGACGACGCGTTCGGGATCGCCAGCGCCGGTGCGGTGCGCCTCGACGGCCCGCTGCAGATCGACGGCGACGAGATCGGCCTCTTCACCGGCACCGACGGGCGCTTCGACGGCTACGCGACCGGCTGGCCCGCGCGCCTGCCCGACGGCGCGACGAAGGTCGCCGGCGCCGTCGACGGGCGCGACCGCCTGATCGTCGCCGGCGTGCGGATCGGGCGCGGGCTCGTCCTGCGCACCGGCCTCCCGGCGTTCGCCTCGCGCCTCGCCGGCGACCGCGACACCTCCGAGCTCCTGGGCAGCGCATGGCGACGACTCTCGCGCTGACCGCCGTCGCGCTCGCCGCGGCCCTCGCCCTGCTCCTCGCCGGCCGCGACGGGTCGCGGCACGCCGCGGCGGCGATGGTCGTCGCCCTCTTCGGCGCGCCGGTGATCCTCGCCGGCGAGGTCTGGGACACGAGCGCCGTGGAGCGGATCCGCGACGGCGCCCACGGCACCGAGGTCCTGCTCGCCGCCGCGCTGGGCGGGATCGCCCTCGTCGCGCTCGGCGCGGCGGTCCTGCGGCGCTGGCCGGTCGCGCTGCCGCTCGCGGTGGCGGCGGTCCTGCCGTTCCGGATCCCGATCGACGTCGGCGACGCCCAGCCGGTGAACCTCCTCGTGCCGCTGTACCTCGTCACGGGCGCGGCCGCGGTGGCGTGGGCCTGGGAGCGGCTCCGGCCCCGGACGGGCCCCGACGGCCGGCCGCACGTGCCGCAGGACCCGCGACCCGGCGCCGCCGACGCGCTGCTCGTGCTGTTCGTCGTGCTCTACGCCGTCCAGAGCGCCTGGTCCGACGACCAGTCCAAGGCGGTGCAGCAGGTCGCCTTCTTCTACGTCCCGTTCGCGCTGCTCTACGTCGTGCTGCGCACCCGCCGCTGGACCGCCGCGCTCGCGGCGCGCTGCCTCGCGGTGAGCGCCGCGGTCGCGCTCGTGCTCGCGGGCGTCGGGTTCTACGAGTACGCCACGCGGACGGTCCTGCTGAACCCGAAGGTCATCGCGTCGAACCAGATCGAGGACGCCTTCCGCGTCAACTCGCTGTTCTTCGACCCGAACATCTACGGCCGCTTCCTCGCGCTCGTGATGCTCGGCCTCGCCGCCTGGATGCTCTGGTCGCGGCGCCCGCGGACCGTCGCGGCCACCGGCGCCGTGATCGCGGTCCTCGCGGGGGCGATCGTCCTGACGCTCTCCCAGACGAGCTTCCTCGCGCTGCTCGTCGGCCTCGCGATCCTCGGCGGGCTGCGGTTCGGCCCGTGGCGCGCGTTCGGGGCGACGCTGCTCGTGCTCGCCGTCGGCCTCGTCGTCGTGCTCGCCGCGCCGAAGGCGGTGAACCTCGACGGCTTCAGCCACGACGACCTCGACGGCGCGACGTCCGGGCGCGTCGCGCTGACCGGCGGCGGGGTCGGGCTCTTCGCCGACCATCCGCTCGTCGGCGTCGGCTCGGGCGGCTTCGCGACCGCCTACCGCGCGGCGGAGCGGGCCGGCGAGCGGAAGGCCGTCGACGCCTCGCACACGATCCCGATCACGATCGCCGCCGAGCAGGGCGTGATCGGGCTCGGCGTCTACGTCCTGCTCGTCGTCCTCGTCCTGCGGCGCCTCCTGCGGCGGGCCGACGAGTCGGTCGCGCGCGCCGCGATCGCGGCGATGGTCGTCGCGCTCCTCGTGCACACGATGGGCTACGCGGCGTTCCTCGAGGACCCCGTCCTGTGGGTCCTGCTCGCCGTCGGCGGCGCGCTGGCCGCGAACGTCGCGCCCCAGGAGCGGCGCCCACGGCGCCGGCGCCGGTCCGCGGAGCGAGCGGCACGGGCGACGTGAGGTCCCGCGACCGCCGCACCTTCCGCCCGCAGCCGGCCACCGTCCCGATGGCCCCGTCGCGCTGGCCGTGGGCCGAGGGCGTCGTCGCGGTCGTCGCGGCGGTCGTCGCGCTCGTGGCGTGGGCGGCGGCGCCGACGTCGGGCAACTACGACACCGTCCTGGCGCTCGTCTGGGCGCGGGAGCTGCTCGACGGCGCGACGCCCGGGTTCGAGGCCTACGCGGCCTCGACGCCGCACCCGCTGTGGAACGCGCTGGCCGTCCCGGTCGTCGCGCTGCTCGGCGACGAGGGCGACCGCGCGATGGTGCTCCTCAGCGCCCTGTCGCTCGCCGCGCTCGCCGCCGCGAACGTCCGGATCGGGCGGCTCGTCGGCGAGTCGCTGACGCCGCGACCCTCGCTGAGCCTGCGGGCCGCCGATCGCCGGTCGCCCGACCCCGACGCCCTCGCGGCCCGCGCCCGCACCGGCGTGGCGACGGGCATCGTCGCCGGCGCGCTGACGGTGACGAGCTTCGCCTTCCTGCTGCTCGCCGCCCGCGGGTACCTCGACGTGCCGTTCCTCGCGCTCGTCGCGTGGGCGGCGGCGCTCGTCCTCGGGGACGCCCGCGCCCCGGGCGGCCCGAGCTACGCCGTCGGCCTGCGCTCGGCCGCCGACGGCGAGGTCGGCCGTCCCGCGCCGCCGAGCTGGTGCCTGCCCGCCGTCCTGCTGCTGCTCGCCGGGCTCCTGCGGCCCGAGGCGTGGCTCCTGGCCGGCGCCTACTGGCTCTGGTGCACGCTGGGCGGCCCGTGGGCGGCGGCCGACGACCCGCTGCCCGGCCGGATCCGGCACCTCGTCCTCGTCCTCGCCGCGCCGCTCACGTGGATGGCGATGGACGCGGCGGTCACCGGGAACCCGCTGCACTCGCTCACGGCGACGAGCCAGCTCGCGGAGGAGCTCGGGCGCGAGCGCGGGATCGCCAAGGCGCCGCGCGAGCTCGTCGTCGCGCTCACCGATCAGGCCCGCCCCCCGGTCGCCGCGGCGGGACTCGCGGGGCTGGCCGTGCTGCTCGCGGCGCCGCGGATCGGGCTCTCGCGGCCGGCGCGTCGGACGCGCGTCGTCGTCCTCGCGCTGCTGCTCGGCGGGGTCGCGACGTTCCTCGCCGCCGGCGTGGCCGGGCTCTCGCTCCTGCCGCGCTACCTCACCGTCCCCGTCGTCGCGCTCACGGTGCTCGCCGCGGTCGCCGCCTGCGGCTGGCTCGCGCTCCCGCCGGCGCACCGCTGGCGCACGCCCTGGCTCGCCGTCGCGCTGGCGGGCGCGGCGCTCGGCGTCGGCGGCTACCTCGTCGTGAAGCGGTCGAGCCTCGACAACCTGCGCGGCGAGCTGCGGTTCCTCGCCGACACCCGGCGGGACGTCCGCGCCCTGATGGACGACCCGCAGGTCCGGGCCGGCCGCCGCTGCGGCCCGGTCAGCCTGCCGACGTACCGCCTGGTGCCGGAGATCCGCCTGCAGCTCGACGCGACGGGCGAGGCGGTGGTGGCCCGCAGCGACCCGCGCGCCGGTCGCCTCGGCGTCGCGCGCGGCGGCGTCGCGATCGTCGTCGCCGAGGGGAAGGCCGCGCGCCGCTACGGCCGCGCCGACGGCGTGCCGCGCACGACCCAGCCGGCCCCACCCGGCTTCCGCGAGGTCGCCCGCCGCGGCCCGTTCCAGGCCTGGGTCCGCTGCCCGTAGGGCGGCCGCGCCGAGACCGGCCCGTCGGCGATCCCGCGGTCAGCCGGTCGTCGCGAAGGCGTCGACCCCGGTGAGCTCCGCCGAGACCGCCCACAGCCGCGCGGCGGCCTCGGGGTCCGTCGCGTGGGGCGCGACGCCGGAGGAGGGCGCGGCGTCGCCGTCGAGGACCATCGGCCGGGCGATGTCGCAGTCCTCGCAGTACACCCCGCCGAGCCCGTCGAGCTGGGGCGAGGTGGCCGCCCAGGTGGTGGTGGCCGCGCCCTGCTCGGGCGTCTTGAAGCGCATGAGCGGCTCGCCCTGCTCGTCGATCCACCCGTAGCCGACCATCTCGTCGCGGGTCAGGTGGCGCTGCAGCGGCGTGAGGATCCCGCCCGGGTGCAGCGAGAACGCGCGCACCCCGTGGTCGCGGCCGAGGAGGTCGAGGTGCAGGGCGAAGAGCGCGTTGGCGGTCTTCGCCTGGCCGTAGGCGGCCCACTTCTCGTAGCCGCGCTCGAAGTGCAGGTCGTCGAAGCGGATCGGCGAGCGCCGGTGCCCGAGCGAGGAGACCGCGACGACGCGCGCCCCGTCGCCGGCGCGCAGCAGCGGCCAGAGGCGGTTCGTCAGCGCGAAGTGGCCGAGGTGGTTCGTCGCGAGCTGGGCCTCCCAGCCCGGGCCGATCCGGGTCTCGGGGCAGGCCATGATCGCGGCGTTGTCGATCAGGAGGTCGATCGGGCGCCCGACGTCGAGGGTCCGCTCGGCGAACGCGGCGACGCTCCCGAGGTCGCCGAGGTCGAGCTGCTCGACGGTCGCGCCGGCGACGTCGGCGAGCGCCTCCTGCGCCTGCGCCGGACGGCGGGCCGGGACGAGGACCTCGGCGCCGGCGCCGGTGAGGGCCCGCACGACCTCGAGGCCGAGGCCGGACGCCCCGCCCGTCACGACCGCGTACCGGCCGGTCAGGTCGATGCCGCGCAGGACGTCGCCGGCCGTGCTCTCGAAGCCGAAGCCCGAGCCGATCGGCTCCTGGGGGGTGCGCGTGGTGGTCATGCCTCGACGGTAGGCCGTGGAGCGCGCTCCAGGTCAAGGGCCGTCGGCCCGACCGGACCTCGGCCTACGCGTCCAGCCCGATCGCGCGCAGGCGCTCGCGCAGCGGCGCGTTCTGCGCGTGGGCGGCCTGCTCGAGCGCCCAGGCGCGCAGCGACGCGTCCGGCGCCTCCCGCGCTCCGGCCTGGCTGCGCAGCGCGGCGACCATCGCGTCGGCGTCGGCGCCGACGAGGATCGCCCGGTCCCAGGTCCGCGCGCCCGCGAGGTCCGGCACGACGGTCCGCCGCCCCAGGCGCGCGGCCTTGAGGATCCGGTACGGCAGGCCCGCGTCGTTGAACGGGTCGACCGCGAACGGGAGGAGCCCGGCGTCGGTCAGGCGCAGGAGCTGCGCGACCGCCTCGTCCGGCAGCCGCCCGACGAAGACGTAGGGGGCGTGCTCGCGGCACCAGCGGAAGTCGGGGTCCTCGCCGACCTCGTCCTCGTGCACCTCGCCGACGAGCAGGAGCTGGAGCTCCGGCATCCGCTCGCCGATCGCGCGCAGCAGCGTCCAGTCCACGCGGCGCCCGAGGTGCCCCACGGTCAGGGCGACCACCCCGGCGGTCGGCTCCGGCGCGGGGAACCGATCGGCGGCCAGCGGGCTGAGGACCGTCGGGCGACCGTCCTCCCGCGCGAGCTCGGCGAGCCGGCCGCTCGAGGCGACGACGAGCGACGCGAGCCGGGAGAGGCGGTCGTGGAGGGTCGCGAGCCGCTCGCGCTGCGCGGGACCGGCGTCGTGGGCCAGCTCGTAGCGGTCCCAGCGCCAGTACCAGACCTCGCTGCCGGCCCGCGCGCGGAACTGGGCGACGACCGGCTCCTGGATCGCGTGGAAGGCGACGACCACGCGCGGGTCGCGTCCGTCGTCGCGCAACCGGCGCAGCAGCGAGGCCGCCTGCCGCTGGGCGATCGGCCCGGCGACGCCCTCCGGCACGCGGAGCGTCGCGCCGTAGCCGGGGCGCGGCGGGTCGAGCGCGACGACGTCGGGGCCGCGCAGGAGGTCCTCGGCCTGCTCGCGCAGGATGAACTGCTCGAGCGGACGGGGCAGCAGCAGCGCGCAGGTCGGGCGCAGATCGCTCACAGCGGGCGAGGCTACGCGATGCCCCGCGCGGGGCATCGGCCGGCGGCTCGTCCGCCCGACGGTCAGCCGGCGCGGCGCGGGTCGCGCTCGCGGAAGGCGCGGCCGCGCGGCGAGAGCCGGTAGCCGACCTCGAGGCTCTCCGTCAGCCCGAGCTCCTTCAGCCGCCGGACGTCGGCCTTGAACGGCAGCCGCTCGCGGCCGAGCTCCGTCGCCAGCTCGGCGGCGAGCGTCGCCGGGCGCCGCGCGATGAGGTCCAGGACCTCGCGCGTCCACGGGCCGCGCCGGCTGCGTGCGTCGATCGCGTCGAGCGCCGCGGCGATCTCGGCGACGGCGTCGTCGTCGAGCTCGGCGGCCTGGCGGAGCGCCACGCGCGGGTCGTCGCCGGTCCAGCGCACCGCGATCCGGTACACGGTGCCCTCCCGCGCGCGGAGCCGGTCCACGAGCTCCGCCCGCGACGCGGCGCCGGCGGCCCGGGCGTCGGCGGCGGTGATCGACGACAGGGCGACCGGCTCCACCGCGTCGATCGCGAGCTCGCCGAGCGCGGTCCGCAGGCGTCCGCCCGTCTTCACCGTCGGCCGGCGCTGGCGGCGGAACTGCAGCGTCACGTCGCCGGCGACGATCCGCTCGAGCAGCGGTCGGGGGATGAGCACGGGCGGATCCTGGCGCCTCGTCGTCGTGCTGTCGAGGGGGCGGGCGGGCGCCCGGCCGGCGGTGCGCGCCGCCGACGGGGCGGACCGCGGCGGATGGGCGCGCGCGGCGCTGCGTAGCCTGTCCCGGCGATGGCGCCGCACCCCCTCCGCCGCCTGGCCGCCTCCGGCCTGGCGTACCAGGCCTCCGGCGTCGTCGCCGGGGTGCTCGCGCTCGTCACGCTGCCGCTCTACACCTCGCACCTCAGCGAGGGCGAGCTCGGCTGGGCCGAGGTCCTGCTGACGTGGATCATCCTGCTGTCGATCGTCGTCCGCGGGGGCCTGCAGGAGGCGCTGCTGCGCCACTGGTTCCACGACGAGGACCCGGTCCGCCGCGCGCGGCTGGCCCGCCGCGTCGTCGCGCTCGTGGCGGCCGGCAGCACCGCGGTGGCCGGGATCGTGCTGCTCGCGGCCGCGCCGCTGGCCGAGCTCGTGCTCGACGACGGCGGCCACGAGGCGGCGGCGACGGTGCGCGCCGCGGCGCTCGGGATCTGGGCGTTCACGAACCTCGAGGTGCTCAACGCGCTGCTCCGCGCGCAGGAGGCGCGCCGCACGTACCTGCGCGCGTCGCTGTCGAACGTCGGGCTGACCGTCGGCGCGACGGTCCTCCTCGTGGTGGTGCTCGACCAGGGCGCGCCCGGCTACCTGCTGGGCAACTACCTCGCGTCGGTCGTGGTCCTCCTCGGGCTCTGGTGGTCGCAGCGCGAGCTGCTCCTCGGCCACCGCGGACCGGACGGCCCCGGGGTCCCGATGCGCGCCCTGTGGCGCTTCGGCCTGCCGACGGTCGTGCCCGAGGTCACCGTCTTCCTCCTCACCGTCGTGGACCGCCAGTGGCTGCTGCAGGAGGCCGGCAGCGACGCGGCGGGCGTGTACGCCGCGGCGGTGAAGCTCGCGACGCTCGTGATCGTCGTCGCGCGCGCCTTCCAGGCCGCCTGGCCTCCCCTGGCCTACGACCTGCCCGCCGAGGAGGCGCCGCCGGTCTACGCCCAGGTCGTCCGGCTCTACGTCGCGCTGCTCGGGACGGTCGTCGCGGCGATCGCGCTCCTGCGCCACGAGATCTGCGACCTGCTGCTCGGGGACGGCTTCTCGCCGGCGGCGAAGGACGCCGCGGCGGAGGCCCTGCCCTGGCTCGCCCTCGGCTGGGCGCTCTGGGGCCTCACGTGGGTCTTCACGTCGATCGCCGGCCGCGCGCACGCCACGGGGCGGACCCTGCCGGCCGCGGTCCTCGGCCTCGTCGTCAACGTCCTCGTCCTCGCCTGGCTCGTGCCCGACCACGAGGCGACGGGCGCGGCGCTCGCGCTCGTCGCCGCCTACGTCGTGGCGCTCGGCCTCGCGCACCTGCGCACGCGCCGCCTGCTCCGGGTGCCGTTCGACCACGCGCGGATGCTCGCCGCGGCCGCGGTGCTCGTCGCGCTCGTGCTGGCGGCCGACGCGCTGCTGCCGGGCGGCGGGGTCGACGGCTGGGCGACGCGGCTGGCCGGGTGCGCGCTGCTGCTGCCGGCGGTCGTGCTCGCCGGGGGCGTCCGGCGGGACGAGCTGCGGGGGCTGCGCGCGGTCCTCGCCGCGCGCCGGGCGTGACGCGCGGGCCCGCGCCGTCGCCGTCGCGGCGCCCGGGGCCAGGTCGCCGGACGCGAGCGCCCCGCCGGGCGGACGAACGTCGGACGTCCCCGCGCTCATGCTCCGCCGCCCGGCGGCCGATGGGACGATCAGGGAGTCCGTTCGCGGCAGCGGCGAGCCGTTCCCTCATGAATCCCCCAGACCGCTGCGCTACGGTGGCCGGAACGCCATGAGCACGAAGAAGCGCAGCAGGTCCAAGCGGTCGGGCTCGCCCACGCACAAGCGCGGGCAGGTCGCGGTCGTCCAGCCGACGGAGGTCGTCTTCGACCGGATCGGCAAGCCGGAGATCGATCGCATCCTCCGCGAGCAGCTCGGCATGCCGCTGGCGCTCTGCGTCGAGCGGTCATCGGTCGCGACGGTTCAAGCCTTCGTCGACGCGCTCGAGGCCGAGGACGACGCGGTAGCGGTCGTCCGCGAGGTCGAGGCGGAGCTCGGCATCGAGCCCGGCGCCCAGGAGCTGCCGGAGCTCACGCCGGAGCAGGAGGTCCTCCTGCTGCGCGCCGACGTCGACCAGGAGCGCCGGATCGCCGAGGTCGACAAGCGCCTGCTGGCGATCTGCCGCGAGGCGATCGTCGACCTCGACCGCCGCGCCGTTCGCGCCGAGAAGGAGCTCGAGCAGGCCCAGCGCCGCACGGAGCAGGCTCAGGCGCAGGCGGCCCGTCACGAGCGCCGCGCCGAGGAGCGCGTCGCCGAGTCGCAGGAGCTGCGCGGCCGGCTCGACAAGGCCGAGTCCGAGCTCGGCGAGCTGCGCGGCGAGCTCTCGCAGGCCCGGGCCCGCGGCGAGGAGCTGGCCGATCGGCTCGAGGACGCCCCCGAGGAGCCCGTCGTCGCCGGCGACGTCGCCGAGGAGGTCGACGACCTGCGCGCGCGGCTCGCGGAGCGCGAGCAGCTGCTGCTCGAGGCCCACGCCGAGCACGAGCGGCTCGAGGTCGCCCTCGAGGCCGCGCGCCGCGAGGCCGTCCGGCTGCACCACGAGGTCGCCGTCGACGACGAGGGCGACGACGCCGACGAGGAGCCGCTGCCCGAGGTCGAGACCGTCGCCGAGGCCGTCCACGTCGCGGCGAAGCGGTGCCGGAACCTCGTGTTCACCGAGCGGGCCTTCGAGACCGCCGCCGACAGCCCGTTCTGGCGGCCGGACATGATCCTCCAGGACCTCGCGACGCTCGATCGGGTCGCCGAGGCGTACCTGCGGCCCGAGGGGATCGGTCAGCCGGTCGGGCAGCTCGCGCAGGACCTCGGCCTGGACTGGCGGTCCGGCGTCGGGGACGTCTGGTACGGGATCCACCCGAACGACTACCACTTCCACCACGAGGGCCAGACCCTCCGGGTCGCGGAGCACGTCCGGGTCGCCAACGGTGCCGGGGCCCAGCGCTGCGCGCGGATCTACCTGAGCTTCCACCCCGGGCCGACGGCGGACAACCCGCTGCCGCGGGGGGTCTACGTCGGGCCGGTCGGGCGCAAGCTGCCCGACTCGACCACCGGTTGAGCCGGCCCCGACGCCCGTGGTTCCACCGATGAGGGAACCGCGGGACACCGGGTAGAACGGCGAGGTGCCGCGCTCGCCGTCGTTGCTCCTGAGCCTCTGCCTGGCGCTGCTCGGTGCCTCGACCGCGTCGGCGGCGTCCGTGAGCGTCGAGATGCAGGGCGACGCCTATCGCGTCGTCGGGGACGACGGTCCGAGCGCGCTCGACGTCCACGGCTCGATCGTCTTCACCGGGATGGAGTTCGAGGAGACGGCCGGCGGGACCGTGATCGCCGGCGCCGGGTGCCAGCAGCAGTCCGCGAGCGTCGTGCTCTGCCCGCCCCCGGACGCCGGCACGACGCTGACGGCCGACCTGGGCGGCGGGAACGACCGGATGAAGTACATCGCCGATCCGCCGAGCACGATCACGGCCGGCCCGGGCGACGACGAGATCGAGACCGGCTACGGGCGGGACGTCGTCCGAGGCGGCCCCGGTGACGACGTGCTCTCCGGTGGTCGCGGCGACGACGAGCTCTTCGGGGAGGACGGCGACGACCGCCTCGACGGCTGGGACGGCAACGACCTGCTCGACGGGGGCGCGGGGGCCGACGCGGTCACCGGCGACGGGGCGACCGTCTACGCCGGCGGCGACGACCGGATCCTCGTGCGCGACGGCACCGCCGACACGGTGACCTGCGGCGACGGCGCCGACGTCGTGCAGGCCGACGGGCTCGACGTGATCGCCGGCGGCTGCGAGGCGGTCGACCGCGCGGTCCCCGGGACCGGTCCCGACCGGCCGGGCGCCCCGCCGGCCAGCGGCGGCGGCGCCCGGCTGCTGCGCGCCAGCGCCCGTCCGCTGCGCGCGGGCATCGCGCTGTCGCTGCGCGTGTCGGCGCCGACGACCGTGACCGTCGCGGTCCGCCGGGGCGCTCGCAGCCTCGGCCGCGTCCGCTTCCGCGTCCCCCGGGCCGGCGGCTGGTCGCGATCGATCCGGTCGGTCGGCGGCCGGCGGCTGCGCCGCGGGACCTACCGCCTGCGCGTCTCGACCGGGGCGAGCTCCCGGACGCTCACCGCGCGCGTGCGCTGAGCGGCGCGGCGCGGGCCGGATCCCGGTGAGGCGGCGACGCGCGGACGAACGCCGGGGGAGGCGATCAGAGGTCCTGACGCGCCAGGCGCCACGACGCCAGGCCGGCGAGCAGGAGCGCCCAGACGGCGGCCCACGCGAGCGTCCCGGCACCCGCCGGGTCGGCGCCGCCGAACGGCCCGAGCTCCAGCAGCGGCTCGCGCGTCCCCGCGGTGAGCCGGTAGAGCACGTCCTCGTAGAGCGCCTGGAACGGCAGCACGAGCGCGACGACGTCGCCCGCGCGCTCGAGGGTGCGGTTGTCGATCGCGTCGCCGATCTGGCCCAGGAGGCTGCCGACGAGGCCCGCGCCGACGCACATGAACGAGCCGATCCCGCCCGCCACCTGGCTCAGCAGGACGGACGCGGCGAGCGACAGCAGCGCGACGAGGCCGACGGCGAGCGACAGCTCGATCGCCGACCACAGCACCTGGTCGGCGACGAACCCGCCGCGCCAGCGCATGATCGCGGTCGCGCCGAGGTGCAGGACCAGCGCGTAGGGCACCGCGATCGCGGTGGCGGTGAGCCACCGGCCGGCGAGGACCCGCAGGCGCCCGGGCGGGCGCACGAGGAGCGGCTGCAGGAGCCCGCGCTCGGCGTCGCCGCGGATCGCCCCGGCGGTGAGGAAGATCGCGAGCGTCGCGCCGAGGAAGAGCGTGGCGAAGCTCGCGAGCCCGAGCAGGACGCCGGCGGTCGCGGCGTCGATCGCCGGCTCGACCTGGTCGGCGACCGCGTCGCCGAACGCCCCGCCGCGCGGGACGGCGTCCTTCTCCACCACGCCGACCCCGAGCCAGTAGAGGACGAGGAAGGCGACCGACAGCGCGACGACGACCGGCAGCACCCGGCGCCGGACGGCCTCGCGCAGGCCGAGCCGGGCGATGACGAGCACGTCCCTCATCGCCGCTGGACCCCGCCGTCGGTCGCGCCGCCGACGGCCTCGCGGTAGACGTCCTCGAGCGTCGAGCGGCGGACGCGCACCCCGTAGACCCGCTCGCCGTCGGCGACGGCGGCGGCCACGAGCGCCGGCGCGTCGTCGCGACCGGCGCCCTCGACGATCCGCACGCCGCGGTCGGTCTCCAGCTCGACGCCGGCGGCGCGCGTCAGCACGCTCGGCCGGTCGTCGGCGACCACCCGGCCGTCGACGACGATCGCGACGCGATCGCAGACGCGCTCGACCTCGCCGAGCAGGTGGCTCGACAGGAGCACGCCGACGCCGCGGTCGCGCAGCGCGGTGAGCAGCTCGCGCACGATCGCCCGCCCGACCGGATCCAGGGCGCTCGTCGGCTCGTCGAGCAGGACGATCCGCGGCGCGCCGAGCAGCGCCTGCGCGATCCCGAGCCGCTGCTGCATCCCCTTCGACATCGCCCCGACCCGCAGGTCCCCGCTGTCCGCCAGTCCGACGTCGCGCAGCCGCCCGCGGCGCTCCTCGCTGCCCCCGGAGGACCCGGCGAGCCGCTGGTGCAGCGCGAGCACCTCGTCGGCGGTGAGCCAGTCGGGGAAGCGGAAGAGCTCCGCGAGGTAGCCCGTCGCCCGGCGGGCGGCCGCGGTCCCGACCGGGTGGCCGTCCACGAGCACCGTGCCGCCCGTGGGGTGCACGAGGCCGCAGGCGATCTTCGTGAGCGTCGTCTTGCCGGCGCCGTTCGGGCCGAGCAGGCCGACGAGCTCGCCCGGCGCCACCTGCAGGTCCACGCCGAGCAGCGCCGCACGGCCCCCGCGATAGGTCTTCTCGAGCCCCCGCAGCTCGAGGGCCGGCGCGGAGGAGGGGGGACCGCCCGGAGCCACGGCGCGAACCGTACCCGCTCCCGGCCCGCGCGACCCGCGGTTCGGGTCAGGCGGCGCCGGCCGGCGGCGTCTCGAGCTGCGCGTTGAACGCCTCCGCCGCCTCGCGGATCCCGACGCCGTGGTTCGGCGCGAGGGTCGAGCGCACGTGCCACCAGTAGCGGCGGGGCGAGTGCCCGGGCAGGACGAGGGCCGCGAGCGCGCGCAGGAGGTACGGCCACGCCGCGAGCGGCCGGCAGAGCCACGCGACGACCGGCCCGTGGTGGGCGACGAGGTAGCGCTCCTGGTTGCGGTGCAGCTCGACGATCCGCCGCCGCGCGCCCGCCCCGGTCGAGAGGCCCTCGTGGTGGACGCAGCGCGCCGCGGGCACGTGGAGCGTGTGCCAGCCGTTGTCGGCGAGCCGGCGCTGCAGGTCGACCTCGTCGCCGTAGACGAAGTACTCCGGGTCGAGGTGCCCGATCGTCGCCGACGCCGCGATCCGCACGAGCAGGCACGCCGACTGGCACCAGTCGACGCGGCGCGTGCTCGCGCCGCCGGACTGCACGACGAGCGCGCGGTGCAGCAGCAGCGACTGGGCGAGCGTCGTCCCGAGCCCCGGGAAGCGCCACGCCGAGGGCTGCTCGACGCCGTCGGGCCGCAGGAGCGCCGCGCCGGCGCAGGCGGCGCGCGGGTCGCGCTCCAGCGCGTCGAGCAGCTCCTTCGTCGCCCCGGCCTGGAGCTCGCTGTCCTCGTTCAGGAGCAGCGCGTAGCGGCCGCGCGCGGTGTCCAGCAGGAGGCTGTCGTTCGCGGCCTTGCCCTGGCGGCGCTCGAGGGCGATGACCGTCGCGCCGACCGGGTGCTCGCGGGCGATCCGGACGCTCTCGTCGGTCGAGGCGTTGTCGAGGACGAGGACCTCGGTCGGCAGCTCGAGCAGGCGCTGCTCGCGCGCGATCGCGTCGAGGCACGCCGGCAGCACGTCGGCGCCGTTCGTGCCGACCACGCAGAAGCTGATCACCGGGGTGGCGCCCGCCGTCACGCGGGGCACGGTACCGGCTGGGACCGCTGCGGCCCGCCGCCGCACGCGCGCTGTCGCGGCGGACCCGGGGACGACGGCCCGCCGGGTGCGCCAGACTGCGGAGCGGCGCTCCCCCCGCTCCCCCGCGATGCCCGACGTCCCCGACCAGATCGCCGCCTACCGGATCCTCCGGCCGCTCGGCAGCGGCGGGATGGGCACCGTGCACCTGGCCGAGCACGTGACGCTCGGCCGACGCGTGGCCCTGAAGCTCCTCGCGCCCGAGCTCGCCCACGACGACGGGTTCCGCGAGCGGTTCATGCGCGAGGCGCGGCTCGCCGCCCGGCTCGACCACCCGGCGGTCGTGCCGGTCTACGACGCGGGCAGCGACGAGGCCGGCCTGTGGCTGGCGATGCGCTACGTGCCCGGCGAGGACCTCGCCGCGCGCCTGCGACGCCGCGGTCCGCTGCCGCCCGTGGCCGCCGTCGCCGTCGTCGAGGCGCTCGCCGCGGCGCTCGACCACGCCCACGCCCAGGGGATCGTCCACCGGGACGTGAAGCCGAGCAACGTCCTGCTCGAGGGCCCCCTCGGCGACGACCCGGGCGCGCTCCCCGAGCGGGTGCTGCTCGCGGACTTCGGCCTCACGGCCGAGCTCGACGGCAGCGGCGAGCTCACCCGGACCGGCACGCTGCTGGGATCGATCGACTACGTCGCGCCCGAGCAGGTCGACGGCGGCGACGTCGACGCGCGGGCGGACGTCTACGGGCTGACCGCGACGCTCGTCGCCGCCCTCACGGGAGCACCGCCCTACGACGGCACCACGGCCCGCAAGCTCTACGCGCACGTGAACGCCCCGCCGCCCGCGCTCGGCGAGGAGCGACCGGCGCTCGGGCCGTTCGACGAGGTCGTCGCCGCCGGCATGGCCAAGGACGCCGCCGCGCGCCCCGCGACCGCCGGGGCGCTGGCCGCGGACGCCCGGATGGCGCTGCGACGGATCGCCGAGCCCCAGGCGACGCAGCCGATGGCGGCCGTCGATCCCGACGGCGCCCCGGCCCGCCCGGTCCCGCCGCCGGGCGCCGAGCCCGCGGCGCGCCCGCGGGACGCGGAACCGACGCGCGTCGTGCCCGGCACCGAGCCGACCGTCGCGCGCCCGCGCGACGCGGACCCGACGCGGGTCGTCCCCGCCGAGCCCACCCGGGTCGCGCCCGGCCCGGGACGGGCCGCGCCCGCGGGCGACCCGGTCGGCCCCGCCGCGCGCCACGAGGTCGCGCGGATCGCCGTCGAGCGGGGCACCGATCCCACGCGCGTCCGCGCGGGTCGCGACGGAGCGGGCCCGGCCCCGCCGGCGTCGGGCGCCGCGGCCGCCGGCGGTCGTCGAGCGGCGCCGTGGGCGATCGCGGGGCTCGTCGCCCTCCTCGTGGCGCTGGGAGCGGTCGTGGCGCTCGGCCTCTCCCGCGGCGACGACGGCAGCGACGTCGCGTCGACCCGGTCGACGTCCTCCGCCGCGCAGGACGAGGGACGGACGACGGGCGAGGGCGGTCCGGCGACCGACGGCGACGGGACGTCCTCCGGCGACGCGGCCGGCGCCGACGAGGGCACGACGACCGACGGCGGTGACGCCGGGAGCCCACCGCCTGCCGGCGGCACGCCGGTCGAGGGCGGCGGCGTGCTGCGCGCCGGGTCGGGGGCGCCGATCGCGGGCGCCCCGCCGGCGGAGTACCTGGCCGCCGACCAGGGCTGGCGGACCGCCCTGCCCGCGCCCGCCGAGGGGGGCTGGGCGCCGCCGTCGCGCACCGCGCGGTCCGGCGGCGCGCTGCACCGGGTGCGCCAGAGCGGTCCCGGCGGGCGGGTCGTCATCGTCGACCACACGCCGGGCCAGGCGGCGAGCTTCGCCAGCCGCCGCGACGACGAGCGACGCGCGGTCCCGGGCACCGCCGCGGGCACCGCGACCGGCTACGGCTTCTCGGACCGGCGGATCAGCGGGATCCCGGAGTGCGGCGCGGGGTACTGCGTCGACGTGCCGCTGAACCTCGGGCCGGACGGTCCGGGGTGGGGCGTGCTCGCCGCGGCCCCGACGGCGGACGAGGCGTGGGCGACCGCGATCCGGATCGCGCAGGCCACGGGGCGCACCGGCGGCTGACGCCGACGGGACGCAGGTCGAGCCCCGCTCGTGGCCGGCGGTCCGCGGGCCGGTCCGCGAAGATGCCGGCTGCGTGCACGTCCGGCTCGTCGATCCCTCCGCCTACACCCCGCCGTACGACCACGCGCTCGCGAGCGCGCTCGTCCGCGCCGGGGCGCGGGTGACGCTCGCCACGAGCGAGTTCCCCTACGGCGACGTGCCGGGGCCCGAGGGCTACGCGATCGAGCGGCGCTTCTACCGCCGCGGTCGTGGGCCGGCCGGCTCGCTGCAGCGGCGGATCACGAAGCTCGCCAGCCACGTGCCCGACATGCGCGCGCTGCGCCGCGACGCGCGCGACGCCGACGTCGTCCACTTCCAGTGGCTCGCGCTGCAGCAGCTCGACGGGCTGCTCCTGCCCCGCGGTCGCCCGGTCGTCCTCACCGCGCACGACGTGCTGCCGCGCGAGCCGCGCCCCGGGCAGCTGCGGGCCCAGGAGCGGCTGTACCAGCGCGTCGACGCGGTCGTCGTCCACTCCCACCACGGCCGGGACCGGCTCGTCGGGCAGCTCGACGTCGACCCGGCGACGGTCCACGTCATCCCCCACGGCGCCTTCGCGCACCTCGCGGCCGTCGAGCGCGCCGCGCTGCCCCGCCCGCTCGACGCGGTGAAGCGCCCGGTCGTCCTGCTCTTCGGCCTCGTGCGGCCGTACAAGGGACTCGACGTCCTGCTCGACGCGTGGCATCGCCTCGGCGGCGACCGGGCGCCGGCGGAGCTGTGGGTCGTGGGGCTGCCGAAGATGGACCTCGCCCCGCTCAAGGCGCAGGCGCCGCCCGGGGTGCGGTTCGTCGACCGGTTCGTCGCCGACGAGGAGGCCGCGGCGTTCTTCGACCGTGCCGACGTCGTCGTGCTGCCCTACCGCGAGATCGACCAGTCCGGGGTGCTCTTCACGGGTCTCGCGTTCGGCAAGCCGCTCGTGCTGAGCGACGTCGGCGGCTTCCCGGAGATCGCCGCGGAGGGCGCCGCCGAGCTCGTGCCCGCGGGGGACGCCGCTGCGCTGGCGACCGCGCTCGAGCACCTGCTCGTGGACCGCGAGCGGCGGCGCGAGCTCGGGATCCGGGCCGGCGCCCTCGCCCGCGGGCCGTACTCGTGGGACGCCGTCGCCCACGCGCACCTCGAGCTCTACCGCGCGCTGCTCGGGGGCTGAGCACCCGTCCGGCCGCCGCCGTGCGTCCCGATCGCTCGGGCACGACGGTCGCGGTACCGGCGACGCCGTCGTCGGGCCGGCGATCCGCGAACTGCTACCGCGGGTAGGATTCGGTCATGCCGGCCCTCGACCTCCTCGCCGCCCACCGCCGTGCCCGGCGCCTGCCGCTGGGCCGGACCGTCGTCTCGCGGGCCTATCGCGCGGCCGCGCCGTACTTCCTCACCGTCCCCGCGGAGCTGCGCGAGCTCGAGCCGGGGCGCGCGGTGGCGAGCATGCGCGCGGTCCCGTGGACCCGCAACCACCTCGGGACGGTCCACGCGATCGCGCAGTGCAACCTCGCCGAGTACGTCATGGGCGCGGTCGCCGAGGCGACGGTCCCGGCCAGCCACCGCTGGATCCCGCGCGGCATGACCGTCGGCTACCGCGCGAAGGCCACCGGCCGGCTGACCGCCACGGCGACGCTCGTCCTGCCCGAGCCGCTCGCCGAGCGGCAGGAGCTGCCGGTGGCCATCGAGCTCGCCGACCGCGCGGGGACGGTCGTCTCGACGATCGAGATCCGGATCTGGGTCACGGCGCGTCCGGCCGCGTGACCGTCGCCCGGCTCAGCGCGTCGCGCCGGCGGCCCGCGTCGGCTGCAGCTCCCGCAGGGACCGCCGCTGGCGCCCGGCGTCGTCGAAGCTCGCCGGATCGAGCCAGGTGCGGAACGCGGCGTCGACCGCCGGCCACTCGTCGTCGCCGATCGAGAACCAGGCGGTGTCGCGCGTCCGGCCCTGGACGACCATGTGCTGGCGGAAGGTCCCCTCGTAGGTGAAGCCGAACCGCTCGGCCGCCGCCCACGAGCGGCGGTTCAGCGCGTTGCACTTCCACTCCAGGCGCCGGAAGCCGCGGGCGAACGCCTCCGTGGCCAGCAGGTGGACCGCCTCCGTCGCCGCGCGCGTGCGCTGCAGCGGGGCACCGAACCAGACGTGGCCGATCTCGATCCGGCCGTGCTCCGGCACGACCGACATGAGGGCCAGGCAGCCCGTCGCGCGCCCGTCGCGGATCACCGCGTGCAGCAGCGGGTCCTCCGTCGCCGCGAGCTCGCCCAGCTGGACGTCGAACGCCGGGCGATCCGGGAACGGGCCGTAGGGCAGGTAGTCCCACAGCGCGGGGTCGCCGGCCTGCGCCGCCCACAGCGCGTCGCCGTGCGCGGCGGGATCCAGCCGCTCCAGGCGGACGTCGCGCCCCACGAGCGTCCGGCCGTCCGGCGGCGTGGCCGGCGTCCAGTCGATCCGCGCTCCCAGGCGGGCGTCGTCGTCCATCCACGGCACCGTAGTCCGAACGGCCTCGGCTCGCGGGCTCTGCGACGATCCGCGCCGTGCGGCTGCTGCACCTCACGAGCCTCGCGCTCCTCGCCTGGACCCACGCCGGGTGGGGGCTGCTGCTGCGCGCGCTGCGCCCGCTCGGCCGCGTCGCCGACGATCGCGAGTCGCGCCCGGCCGGTCCGCCGACCGGGCTGCGCGTCGCCGACGGCACCGTGCCGCGCGTCTCGGTCGTCGTCGCCGCCTACGCCGAGCAGGACGTGATCGCCGCGACGGTCGCCGCCCTGCGGGCGCAGGAGTGGCCGGCCGAGCTGCTCGAGATCCTCGTCGCCTGCGACGGGTCGCCGGACGCGACCGCCGAGCGGGCGCGCGCGGCCGGCGCCGACGTCGTCCTGGAGCTCGAGCGCGGCGGCAAGCACGCCGCGCAGGCCGCGGCGGTCGCCCGGGCCCGCGGCGAGATCCTCGTCTTCAGCGACGCGAACACGCGCTGGGCGCCCGACGCCCTGGCCGAGCTCGTGGCGGCGTTCGAGGATCCCGACGTCGGCTACGCCTGCGGACGGGTGGCGTTCGTGGCCGCCGACGGCGCGACGAACCAGGAGGGCGCCTACTGGCGGCTGGAGATGGCGCTGCGCCGCCGCGAGAGCGACTGGTGGTCGGTGACCGCCGGCAACGGCGCGATCTACGCGCTGCGCGCCGACGTCTGGCCGCGGCTGCGCACCGAGCGCGGGCACGACCTCTCGCTGCCCCACCAGGTCGTCCGGCTCGGCCTGCTCGCCGTCGACCGTCCGACCGCCCGGGCGACCGAGCCGCTCGTCCCGACGCTCGAGGGCGAGTCGGCCCGCAAGCGGCGGATGATGGCCCAGGCGTGGCGGATCGTCCTGCGCGGCGGCCGCGACGGGGGCCTCGGCGGCGGGATCCTCGACCCCCGCGGGCTGCCGCCGCGCTACCTCGCCGCGATCGTCAGCCACCGCTGGCTGCGCTACGCCAGCCCGCTGCTGCACCTGCTCGCGCTCGCCGCGGGCGCGCTCCTGCTCGTGCGCGGCCGCGCGACCCGGATCGACCGGCTGCTGCTCGCCGCGCACCTCGCGCTCGGCGCCGGCGCGGCGGCCGGCACGGTGGTCCCGTCCCGGCCGCTGCTGCTCTGCCGCTACTACGTCTCGATGACGGCGACGATCGCGCTCGGCCTGGCCGACTTCCTGCGCGCCGGCGCGCCGGCCGGCTGGGAGCCGGCGGAGGGCACCCGATGAGCGCCGGCGGCCCGCGGCCGTCCGCCGAGCCCGTCGAGGACGCGCACGCCGAGCTGCGGGCGGCGATGCGCGCGTCCGGGGCGCGGGTCGGTCCCGACGGCCCGATCGTCCGGCCGGCCGGTGGGGGCCCCGCCGAGGTCGTCCGGCGCGCCTTCGACGTCGTCGTGGCCGGGGCGGCGCTCGCCGTCCTGGCGCTGCCGCTGGCGCTCGTGATGCTCGCCGTCCGGCTCGAGTCCCCGGGCGGCGCGATCTTCCGCCAGCGACGGGTCGGCCGCGACGGCCGGGTCTTCGAGGTCCTGAAGCTCCGCACGATGGTCCAGGGCGCCGAGCGGCTCGGCGCCGGCCTCGCGATCGAGCAGGGCGACGCGCGCATCACCCGCCTCGGGCGCCTCCTGCGGCGGACCTCGATCGACGAGCTGCCGCAGCTCGTCAACGTGCTGCGCGGCGAGATGGCGATCGTCGGTCCCCGACCGACGGTCCCGAGCCAGGTGGAGCGCTACGACGCCCGCCAGCGCGAGCGGCTGCTCGTCCGCCCCGGCCTCACCGGCTGGGCGCAGGTCCAGGGCCGCACGACGCTCAGCTGGCCCGAGCGGATCGAGCTCGACCGCTGGTACGTCGCCCACCGCTCGCTGCGCCTCGACGCCGAGATCCTCCTGCGAACGGTCCGGGTCGTCCTCGGCGGCGAGGGCGTCGAGCGCGACGGCGCCGCCTGGCGCGACGCCTGACCCATCGCGCGTGCGGCGCGCGGGGCGCGGGGAGGGACGAGCCGCTGCGGCTGGGCGTGCGACGTCCCTAGCGGCGCAGCCGGACCCGCAGCCGGTGGACGGCGTCGTCGGCGGCGACCCGGACGACGAGCGACCGGGTGCGCGGGCCGACGCGGACCCGCAGCGTCCGGCCGGTCGTGCCGAGGACGCTGCGGCGCCCGCCGAGGACGCGGAACCGCGCGCGCAGCGGCTCGCCGGTGCACGCGAACCGCAGGCCGACGCGGATCCGTGCGACGCCATCGCGGACCCGCCACCGTCGCGCGGGCGCGGTGAGCGTCGGGCCGCAGCCGGCGCGCTCGTCCGGGACCCAGCGGTCGCCCGCCCGGCGCAGGCCGAGCCAGACGTCGCCGGCCGCCGCGGCGGCCTCGCGCAGCCGATGGCCGTCGCGACCGGTCCGCGGGACGGCCGTGCCGCCCGCCTCGCGACACCCGCGCGCCGCCGACGCCGCCGGGAGCGCCACGGGGGACGCGCTCCAGCGACCGTCCGCGGCGCGGCACGCCGCGCGCAGGGCGTCGGTGCACGGCCGCGTGGTCCAGCGCCCGTCCGGGCGCTGGGCGGCGCAGTCGCCGGCCGCGGGCTGGCCCGGCGCCCAGCTCCAGACGAACGCCGTTCGGCGCGCGTCGTCGCGCAGCAGGTGGTCGAAGCCGACGATGTCCACCCCGCAGCGCAGCATCCGGGCGACGAGGGCCGGGGACATCCGGGTGTGGCCGGTGCCCGCCGCGGCGCCGAGCATCGTCAGGTCCTCGTAGTAGCGCACGGGGTGGGCGTCGTACTGGACGCGCGTGATCTCCGGGCCGCAGTCGGGCGCGTCGCGCAGCGCCGCGTTGTCGCCGGCGGTGATCCGCGGCTCCTCGTCGAAGACCCAGGAGGACCAGCGGGCGCCGACGCCGCACGGCCCGATGAGCAGGAGCTGGCGCCCGGCCGCGAGGATCTGGGCGCGCGTGAGCTCCAGCGGCATCGGCCGGCAGGTCCCGGGCGGGCCGTCCGGGCGCAGGACGCGCCGGCCGAGCGTCCGCTCCAGGACCGCGGCCCCGGCGTCGTAGCCGGTGGTGCCGCCGCGGCCCTCGAGGTGCGACTCGAGGTAGAGCAGCACGACCTCGGCGGGGTGGCGATCCAGCCAGCGGGTGAGCTCGGTGAGGCGGGCCTCCAGCGGCTGCTCGAGCGTGCACACCGTGTGGCAGACCGTCGCGGGCTGGTCGAGCAGCGGCAGCGGCGCGAGCGGCGGATGGACGTCGATCTCGAGGTGCCGGACGCCGGCGTCGAGCTGCCCGGTGAGGTCGAGGGTCTGGTTCGGGTCCAGCGTCGCGAGCGCGAGGCTTGGCCGGTTGTAGGAGTTGTGCGTCGCGAGCCAGGGCGCGTCGCGCAGCGGCACGTCGTCGGCGAGGTGGTGCTGCAGGTCCAGCGCGCGGTCGACCCAGGCGCGGGTCGGTGCCGGATCGGCCGCTGACGCGGTCGCGGTCGTCGCGCCCAGGACGAGCGCGGTCGTGGCCGCGCAGAGCGCCGTGATCCACGACCGTCGTGGCCGTCCTGGTCGCCGCCCGTCCCGTGCACACCGCATTTACACGACTGTAACCTCCGCGCGCCGGTGCGTGGGGACGGTCGGGTCGGGACGGGATCACGGGAGCGCACCACCGGCCGCCGTCGACCCCTGCGACGTGCGCGCCGGTACCCCGGTCGCGATCGAGCGGCGGCTCCCGTCCGCCCCGCTCGCCGGCGTCCGGGCCTGCCGGTTGACGGGCGCCGGGAATCCGCGTTAGGGTCGAACGTGACGCAGGCGTCAACTTTCGCGGGCCACCGGACGGCCCGCAGCGAGGAGGAGCACCACGATGGCCAAGCAGCCGCGAGTCCTGGTCGGGCAGGTCGCCGCGATCACCGGCGGAGCCCGGGGGATCGGCAAGGAGACGGCGCGCGCGCTCGTCGCCGAGGGGATGAAGGTCGCGATCGGCGACCTGGATCTCGACGTCGCCGAGGCGACCGCCCGCGAGCTCGCGCGCGGCGGGTCCAACGTCCGCGCCTACCGGCTCGACGTCACCGACCGCGCGTCGGTCCGCGCGTTCATCGAGGCGACCGAGCGGGACCTCGGCCCGATCGGCGTCTTCGACAACAACGCCGGGATCATGCCGGTCGGCGCGTTCCTCGACGAGAGCGACGACAGCACCCGGCGGCAGATCGACATCAACGTCTACGGCGTGCTGAACGGGGTGAAGGAGATCCTGCCGCTGTTCGTGGAGCGGCGCCGCGGCCACCTGATCAACGTCGCGTCGATGGCCGGCAAGGGCGGCTTCCCCGGCGTCGCGACGTACTGCGGCACGAAGCACTTCGTCGTCGGCCTGTCGGAGTCGCTGCGCGGCGAGCTGCAGTACGTCGACTCGCCCGTCGAGGTGAGCTGCGTCATGCCGGCGATCGTCCAGACCGAGCTCGCGACCGGGCTCAAGGCGACCCGCGGCGTGAAGCCCACGACGCCGGAGGACGTCGCCGAGGCGATCGTCGACGCGCTGAAGTTCCCGCGCTTCGACGTCATCGTCCCGAAGTCCGCCGCCGTCGCCAACGGCGTCCTGCAGCTCCTGCCCCGTCGCGGGCGCGAGGGGCTCGCCCGGGCGCTCGGCGCCGACAAGGCGCTGATCGAGGCCGACCAGGGCGCGCGCCAGGGCTACGAGGTGCGCGCCGCGCACAGCGATCCGCAGCTGGCGTCCGGCGATCAGCCGGCGGCGCTGTCCGGCGGTCAGGACTGACCGCCGGTCCCGTCCGCGGCGGGCTCGGGCCCGTCGCGGTGCTCCGGCGATCCGGTCGCACGTCGCCCGCGGCGCGGCTTTCCACCCGGGCGACCACGAGGAGGGATCGGCCGCCCCGGCCGGATCCGGCCTTCGCGGACCGCCGGGGATCCGGGCGACCGCGAAGCGCGTCAGGTCCTAGCGCTCGAGGAAGCGGGTCACCCCGTCGGCGAGCGCCCGCGCCGCTCGAGCGCGCCAGGCGGCGCTCGACATGCGCCGCGCGTCGGTCGCGTTGCGCATGTTCCCCGTCTCGATCATGACGCCCGGCACCCGCAGGAGGTTCAGGCCGCCGAGGTCGGTGCGCACGTCGAGCCCGGCGCGCCCGAGGTACGTCGCGTACGGCATGCCGCTGCCGCGGCGGTAGGCGCGGCGGAGCTCGAGGCCGAGCCGGCGGGACGGGGCGACGATCGCGTCGTGGCCACCCACCTGCGGCACCCGGCCGGGCAGGATCACGTGGAAGCCACGCCCGGTCGCCGGGCCGCCGTCGCCGTGGATCGACACCGCCGCGTCGGCCTCGGCGGCGTTCGCGATCCGCGCCCGCCGGTCGATGCACGGGCCGACCCCGCGGTCGTCGCCGCGCGTGAGGACGACCCGCGCCCCCCGGGCGCGCAGCTCGTCGCGCAGCGCGCCCGCGAGCAGCCAGGTGTAGCGGTGCTCGGGGAGCCCCCGGACGCTCGTCGTGCCGACGGCCTGGCACGCCTTGCGGCGGTTGCCGATCCAGACCGTGCGGTTGATGACGTCCGGGCGGCTCGCGCTCGCGCCGTTGTGCCCGGGGTCGACGACGATCGTGCGCCCGGCGAGCGGCGGGTCGTCGAGCTCGGTGTCGGCGGTCGCCGGTGCAGCGGCGTCGGTCGTCGCGGCGACGCGGGTGGCGTCCGGCGCCGCGGGCCGGTCGAGGGCGGCCGCGGCGGCCGGATCCGCGGGGGTGGCGGCGGACGGCGGCACGGTCGCGGCGCCCTCGAACGCCACGTCGGGCTCGGCGTCGGCGCCGCAGCCGGCGAGGGCCAGCGCGACCACGGCGACGGCGGGGAGGGGCGGGCGGGGCACGTGAGGATCCTCGCGCACCGTCCCCATCGGCGGGCGATCGGGGCCCGCGCTCGGCCGTGCGGCACCCGCCGATGGCGCGTCGGCGCTCGCGGCACCCGCGTCTCCGGCTCGACGAGAGCCTTCGAGACGGGTGCCTGACGCCGCGCGCTCGAGGGCGATGCTCGCGATCCGCGACGGGCGCGATGGCCGCTGGTGCCGCCCCTCCCGGGCCGCTGCTCGACCTGTGGTCGACGTCGAGGCTGCGCCCGGGCCGCGAGCACGAGGACCGAGCGGCCGGGATCGGCCACGCGGTCGGGCCCGCTCGCGCCTCCCCCGGCCGGGACGAGCCCGGTGACGCCTGAGCACCCGATCGTCGCGGGCGCCCCGGACGGACCACGACGTCGGCCGTCGTCGTGCGACGGCCGCCGGTGCGCCCGAGCGGGCCCCGTCGCGGATCGACCGCTCAGCCCGCGAGGCCCGCCGCGTCGGCGGCCAGCGCGTCGAGCGCGGCGGACGAGCGGCCCGCGGCGTCGACCGGCCGCCAGAGGCCGATGAGCCCGGGCCCGGCCGGATGCACGAGGTCGCATCCCCGCGGCGCGGCGCCCGAGCGGGGAGGGCCGGCGACGACGGCCACGAGCCAGTGGCGGGGCGGGGCGGGATGGACCGAGCCGTCGATCCAGAGTCCGAGGTGCCCGGGAGCGCCACCCGCGAGGTCGCCCTGCCACGCCTGCAGCAGACGTCCGGGCACCGGGGCGTCGAGCACGCGGCGCAGCGCCTCCGGGTCCTCCGGCCGCAGGGCGCGGGTCCGCGCGTGCTCGCGACCGAACGCCTCGAGGCCCCAGGCGACGCTCGCCGTGCGCGTCCGGTCGTCGAGGTGCTCCCGCCCGGTCGCCCGTGCCGCGCGCACCGCCGCGACGAGCCCCACGAGCAGCCAGGCGACTCCGGCGGCCATGCCGAGCGGCTCGTCGTCCCACCACGACCACGCGAGGCCTCCGAGGCCGGGCACGAGCGTCAGGACGAGGAGCGCGCCGAGCGCCCAGCGCCGGACGGTCCGCGCCGCGCGACGGCTGCCGGCGCGCACGATCGGCGCGTAGCCGGCCTGCGCCTCCGCGACGTCGGCCGGCGGGGTCGGCCAGTGCCGCAGCGCCACGCCGGCGTCGACCCAGCGACGGCGCAGGTCGTCGGGACGCTCGCCGAGCCACCCGTCGGCCCGCAGGACCGGACGGCTCGACGCGATCGCGGCGAGGGCGCCCGTCACGGCGGAGGCGAGCCGGCAGAGGGCGTCGAGCTCGCCCGCGTCGGTCACGAGCCGTCCGGGGACCCAGACCCCGAGGGCGCCGAGCTCGACGACGAGCCGGGTGCCGTCGGGCGCCGCGGCCCACGCGCTCCGGACGTCCTCCGCCAGCAGCCGCTCGACGGCCGGCTCGTCCTCCGGCGGGTCCAGGCGCCAGCGGATGCCGTCGCGCACGACGGTCGCCGAGGGGCGGGCGACGATCGACCCCGCGGGATCGGCGACGGGATCGGCCTCCGGCCCCCGCCGGTCGATCGTCAGCGCGGCGCGGCTCGCGCCCGGGTCGGCCCCCGCCTCGGCGAAGGCCACGGCCCGCGAGCCGGTCCCCGTCGGGACGAGCACGATCGTCCGGACGCCGGCGACCCACCGCGAGCCGTCCCCGCCCTCGGTGCGGCGCAGCGACACGTGGTGCCCGAGCGCGCCGGTCGCCCCGCCCGGCAGGACCCCCTCGCAGAGGTGATGGGTCGTGCGCTCCTCGCGGCGGCGGGTGTCGTCGCGCACGACCCCGTGGGCCCCGGAGCGCCGCTCGAGCGGGGCGCGGTGCGCGCCGACGCCGAGGCCGGCCCGCAGCGGCTCGAGGATCGGGGGCAGGAGCCCCGCGGGCGTGAACTCGAGTCCGCGGGCCCGGGCCCACTCCTGCATCGCCTGCGCGCGTCGGTCGGTCATCGCCGCCTCAGGATCCCCGACGGTCGGGCCGCCGACCAGCGGGACCGCCCGATCCGGGCCTCGGACGGGACTCCGCGGGGATCAGGGTGCGGGTTGCGGGCACGCCCGGATGTCCGGCCGCCGCGCGCCGCCGAGCATGGCGCCCCTCCTGCCCCCGATGCCGGAGCGCCCCCATGAGCCGTCCCGTCCCCTCGCCCACCCCGATGCCCCGCCGATCGCGGCGCGCCCGCCGCGGCGCGACGGCGCTCGCCCTCGCGCTCGCCGCCGGCGCGACGCTGCCGCCGGTGGCCGGCGCCGCCCCGAGCGTCGGCGCCGTCCTGGACCTGCCCGCGCCGCCGCGCCACCTCACGACGACGCCCGACGGCGACGTCTGGATCGCCCTCGGCGGGACGAATCCCGACCTCGCCCGTGTCCACGACGGCGTGGTCACCGGCTTCGCGCTCGCGGCGGCGTCGTTCCCCTCCGGGATCACCACGGGCCCCGACGGGCGCCTGTGGCTGACGCAGTCCGGCGGCGTCGTGCGCGTCGACCCGGCTGCGCCGGCGTCGGGGACCGCCTTCGCGATCCCCGGCCTCGACGATCCGCGACGGATCGTCACGGGACCGGACGGCAACCTCTGGACCGCGAGCGGCGATCGCGTCTTCCGGATCCCGCCGGGCGACCCGGCCGGCCGCGCGACCTTCACCGTCGCCGGGATGAGCGCGACCTCGATCGCCGCGGGCGGCGACGGCCACCTCTGGATCACGGACTTCGCCGGTCAACGCGTCGTCCGCATGGCGACGGACGGGACCTTCACGACGACCGCGCTCGGCGAGAGCCCGCAGGACGTCGCGGCCGGCCCCGACGGCCAGGTGGCGATCACGGGCCCGACGAGCAGCCCGCACCGGATCTGGCGGGTGACCGCGGGCGGCCAGCCGGACGCCACGCTCGTCCCCGCGTCGGACGTGTTCGGCATCGCCTACGGCGGCGACGGCGCGTACTGGAGCGCGCGGTTCGCGACCGCGAGCCTCGCGCGCCTGACGCCGTCCGGCGAGGTCTCCGAGCTCACCGGGCTGCCGACGGGCTCCGGTCCCCGCTACCTCGTCGCCGCGGGCGGACGCCTGTGGGTGGGTCTGGAGCAGAGCGAGCAGGTCGCCGAGATCCGCGACGTCGCGCCGCCGGTCCCGGCGGATGAGCCGCCCGTCGTCGGCGGCGATCCGCCGCCGGTCGTCGACCGCGCGGCGCCGCGCGTGAGCGACACCACCGTCCTGCGCCGCCGCTTCCGCGCCGGGCGGGTGCTGCGGCCGGCGCGCGGTGGCCGGTCGGGCGTCGGCACGGCGCTGCGCCTGACGCTCGGCGAGGCGGCGACCGTCGCGGTGACGGTCGAGCAGCGCCGGGCCGGGCGCCGGGCCGGCGGCACCTGCCGGCCGCCCCGCCGGACGCGGTCGGGACGAGCGTGCAGCCGCTGGGTGCCGGTGCAGGAACTCCGTCGGACCGCCGCTGCGGGCCGCGTGTCGATCCACCTCGACGGCCGACGTCGCGGGCGGGCGCTGCCCGCCGGGGCCTACCGGCTGCGCGTCCTCGCCATCGACGCCGCCGGCAACCGCTCGCCGGTCCGCACGCGCGCGATCCGGATCGTGCGGCGCTGACCGTCCAGGAGCCGCGCGCCGGGGACGTCGAGCGGCGCGCGGGCCTCCTGCCGGCCTGGAGCCCCGTGCGCGGGCGCTCGGACGGGCGTCGCAGCCGCTCGACGTCCTGACGCGTCAGTCGCGGCCATCGCGCTCGCGGTCGACCATCCGCGCGACCTCGAGCCGCGAGCTGACGCGGAGCTTCTGGAAGACGTTGCGCAGGTGGCTCTCGACGGTCTTCGGACTGAGGTAGAGAGCCCCGGCGATCTCCGCGTTCGTCCGCCCGTCGGCGACGAGCTCGGCGATCTCGCGCTCCCGGCCCGACAGCGACGGCAGGCCGGGAGCGCCGACGACGCCGCGGACGGGACGCCGGCCCAGGCGCCGCATCTCGCGTGCCGCGTCGTCCCGGAACGCCCGGGTCCCCGCGGCCTCCGCCTCGGCGACGGCCTGCTCGAGCTGCTCGAGCGCCGCGTCGCGCTCGCCGGCGCGGCCGAGGGCCCGCCCGGCCAGCACCCGCGTGCGCAGGGCCTCGACCGGTCCCGGCGCCTGCAGCTGCAGCTCGACCGCCTCGAGCGCGAGGGTCGCCGCGGCGGCCGGGTCGTCGGCGAGCGCGATCCGCGCCGACGCCCGCCGCGCCCACGACCGGGCCAGCGGCAGGCCGAGGCGGTCGGCCTGGGCGACGACGCGATCCCGCGCCGCCTCCGCGGCCGGACGGTGGCCGAGCTCGAGCTCGATCGCGCAGAGGAGGTCGAGCGCGTAGCAGCGCCAGAACCCGGCGATGGCCGGGAACTCCGGGGCGCCGGCGGCCGCGGCGGCCTCGAGCGCCCGGCCGTGGTTGCCGACCTGGAGGAGCAGGTCGGCCTCGACGAGCCGCAGCTGGACGAGCACGGGGTTCGTGTCGACGGTCCCCGCGACGCGCAGCGTCTCGTCGAGCCGGGCGAGGCCGGCCTCGATCTCCCCGGCGTAGAAGTCCGCGAAGACGGCGTTCATCTCGACCCACGCGAGCGACAGCGGGGCGCCGTCGATGCGCGCCTCCTCGACCGCGTCGTCGAGGATCCGGCGCGCCTCGGGCAGCCGGCCGAGCATCGCCGTGGCGTACCCCCGCCCGAGCGCGAGGACGGGCAGGAGCGCGCCCTGGCGGGTGGCCCGGGCGACGCGCATCCCGCGCTCGGCGTGCCGGATGAGCGCCGCGAACCGCTCGAGGTACATCGCGGCGAGCGTCAGGAAGTGGAGGCCGTCGAGCCGGACGGCGAGCGCGTCGTCGGAGAGCGTCGCGGCGAGCGCGTCGCCGGCGTCCCAGTGCTCGCGCGCGTCGTCGACCCGGTCCTGCAGCAGCCCCGCCCACGCCAGGGCGCCGAGCGCGGCGAGCTCGTGCGGCGCGTCGCCCGCCTGCCGGGCGGCGTCGAGCGCCTCGGCGGCGCGCTGCTCCATCGTCACCGGGTCGGCGCGGTAGAAGGCGTCGGCGGCGAGCTCGACGAGCAGCGCCGCCCGCGGCGCCGGGCGATCGCCCGCGGCCGCGAGCTCCTCCTCGAGCCGGCGGCGGGCGTCGCGGTGGCGTCCGAGCCGGTGGTCGACCCCGGCGGCGGCGACGACGAGCCGGCGGCGGCGCTCCTCGTCCTCGGGCACCTCGATCCGCAGCGCCTCGTCGAGCGCGGCGCGTGCCCCCTCGCTGTCGCGCGTCGCCACGCGGGCGGCGGCCAGCGGCTCGAGCACGGCGAGCCGCTCCTCCGCCGTCGGGTCGGCACCGCGGAGCAGCGCATCGGCGCTCGTCAGCCAGTCGGCGGCGCTCGCGGGCACCTGGTCGACGACCGCGGCCGCGCCGGCGACGAGCAGCGCGACGGCGTCCCGGTCCCCGGGCGAGGCCGACCGGGCGACGTGGTGCGCGAGCAGCGCCGGTGGGGCGCCGCGGTCGCGGAGCAGCGCCAGGACGCGACCGTGCGCGGCGGGGCGCCAGCCCGCGCCGGTCCCCTCGTAGACCGCGCGCCGCACGAGCGGGTGGCGGACGTGCAGCCGCCGGCCGTCGGCGGCGACCCGCAGGAGCCCGAAGCGGACGAGCTCGTCGATCGCGGCGGCGGTCGTCGCCGGCGCGGTCTCGGCCGCGGCGGCCGCGAGCTCGGGCTCGAACGGATCGCCGGCCACGACGCCGCCCTCGAGCACCCGCCGGGTGTCCGCGGCGAGCGGGCGCAGCTCGGCGGCGATCGCGTCGCGGACGGTCCGGGGCACGGGGCCCTCCTCCGTCGCGCGCGCGAGCTGGAGGAGGTAGAAGGGGTTGCCGCCGCTCTCCTCGCGCAGCGCGACCCGTCGCTCGGCCGGCACGGAGGCGCCGAGCAGCTGGTCGCAGGCCGCCGCGTCGAGGACGTCGAGCCCGATCCGCAGGAGGCGCGCGTCGCGCTCGGCGCGCTCGAGCGCGGCGGCGAGGCGCTCGGGCACCTGGGCGGGCCGCGCGGCCACGACGAGGGTCGTGCGGAGCGCCGGGCGTCGCAGCAGCCCGGCGACGAGGTCCAGCGAGGCGTCGTCGCCCCAGTGCAGGTCGTCGAGCAGGACGACGAGCCGCCCGCCGTGGTGCGCGGCGAGGCCGGTGAGCAGCGCGCGGAACGCGGCGTGCAGCCGGTGGCGCTCGGCCAGCAGCGGCGAGGCGTGGCGCTCGGCGCGGGCGGCCAGGGGCGGCAGGACGGCGGCGAGCGCGTCGACGGTCTCCTGTCCGCCGAGCGCCTCGAGCGGCAGGCGCGGGTCGGCGAGCGCGTCGGCCAGCGCGTCGACCCAGACCCCGAACGGCAGGTCGCGCTCGAACTCGCCGCCCGCGCCGCGGACGACGGCGGTCCCGGCCTCGCGCAGGCGCCGCTCGGCCTCGGCCAGGAGCCGGGTCTTGCCGATCCCGGGCACGCCCTCGACGGCGACGGGGCGCCCGCCACCCGGCTCCCCGGTCGCGTCGAGCAGCAGGCGCAGCTCCTCGTCGCGGACGAGCATCGCGTCGGCCGGTGGTCGTGAGCGCGCGATGGGGGCAATCTATGCGACGCGCCCGGCGCCGTCCCGCAGGCGATGATCAGGGTGTTCCCTGATGTGCGGGATGCGCCGGACCGGCACGGTGGAGCCGTGCCGATCCTCGCCTACCTCGGAGGAGGCCCCGACCCGCTCGGCGACCGACGGGAGCTGCGCGCTCCCGACGGCACGGTGCTGCTGCTCGACGGTCGCGTGCTGGAGCTCTTCGCGCCCGGCGACGCCGGCGGAGGGTCGCGACGCTGGCACGTCGCGCAGCTCGACGTCCAGGCCGAGCGCGACGCGGCCGCCTCGCGGGTGCGCCTGCGCCCGCGCGACGGCGGCGTCGGGACGGAGCTGGCGCTGCCGGCCGACGCGTGGTCGGCCGTCACCGCGTTCGTCCAGGCCGTGGCCCGCGCCCGCTGAGGGACGCGGGCGGCCCGGCGGGCGCTAGCTGAGTTGCCCACGGTCTTCGTGAACATGGAATAGGTGCCGGGCCTGTTCGGGATGCTGGGAGTTGCGAGACGCCCCAGAGCCCGAAAGGCCCGGCAGTGGAAG